>QHYK01000041.1 GCA_003224085.1 Acidobacteriota bacterium | reverse complement strand
TCTTCTACTTCCGTCTTGGGCCCGGGCTGACAGATGCGGTGAATGGCGGCCAGCAGCAGATAGTGTGCGGGGGAAGGTCCGGAGCGAGGTTCCGGCCACTGCGAAGTCAACACCTCCCAGACTCCGGACTGCTGGGCGGCCAGCCAGAGGGCGCCGGGCAAGCCGAAATCCACCCAGGTGACGGACAAAGGCAGAGGGGCGGTGCGATCTTGGATGAGCGCAGCGACGCGTTCGGCGGTGCCCAGGTAGGTCTGCTTGACGATACGCGGTTTGCCATCGACGCGGGCGGATTCGACGACGTAGTAGTACAGCTTGCGTCTTTTCTGTTTGGCGATGATGGTCGCCATAGTAGGGGAATACATACAACAGACAACTCCAGTTGTCAAGCGGAAAATAGCGGTCTAGGAGAATACGTATTCCCATAAACGTAGGGTAATACATATTCGGGTCGGCATTCGACACACGAAATCGTTTATTCAGAAAGGCTTACCTGGTATGAGAGCGCGTCAGGGGGCTTCGCCGCAGTAAACTCCCGCTAGTTAAAGGTCGTCCTGATCGTGACCTAGTTCGGTCTGTTCGATCAACCTCCTTAGATTGACAAGTTCTAGGTTACTCGCGTGTCCGTCCTAGTTCGCGGAGGGCTCCACGATTTCGTGATACCGGTTCCGTTCGAGCCTTGCGAGGCGCTGTAGCGTTCCGCTGGGCCAGCGGATTTCGGCATTGATGAGGGTCGACGAGTCGTCGCGTGTACCCACAACGACGCGCTTGTCATGCGAGGAGAGATAGCTGGCACCACCCGTAATCCAACGAACAAGTTTACGGCTTCCAATCTCGACCGTGATCTTCGCGCCAATCGCGTCACGATTGCTTTTGGTTCCCTGGAGTTCAAAGCCAACCCAGCTATGATTCTGTCCCACGTTATTATGCAAAAGCACGGGTTTGCCATCGAGTCGAGTAAAGACAGCGTCCACACCACCGTCATTATCGAAGTCACCGACGGCCAGGCCCCGGGCGCGGTAGCCAGACTGAAATACCGCGCCGACTTGCTCCCGCATGTCCTGGAAAACACCTTTGCCGTTATTGCGCAGAAGGAGGGGCAGCTCCATGTACTTTACGTCGAGGCGTGTGGCTTCAATTACCTGGTTAATATGCCCGTTGGCGATCAACAAATCCAAATTGCCGTCATTGTCGTAGTCGATGAAGTGAATTCCCCACCCTACATAGGGCTTCGTGTATTCCGCCAATCTCGAGGCGATCGTCCGGTCGTCGAACACCAGAGAAGGACCGCTCACAAAAAGAGAAGAATATTCGTCGTTAAAATTGGTAACGACAAAATCCGGCTTCCCATCTCCATTAAAGTCTCCAGCATCTACGCCCATGCCCGCCTTCGCGACCCCATCGGAGTTGTAGGCCACCTCGGCGGGTATCGCTGCGTCTCGGAACGTACCGTCCTTCTGATTGATGAGAAGTAAATTGGGGGAGGCGTCGCGCGCGACGAACAGGTCCGTCCAGCCATCGTCGTTTACGTCGACGGCGATGACCCCCAAGGCTCGGCCCACCAGGCCGGCCAATCCGGAGTGCTCGCTCACATCTGTGAAGGTGCCGTCGCCATTGTTGTGATACAGCGTAAGGGGCATGCCGGCATAGGCCTTCTGTTCGCAGTAGGTACGCGTGCCGTGGAGTTCGCATCGCTTGGCATCATCGAAGGAAAATTGGGCATAGTTGGTTACGACAAGATCCAGATAGCCATCCCGGTCAAAATCAAACCATGCGGCGCTTGCAGCCCACCTCTCTGCATTCTTGACTCCCGCGCGGTCTGTTATGTCCGCGAAGCTGCCGTCCCCATTGTTGTGAAAGAGCGCGCTCGAGGGGAATCCCGTTACGTACAAGTCCGGAAAGCCATCGTTATCGAAATCTCCGACGGCCGCTCCCATTCCGTAGAAAGCGAGGCGATCGACTCCGGCTTTCGCGGCGACATCCTCGAATTCTCCGTTCCCGAGATTGCGATAAAGAGCGTTGCGAATCGGGGACGAACTCTTGCCGTGAGGAGTTTCTCCGCCGTTAACGAAAAAGAGGTCCTCGTAACCATCACCATCGAAATCCAGAAACGCCACACCGCCGCCCATGGTTTCAATCAAAAAGCGGTCGGGCGATTCCCCAGAGAAATGACGCCAAACAATACGAGCCTGTTCTGTGACGTCGCTAAAGATTTCCTTGTGTGCCGGCGACGGCGAATGCTGCAAAAAAGTCAGGGAAGTAAATGAAAGGAGTGCCGTCAGAGACAGGAAAAACAGGCGACGCGGAGCTCGATAGCACTCCCTATTCGTTGGATGGTACGATCGGTAACAGGACGAGCTCATGCCATGATTCCTATTCTCCCAATTTGTCGAAAAGAGCTGCTTGCTCCGCTGCCTCCCTCTCTCTCCCCAACCGGCGATAGACACGTGACAAGGCAAAATGCGTCTTTGCACTTGAGGGAACCAGTTTTGCGGCCTTTTCCAGGTGTATCAGGGCTCTGGCCGTTTCGCCCCGATGGAGGGCGAGCTCTCCAAGCTCATAATGTGCCTCAGCAAGCTTGTCGTCGTGCGCCACGGCAGAATTGAAGAGTTGTTCAGCTCTGACGGCGGCGTTTTTGTCACCAGTTTCAGCTTCTTTCAGCAACACCTGGCCCAGTTCAAGTTCAAAGGGGGCCTTTTCAGGAAATCGTCCGATGGCACTATCAAGAGTTGCTTTCGCTCGCTCGGTCATCCCTGCGTTGGCTTCCGCTCTTGCGAGGCCAATCGTCGCGTCCGGACTGTTGGGTTCGAGTTGAGCGGCGCGGGTAAAGGAGCTGACAGCATCGATGAAGTCATTTGCACCAAGTTCAATCGATCCTTTTGAGACGAACACGCGGGAAGAATGCGGGAACGCTTTAGCCATGCGCGGCGCAAGATCCATAGCTTGAGAAATCCGCTTTTGATCGAGAAGGATGCTTGCCAAGTCTAGATAACTTGTCTCATCGAGTGGATTGAGCTCGATGGCTTCTTGAAGCGTATGGATTGCTTCCTCGTGGCGGTTTTGCGCCCGAAAGCACGATGCGAGTAACCGATTTACTTCACCGGTCCTGTAGCCATCATCCATGAGCTCCTGAAGGAGCTGCCTGCTCTCCTCGAACTGCTGCGCATGGAATTTCACCAGGGCAATTCGGTACCGTAGTTCGTTCCGATCAGAATAGCGCGGGGCCACGGAAGACAAGAGCGCCTCGGCTGTTTTGTAGTCCTGCATTTCGTCAGCGATCTGTGCTCCGAGCAATGCAGCCTGAATTCCAGCCTGGTGGTTCTGTAGTTCGTCGAGCCACGCTCGCGCTTTCTCGGTTTCACCGATGTGATAGTAGGACCTCGCAAGGGCTGCGACGGATTCCGGTTGCGCACGCACCAACGTCGGTACGGACGCGAGCATCTTGGCGGCCGTGGCGTAGTCTCCGGTATTCTCCGAGACCATGCCAAGGAGCAGCAATGCCTGCGGATCGTTCGGATTCGTGTTGAGAAGAATTCGAAGATTTTGCCGAGCCTCCGCGTAGCGGTGTAACTGCCAAAGATTAGCCCCAAGATACCGTCGGGCCAACACGTCGCGCGGATTGATTTTCAGCGCTCGCCGGAAATACGATGTTGATTCGTCAAACTTCTTTTCCATTGCGAGAACGGTGGCCAAATCTACGAGGCAGCCCTCGTTAGCCGGCGCCAGATCTACTGCTTTTCGAAGTTCCACTTCCGCTGACTGAAGATTTCCAGCCCTTGCGAGCGCGAGCCCCTCCGCCGAGTGCATTTCAGCTCCGCTATCTTGTGTCGCGTTGGAAGGCGTTTGGTATCTGGAAAGGACAGCGCTAGGAAGAAGGAGAAACGCGACTGCACAAAAACTACGCCTGAAAGCGCCAGCCACCCAAGGTTTGCACGCGGTTGGGACAGTTCTTGCCCTAATCATCGAGTGTCTTCCCTAGCGTTACAGCGCGGACACTGCAGTTTACTCTGAGTCAGAGGTACTCGAAAGCTGTTTGCGGCTGTTCCGTTGCGGAGCCGTCGCGCAAGGGTAAGTGGAAGCAATCTCTGTGAAGAAAGTCGTCTTTAAACGTCAAGCCAAGATCAACCCACTGGAGTTGAAGAGGCTAATCATCTCCAATTTGGCCGATGATGACTACCTTGGCCATCAGGCCTACTGGCAAACGCACTCTGAACCGTGAAGCATCGCGGCGCTTCCTAGCCAACGGAACTAGATGATTCAAATGCTGTTAGGGCCCTTCCTTGAACATTTCATTCTGCGTCAGGCTCATTGAGTCTGCAGCTTAGGGTTTTTTCCCGCAAACGAACGTCCTACCCAAAATGCGGTTGGCTCTAAGTAGGAAGGTGGGCTAAAAAGAGTGTGCCGAAAAGCACCAGCGCCAAAAACTCCCCCAAAACTCAAAACTCTCGACTCGTGCCGACCAGGATTGTTTCCCTTGCCGATCCGCGCAGAGAAACTGGTACGCCCTGACACCGGGGAAACTCCAGCGTGCGAGAAGTCTTGGCGACGGCCCCAGCAACCATTCAGGGCTTACTCTACAGTACAGGCATACAAGCAGACGCTGTCCACGGGCATGGCCGTGCCCCTTGAGATGTCAGAAATCGCCGGCTATGATGAGCGAAGCGACAACATGCACGTCGAAACGATGGGTCCGCCTCTGAAGTGATCCGATGCGCACCTGGGTCTACAATCCTCATGTTGGAGGCGTCAAGATCCGTCCCGCGGTTCGGCTGCGCACTGAACGGAGAATCCGAGCTTACGCCCAGGCCCATTACGACGGCAAGTTCACTCGTCTCGACATTCGCTTCCGCGGCGCGCTGTGCTACATCGATGCCTACACCGAGCCCCGGCAAGTTGTCCCGCTACACCTCTGCCGGCTGCGATATTTTGGCGACGAGGAGGCGTGGACCATGGCGTTTTACACTTATAGTCACGAGAAGTACGAGCCATGCGTGTTCGGCAACGGCACGTTTCAGGGAACCCCAGAGGAAGCATTTGAAATTGGCGCGATCTATCTCAAGAGCTAGCCACGAGCGGCCCGTTTCTGTTTTCCCAGCCGAGAGACTTTCAGCACTTTTAGTTGAAATATGGGTATTTGTTTACCGAGGGGAGCCGTAAAGCCCCTTGCCTTCAGGCATGGGATATAAGATTTCTGGAAAACTATTGACGAAAGAAAAGCGAAGGGCTATAAGGCCCCTATGATGCTAGGATTCAAGTCCAATAACAAGGTCTTGCCCCTGCTCGAAAAGTTTCTGCGGGACCTGCGCTTTGGTGCGCGCACGCTGCGGAAGACTCCGGGATTCACCGCCGTTGCCGTGCTTACTTTAGCGCTCGGCATCGGCTTGAATACGGGCATCTTCACGATTCTAAATGGCGCAGCTCTGCGTCTTCTGCCCATTCCGCATGCGGACCAAGTCCTCGGCGTGTCGCAAACCTACCGCAAGCTCGATGGTTCCATTCATCGCAATGTTCGGGAGAATGCCAGCTTTTTTTCCTATTCCGAATACCGGGCCTACCGCGAACAGAATCACGTCTTCACCGGCCTTCTGGCCTATGCACCTTTCATCGAGGTGAATCTGGGCGGAGCGCATGCGCAGCATCTTCTCGGAGCGCTTACCTCCTGCAACTATTTTGACGTGCTGGAAATGCCTCCTGCTCTTGGCCGTGGTTTCACCGACGCGGAATGCTCCGCGGGAAACACAGCTCCCGTGGTGGTACTGAGTGAGGCCCTGTGGCGCCGAGCGTTCGGTGCAGACCCTTCGATCGTTGGAAAGCCAATCACGCTCAATCGCGTTCCGTTCACGGTTGTTGGGATCGCCCTTCCGGGGTTTCAAGGTAGCGAGCCGGTGCCATCGCAGTTTTGGGCGCCCTTGACGTTGCAGAGTACTCTCCTCCATGAGCCGGATCGCCTGGCCGACGATTCTCAAAGCTGGCTCGGACTCATCGGGCGCATGAAGCCCGGTATGTCCTTGAAACAAGTTCGCGCTGATCTCGCGGTAATCGCCGCCCAAATCGATCTGCGTGATCCGGGGCGCATCACCACGCTTTCAATCGATACAGCCACGATGTTCTCTGTCCCTGAAGAGCGATTCGTGTTGCTGAGCATGGGCGGCGCCCTTCTCTTTGCCGTTGGCATGGTCCTGCTGATTGCCTGCGCGAACGTCGCCAGTCTGCTGCTCGCACGCGCCACGGGACGCCGCAAAGAAATTGCGGTGAGGCTCGCGATGGGCGCCAGCCAAGGACGCCTGATCGCGCAACTGCTGACCGAAAGTCTCTTGGTCGCGGCCCTGGCCGGTTTGCTGGGTTCGCTGATCTCGTTCTGGTCCACCGTGGGCCTGGTGCGATTTCTTCAATCCCACGTTTCCGCCGGATATTGGCCTGTGGCGCTGAACATCCATCCCGATCTTCACGTTCTGGCCTACGCCCTTGGATTGACTTTGCTTACCGGGGTCGCTTTCGGCCTGGTGCCAGCGCTCCAGTCTTCGCGAGCAGACCTCAATTTCGCGATGAAGGGCGAAAGTGCAGGCTCCGAGGACAAGCCCCGCTCGAGAAATTTCTTGCGCGGCGCGCTCGTGGCGGCGCAAGTTGCCGCTTGCATGATCTTGTTGTTCGCTGCGGGGCTTTTGCTGCGGGGTCTTCACCGCGCACAAACTGTTGAACCTGGTTTCCGCATGAAGAATGTCGCCGTGCTCTCCTTCGATCTCACCGCTGCTGGATACAACAATGCGCGAGCGCAAGTGTTGCAGCGGCAGTTGGTTCAGCGAATCGCCGCGCTCCCCGGCGTGAGGGGAGTAGCGCAAGCCAGCGCCGTCCCGCTCGACGACAATCACCGTGTCACGGACCTCTTGATCGCGGGCCGTGAAGAGCACGCGGCTGTCGAGTACAACTACGTCTCGCCGGCATTTTTTCCGCTGCTGGGCATTCCGATCGTGCGTGGCCGTAATTTCACCGAGGCGGAGAATCAAGCCGACGCTCCCCTGGTGATCCTCCCGGAATCAACGGCCCGCCTTCTCTGGCCGAATCAGGATCCCATCAGCAAGACGATTCGTTTGAACGCCGGCTATCAGGATGCCGCGGGCAACCTCATTCGAAAGGACACCAGCTACGAGGTTGTGGGCGTGGCGAAAGATGCGCAGGTCTCCTACCTGGGCCGCGCCGACAACAGATTTTACGCCTATTTTCCGGCTGGTCCCAAACAGCAGTTGGATCTGCGCGTCTTGATTTCTGGCACCGCAAGCGCGCCCAGAATGGATGACCTCCGCGCCATCGTTGGCAGCGTCGATCCGGAACTCGCCGTGGAGATCGCTCCTCTTGAAGAAAATCTCAAGACCTGGCTGACGCCGGGGCGGATTTTTTCGACTCTGTCCGGATTCCTCAGCGCCCTCGCCTTGCTCCTCTCCGCCATTGGCGTGTATGCGTTGGTCTCCTATGTGGTGAGCCGGCGCGTGCGCGAAATTGGAATCCGCATGGCGCTGGGAGCGGCCCAGCGCGATGTCCTGAGCCTCGTTCTGCGCCAGGCGATGCGTCCCGTGACGATCGGCGCGTTGATTGGCATCGCGGGCTGCGCCGCTGTCGCTTGGGCTCTGACAGCGCTTTTGCCCTGGGACGTCTCCTTGCGTTTTCTATATGGCATTAGTCCCGCAGATCCCGCGGCTTTCCTGGGCGTTCCCGGATTCCTGCTCAGTGTGGCCGTTCTGGCTAGCTACATCCCGGCTCGCCGCGCCATGAAGGTCGATCCGATGGTCGCCCTGCGCTACGAGTGACGCCAATCCACCGATTGTGTAATCGGACATGTTCGTACTAAAACGATGTGAAACTTCGCGACTTTGGCCACTGTGCGATTGCGCTCACGCTCGAGTGTGGGTTGAGTCAAAATAGATAACCCGCCCTGGAGGTTCTGCATGCTGGAAGGTAACCTTTGCAAAACGCTTTTTATGTTACTAGTCTCCGCTTTCGCCGTCGCAGTGCAACAGGCGCCGGCGCCGCACGTCGTTGACCTAATTGCTCCCGACGGGCTCAAGCTCAAGGGGACATTTTTTGCCGCCGCGGCGTCAGGGCCCGGCGTGCTTCTGCTGCATCAGTGCAACCGGCAGCGCAAGGTGTGGGACGACCTTGCGACGCGCATGACGGCGGCCGGCATGAATGTGATGACGGTGGACTTGCGCGGCTACGGCGATTCGGAAGGCACGCCGATCGACAAGCTCACGCCGGAACAGATCAACGCGGTGTTCAACGAAAAGATGCCGCTGGACGTGGAAACAGCTTACAAATTCCTGGTCGCGCAACCAACCGTCTCTCCAGGCATTCTCGCCGCGGGCGGGGCGAGCTGCGGCGTCAACCAATCCGTGCACTTGGCGATGGAGCACCCCGAAATCAAGGCGTTGGTGCTGCTCTCGGAAATCACCGACACGGAGGGGCGCAATTTTTTGCGCGCACATCCGTCGCTGCCACTGCTCCTCGCCACCGCCGAAGACGATGCCGATCCCGGCGTCTCCGACCTGATGCAATGGCTTTCCACGTTTTCGACTAATCCGCACACGAAATTCGTGCGCTACAAGACCGGCGGGCACGGCGTGGAGATGTTCGCCGCGCACCCGGAGCTTCCGACGACGATTGTGGATTGGGTCAAGATCACAGTTCGTTCGCCCAACGTCGCTACGGCGAAAGCCTCGCCGAACGCGTCGCCGAAGACGCAATTTCTCGACGCGCTCGACCAGCCCAGCGCCGCGGCCAACGCCGCGCAGCTCTATGCCCAAGCCTTTGGCAAAAATCCGAATGGCGCGGCGGTTTCCGAGTTGGTTCTCAATCGCCTCGGCTATGATCATCTTCAGAACGGCGACAAAAAGGGCGCGATCGCCATTCTCAAGGTCAACGCCAGCCTTTATCCCGACTCACCCAATGTTTACGACAGCCTCGGCGACGCGTACCTTGCCGACGGGCAGAACGATTTGGCGCGGCAGAATGCGCAGAAGGCGATTGAGCTGCTGGCGCACGACATCACCGATCCGGAAGATCGACGCAAGGCGATCCGCGACAGCGCGGAGCAGAAGCTGAAGCAGCTCAGCCAGCCGCATTGAAGCGTTCTACGCATCGCTTTTGGAATTGTGCCGACTATGCCATGGCTTAACTCGTATTCGTGCTTTATCCTGCCCCGAGCCACTCCGTGTGGAGTGCCGGTGGTCGGAGCAATGTTTGCATCACCACGCAATACTGTTCTGTTTTCTCTCGCAATCCGCGCAGTTGTTCCGGGGTTGCCTTAGGCGCAGCAACATCAAAATGGAGATGAACGCTCTCAAAGCCGACGGGCACGTCTTTTGATATGCCAAGGGTGCCTCGAAGGTCCAAGTCTCCCTCCACGGTGACCTCAATACGTTCGGTTGGTATGCCCATAGCCGCAGCGACCATCTGACAGGTGATCTGCGCGCAAGCCGCCAGAGCCCCAAGCAAAAGGTCGCCGGAACAGGCGCCGGTACCGCCACCTCCGACTCCCTTGTGGGCTTCGGCATTGTATATGGCTCGTCCGATATCGACCGAGCATGTAACCGGAACATCCGTCTGCCTGCCTTTCGCCCGGAGAGTGATTTGCGAAGCATTTGGGTCCTTGCGGTATTGCTCTTTCAGTGGTTTCTGAAGCGATCGAAGATCCATGGCAACCTCGTTCTTTCACTCTCGGCCATTATTCGCTGACCTGGGCAGCTTCGGCGAAGCGGTCTTGAAACCGTTCCATCTGCTTGTTAGCATATATGCGCCTCAGGGGTACGCGCATGCCCAAATTCGTCATCGAACGCGAAATACCGGGAGCCGGGAAACTATCCGACGCCCAATTGCGGGAAATCTCCCAAAAGTCGATCAGCGTTCTGAAGGCAATGGGTCCCGAGATCCACTGGCTCCATAGCTATGTAACCGGCGACAAGGTTTACTGCGTCTACCTCGCTCCGGACGAGGCGACGGTCAAGGAACACGCGCGAAGGGGAGGCTTCCCCGCGAATCGCATCTCCGCAGTCCGCAGAATGATCGACCCGACAACTGCGGAATGAGCGTCGGTTGGAATGCGCCGGGGGCTGGGGGCCTAAGCAGTTGGACACCAATCATGTGGCTCGGTCGTCTGGGCCCGTGGCCGCAACCGAGCGAGCCGCAGCATATGGCATCAGCACGTCCTCAACAGCTTTCTCGACCGGCATCGCCCAACCTTCTAACCAGGCCGTCGTGCCTGCTGTGTTGGTCAATACCTGCCGTGCCGGGTCCAAAGCGGATTCCAGCTTGGCCTGTTCTGCGGGCGTGAGCGGAGCACCAATGCTTTGGCGCACCGCCGCCGCTGCTCCTGCCAGCCGCAGCGAACGCTCTGCTTCGAGTTGTGCCGCCGCTGAGCACGCGAAACACTCCAGCAGGCGGGCAATTCCGCGCTTATGTTCCAGTTCCTGGAAAATTTTTATGCTTTCCCGATACAGAGAGTGCGCTACTGGATAATTCCGCTGTTCCCTCGCCAAGCTTCCCAGATCAGCCAATGTGCCAGCAATGCCCCAGCGGTCACCCAGTTCCCGGAAAATTGTCAGGCCCTGTTCGTACAATGTTCGCGCGGCCGCGGAATCACCGTGATCGCGTGCGACATCCCCCTGGTAGTTCAGCGACCAGGCGACACCTGTCCGATCTCCCAGGCCTCGGAAGATTGAGAGACACTCCGCGTAAAGGGAGCGCACGCGGCCATAGTCACCCTGCAATTTGACGACATTCGCCAGGTTACTGAGAGAACGAGCGACAGCCTTCTGGTCGCCCAATTCTCTCCACAGCGCTAGGCTTTCTTCGAACAGAGAGTGCGCAACGGCGACGGCACCCTGGTCCCGAGCATGGACCGCCAGCGCGTTTAGAGAAACGGCGACGCCCTGCTTGTCACGCAACTGACGCGCGATGTCTAGGTTTTCCCTGATGAGCACATCCGCCGAGGCGTAATCTCCCTGCTCGCCCGCGAGCACGCCTGCGGCAAAAAGAGCACGCGCGCGCGCATTCGTGGGAGCTGCTGCCCCTGCCATCGTCAGCAGCTTGCCCAGCCTGTTCCTACCTTCGGCGAGATACTCGCGCGTCTCCCAGAAGTGAAACAGGGCCGCGCCGAGGCGCAGGCCCCACTCCGCATCTCCGGTTTCTGTTAGCCACTCAAGGCCCGCGCGAAAATTGTCATGTTCTAACGCGAAGCGTTCCAGCCATTCCGCTCGTTCCGCGCCGCTCTGGTCTGTAGCCTCTTCTTCTGCCAGCACCAGGCAGTAGGCGGCATGGGCGCGCTTCGTCAAGGCGTCCTCCAAGCTTGCCTCCAGTTTTTCCCGAGCGTATTCGCGAATCGTTTCCAGCATCACGAACCGCGATTCACCGTTCGCTTGCTCAACCTGCTGAAGCAGGCTTTTGTCCACCATGGATGTCATACCGTCGAGCAGGTCCAAATCGAGATCGCCTTTGGTGTCGCACACAGCTTCCACGCCCTCCAGAGTACATCCCCCCACGAACACCGATAATCTTCGGAAAAGCTTTTGCTCGGCAGCATTCAGAAGGTCGTAGCTCCAGTCGATTGCGCCCCGAAGAGTCTGTTGTCGTGTCGGCAAGTCCCGTGCGCCGCCTGTCAATAGCCGCAACCGGCTCGCCAGGCGTGTCAGCATGGAAGAGGGCGAAAGAACTTTGACCCGGGCGGCCGCGAGCTCGATCGAAAGAGGCAGACCGTCCAACCGGGCGCAAATCTCGGTGACGGCGAGCGCGTTTTCTCGGTTAAGCTCAAAATCTGGCTTGGCGGCGACGGCGCGTTGTATGAACAGCGCGACCGCAGGGTACTGTGACAGGACCTCAACCGGAGGCATGGACCGCGAATCCGGCACCGCAAGCGCCGGCACCGGAAATTCATGTTCTCCGTAAACGTGCAGCGCTGCGCGACTCGTTACCAGGATTTTAAGATCGGGAGCTATGCCCAGGAGCTCTGCCACGGTAGGCGCCGCCTGAATCAGGTGCTCGAAGTTGTCCAGCAGGAGCAGCATTGGTGCGTGCAATGAATCCTGTAAATTCTTCTTGAGTATTTCGAGCGGCGACTGACCTCCCACCTCCCGGATCCCCAACGTCTGAACGATCACGGAAGCGATCAAGCCCGGATCGCTTAGCGAGGAGAGGGGGACAAAATGGACCCCACCTGGAAACCGCTCGATAAGGCCGCGCGCCACTTCCACTGCGAGACGCGTTTTGCCGATCCCACCTGGACCCGTGACCGTCACAAGGCGCACATCCTGACGCAGCAGGAGTTCTTTGGCGGCAGCTACTTCCTTCTCTCGCCCCACAAACCGGGTCCGTTGCACAGGAATATTGGTCGGACGGGGCTCCACATGCATAACTAGCTTTTCCGAGAAGCGGTCGCGTATCGTTGCAAGTTCCCGTGCGAGATCTCGGGTAGAGGTGTAGCGTTTATCCGGCTCTTTTGCCAGGCACCTCTCGATAGCCCAACACAGCGGAGCGGGGGCGTCATGGTTTTGCACTGCGATCGGTTCGGCCTGTTCCCGAAGGATGGCCACCAGGGTCTCCGCTGCTGTGCTTCTCGGAAAGGCGCGTTTTCCGGTCACCATCTCGTAAAGCACCAGACCGAACGAGAACTGGTCTGACCGGAAATCCAGCTGACCGCCGCTGGCCTGCTCCGGTGACATGTACTGCACCGTGCCGAGAATCACGCCCGGTTGAGTCTGCGACGCGGACAGAGTGCCCGTATCCGACAGCTCTCCGCTGGTCGACGCGAGCTTTGCCAGGCCAAAGTCGAGGATTTTGACGAATCCATCGTCAGAGACCATCAGGTTCTCGGGCTTTAAGTCCCTGTGCGCGATGCCCGCTTCATGCGCCTTGGCCAGCCCGTCCGCAACCTGCGCCGCGATTTCAATTGCTTTTCGCATTGGCAGCAAGCTGGCGACAAGCAGTTCGCGCAGCGTCTTCCCCTCTATCAGCTCCATCGCAATGTAGTGAGTGGAACCGTCCTGCCCGACTTCGTAGATGGTAACGATATTGGGATGGTTCAGGGCAGACGCGGCCTCTGCCTCACGGCGAAACCGTGCTAAGGCTACCGAGTTCTCTCCGACTTCTTCCGGAAGAAACTTCAATGCCACGAAGCGGTGCAGACGCGTATCCTCAGCCTTGTACACCACCCCCATCGCACCTCGGCCGGCTTCTTCGACCAGCCTGTAATGTCCAATTAGCTGGTTCAGCGGCAGCCTGGGCAGCTTAACAGAGGAACTAAGATTCAGAAGTTCCGGAGCGGCTGCCGCGAGAAACTCGCTGCCTGCCTGCGCGTGGGAAGCAATGAGCGATTCTACTTCGGCGCGCATTTCGCTATCCGCGCCGCAAACCAAGTCCAGATAGGCTGGCCGCTGCTCAGGCGCTATCCGGAGCGCTTCTTCCAAAATCTGTTTGGTCCGCGCCCAACGCTCGGTATTCATACGTGGGAATTCCTGGAGATCTCCCGATGCATCCATGCACGGGCAGCCGTCCAATCTCGCTCCACTGTAGCCGGAGCAATTTCCAGTGCCTCAGAAACCTTCAAGGAGAGCCCGGGAAAAAAAACGCAATTCTACAACTCGGCTCTGGCGCGGATCGATTTTGGCCAGACCTATAAGAGCATCATCGAGGCCACAATGTCGATATCTTTTCGGCGGGACATCATCGTCCCTTCCTCGAGGGAGAGCTTGGGGACGCTGGCACCGCGCTTCGCCGCACCGTGGCGGCGCGCATAGCCGACCAGAATCTGGCGCATAAGCTGGGCGGCAATGGCAAAGAAATGAGTGCGGCTCCCCTGGAGACGGCTCATCCCGACCAGCCGAAGGTACCCCTCATGCCCCAGAGCGGCGCTCTGTAACGTGTGGTTTGGCCGTTCGTTCCTCAGTTGGAAGTGGGCCGCACGATGCAATTCCTTGTAGACCAGGGGGAGCAGGGCGTCGAGTGCCTTGCAGACACCCGCCCCCGCCATACCTGCAACAACTGCGTGCCCTCGCTTGGAGGCTCATGCTCCACAGGGGGTTCTCTGGGATGGGAAACGTCCCTGGGGGGGCGTAGCCTAGCGCCTCTTAAATCTGCTGTCAAATGCGAAAACATTGCGAAAACCAATGCAAATCAGCAGGTTAGGAACCTTGTACTCTCTGCAAATTTATTTCACGCGCAGATGATTAAAACGGCCGCTGTTTTGCGCTGTTAGAGACAGAGGGAAGAACCTCAATAACTCTGAGAGAGGAGACAGACCATGAAAGTGAAAACGAGCATCAAGGCTGGAAGGGTGTCCTCAAACCACAACACTATCCGTCGCCAAGGATCCGAATCACAAATTCGCTTGGAATTATCTCGGCTGGACCTACAACACGCTCGGAAAATATGACAAGGCAGAGTTCGCTCTCCGAAAAGCGATCGCATTGAACCCTTCCGACGCTGCTGCTTATAACAATCTTGGCCAAGCTCTAGCGGGACAGAAAAAGTACGAAGAAGCGATTCCTCAGTATCAGAAACAAATCGAGATCAAACCGCGAGATCAATGGGCGTACGCGAATCTTGGCAGAGTCTACATCCTGCTTCAGCAATATGAAAAAGCCATACCCGAATTAGAGACTGCGGCGTCCATTACACCGGAGGATCCTGCCGTGCCGTTCAATTTGGGTCGGGCGTACGCAAAAACGGGCCAGCCCGAAAAAGCGGCAAAATCTTTCATGCGATCCGTGGAGCTTCAGCCGGTTCCCTTCCGGTGGAACGCGGCCGCCTACGAGATGGCACTCGACAATTTGGACCTGGACCAGGCTCAGAAGTATGCGGAATCCGCGATCGCGGCGACTGTCCTGCAGATGCAGAGCACTTCTCTCGATCATGTCACCAATGAAGATGTTCGCCACACTGCATCTCTCGGTGCCTATGGGGATACATTCGGGTGGATCCGATTTCAACAGGGCAAGCTGTCTGAAGCTGAGAAATACGTAAAAAGTGCATGGCTATTGCATTCCACAGGCGAAGTCTGTGATCACCTGGCACAAATCTACGTAAAGCAAGGCCGCAAAGCAGAGGCGATTCACCTGTACGAGCTAGCACTCGCTACCACCAATCCGATGCCGGAGACTCGAGGGCGTCTTGCCTCACTTCTCGGCAGCGACAGCGACATTGACGCACTGGCCGAACAAGCAAAACCGCAACTCAAGGAAGCACGGACGATTCAAATCCAAGAACTCGCATCAAACAGAAGGAATAGCCGAGTTTTGGATTCTCTTATCGCCTGGGCCGAAAGTTCGTGCAGTGAAATTCATCACAGGAGAAGATGAGCTCACTCAACTCTCCACGGATATTGAAGCAGCTTCATTCCCCGATTGCTTTCCCGAAGCCACAGAACTCCAGCTTATCCGCAGAGGGAGACTTTCTTGCCTGCCTTCCTCTCCGAACTGCAGTCTGCTCCTGACTTCCGCGGAGACAGTGCAGCCGGCAGAACTTTCAGGCGTCGGCGCCCCTTCCGACACTTCTGCAAATCGCATCAAGATGGGCGGCACTGTTGCGGGCGCGAAAATCAAATTCAGTGTCAAACCAGTCTATCCCCTCGAGGCCCGCGCGAACGGTTAATCAGTACTTGCTCCGGATTGTCCATTCCAAATGGCCCTGATACTCTCTGGATTGGTCGGACCGTTCCCTCGCTTCGCGTTTGACGTGCATGAATTTGCGAGGCAGATCGGAGGACGAACATGAAATCAACAATTTTGGCAGTGTTGTGCGTCGCATTTTCGCTTGGAGCTTCCCCGGCGCGGGGGCAGACGGTGCCGGTGGTGATTACGTCGGACTACTACGCGCAGCCGAAGGTGCTTGTTTTGCACGCCCTCAATAACTCGGGCAAAGACATCACCAGCTACACCATCATCATCCGGCACAAGAAGCCAGACGGGACTCTGGACGAGAATGGCCGGTCGGAATCGATGGAGGATATGTTGGGCCTGCTAATCACTAGCCAAATGGCAAAAGACCCCGGCGCATCGGAAAGCACACGGCAGCAAAATAGTGCCAACGCAATCTTCCCCAAAGGCTACGGCATCTTCCTCGCAGGCGAAACACGCGACAAAACTC
Organism: Acidobacteriota bacterium; assembly: GCA_003224085.1. GTDB lineage: Bacteria > Acidobacteriota > Terriglobia > Acidiferrales > UBA7541 > Acidiferrum. The sequence continues at coordinate 122,622 of QHYK01000041.1, read as the reverse complement.
TGACGGGAATCGACAGCGCCTCGGACGTGGACGCGATTGCCGGTGCAGTCTTCTACACTGACGGCACCTACGACGAACAGGACAAGGATGCTTTCAAGCGGACGCTCGCTAATCGGCAGGGGGCGTTGAAGGAGATGAAGGAAGCAGACGAGTTGATACGAAATGCTCTGGCAGACTCCACGAACGATCACCCGGTCGCGGCGGTGTTGACAGAATTAAATAAGCGGCGCTTAGAGGCGATGGATAAATCCGGACGGGGATTCTTCGGAATGGACACCTCGACCTTGCGGGCCATGCAACAGCCGCAAGCGTATGGACCGCAAAAAGGCAAAACTGAACGCGAACGTCTCAGGCAATATGTCGAGGAGCAAGAGAAGCGGGTCGAGTTGATGACGCCGCACTGCCACCTTGAGATTGCACTGAACGCAGCAGCACCGGACCCTACGAAATAAAAACACGCGGCTCCCGTTGAAAACGGAAATGTGGTCGACTCCCGGAAATTTGGGTTACCGAGGAAGTGGTTTTTGGAAGCATTTTGACTTCCGATTAGTGCGTTAATCCGGACGTGGACGTGGCGAGTCAGTGCGAACTTCGAGGAATCGCCCATCCCCAAGCTTCGAGGCGCAGAGCCTTAAACAATCATGGCTTGTGGCCGATGGCGAACTGATCGCCGGCGCGAACGGGGCGGCCTCCGGCAAAGACGACTTCCAGTAATTTTTCGCTCTCGACGTGTTTTCCCGTTTCGCTTTCGAGTGTGGCCACAATGCGTTTGGTGCTGGTGTCGATGACGTCGCCGGTGGAGGGATAAGCGCGCGCGCCGTCGATGCTGAAGGTGATCCAGCCGGGTTGGTCGCGCAGCTTGATGCTTGTCTTCTGCTTGGGCGGCATTACGGTGACATCGAAGACGTGGATGCTGCTGTTGGCGCTATCGGCAAGCCACAGCTCTTTTTCATCGGGCGTAAGCGCGATGCCATGGCTTGGGCAGCCATGGCGCTTGGTCGGACCTTTCTGATAGCCGGTTACCTCGACGCGATACAGCATCCTTCCGGTCTTGCAGTCACCCACCTCAAAGCCGAGCAACTCGTTGACGTTGACGAAGCAAAGCGTCTGGCTCCCATTGATGGTGAAGGGGCGAATCGAATTGCTGAAGGGACCTATCTGGTTCACAACGGTGTGGGTTTTCGTGTCCGCCACAGAAAGGATGGGCGAGCGCAAGCCGGCAAGGTAAACACGGGAGCCATCGGGTCCGTAAATCGTGTTATGCGCACCGGAATCGAGGTTGATCTTTGTAAGTACTTCTCCGGTCTCTGCGTCCACGACCTTCCAATCGGGGCCTTCGAGAGAAGGCACGTAGAGTATTTTTCCGTCGGGAGAGATGGCTAAGCGATCAGAGCCGCCGTCGTAGGTCCTCTCCCAGACTTTCTTTTCCGTAGTGAGGTCAAAGCAGGCTACACGCTTTATCGTGCTGACGTAGAGCTTGCCAGTCCTCGCGTTTGCAGCGATACCCTTTACGTTCTCAGCCGCCTGGCCCGGGGGCACGTCCCAGGTTGGAATTCGCTTTATGAATTTATAGCCAGAATCGATGTCGTAGACCAAAAGGCCGACGCCGCCGTATTCCAGGTCATTGCGAATGCCCGGAACCGCGACATAGAGCCGATGCTGTTCCTTTTCCGGCCTTGGCGTAGCACCGAGTTGTAAGCGAACCGCGGGAGCAAGAAGAAAAAAGACCCAGATTAGGCGCTTGCGCAGTTGCATGGTGATTTCTCCATCGACATGAAAGCACGGCAGATATACCAGACCGTGGCGAAGCTGTCGAGAGCGCAATCCAACCTGCCTGATCAGTCCGGAAGCTAAACATCTTGCACCTAGTACGTCACTTCTCCGGTAAGGCCGTCAGGCATCTGCGAACAGGGAAACCGAAATCCGTTTGCTCCAACGCCCCGTTGCTAAAGCCAGGCGAATGTGCGAGTCTGACGCCAGGACCAAATTCGTTGTATCTCGTCGGGGCCAGGGTCTTGGGGACACCAAGGTCGCCAGGGAATACCCAATCTAGGTAATTTGCGCCAACCTAATTTAATTTAAGGTTTTCTCCGCATTGCCTCGCCCAACGGCGGCGATTATTCGTATCCGTTTCGCTTGGTCCTCAAGGTCGATGCCCGAAAGTGGGCTCACCACGTCACGAGGCACCGACAATCCGCAAAGGACTTAGTAGTTTGCTTTTAACTGAAGCTAGCGACAGTGGCAAGCAAGAAATCAGGGCGCCAGCTATAAGAAGCTTGGTGCGGTCAACGCTCTTTTCCCTGGCGTTTTCCGGAGTGGTCTCCGCGTTTCTGGTGATTCACTCTGTTTTGTCCCCAACCTCTGAAAGCACGACGGTGATGCGGTTAATGCTTCTCGGCATTGAGGGCCGAGATGCTTCGAGTTTGCTCCCCGCGAGGAACGCCGGCAGGAACAGTACGCCTTCGGCGGCCGAGGAACGTGGAGCTTCTGAGCCGCCGATGATTCCAGTGGGCCTGGACGCTTTGCGGATGTGGGAGCGTTGGCCTTACCTGCGCATAGGCGCACGCACCTACATGCGCAGCACTTACGACCGCAGCGGGGGAAATGAAGCTGCTGATGCGAGCCATTTTCTCTATCAGGTTGCAGATAACTTCAACGTCACTCTCGACCTTGCAGGATCTGGCGTGCTCTATTTCGCGCGCTATAACCACTGGCATGGGAGCCCCTGGCATTACGTTGTGGACGGCCACGATTATGTCGTGCAGGAAACAAGTACGGCTGATCCAAACCATCCCGCGCCCGGCTCGGTGTTTTTGCCGCAACTGGCCTTTCCCAATCCGCTGACGTGGACCTGGTCGGATACGCGAGGCGCGGACTTGAGCTGGGTGCCCATCGGCTTCAGGCAATCGTTCCAGATGGCCTATTCCCGCACGCACTACGGCACGGGCTACTACATTTACCAGCTGTATGTGCCCGGCGCCCAGCTCTCGCAACCGATCCCGACTTTCCGGGAGCAGCCGCCGGATCCGGACGTGTTGCAATTGATCCGGCGCGCGGGCAGCGACCTTGCTCCTGAGCCGGGGACAGAGGAACGCGACCGATTGCAAGTGCGCGAGTCTTCGGGCGAGATGGCCCTGTCGGAAAGAGGCACCGTCACTTTAACAAAAATCAATGCCGCGCCTTCGATGCTGCGCACTTTAGAGCTTTCGATTCCTCGCGAACAAGCCGTAGCGTTTTCTCGCGTGCGGCTGCGAGTGACCTGGGATGAAAGGCCGACACCTTCTATCGACGCTCCTGTGGCGCTCTTTTTTGGCGCCGGGACGCTTTACAACCGCGACGGACGCGAATTCCTGGTCAAAGCTTTCCCGGCGAACATCCGTTTCGATGAGCAGCGTGTATATCTGGCGTGTTATTTTCCGATGCCGTTTTTTCGGTCTGCGCGGATAGAGTTGTCCGCGCCCTCGGATGGCACGGAACCGCGAACGCGATTTTCGCAAATTCACTGGAGGGTGAAGTATCTCCCGTTGCGCGCCGCCCGCAACGAAGTGGCATATTTTCACGCCACGTACCGGAATCATCCCAATCCTGAACCGGGAAGAGATTTGGTGCTGCTGGACACGACCAAAACCGAAGGCGGCGGCGATTGGTCGGGGCATCTTGTAGGTACGTCTTTCATTTTTTCCCATCGAGCCGAGCTTTCGACTCTGGAGGGCGACCCGCGCTTCTTTTTTGACGATAGCCGTACGCCGCAGGTGCAAGGCACAGGCACGGAGGAATGGGGAGGAGGGGGTGATTATTGGGGCGGCGAAAACATGACGCTGGCCTTCGCAGGCCACCCAACTGGAGCGCGCAAACCGAGCGAGGCCAAGAACGAGGAAGACAACATCGAATCCGCTTACCGTTTTCTCCTTTCCGACCTGATGCCCTTCGGCAAGAATGCGCTTATCGGGCTCGAACATGGAGGTGAGGATCAGTCGAGCGAACATTACGAGACCGTGGCCTACTGGTACGGCATACCCCAGCCGACGCTGGTCAAGACTGACGAGCTGAAAATCGGCGATGCGAAAAGCGAAGCAGCCCACGGTTACAGCTCGCCGCAGGCCTCCGAACTGATGGAGGTGGTTTCGCGTTACGAATCGGGAGTGGACCATTTGAACGGCAAGGAGATTTTTCCTGCTGAGCCCGACGGCGGGCGAATCACTACAGGAGCTTCTGAATTCACACTGAAATTGCGCCCCGACAATTGGGGCGTGTTGCTGCGACGCAAACTCGACTACTCCTATCCGAACCAGCGGGCCGAGGTTTTCGTTGCCGAAACGTCCGGCACGGGCAAGCAAAGGCCATGGCGCAGTGCCGGCATTTGGTACCTGGCAGGGTCGAACACTACGGTATTTTCTAACCCACCCGATGAACTCGGCGCAACACAGCACATCGTGAAGACCTCCAATCGCCGATTTAGGGACGACGAATTTCTCATCGGACGCGATTTGACGCGCGGACACTCGTCAATCAGCATACGCGTGCGATTTACGCCGGTGGAGACCCCACTTTATCCCGGCTATCCACTGCCGAAACTTGCCTGGAGCGAGATGCGTTACACCGCCTATTGTTTCGTGATGCCAAAGAATGCCAAGGAACTAGTGCGGTAATCGGCGGGCTTGGCAGGGCACGGCGCCGCTCCGCGAACGAGCCGAGGAAAACGAGTGGGAAAGCGAAGCTGCGTGCCTAGCATTTACCGTCTGTTGCGAGAATGCAGGCTAGCAGCTAGTGGCTACCGTTGAGGGCGCCGGCAGGGCCCGCTGTCAACGTACTCCGGGAAAACCCGGGGGCGAACAACCCGACCGACCAATCGGAGAATTACAGTCGAAATTGGCCGACGCCGGGAGTACACTCAGGTGGTTTCGGAGGGGAATAAGCTGTGAACGTTTGCCGAGGCATTTCCGGCGAACGCGCTGTGATGGCGTTTTTTGCTCTGTTTGGCCTCTCATTTGTGGGTTTGCTTTCCGCGAATGGGCAAGTGACGACCGGCACGATCGTGGGTACGGTCAGTGATTCTTCAGGAGCACCTCTGCCGGGAGTCAAGGTCACCATTACCGACGTTCAGAAGAACGAATCCAAAGAGTACACGACCGACGAAACCGGGAGTTTCAACGCTCCGTTCCTCATTCCCGGGACCTACCGTGTGAGCGCAGAGAAGTCCGGCTTCAAACGAGCCGCTTCGGCCGACATCATCCTGAACGTGGATGACAAAGCCCGCGTTGACGTGACACTGAGCGTGGGCGATGTAAACGAGGTAGTGGAAGTAGCGGCCGCCTCCCCGCTGGTTCGCGTGGAGAGTTCCGAGCTCGGAGAGGTTATCGCGGAAAGGGCGGTGCGAGAGCTGCCTTTGAACGGGCGCAATTTCGCGCAACTCGTGTATCTCGTTCCCGGCGTAACTGCGGGCCAAGCAGGGGAGAATCTGTCAGGTGCCAGTACCTTCAATCCGCGGGCTGCTTCGGACTTCAACGCGCTCGGCAGCCAGGCGAATACGAATGCGTGGCTCGTCGATGGAATTGACAACAACGAGTACACGTTCAACACGGTCATCGTGCAGCCTTCGGTGGAGTCCATCGGCGAATTCAAAGTCCTCACCGGGACGTTTTCGGCCGAGTTCGGCCGGGGGGCGGGCGTGGTGTCGGTCTCCACAAAATCCGGCACCAACCAGTTCCATGGCAGCGCTTTCGAATTTCTTCGCAACAGCTACCTGGATGCCCGCAACTATTTCAACGCTCCTTTTTTGAAGGGAATCTATCAGCCCGTGCCGCCCTTCCGGCGCAGCCAGTTTGGCGCTTCTTTCGGTGGCCCCGTCGTCCTGCCAAGAGTGTACAACGGGCATGACCGCACGTTTTTCTTCGTTGATTACTACGGCTTGCGCGAGTTTAAAGGCCTAACCTTTGTCAATTCAGTGCCTACTGCTGCCGAGCGCGGCGGCGATTTCAGCAACCTCACCACCACTAAAGGTGTCTTCCTGCCGATTTACAATCCGTTCAGCACGACGGCAAGCAGCGCGCGCTCTCGCTTTATGTGCAACGGGAATGTTCCGGTGACTCCCAATCCAGACGGCACTCAAACGGGCGGAACTCCCTGTAACATTATCCCGCCACAGCTCATCGACCAGGTCGGCGCAAACGTAGCCAGCATCTACCCGCTGCCGAACCTTCCAGGAAGCTTCAACAATTATGTGAGCGCGGCTGATCGCGTTGTTGGAGACAACGGAGGGAACTTCCGCGTGGATCACCGAATCGGGGTGAACGACTCGCTCTTCGTGAGGTGGAGCTATGAGAACTATTCCCTCGTCGCGCCGCAAGGCCAAGCGCAATGCTGCCTACCAACACCGGCATCAGCCGCGAAGCAGTTCGATTTGGGTCCGTTCGTCGCCGGTCTGCAGAACACGCAGCTAACCGCGCAAGGCATGGCGATGGATGAGGCCCATGTCTTCCGAGCGAATCTCGTGAACGAGTTCATTGGCGGTTATGGGCGCACCAATCCCTTTACAGTGCAGTCGGACTTTGCGCACAACTCGGCCACATCGTTGGGCATACAGGGCATCAACGTCACACCGTTTGCCACCGGCTTGCCGAACATCAACGTCCAAGACTTCACCGGTCTAAGCGGTGGACCCGCGTTTCTCCCTGCGCGTCCGCGCCAGACGAATATTCAGTTGAGCGACACCGTTTCGTGGACTCTGGGACCGCACAGAACCAAGTTCGGTTTCCGCTGGGTCCATCAGCAGATGTCCCCATTCACTAACACGAACACCCGCGGTTCGCTGAACTTCGGTGACAATTTCACAAATGATCCGACAACCAACACCGGCGGAGACGGCGTCGCGACGCTCCTGTTGGGCTTCTCGACCGGAGGCGCGCGCGGCTTCCTCGTGCAACCCTATTATCTGCGAAACAATGAATACGCCGCTTTTCTCCAGGACGATTGGAAGGCCAGCAATCGCCTGACACTCAACCTCGGAGTCCGGTACGACGTTTTCACGCCGGACACGGAGATCCACAATCGCATTGCCAACTTCGACTTGCAAACGCTGGCCCTAGTCTACGCCGGAGTGCACGGCACATCGCGAGCGGCCGGGAAATCCACGCAATACGGAGACATTGCGCCGCGCGTTGGTTTTGCCTACGACGTCAGCGGAAAGGGAAACACAGTCATCCGCGGCGGATACGGCATGGCATACTTTCCCGAACAGCAGTCGGCGTCGAATCTTCTGGGTCAGAATGTGCCATTCACAATCTCTCAGAACTATTCGCCGCCGATTTACCCGCTTGGCAGCACTATGAGCGGCATACCTAAGATTGACAATCCCTTCCCACCGATCGCGCCTGTGATGCCCCTGACAACCGCGGAGCTGGATGCCGACAATCCTGCGGTGATCGGGCACGCCTTCAACAACCTAACCCCGTATATGGAGTCCTGGAATGTTGACGTGGAACGCCAGCTTGGCGCCAGCGCGCTGGCCGAAATCGCCTACGCGGGGAGCCGCGGCATTCATCTCATGTTTTGCTACAATCCCAACGAAGTTCAGCCCGGCCTCGGCTCGCTGGCCTCGCGGCGGTTAATCCAACCGCTCAAGGATGTAAGCACGATCACGCAATGCGACCCTCGCAATATGTCCAATTTTCACAGCCTTCAGGGCAAGCTGACGAAACGAATGTCCAAAGGCTTGCAGTTTCTGGCGAGCTATACGTTCAGCAAATCTCTCGACTACGGTGGATCGGCGGCCAGCGGAGGTGGCGCGGTAGGAAACCCGCAGACCGTCACGAATCTCAGGGCCGGCTATGGGCCTTCGGGGTTTGATGTCAAGCATCGTTTCGTGGGAAGTTGGGTTTACGAACTGCCAGTCGGCCCAGGGAAGCCGTGGCTGAAATCCGGATTCCATTCGCGCCTGCTTGGCGGCTGGCAACTGGCGGGCATCGCGACTCTGTCTACGGGGCGGCCCTTCAGTGTAACTTTAAATCAGGGCGTCAATAACGGGGCCCCGAGCTGGCCCAATCGCATATGCGGCGGAAATCTGCCAAGCCCTGATCCTGCGCTGTGGTTTAATATCGCGTGTTTTACTAAGCCACCGGCCTACACGTACGGCAACGTAGGGCGCGGTGTGCTGTACGGTCCTGGCACGTTGAATTGGGATCTTTCGATGATCAAGAACACATCGCTTCGCGAAAGCCTTCGGCTACAGGTCCGGCTGGATGCATTCAATACTTTCAATACACCGAATTTTGGCTTCCCTAATACTGCCATTGGTTCGCCCGCGCCCGGGCAGATCACCAGCACTGTAAATGACAACCGTGACCTGCAGTTATCGTTGCGGCTCGAGTTCTGAGTAGCAAACGCCTGTGCGCACATAGAGAGCAACCGAGCCACGTGCCTGGGAGCATGGCCGGAGCGGTGAAATCCTGGATTTGCGAGCCGCGGAGAGATTGCTAATCTAAACGCGAAGGGAGAAGAAATGACATGAGCGAAAATAGCCGGCACTTGGTGGATCGCCGCGAGGTTCTGAAAGCGTCGGCGGGAATGCTCGGAAGCTCACTGCTGAGGGGAGAGACGATGGAAGCGTACCCTGAGGGCGTCAACACGAACTCGAAACCCTCCGATTTGAAGATCACGGATCTTCGCCCCATCGTAAAGCCCGGGCCGAGTCCTTGCACACTCACTCCTTTTCCACGAATGTAGCTGTAATTTTTTGAGACTCAGGCGAATCGTCAGGTCAGGTCAACATCAGAAAACCGCCAACCTGATTGGCCGCGCTTTCCACCTGCAACAATGGAAACGCGTTCACCTGTTTCCCCATTGTAAATCACGTACTGACTCGGCCGGCCCGCTGCAAGCGCTTCGATTCGCCGTCTTGCGGCTTCAAAGGTTTGTGCCCTCTCTACGAAATGTAGTTCTCCATCGTCGAGCAAGTCGCCGAGTACTTTGAGGATGCAAAAACGTGGGCGTGCCCTACGAGTTCTGGGCCACTTGCGGGACTGAGTGCCGTGCCAATGCCACGGCGAGCTTTTCCAAAACATCTCAAGCTCCTTGGGCATGGGCCAAATATTTCGACTTGCTTGTGTTCCCAATTTGCAGGTTTTCAAAGCAACGTACATCGGGTGAATGCCTTAAATTGTGACAGGGTGATTCCATTGAACTTGCGGAAGGGCAAGGAAGGCCACTCACAATTCTGGTAAATGGCTTGTAGGGCCATGGTCTTCAACTAGCCACACCTCCCCCATCGGTGGCTTCAGGTGGTCATCCATGGAGCTCTGGTTATCGCCGGGTTGCGGGCTTCCTTGCGAAGCGATACACAAAACGAAGCACGCACAGGGGAACCGCAATGGTACCCACAACCAGGACCACTGCAAGCAGGTGCAATAGCATGAAGTTGGTATCTCCAGACGCAAGCGTAACGGACTAGGTTCTTGGGCCCTATAGTACAAAGGTTTGATTTTGGGTCACCCTTTGATTGCCCGAGGAAAAGAAGAATGGCGACCAAAATTTGCAACTTTTGCCATGCGTTTCCCGCGAAGCATTTAGACCCCGTTGCGAGTGGTCCTGTCTTTGGCTTGCCGTTGGAGGACGGTTCCGAGGACTTTTGTAGTTACGAATGTTGGGAAGCCAGCATTCACGTCGCAAATAAAATGGCGGAGGGTGACTGACAGACTATCACTCGGGCGGTCCGATCATTTCGCCAAACCGTCCGGCGCGGCGCGCAAAGCCACCACGTCCACAGACCCAACCATTCGCAGGATTCCTTTCGGAAATTGGATCTCCATCGTGCCCGGCGACAAAGTCCGGACATTCCTCTTCACCGATTCCGCGGGTTTCATGGGGCTGAGCGCGCTGGTGAAATTCTGGAGGGCCTCCGCCATCACTTGCATTTAAAGTTTCCGGCAAAAGTGTGTTCAATCCGCTCCGCCGTTTTCTTGCGGTCCACGTACCCTTGGACGACCGGATTACTGCGCACTGCCCCCTGCCGCTCGCAATTGGGCGTGCGGCTTCAACGCTTCAATTTCTCCTTCGGTTCCCGAAACGTAGTTCGTCAATCGTTCAGTTTGTTTCTTCAAATCCATTTGCTGCCGCTGCAGCCGCTGTGTGCTCTCAAAAATCCCCCTCGCGGATTGCAGGCCGACAGTTTCGTCGGGTTCATCGGGTCGCAAATGTTTGTTCGCCTCTTTAAACCTCGCCAGTTCTGCCGATAGTTCCTTTACAACCTCCGCAATGGGACTCGTGACCGTTGGGTCGGCCAGCACGCGCTTGATGATCTCGTTCGTATGCTGCATCGCCAGCAGAGACCCGGTGCGGACGGCAAAAAGTTCCTTCAACCTTAGATCATTGGTGCTCTCGGCAGTGCAGTCGGCATACACAACCATATCCACGAACGCCTCTACATCGGCAATTTCTTTCGCCTGAGGGAGGACAACGTCGCGGCTTGTGCCAGCGGCGAACGCACCATTGCCGTTCGCTTGAGGGTGCAAAAACCTGCCGAGCAAATCCTCCATATACCCGCCTGGGCTATTGGGCCTGCCATCCGTATAATCGGTGCTCCCGTCCGCATACTTTACCGTGATGGATATGCTGTACGCGGTAACGTCTTTATTCGAGGCGTTCACCAGCCGCAGCACGACGGCTTTTTGCTGCGGGTCGTAATGCCATGTCTGGACGACTGCTCCTCTAACTTGCGGTAGAGCAGCCGGGGCCGAAACAATGCACGGTACCGCCAGACAGACGAAGTTGCAAAACAACCTGCGAAAAAAGGCCAAGAAGCTCATAATCCACCCCTACTGCCCGCGTGCCTGCCGGAGTCTGCCACCATCACTTCCCGACTGCCGAAAAACAACATCCCGACTATGATTCAACAGAAACGGTAGGCCCCGTCAATTCATGTGCGCTCGCGCGTCGGCGATCACGTTGATGATATCGCCGATCACCGGGACGAGGATTATGATGCTTCCAGTCGCCAGCAACAGCCAATACGCTAGCTGCCAGTAGGGGGAATCTTATTGCCCACAAGCCTTTACCGAAACTGAGCGACAACCCGAAACGCCTGTCAAGCCATTTGAGGATGTAACTTTAAGAGGGGCTTGACACTGTCCCTTCGCGGGTGTAGCGTGCGCCCCACCCTCCCCGGTAAGTCTTCGACAAAAGGAGGCATTCATGTTGAGGAGAGCCATTTGGGCCTTAGTCGTGACGGTGTGTTTAGCGGCACCTATGGCCGTGCACGCGCAGGGCGACTATCTCGATGTGTATATCGTCAAAGTGAAGCCGGAGAAATTCGCCGACTTCCAAACACTCACCAAAAAATGGATCGACGCCAATCGGAAATACAACGGCGACACTTGGATCGCCATGGAAACCGTCTATGGCGAGGGAAACGTGTACCAGTTTACCAGCATCCGCAAGGACTACACGGACATCGACAAAGTCAATGAAGCTGCTATGGCTGCAGCCAACAAAGCCTTCGGCAAGGAAATGGCCGACAAGATGGAGCGTGATTTTCAAAATTGCCTGGTATGGTCGCGCTCCGAATTGCGACGTCGGCGTTGGGACCTCAGCCGCAAAGCTCCCACGGACGCCGCAGCGTACGCGAAGTTCATCGGCGAGTCCCGCGTGCTGCGCACCACGGCAGTGCACATTCGCGCCGGCCACGTCCCTGAATTCGAAGCGCTATTAAAGGAAACCAAAGAGGCGGGCGAAAGGGCTGACAATGCGCAACCGCTCTTCGTCTCGCAGGTCGTCGAAGGAACGAAGGGCGCGACCTTCTACGTCACGTCCTTGCGCACTTCCCTGGGCGGCTTTGACAATAATCCCACGATGCGGGACATTCTGGGCGAGGAAGGCTTCAAGAAGTTCCAGCAGGTGAGCGCGGAGTCCGTCGAGCATTCCGAATCCACGCTTTTCCGCTTCTCGCCCCAACTCAGCAATCCACCCGAAGACGTCGCATCTGCGTCTGCCGATTTCTGGCACGCCAAGCCCATGATGGCAGCAACTGCAAAGCCCAGAGCTGCAGCCGCCAAATCAGCCGAGGTAAAACCAGCTTCGGATAAACCAAAACCGTAGCCGGAAGTTCGCAACCTAATCTCTGCGGATGCTGTTGGCCGGTGAACTGGCTTTGTTAGATTTCTTCTAAAGCGTCGTTCTGGGAAGTAGAATTTGGGCCAGAACAGGCTGTATCAGCAACCCCCACTCGTTGCGAGAAGGGCCCATCTTTTTTCGTTTCCCAGAAAAAGGTGGGCCATGTCTTTCTTCGCCTTTCCGAAACTTTGACTTGTAGCTGTGGTTTTGAAACCCAAACTATTCACCTGACTCTTACACACGTCGGTTTAGGTAGGGCTCAGGTCAGAGACTTAGACAAGCTGGCCGGTTCACCTGAAAGCCAGACGAGCACATGGGTATCGAGTAGAATCACTGCTTTGCGACCTCCCACTCGACCGGAATCGGGGATTCGATATCTCCCACGATTTTGACTCTTCCTTCCATGAATCCGAAGATGTCGGCCTGCGTTGACTCGACGGGAACTACCTTAACAACTGGCGCCCCGCGTTTCGTGACAATCACAGGCTCTCCTGTGGCTTGAACTCGTTTCATGACGGCTAGCCAATGGGCTTTGAATGCGCTTGCGGGCATCTGTTTCATGGGCTTCTCCAGGGCTTCTCCAGATATCCATGGTCATTTTGACATCCCCTCGCTGAAGCTCTAAAAGGACGGGGCTTTGCGGCCCCACCGGTAACATGACCTAAATTAGAGTTCCAGCCAAAAACGGCATTCCGGTGAGCTGAGAAAGAAGCCCAGCTAAAGCCGGGCGAAAAGCTCGTTCTCGCCGCGCGTGAAACTCACGTCACTTGCTCTATACAGTTCCTCGCGTCCCACATCCAGTCTCCCTTAGCTAAAGTTCTCGATCCCGTCAACGGCTTCACCCTCGAGCGCTCCCGCTTGGCCTGCTAAAACGACACCGGGACTCTTGGATGCATGCGAGCGCCTTCGCCTGTCCCGAACCCCACATAAATGCGCATCAATTCGCGATTGCCCGCCCGAGCATACAGCCCAACGCCGATATCGTGCCGAAAATGATTGAGCGAGATGTCGGACGGCAGCAAGGCCACTTTTCCCATGTCGTAAAAGGACAACAGTCCAAACGGTCCCCAAAGGTTGTGGCGGTATTCCACCTGGAAGAGCAGGCTGCTCGGCGCGCGAAACCGGTAGTCCGCAAAGCCCCGCAGCGTATCGTCCCCGCCGATGTCCGTGCCTCCGAGCGTCTGGTCGAAATAAAAGGGAACTTCGCTGACAGCTCCTTTGTAGGACGCTACCACGCTGCTGATGAACCTCAGGTCTCCGAGCGAGCAGTCCTTTGCACTTCGCAGACTGGGACACACCTGGTTGAGGAACGCATTCCGGTGCTTTGGTGTCCCCTTCGAGGGAACCCACAGGGGAATGAAAACGGTATCGGTGCCGGAAAGACGCTGGAAAGAACGGCCGCGGTCACCGAGTGCTTGATAGAAGCCGTAGCCAACGCGGAGTGTCGTAAAAAACGACCGGTGGGCAGGAATGCGAAAGAGCACATAAGGTTCATAGCGCAGGAAATCATCTCGGGAAGTGAGCCCGGGCGCCGTCGTTTCATTGTACGCGGCGCGAATCTGCGGAATGGCTGTGTTGATCGTGGAGGTCACTCGAGGCTGCAGGAACGAAAAGTTGAAGCCGACGGTGTTCCAGGACGATACCGGATTATCGATCTTCACGTACGTGTCCGAATAGAGGAGTCCATAACCGGCATGGCCGGATAGTGTGGCCCCCGGGCCAAGTCCATAGAAGTCCTGTTCGCGCGCGTCGAAGCGGCGGTAACCCATCGTGACGGACATTTTTGAATAGAGAGGATCCACCCCCTCAAGGCGCTCGAGAGAGCGGAAACCGTATTTCTGCCGGGCCGACCGCGAGCTGTCTTCATTCAGTTCAAAGAAGCTTCGCGTCGGGAGAGCGAAAGTTACCTGGGCGGCGCCAACATAAGAGCCGTCGGTCGATGCCGCCAGCGAACTCGCGAAAAGAAAGTCGAGATGCGCAATCCTAATATCCTGTCCGAGGGCTGGCCCGAACGCCGCAAGGCCCGCGCCTGGCGCCACCGAACTCAAAGTCACATGGAAAGGTTCGGCGGTGAACATTTCCTGGACGCATTCCTCGAGCCAATGAATGCCCTTGTGAAAATTGCCTCGCTCGAGGCAAGCGCGCCGGATGTCGCTGAGACTGTCGGCGCGGGCACCGCTGCCGACCAGCAGGATCAGCACCGCAATCGGGACGATTCGTTGAAGCACGGTTACTCCAGCTTCGTGATCTTCAGATTTGGCCCCAGGGCCCGCGCGTTGGTCAGAACATTTTGGATGTAACGCTCGGTTTCGACGGGATCGAGCTTGCAATACTTAGAATCATCATCGTCCTGCTTTAGACCGCTGAACTTCGGCAATTGACCCCGCACATAGAGGCCCTTGGGCTTAAGGGCTGTCTCGTCAAGCAAAATGGCCTGCTTGAGATGGCTGATTTGCAGGTGGTTCAGGCAATACGGCCTTGCGGGTTGGACTTGCCGCTTGGGCGGACTGATGTGCACGTGGTCGGTCCGCGGCTTGTCCAGATGGAGAATCAAAGGGGTGTCAAAAGTTTTGGCGCACTTGGCCCGCAGGCCGAGGCGGTCGTCCGTATGACCTGTAAACAAATGGCGCGCCGTGGCGATCAGCGAAGTGTGATCGAACACATCGTTACAGACTTTGTGGCAGGTGTAGGCAGAAACGATGACCGCTGGGACGCGCACCCCGTAGCGATCGAAATTAAACTTGGGGGTATCCGTGGCCACGTCCTCCGGGCGCGGCGTGAGCGCGCTCGGCGGCGGCACGTGATCATACAGCCCGCCGTGTTCGTCGTAAACAATCACCAGCATGGACGAGTTCCACACGCTGCGGTTGCTGCGAATTGCCTGGTACACGCTAAAAATCAAGTGCTCGCCTTCCGCGATGTCGCTGTCGGGGTGCTGGTCATTTTGCGGGCGGAAAGTTCCGTTGACCATCCCCGGGCTGTAGCGCGGCTCGAGGAAACAATAGCTGGGGAGATTGTCGTCATAACAGTCTTGATAGAAATCGTCGAGCGTTCCGAAGAATTGGTCTTGATGCTTCATCAGTTCCCAGAAGGTTGCCGCCGCGGTCCACCCATCCGCATAGATGGTCGACGCCACGTCATCGTCATCCAGGACTTCATAAATCGTCGGAGTCGTGTTGAACTCTTCCGCGGAGAGATCCAACCGTCCCTTGGACGTGCCAGCATGGGCGAATAATCGGTTCGGAAGCGTGGGGCCGGGAATGGAGGAAAACCAGCGGTTACAGACGGCGTATTCACTGGCCAACGTTGTCAGCACCGGCAGATCCCCGGCGGAAAAACATTTCATGATTTCTTGTGGGCCCTCGTCTGCCGAACTCGATACATAATCGGAATAAGACCAGATGAAACCCTGCATGTTCGGCGTTTTGTTGGTCATCTCCTCGGGCGGGCACTTCCGATCATCGCCATACGTGCGATAGAGCTGCTTGCAGACGTCGTCGAAGTCATGCCCCGGGTCGGTGAGTCCAGATTGCGCGGCCTCGGGAGACGTGCTCCATGCTTTGCCATGCTTGTCCAGGTTGGTGTCCGTTGCGTCCGGGCCGTCGACGCCGGGGATTCCCGAGTATCCCAGCATGTGATCAAACGACCGATTCTCCAGCATCAAAACGATAAGGTGTTTGATCCGAGGATCCGGGGTGCCTTGCGTATCCGGGCAGCTAGGGCCCTGGGGGGTAACCACGGTCAGCTCCTCCGAGTAGCGGTCGAGCGGTCTTGGCTTCTGCCGTTGCCGAACTGTTTAACATCCGGAATTCATAAAAGCAAGCGTTTGCCCCGAATATTGAGATTTGACAGCAACGAATCTTTGCAGGCGCTTATCGCATCATTAAAACGCACACCCTTTACGGCAGAGATTTTATACAAAAATGGCGATGGGCGAGGCGTCTTGGTTGGCAGAGGAAATCCGTGGTTTGCTGCTGTCTGCTGGATGGAAAGTGCCACACTCCACAGCAATACCAGAGGATATGTCAGCGAACGCAGTAGAGAAACTGCATGCACAACCCCTCGGTGTAACAATCATAACCAAGAAAAGCAGCGACAAGGACAAACCTGGTGACCCGGAGTCAATCCTCGCAAACCTTCTAAGTAAATCTTTTGGTACTGTAGCCCGCAGCTGGGATGCCAGTTTTTCCGATAATTTTTTGAGAGTCATCATTTTGCAAAAGCCTTAAATCAAATTAGGACCCCCGCCGGGGATTTCCCGGGGATTGCGTATCGTTGACGCCAAAAAAGCAAGTGCTACGATGCCGCACTACCCAGTTTCGAGCGCGCCACAGACTGCTATCAACGCGCTGGACTGGCGAGACTGCGCAGCGGGTTTGCGAATTGCATTACCGCGATACCGGTGTCATCAGTGGATTTGAGGCGTTGGCTGTCGGCGCGAAACGCAGCGAACGACTTTCGTTTTTAGAACGCGCGAAGATGCGATGGGGCGAGCGGCACGGGAGACACGCTTGTTGAAAACAGCAAAACGACCGGTTCCGGGCTCCCCGGATAAAATCAGGGGCGAACCAACGATTAACACTGTGGTACCGATCAATCCGTCTGGCCTGGTGGAGCTGATCGTAATTTCGGTGAAGCAGAAGGCCGCGCGCTGCCGTCTGCGCGGAAGCACACCCACATTAACACTTCGTGCCGGTCGCCTTTGGGATGTTGTTCCCGGTGAGATTGCGGTCGTCCGGCCACGCAAGCAATGGAGGTACGCGGGCAATCCCTATCTGTCCGGCGAGATTGAATCTACGCGGCTCGACGTGCAGGCCCTGGGCCTTACCCCTCTGAAACTGGAAGAGAGAGGCGTGTGGGATCCGGCCGAGCACTATTGGGGCGAGGAAAGCGAGCCGATCGAAGAATGGGCCAAACCAATCATCGCGTGGGGGCCGCGTCCGGAATTTGAAATGGAGCAAGTATTGCCGGGAGCGGATACAGAGGATCTGTTTTCCGACCCCATCATACAGTCCAACGACCGGAAGGACTGCGGCGATATTGGAGGTGCAAGCAAGATTCTGATGGATCTCTGCCAGGCCGATCTCCGCTGCCTCGATGCTCACGCGCATCTCGGCAACATTGCGTTCGATCATTGGCCCAAAGTCGCGATTCGGCATTACGAGTTGGGATTTCGGATCGGCGAATTATCTTTCGGCGAAAGCTTCGATGGCCTGCTTCCGTGGGGATGGATCGACAACCGGCCATTTCTCCGGTGTATGAATGGATTTGGGCTGTGCCTGTGGCGGCTGAGCAGATTCGAGGAGGCCGAGCGCATTTTCGAACGTATGCTCTGGCTGAATCCTGCCGATAACCAAGGCGCGCGGTTCCTAATCGACGACGTTCGCGCTGGAGTGGCATGGCAGAGCGGCAGCACTGAAAAGACAATTGCGCACGCTGGCGAGCCCTTCTGATATACCGTCCATTCCGTCTCAAGAAGCTCAGCGAGAAAAAGCGGAAATCGCCACCGCTCCGCGTGGAAGCAATTACTTTTGACGGCACCGGACCAAGTCCTTACACTAAAAGCCATGGAAATACATCTTAAGCCTGAGACGGAATCACGCCTAAACGAACTGGCTTCCAAGAGTGGTCGCCCGACCGACGAACTTGTGGAAGACGCTATGGCTGCTTATCTCAGCGAAGTGGCCGAAGTGCGCGACGTGCTCGATAGCCGTTATGATGACATCAAGAGCGGTCGAGTCAAGCCGATTGATGGCGCTGCTTTCTTCGGAGACCTGCGCCGTCGTGAAGATGAACTCATCAAGCGGCGCTCCCCGAAATGACGGATGACCAGGGATTTGAGCTTCACCCTGGCGCTGCGCAGGACATCACTGAAATCTGGCAGTTCATTGCCGACGACAATCCTGCCGCTGCCATGCGTTTCCGGGAGGACATCCTGGAAGCCATCCGCAAGCTTGTGCTCTTTCCCCACCAGGGTCACATGCGATCCGATCTTACCTCGCGACCGCTACGGTTTCAATCCATGCGCGATTACCTCATCGCCTACGCACCCGATGAGAAACCTCTCGTCGTCATCGCCGTGATTCACAGTCGTCGCAATCCCCGCATCATGGCAGCCATCTTGCGCGGAAGAGAATGAATCGGGATTATCGATGGAACGTAAGATCAAATCTTTCGTGTATAGGGCTGTTCTTGTTCCATTTGGTTCTCAGCGCGTGAGAAAATATGCAAGGCTATCGACCTCCCCCCGGCGACTGCGCACCTACCCTCTGACCAGCGGCGATCGGCGGGCGCGTGGTCAGTGTATCGTCTCCGGCCCGCGGTCATCATCGTCCTCGGGTTCATCCTCGAACCAGGGCTCGATTGGCTTCGCTCCGGGTGCCGGGGGCGAATACCGGATCCAGGTCGCCAGTGCCGAGATACTCTTCGTCCACTCGTCGAGAGTGGCCTCGAACGTCTCTGCCAGTCGGGCAAGTTCGGCGTGCGGGTCCCTCTCCGCCTCGCGACGCCCGGGATCGTCCCAGACCCGAGGCACGCGAACGATCCGAAATCCAGAGATAGCCACACCCTTCAAGGAAACAATGCCATCCGGTTTGCAACGGACTTCCACCTGGAGATCCCCGTGCGCGCCAAGGACGGCCACGATGTGGCCCTTCCTCTCCTCGATCTCGCTGAAGGCTGCATGAGCCTTCTCCACAATAGAAGTAGTCCAAGCAGCGAACACGTGGGGCTCGGGCATCGAGGTGGTCGAACCGTAAGGGAGATTCGCGTAGAGGGAGAGGTCTACCCTCGTCCACCTGCGTGCAGTCCTAGGCGGTTGCCTCCTCCCAACAAGTTGCAGGTAAAGGTCTTCCTCGCACGTGTAGGATCGAGCCGCATCGAACGGGGTCCACCGGAAGCTGATCTTGGCCGAAACGGAGAACGGTTCCGCGCTCGGAGGTGCGGATCTACTGATATAGACTTTCCAATGCCGCACGGTGTCCGCGAGGTTGATAGTCTCAACGCGATCGGCGTCATGGACGAACAGGCCCACTTCCCGAAGAGCATTTTCGAGTCGGTCACGGAATTCCGCGTAGCGCACTGTGCCTCCTGACCTGAGAGATTCGGTAAGGTAGTATGGCAGGTCCGACGAATGGTGCGCGAAGGAGAGTGTCGCGATGATGCCATTCGCATGGAATGGGTAGCGTTGATGGGGAACGAAGCAGTGGCGCTGAAAACGAAAGCCTGGACGTTAGTCGTCACCATTGGTAACCATTCGTCACCACCGTTGACCGTCTGACGTTTGAGCCCATAATTCCTCGGTCCCGCCGAGCGCGCGGACGAGAACGAAAGATGCGGAGATAAGCCATCAGGCGTCCCCTTTCGGATATCATCAAGAAGATGGCGTGTACTGTGCTCAGGCAGCCCGAGGCGCAACCGTCGTCGGAGGCGGCTCATGCTGCGCTACTCTTGGCGCATGTGGCTTGGAATCGCGCCGCGGGCTTCGGAACCCCTGACTATCGTCCGATTCTCAGGGACTGTCGGCGCGCATGAGAAAGTGAAGAAATTTTGAGCAGTAGCCGGACCGTTTACAGTTCCACTCATTTGCATCGGTTATAGTTTCCAGCTGCTTTCTCACATAGCTTCCGATTCGGTGGCGGGTTCTCTTGGCCGCCTGTGCGCGGGGGCATGCGTAGGCAAGCCGAGTACCCCACTCGTGAGCAGCGACGGACGATTTGATGGTGACGCAGTGAGCAGCGCCGCTTGGCGACGCAGCCTGAAGTCGCTCTGCGTAGGGTCGCTCGGCAGCGGGAAATCCAGCAGATGAGACGCGGTCTGCATGCTTTTCTGCTTGCACCAGAAACTCCGTCTCGTACTTCCTATTCTTAAATCCCGGAATACGCAGCACGCGCGTCGAGTCGGTTGCCGCAGGATGGCCTCCTGCACGAGTCAAATCCACAGAAGTCCGGAGTGCGCGCGTGCGGTCGCCGGCAGAGCTGACGGTGGTTCTGCGCCCGTGGGCGCGAACACATCCAGCTGCTCTCCCGGATTCGCGGTCGGATCAACGCCAAGCGGGAGTAGTTTGTTGCGATTGGGGCGGAGTTATCGGCGGCCAGTTGTGTTAGGTTACATGTAACCTGTTACGGAGGTAGATATGGGAACACGAAGTCGATCCAAGTCGTCTCGCGACAAGGTCAGAGCACATCGCAAGCGATTGCGACAACAAGGCTTACGGCCCATCCAGATCTGGGTGCCCGACATGCGCTCGCCCATTTTCGTCGCAGAGGCACGCAGGCAGTCCCTGGCTGTTGCCAGCAGTCCCCATGCCAAGGAGGACCAGGACTTTATCGACGCCGTCTCCGATTGGGGCGGGAAGTGAAGCGCGGCGCGATTTGGACCGTTTCTGGTGGAAAGGACTACGCAGGAAAACCGCGTCCGGTGGTGATTCTCCAAGGTGACCGATCCAACCGATGCTCCTCTTTTTCGGCTCCTCATTAAGCCGAGCGCGAGCAACGGACTGCGAGCTGTTTGTCGCTTGATGGTGGATAAGGTCACGACTGTTCAGAAAACAAAAATCGGCGTGAATGTTGGTCGTCTTGCTGACGAGGATATGGTGCCGGCTTAATCGCGCCGTTCTGGTCTTTTTAGGAATTGCTGCCCCAACTGGAAACGAGCCACTGGAATCGCCATAACTTGTCCAGCGGACATGCGAGGCAGTCGAAGATAAGTTGTGGGAGACTTAATGGTTCTGTACGGAAAGCCATGATTAAAGAGCCTCCCAATGTCGTCGAATTGCCAATGTCCGAACGCGGTCTGATGGCGCTCAAGGTGGCCTTCAAAAAGGCGATTGAGGAGTACGCGCGAGCAGGGTTGCGAATCTACGTCTGGCGTGATGGCAAGGTGGTGGAAATCCCCTCCGATGAATTGCGGGCGCAATTGATCCTCTTGGGCGCGGAATCAAAATAGGAATCCCTCCTTTCATATGAATATGAGCCTGCTGCCTCATGTTCTAGGCTTGACCCGGAATAATCTCCTTTAGAGAAGCCCTGTTAGTCACCGCACGCGCGTGTCCCGCTTCACGCTCAGAGAAGGTGCGCGTTCTCTGTCTAGCGTCCCTCCCAACCTGATTCTCCCGATCGACCCTCGCCGCGAAATGTTAATTGGATGTGGCCTGCTCACTTTCTTAGCGAAAATCCGAAGTCCCCGTCTTGGGGGTTGCGTCACTCCGCGGATGAAAGGAGAACGACACAATGGAACAGTCTGGAACTCTTGGCGCACTGCGGCAGTTCGAAAATCACCCGAGAAGAATTAAAGGTGATCCCGACGCCTGCGGCGAGCGCAACCCATCAACCCCTTCCGCACGTCGAAATTGTTGGAGCGCTGGTCGAAACGCTGAGCTTCCGACAGATCTCGGTCGTGCGGGAGGAATACGCCGTGAGACGGCATGAAGATGTTCGGAGTCCTCGACCTTGAAACTACCTTCGATGGATGCTGATTCTCAATCGGCGTCCGAAACTCAAACGACAAGTCCATGCGCCTCGCCCTCACTGGTGTGTGACAATATGGCATTCCACGGCGCTTTCACGCCCGTGCTCGCCAAGCACACAAAGCACCTTAGCCTCGTGGACATCCTCTCGGTTGGAGTGGACCGCATGCAACGGAACTTCGAGCCGATTCAAAACTCATCCTCAGAGAGACCGTTCCTACCCTTGATGGCCCGCTGATGTTCACGGTCACGCTCGTTGGTTCAAGCATTGCCGGAATCGTACTTACGAAATTTGTCGCCGGAAGGAACGGTTTGAGAGATTTCTTCACGGTTTCTATTCGACCAGCGAAAGCTGTGGCCAACGCACGCTACGACTCAATCTGGATGTTGACTAAATCGAATTTGCAGAGTAAATAGGCCAGGAAGTTCGCAGTTTGCCAGGTCCGGTCGCCGATCGCTCACGCCCAGTAGGGCTCTCAGCATTCTGCGAGTAATGGACGGGGGTGTTCCATGGCAAGAAAGCACGCTGCCTTACTTCTGGTCTTGGTGCTTTTAAGTGTCTCTTTCGTTTCAGCACAAGTCAGCACGTCATCGGTCACCGGAGCCGTAACAGATGCATCCGGCGCAGTCGTAGCCAACGCGAAAGTCGAAGCGAAGAACGAAGAAACGGGCGTAGTGTTCAGTCAAAACACAACGAGTTCTGGCAATTTTTCGTTCGCATCGCTGACTCCGGGAAGTTACAGCATCACCGTATCGCTTACCGGGTTCCAAACCTTTACCAGCGTTCACAACATCCTGACGGTCGGTACGCCACTGGTTGTAGACGTGACCTTAAGATTGGGGACTGTGGGGCAGTCCGTAGAAGTAGTGGAATCGAACTATCAACGCCTGGAAACCTCTAACGCGACGGTAAGCGACATTATGGACACCAAGCAGGTGCAGGACCTGCCGCTGAACGGACGCAACCCACTGGCCCTGCTGACGCTGGAGCCGGGCGTGGTGCAGCGCACCACCAACGGCGCAGGCTCGGGCACGCACGTATTTGGTTCCCGTGACCGCTCGCATAACGTCACGATTGACGGCATTGACGCCAACGAGTCCACGGTGCCCAACCCACAAGGCAATATCCAGCGGCTGAATCCCGACAATGTCCAGGAGTTCCGCACTGTCACGCTGGGCGCCACTGCTGAACAAGGCCGCAATAGCGGAGCGAACGTCATTGTAGCTACCAGAGCCGGCACCAATGCGATTCACGGCTCGGTGTTCTACTTCAACCGCAACACGGACTATAACGCCAACGAATGGTTCAGCAATTATGAAGGCAAAAAACGCCCTGAGCTGAAGCTCAATGAGTACGGCTTTGCTGTCGGTGGCCCGATCATCAAGAACAGAACGTTTTTCTTCGGCAGCTTTCAGAACAACCAGATTAACCAGACAGAGCCCATCTCTGCCACTAATGTGGGCATCGCGGGATTTGGGGCGCCAACCGTGTACACGGCGCTGGCACGCACTGGGATTTTTCGGTTTGTGCGCGGGTCGATTAACGTGGGCGGCGCAACGGTTACACGCAATTCGCCGCTCCTGGTGGACGCTAACGGGAATCTGAAGCCCGGTGTCCCGGTGTGCAACGGCTCGACGATCGTCGGCAACTGCGTCGACAGCTATAACATCTTGGCCAACGATCCACAGGGGATCGGCGGAGATCCGGCTGTGCTGGCGCTGATGAATAGCTTGCCGGCCGCTAACGCTTTCAGCCTGGGTGACGGACTCAATCAAGCCGGATTCAACTGGAACCCGCCTTCCCAGTTCAAGGGACCGAACTACTACGTGCGCGTGGATCACACTTTTGGTCCCAACGACAGCGTCTTCGTTCGCTGGCTGCAGAATACGTTCGATACGAAGCAGGGCGATTTCCTAAACGCGCGGCCCGCAGTGTATCCGGGTTTCCCTCCGCTCGGCGAGGTAAACCGGCTGGGCAAGAATCTGGCAATCAGTTACCGGCACAATTTCTCGCCGACGTTGGTGAATGAGCTCACCGCCGGATTCAACCGCTTCGCGTTCCTATTCACCTTCGGCGAATCCAACCCCAACTTTCCGAATCCCCAGAAGGTGCCCATCTGGGCAGATGATTGCGTGCTGGGCTCGACGCTGAATGTCGATGGACCGTATTGTCTCTCACCCCACACTGAACGCGCGATCACAACGCCGCAAGTCGTGGACAACCTAACGTGGATTCACGGCAAACACACCGTTCGTGCTGGAATCAACTTCCGGTTCTACATTCACAATGACAGCCGGGGTTTCTTCGGCGGCAGCGTAGTCGAGCCGATCATTCGATTCAACCGTAGCAACCGCCTGGGAGGATTCAACAATATTCCGGCGCAGATAGGAACTGACACGACAACGAAGCCAAATTCGACTGACATCAATCGTCTCCAGCAGACCATTGACGAATTGGCGGGAATCCCGAGCCGCATCCAACAGGCCTTCCTCGCCAACTTCGGCCGGGACACGTACGGAAGCACGAATTTCGCCACGGTTTACACGCGTGCCCACCAGTACGATTCTTATTTACAAGACGAATGGAAGCTGCGGGCAAACCTTACCCTCAACTTGGGCATCCGATGGGAGTACAATCCGGCGCCTTATGACGCCAAGCAATCTCTGGTTCCGAACGTGTTTCCCGACGGATCACAAGGCACAGTCACGTATGTGAAGGCTGACCGCTGGTTCAAAAATGACAATATCGGCTCGGTCGGTCCGCGCATAGGGGTTGCGTGGTCTCCTGACAGTAACACCTCGGTGCGAGCTGGCTACTCGTGGCTTTTTGACACGCTGTCCACGTTCCAGGTAACGGCGATGGCCGGCAAGATGCCTGGTTTCTTGTTAAATTGCCTAGTAAACATCCCCACATCCGGACCGGCAACAGTAACCAATGGCTGTGTGGTCCCGCCGGAGCTGGTCGCGAATCCAGGAGCGCGGATCTCCGCGGGGTTTCCCGTGACCGTGCCGACTCCGACGATTACGCCTTCGGCGGCGTTGTCCCCGGTCGCTCAGCCGAGCACCCAGGCTCCCGCAGTGGGAGCATTCGATCCAAACATCAAGAATCCCTCGGTCCACGAGTGGGATTTGACCGTACAACGCGAGCTTCCGAAGCATTTCGTGGCGGAAATTGGCTACATCGGAAAGCGCGGGACGCACCTTTACAGAGCCTATGATTTGAACCAGGTTTCCATTAACGGAGCGAGCTTCTTGAGTGACTTCGACATCGCCATGAACAACCGTCAGCTTGGGTGCAAGCCAGATGGGACCGGCTGCCCGACCGGTGTCACCGGCCAGACGCCAACTTTGCTGTTGCAGATGATGTCTGCCGCCAACCTGAACAGTAGAACCTCTGATTTCGACACGTTCAATATCGGCAGTTTCGCAAATTTTGCCGATGGGTTGACCGGCGCGAACGCCATCACTGCACACGGATTCCCGGCCAATTTCTTCCGGCCGAGTCCGCAGTTCGGTCAAATCTTCTTCCAGGATTCGGGTGGTGATTCCTACTACCACGGTTTGTTCATTGCCGCGCGGCGGCGTTTCGAACAAGGATTGGACCTAGCTTTCTCGTACACCTTTAGCAAGTCTATTGACGACATGTCTATCGACCCAACCGGCGCTGCCACCGGCGGCGGCTTGAGCACGACGAACAGCCGCACTCCGACGGATATCCACAACTGGCGCCTTGATCGCGCCCTTTCCGATTTCAACAACACGCACGTGTTGCTGGCCAACTTGCTGTACGAATTTCCGATCGGCAAGGGCAGAAGGTTCGCTTCGTCCGCACCAAGCTGGGCGAACCAAATCATTGGCGGCTGGTCCTACACCGGCATCTTTACCTACCAGAGCGGCGAGCCTTACAGCATTACCAGCGGTTCGCTAACCGCCAACGGCGCGCACGTCAGCTTCGCACAGGTGCGAGGCCCCCTAGACAAGGGCCACGTACAGTTCGTGAGCGGGGTGGAGGGCCCGGTGATGTACAATGTCGGGCAGCTCATTACCAACCCTGCGGATCCAAACTACAACTGCGTCAACGTCACCGGCACGCAGACGTTTTTCTGCATCCCGCCTCCAGGACAGCAAGGTAATGGACGCAACATCGTGCAGGGACCGAACTTCTGGAATCTGGATTCTGGCCTGCTGAAAAATTTCGGCCTGACGGAGCGCTTTAAGCTGCAGTTCCGGGCCGAAGTCTTCAACGTGCTGAACCACACTAACTGGGAAAATCCGCGGAACGCGACATCCGGGTCGCCCAGCGTGCAGAGCAGTATTTTCGCCCGGACTTGCTGCGTCTCGGCTTCACTGCCATCCTCGGCAACGGTGATCGCTATTGGCGAACCGAATCGCGTCATGCAGCTAGGCCTAAAGCTTAATTTCTAACACAGCGCCCGAGTAAGGTGAGCGAGTAGTCGACAACCGAAGAGGTGGTCCGCTTCGTTGCGTTGGCGATTGTGTTTGGACGGCCAATCCCGAAGTAATTCGTCAGTTTCCCCAATTTCCTGTTTCCCGACGATTGTGCGGATTTCAAATCTCACCCCGCCGCCGCGTTACCTAACGCCCTAGACTTAAAGCTTGGAACATTGTCCATGGGGCGTTTAGGCCGGTGTTGGCAAAGAACACGAAACAGCCCAGCCTCGCCGATGTGCTCGCCATGGGAACTGGCCGGATTCAGCGGAGTTTTTTGAACCGATGGACAAGATCGCGGTGAGTCTGTTTGCTGTCAATTCCAAGTTATGAGTGACAAAAAAGTCGAAGTTCACCATTCGCTGTCGTGATGGCTAAGAGACGCGGCGTTTGCGCATGGACGCTCCAGATTGAGGAAAAGGTGGCCGGAAGAGAAGAGCAGCTTACACCAGGGATCGCGAGGTCAGGCTGCCGCATGTGTGGGTTTGTAACGCACGACTTTGATCTTATTCTCGCTCTTCATCGCCCGGGCAAGGTCGTAGTTCATCTGCATGCGCAACCAGGTAATTGGCTTGCGGCGGGTACATCGTTGGTCTCGCGGCCAATAAGGATGCCAGCAAGTATGCCGTCTGCGCTGAACCTGCCGGGTTTGGTGGCTTTCTGATCTTTTGGATTCCAACTTCAACGAAATTTACCAGGACGAATCCGGCCGCATTGGGATCGCCTTCAGCGCAGACGGAAACACCCTTTATTATCGTGAGGTTGGTGGCAACGCCTAAAGTTACCGGCGCGGTTCCGCATCAGCAAAGAGACTCGAGGTTGCTGCACGCCAAGAATTTTGGCCGGGGCCAGCCCGGGCTGCGCCGTATTTCTTCGAGGGTCCTGTATGGTTGAGCAATAGCTCGCTATCCGGCTCGGCCTCGACGAGTTCCGGACCGCGTGGGTTCCAAGGTTGGCTCCACGGTTCCCAAGCTCGATCCGATCAGGCCATAGGTTTCTTTGGCCAGGCGCACGGCCTAATGACTCCAATGAAGCCGGGATCTGCTGCATTCTGACAACACTGCTGTTGGACAGCACTCGCTCGACGCCGGCTTCACTGACGCCCTGCGTTCGCGCGATGCGGAACAGGTCCTCCCTCTGCATCACCGGGCCGCGCTCCTGTAGTGTGCTTGGGGGAGGTTTTTGCCTGCAGCAACAATTTCTCCTTCGATGTGGCACCAGGGCAGCAGCTCGCACAAGGACCGGAAAACCTCCGCGGGGAGGTCAACGCCATCCATGTGGCGATCGCGCAGCACGCCGGCGCGGGCAACCTCGATGCTCACCTGCGGAACAGCGCGCAGGACTTTTGCGAGGCGCTTCTCGATGGGATTTCGCGCTGCGGGCAGCCAGAACCATTCGTGCTGGTCGTCCAGCCAGTGAAGGTCTTCGAGAAGGGAACAACATAGATCGGCGAAGCCAGCAGATGGTTCGACAGGCAGCCCCGCCATCACGTAAGCCTTATTTGTAACTCCGAAGCGGCTTACTCCTGTGCGGGCCGCGACATGAAAATTCCGGATGGCCTCCAGGTCAGTCGTATTCGCTACGAACCGAACGCCATTCCACTGGTGAACCGCCCAGCCCGGATGGATATCGAACCAACAAGCCGTGGCCCACAGAGACTCCAGTCGAAACGGGGTGCGCAGGATTCCTTCATGGAGGAGCGCCGCCTCAAGCTCGTTCGCCGTAGCGGGCGCACGTCTCGCGATGAACCGTATGGCGTGGTCAAGGAGAACAGCTTTCTCCCCCGCAAACCTCGATATCCACGCTCTCGCGATCTGCCGGACGCGCTCGCCGGTGAGCCCGAACTCGCGTGCCGCGCCTTCGAATGTCGTCCCTGTGCCACCATCCCACCCAAGGAGTTTGCGAATGATCGGCAAATGCCGTTCGCGTCCCTCCTCGCGAACTGAAAACTCGAGTTCCTCTTCGAGATAAGCCGCGGTGGACCTCTGCAAGCGGGCCAACGCGGCGCTCAGGGTCCGGCCCAGGTGCGGGAGGGCGCTCTCGATGTCCCCACGAAAGGCCGAGCGGAAGCTCTGCAGATAGGCTGTTACAAAGGAGGGCGGCGGTGTGCCGAGAAACAGTCGGAAGCAGGCCAGTTGCGCAGGCAGTTTCCGCCAGGCTCTCGAATCCGACAGAAATGCTTCTTGGATTTCCGACGGGCTTCGGATCAGTAGATCGTGCACATCGTCGACTCCCGCCTGCCGAAGGATCCTCGTGGTTTTCGTTGGTATGCCAAGAGCTTCGAAGGAAAGCAGAGCCGCAAGAGGGAACCAGCCCGGTTCGATGCGGATTTCTGGAGGAGGCAGGCCGCCTTCGCATTGGAAGATGGCGAGCTTCTCTCGGATCTCTCGCAAGGATTTGCGGCCCAGGTTCTTGATGTGCAGGAGATCGTTGTCGCTTTGCCGCAGGAGATCGCGGATCGTCCGGATCCCGGCGTTCGATAGACAGGTGCTAGATCGTGCGTTGAGTTCGAGAACCTCCACGCTTTGATCGAGCATGCAGTCCGGCGTGGCTTCTCCTGGCGGCCACCATGCGTGAGCTAGCATGCCGAGATGTGAGCTTACAAGCAGCCGCTCGATATCCGAAACATCTCGTCCCAGAAACGAAGGCTCTCGGCCATGGACGCTGTCGAGCGATTCGATACCAACCTCGCCGAGCACGCTCGCCAGTTTCGGATGGGTCTTGCGGAAATCCGGAGGCCTTTCCCAAATAACGAATCGGCTGACTGTCGGCATCGGATCCTTCAGAACGGCTAAGAATTAAGAAGTTTCCGGAAGAGCCCGTAAAGGCCGCGGCAACCCACACATGAGCTGTTTCAACCTACCACGCGATCAGAAGCAATATCGACGAGTTCGTTCAACGTGTTCATTAAACTTGAGAGTCGGGCGGAGAGGCAAGTCATCGAAATTCGCGCCCACAACTTCGAAACCCGTTCTGCTCTGGGACTCACAGATCCGCATGCCCTGATGATGATTATAACAAACTGGAATCCGCCGGATCGCGAGTTTCGACGCAGGATTTGACGCATTCCCGGGTAAGAGCATAGGTGGGGCCCACAGCGACCGAATTGGCATCCCACCTTCCCCGAGCAAGATTGCATCGCTCGTCAAAAGGGGCTCCCTCTCACCCAACGTAGAATGTTGAGAGGGGCAACCGAGGAGCTATAGAGTTTTGATGTGGCCGTTGAGCCAATCGAGGATCGCGGAAAAGCGAAACCTGCCTTCGGCAATCACGTCGACCATGAAAGCGTAGGTTTCTGCGGGATCTGCTTCGATGGTGAGGCCGTTCACCAGTAGGAAGGTGTGAGTGGCATCGAATGCGACGCGCTTGTTGACGTCGAGGAAGGGGTGAATATTCGCCAGCGACTCCATCAGGGCCGCGGCCTCTTCTGCCAGGTTGTTGTAATAGCCAGTTTGAGGGCGGAAAACGGCGGCCTCCAAAGCCCCTACATCTCTCAGGCCGTGGGAACCGCCGTAGGTTTCGATCTGCCGATGATGAATGGCTAGGACTTCGGCTACGGTGAGGTAGGCACGCTGGGCCATTTACTTGGTGTGGGCCAGCTTCTCGTACAACTTCCGGTACTGCTCGTTGGAGCGGCGGGAAGCTTCCAGCACCTCTGGACGGACTAGGCGATGGGATGGAACCACGTTGTGGAGGTAGAACTCCAATGCCCGCTCCAGCACGTAGCGCTGTGGCTGTCCGTTCTGCTTGGCAACCGCAACCATCTCCTCGTACAGCTGCGCATCAATTTCAGGAGTGAACTTCTTCGTCGTGGTGGATGGCACGGGATCACTCTCCAATACGCCTTATGTTAAACCTGTCCCATGAGAAGTCAAGCTAAATCTTGATTTGTCCATCGCCAAGGTAGCAAGGGACTTAGTACGCATCGAAGGAGGTTCGCGAAGCCTCGAGCTTCGGCTCTTGCGACCCGGAAGGCGAAAGCTTTTCGGCTGCGCGAGCGGAGAAATGCGACCTTGAACCCAACTTCGAGCTGACCGGACGATCTACAAGTTAATTTGGATCAACGCGTGGGGCCTTGCTGCAGTCAGCTTCGGGGCACGACGCGAGCGGCCATTCCCGGCGCAGCAGCTCAAAGGCCTCTTGAGGCCTGATGCCCTCCGGCACTTGTCGAAAATCTGTATCGATCTCCTTCTCTCGCACGGAGATGGTCTTGAAGAGCAACGCTTTTCCATTCATCTCGACATCCAGCATGGTCAACTCCCAGTGTCCCGATCCCATGTCCTGCTGCTTGACGAGGAACTTGCCGCCCTTGTCCAAGTGTCCCAACAATCCCCATCCGAACTTCACCGGGCTGGTCAGTTGCCCTTCGATTTCCGCCAGGCGCTTCTGCTCACCGTCTACCAGCAGACTTCCCTCCATATGGTGAAAGACCTGCGCCACACGACTCGAGGGACGGAAATTAGGATCGGGGGTGAATTCCAGCTTGATGAGATTGCCCTGCATGCCGGCGTACTGAAATCGGCAGGCTTCCGGGAACATTTTCAACAGATCTCGTTCCAGCTTGCCGTCCTCCTCCAACTTTTTCCGCTGTTGCCGCATCTGGTCTGGATCATCCAGCATTTTCTGAATGCGCTGATCCTCGGCCTGGCACTGCTTGGGATTCAATTCCTGGCCGTTCACCTCCAGGATCCTTTCAATTTCTCCGTCCTTTGTCTCGCACACAGCGAAAAGCTTTTCTTTGTCTCCCTCTTCTTTCAACTTGCGGTAACACCATAAAGATTGATCGTGGATTTGCGCCTGGACTTCATTATCGAATACCTTACGCGCCAGCCGACTAACGTCCAGTTGCAGCTTCGCCGGCAGATGCGAGACCGGGGCAGGGACGGGAGCGCCAATACTTTGGCCGACGATTACTAGGAGGGCCATACCCCACTTGCCTGCCGAAGATGGCCTCGTGGACCTCATACATCTAGAGTTGCAGCAAAATCCTCAGGGTGCAATCCAGCGCATCCCTCGGGGCGAGGGGGGAGATTGCTGGAAGCCAAGTTCATCATACAATCGCGTCCGGCTTTCTGCTTTTCGCTTCCTGTGTCCGCGGGCAGGACGATTCACTGGGCCCGCGCCCGTGCCGGGGCAGCGGGTTGGAGGTGCTGGTATCTAAAGCTTGTGTCTTTTTCTTCGCATTAATTTCATCACGGGCTAACCAATTAGATCGACCCATCTGTCAAAAATGGCGGGCGGCGTCTTGTCGCAACTAAGGGGAGGAGCCCGCGGGGTTCAGTTCCTGTCTCGAAGCCCGAGCCCGGCCGCCTCCTCCGTTTTCACAGCTTGCTTCATAGCTATGACGCGGGCAAGTGCGAGCCTGCGTCCTTGCTTAAAATGCATCTTTATGGCCTTTTTGCCCTCGCCGCTCTCTTGTTGCCGCCTCACCTATAAAAGTGGGTTCTTGACACTTTACGTGTTTTGCGTAAATATATACGCAAAATGCGTACTTCACCTATCCTCACTGCTCTTTTCCCGGCTGTTCGGCAGGAAATTCTGGCGGCCACGCTACTTTCTCCCGAAAGGTCTTGGTATCTTTCCGAACTAGCGGCGCACCTAGAGACTTCGCCATCGAGCCTTCAGCGGGAACTTGAAGCTCTCGCTGCAAGCGGCATCTTGCAAAGGAGGCAAGAAGGCCGTCGTACCTACTACCGAGCAGAAACTGCTTCCCCCGTCTTCGCGGAACTCCGCGACTTGTTTTCGAAAACGGCAGGGGTGGTTCCTCTGCTGCAAGCCGAGCTCGATGGATTTGGGCACAAGATCACGTGGGCCGCGGTCTACGGCTCGATTGCCCGAGGTCAGGAGCACGCGCAAAGCGACATCGATCTGCTGATTGTTGGCCCGGTGAGTATGCAGGAGCTCCTCCCCGCGTTGCGGCGAGTCGAGCGGCAATTCGGGCGCGAGGTCAACGTAACGCGATATTCGGAAGACGAATTCCACGCCAAGCGGCACAGCGGGAATCACTTTCTCAATTCCATTCTCAAAAGCAATCTGATCGCGATCGTGGGGTCCTCCGATGAGTTGGAAAAAACTGCAGACAGAGGGCAGAGTTCGCACGCACAAAGCAAGCAAAAAGGAACTAAACGAGTTGCGGGCGCTCATCGTTCGCGATCTTTAGGATGCGGCGATCCAGGAGCTGTCTGACGATCGTCGGTTCGCCACCGCCTACAACGCCGCGTTGCAGACGGCAAAAATGGCCATTGCGTGCGCTGGCTATCAGCTCGCAAGCACACCGGGTCATCACCGGCTCACGTTTGAAGCGGCCCGGCTCGCGCTTGGAGCTTCTGCCGCCCGGCCCCTGGATTTCTTTGAAGCGTGCCGGCGAAAGCGCAATGTGATCGACTACGATCATGCCTCCGTCGCAACTCATACAGAGGCCGAAGAGATTGTCGCGGAAGCGAATGATTTCTTCGAGCTGGTCGAGCACTGGATTGCTGCAAATCATCCTAAATTGAATCCGTGACCTACAGAAGACTCCGCCTCTGGTGGGATGCTGGAGGAAACCACTGGACGTTACCTGAGATGAGATTGCTACACATTAGTTTTTAGTTTTGGCGTTCAACCGCTATCGTTTGGCAAGATTTGGTGCAAAGGCCGGCGCCGTTTAGGATAGGATGTTCTGACCGTGGGGAAACGGTTCTCGACATCAACGCTCATCGACTCTACCCGCTGTGTGCCATGGCTAGCGGCCGATGGTCCGCTTGCGTACACGCCCGAGAACCCGCCGGCCACTGATTACTTCTTCCAATACAGCTGGATCTTGCCGGAGATCTTCGATCCAGAAGTGAACAATCGTCGCCATTACTATTTTGGTGCGCCGATTCGGGACTATGCCGCGCGATTGTTTGAGTTCTGGAAGCAGGCAAGAAGGGGCCAGATCCAACGCGTCTATTTTTCCCTCGGGGTCATTGCTGAAGATAAACTGTGCGCACCTGTCGCCGTATACCGGGCAAGACTCCATCCTGGTGACCATTCTGATGTTTGGCTGTTCATCCAGCATGGCAGTTATCAATGGATCCGGCTCGCCGCCCAGCCTCACCTGGAAGAAGGCCAGATCCTGCTTTATCGGGGAATTCAGGGCGAAGAGACGTTCCGTTACCCGGACTTTGCTCAAGATCTCCGAGGCGCACCCGATCGGCGAACGTGGGATCGCTACCTCGCCCTACAGTGGCGAATGTTGGCGGATTCCGCGCTGTCGTTCAACACGATCCATGACCGAACCAAGCGCTGCGAAACGGGGTGCCTGAACGATGGCACCTGGTTGGCAGACGAACTGGCTGCGGAGTCAGGTTTGGATATCGTCTCTGAGGGCTTTGGCCGTGCACTCTGGTCGACAGGCACCTGCTCTTTCTCGTTGGAGCCTCAGATCGCTCGGGAAAAATTCGGCCCACATTTTGTGGTTGCCAAGACTCCCATTAACAACATCCGTCTGACTACGTTTTTCGCGGGCGAGGCAGAGGTCCGACTCGTCGATCCGTCCAAGATTTATTTTCTAAAGGCAGTCGGTTGTACAGTCGCAGCATGATTGCAATCACTCTTCATCTCGTGAGCAACCGGTGCAAGCATGGCCGACTGGGATTCGAGCTCTGGGCGCGCCTGATTAGCTCGCTTTTGACAGAAAAGTAAGGAGATCCACATTGTTCGACGGACAGTACTTGTTCACAGGACGCGGGGCGGAATCGCGTTTCATTGAATCCATCGTGTCGGAGGACTTGACTTCTTCTCGGCTTTAACCAAGGCCCTTCGCCACCACTGGGCATGTTGCTCGATCACCTTCCGCTTGTGCTCCTCCCAGTCACGAATATAGTCCCACCTCTCCTTGACAGGCTCCCACATCCAAAAGCTTTTCCATTCGGTGAGCTCGGCATCGGTGGGATTATCCGACGCAATCAGCAGCAGCGTGCCACATCCGGGGCAACATCGCTTCTTCCGGACGGCGAAATCCCATCGGCACTTTGGGCATTGGTAGCGTCGCGGTCGCCATCTCATGATTCCCTCGCCAAGACTCGTAGCTTACGTCCACAGGTCATCTCCAACAAGCTAAACTCTTCGACCCTTGCACCAGACGGGCGCCTGGGGTAGGAAAGTGACGGAGGTGTGCGGAAATGAATCGAAACAGCGCAAGACTTCTGGCGCGGAATCCACAGGTTTTGAAGCGTCTGGCCAAATATATGGCACAGCAATGCTTCCGAAACACCGTCCTGGAAGACTACCACGCCGGAATCACTCCCTATTCCGAAGCCGGCGACTACTCGGATGTCTTCGTGAAAACCCCGGCCGGCGAAATCCCCTGGTCCAAGCTCTCGCGCCTCAGCGATGAGGAGATGAAGACACTCATGATCGATGTGGTCAACCGGACCTATTTGCTGCTCCGGACGCTTTTCGATGAGGACGTCGACTCCTACCTCATCCGCACTCTCAGCCAGCAAGACCTGGTGCCTCGTTGGCATGATCCGCAGTGAGCGCTTACCGTGTAAATTCCCTTGACGCTTGCTGCAAAAATCAAGAAGGCCAGTTCTAAGCGATAACAATATTCGCTGCGATTCGTACGCCGGTCGAGACGACGTTCCCTCATCGAGTCAGGCTGAGGAAAATATAAAAACAAACTTTGTGGCTCACGACGATGGTCCAAACCCGTACACCATCGAGAAGAAGAATATGAATGGAGTCTCCGCCGAAGATGCATATTGCCGGCGTCAATTCAACGGGTTACAGGCGCGTGAGAAGTGAGGGTTTTGGAGCGGCAAGGCGTGTCGTTCTGCCGTCTCGGGGAACTCCTCCGGCATCTTGCTCCCTCGAATCGCTCGGAATCGATTTTTGCTGCGGAGGAGACAGACCAGAATCATCCCCGGAATCACGAGACCGAGGAGGTCGTAAATCCCTAATTTGAAATTGGAGAGATTCATTCCCGCGGGGCATCTCCCGGTGCCGTCAATCCCGCCGGCGCTTTCTTAATTTTCATGCAGAATTCCTTGCCGAAACAGTTCCAGGAGTTCCCGGGAAATCCAAGCGCCCTCGCGGATCATGTCTTCGAGAATCGCGACGGCAGTGTTGGGCTGGATGCTTTCCATTTCCACGGCACATTCCAAAACGCCGATGGCCCCGGAGATCGGTATGTCCTCCTCTTCGGCGGCCGATCGCGCCTGCTTGTCATTGCTCAGGAGCGTCGCGCGGCGAAATTTGGCTACGGTGATGGCGCCCAACTCGCCCGGTCCCAGAGCTTGTTTCCGCTTCCGCAAATCGTGGAAGAAGTCCCATTCGTCGTCGGAGGACAACACCACGAGCTCCGCCGAGTTGACCTGGATGTCCGCATCCGCCAACTCGTTGGTGACGAAATTTGAAACCAGCATTCTTCCGGCAAAAAGCCCTTCTAGGAGCATGAGATTGCCGGTGAGGTGCAAATCGACGACCACGCTGGAGTCGAGAGACACCCTCCAGGATCGAAGCTTATGCAAGCGCCATTTCCCTCCGCCATGCTTGAGTCTTTTTCTTCGCCTCGACCACGGAGATTCCGAGCAACTGTGCGAGCTTGCCCAGTGAAACCGCTTCGGTGAGCGCCGCTTTCTTGGCGAGATGTTCAAATCGGCTGGTCTGCTGCCATTCCTTGATGAGGTCGTCGGACAGGGGGGCGATTTCCTTATTCGGTTCGCGCCGCCGGTCGAGTTCCTGCTGTAAAGAGTCCGCTTCCAGTTTTGAGATCAGATCGAGTTCGCGCAATCGTCGGATCATGACTTCCGCGCTGACGCGGAAGTAGTGTTTGAGAAAAATGATGTCTTCGAGGGCCAATAACTTGTCGCCGACGTCCCGTTGAAACGCTTCGCGAAGACCAGTCTCCGGGACCAGGAAGTTGGCTGCAAACGTATCGGCCATCAACTCCAGCTCATGATCACCCTCGAGGGTGCTCATCGGTTCCGGGCTTTTGTAGAAGGCGCGATGCATAAGGGGGTGGGCATATTCATGGGCCAGGGAAAAAATCTGCCGTTCGAGAGTGTTCGACGAATTGAGCAGGATGCAGGCCCCGTATCGCCGGGAAAATGCGGAAAGACCGTAGACATCCAAATTATCGAGATCGACCCGAAAAACACGCAGGCCTTTTTCATCCATGAGTTGAAACAGATTCTCAATGGGATCGAGACGGCCAAGGCCCAGCCGGTCTCGTTCCGAAGCCGCGACTTGAGCGGCGAATTGCAATGGCTTGGATTGCACATCGGGGGAAAACGAATACTCCGGCGGCGGGAGGAGGTTGTCGGCAACTCCTACGATTTCCTCAAGTTCGCGGTAGGCCTTGCAGAACCGTTCAAACCGCGAGCGAACTTCGGGGGGAGCGCTTACATCGGTGGCGGCGCGGTACAAGAGCTTCAGTTTTTCTGGGGTCTCCTCGAAAAACTCGCTGACCTGCCGTCCCAGCAAACGCGCTGCAACGACGAGCATGGCGCTGTCGATGGAAGAGTGTCCATTTTCGATGGCACTCAGGGTAGCCCTGGAAAGTCCGATCTTTTCGGCAAAGTCTTCCTGTGAAAACCCCGCTAACTCACGGAAATCCTTCAGGTTACGCCCAATGATTTGTTTCAATCGTGCCTCCCTGTCTAAATTTCTTGACATAATTGTTTCACCCGTCGTAAAGCCTGTCAATAATGGCTTACAGGGGCACGGCGTGCGCGTCGATGAGTGATGCGCCTTTTGGCCGTTACGGAAGCACATTGAGCTGACCATGGGGGGAGTTTGCTAGGTTGCTCCACGTGGACAAGACGACGCTCTCGAAATGGGAAAACAACGAAGATCCCATCGGAATACAGAGCGATCTGTTGGCCAGAACCATGGTGATATCACGGGACAAAAGATTGGAGAAGCGGGCGGCCGATCACATTGGGACGTTCGAGAAAATCGCCGACCGACAGAAACATGTGCGCGTTGAAGTGGATGCCGAAAAGCGGGAATACGAGTACGCGTGAAGGGTGAGTGGGCGAAAATTGAATCGAAGAACGTTGCGAAAATAGGTCGACACGACATTCCTACGGCATCGAGTTGTTCTATCGCCTCTCATGGATCTCGATTCAAGTCTCGGCCCGCTGTCCATGCGCTTGGCGTCCTCTCGCGGCTCGCCCTTGCTTCCGCTTGGGCTTTGCTAACCGTCAAACGCGCGTAGTAGAGAGGATCGTGCTTGTCATCGGCGCGATAGTCCGCAATCCGGCGCACGATTTCTTCCGGGTCGTCACCTCTGGCAAGCGCGCGTTTCGCATAGGCCCAGTCGTGCTCCGATTGAGTCAGCGGGCGCGGCTCCGACAATCGAGGTGTCGGCCGAGGGCGGCGCGGCCGGACCTCGCTCTGGCTGGGCTCGGTGCCGAGCGGGAAGTCCAGGAGCTGATGGACCCGGTCGCTATGCTTTTCTGCTTGCACCAGAAACTCCGTTTCGTACTTCCGGTTCTTAAACCCAGGAATACGCAGCACGCGAGTCGAGTCCGTTGCCGCAGGATCGCCTCCGAACGTCCGAGCCATGGCGCGCAGCATGGCCTCGGCCTGCACCGGCGAAACATTCTCGACCCTCCAGACGAGTTGGTACTTGCTTGGGGAGGTGTTGATGGTGTAGTTCGCCGGCGGCACGAGGTTCGACTCTCGAATCCTTCGGAGCGCCGCGGGCCCGTCCTCGTCGAGATCCAGGTAGAGATGACGGACGGTGTGGATATCCTCTTTCGTTCGAGTCCTGGCGCCAGGTTTCAAGGCATTCATCCCGACGTAGATGTCGTACAACTCTTTGTCATTCTTGTCATGGAGCCACTCCTCGAAGGAAGGTTCCGCGATCCTTGCCGCAGAAACGATGCGTTGAACGGTGTGGGCCCGATTGCGCAACAGGATCGCAAGCCGGTCCGACGGGCGAAAGTTCTCTTGGATGTACTCGGTTGAAGAAACGGCTTTGGGGTTTTCCTGGCCGGGGGGCGTCACGACTGGGTCTCCCGTTTCTGATAGATTGCCGGGCAGTCGAAGAGATCGGCATCGGGATCGTAGCCGCGGATTTCGACGACTTCCGAGACATACCGCCGCCCCGGCCTGCGCTCGATCTGAACGACCACCTGGAGCGAGTCCGCGATATTGCTTTTGATGGCGCGGTAGGGCAGCTCGACGCCGCTTTCGAGCACGCAGCTCGTGAGTCTCGCGAGGGCTCGCTTTGCGGAGTTTGCGTGAATCGTGGACAACGTGCCCGAGTGCCCGGTGTTCAGAAGCTGCAGCAGATCGAAGGCCTCTCCGCCGCGAATCTCGCCGAGCAGGATGTGGTCCGGCCGGTGACGGAGAGCCGCTTTCAGCAGGTCGCGGATTGCCACTTGAGGAAGTCCGTTCTGCGGAGGTCGGGCTTCGAATCGCACAAGGTTCGCATGGGCCAGGTGAATCTCCGCGGTATCCTCGATCAATAGAATTCGCTCCTCTTCCGGTATGAACTTGCCGAGAATATTGAGAGTCGTTGTTTTCCCGGACCCCGTGCCGCCGCTGATCAAAATGTTCTTGCGCGAGAGAACGTAGTCTTCGAGCCGGTTGGCGAGCGCCTGGTCGAGCGTTCCGCGGGCGATCAGGTCTTCGATTTCGAAGTGGCGCGTGTTGAATTTGCGAATCGTCAGCGTGACGCCGTTCAGGCTCGAAGGCGGAATGACGGCGGCCACCCTGCTTCCATCCGGGAGCCGTGAGTCCAGGATCGGGTGCGATTCCGAGATGTCGCCGCCCAGCCGCCGGGCAATATTTTTCACCGCGACCAGAAGCGCTTTTTCGCCGAGCGAAACGCCGCTCACCGGTTCGAGGTATCCCCCCTTCTCGATGAACACCGAATCCGCGCCGTTCACCATCACTTCACTGACCGACGGATCGAGGATCAAGTGCTCAATCGGTTTGAGAAACGGGAGTATGGTTTCAAAGCCATGCATCAGAGTTGCCCCTTCGCGAGCTGTTCGAAATAGGAAAGGTTCGGGTCGTTGTAATAGGGCTTGAGGTAACAAAGCGTGGGCGGATGAGGGTTGAAGCCGTCGTAGGCAAGCACAATGGCCTGGGCATTCTTGAGTTCGGTGAACGTCTTCATGTCAAAGCGATCGTCGGAGCGAAGGCTGTAGGTCTTCGAAGCCGAGAGATTCGCGCGGTGGGAAACGGCCTTGCCGGTCAGCAGGCTGATATGCGCGTCGTGGCCGCTTTCCGAGAAGTTGTAGCCGGCCTTGAGCCGCTCCTCGCGCCCGCAGAGCCCGCTCGCGGCCTTGGCCGAGAAATCGTCCGAGAGCGCGAGGAACACTTTGGTTCGAAAGGTCTGCACCAGAGTTCGCCAGGTCTCCCCAGGCAGCGTGGACTTGAGCGAACTGAAGCTCTGCGTGGCGACGATGGGTATGCATTTGGGCTGCCGGGACAGGCTGAAGAACTTCTCGTCACCGGTGGGCTCGCTCTCTCCGACCGTGGCGAAGTGCTGG
This sequence comes from Acidobacteriota bacterium, assembly GCA_003224085.1. Classification (GTDB taxonomy): domain Bacteria; phylum Acidobacteriota; class Terriglobia; order Acidiferrales; family UBA7541; genus Acidiferrum. The sequence continues at coordinate 83,127 of QHYK01000041.1, read as the reverse complement.
TATTCATCACAGAGGAAGAGGACCTGCCGGAAATATCGTTCCGGCTGGGCTTCGATCTCCGGAATGCGGTTGAGGACGGCGCGCTGGAAATCGAGCTTCATCATCACGCCGAGGGCTCTTGCAAGACCGGGGTTCATGCCCACGGGAAAATTCAGGGCGCATACGGCCCCCTTCTCAATGAGCCAGCTGAACGAGGGCAGCGGGACGCCATAGCGGAAGTCTCGGTTCTCTACCGGGTCATAACATTCCACCGGCGGGCAGAAGGTGCGTTTGACGACCGGGTTGTCATCGAAGAGGGAAAGGAATACGGAGATGCCTTCGACGATGGAGGTCCGCAATTTCGGCTCGATGCGGCGCCAGTCGTTGTAAAACCATCTTTTGACGGCTGCGAGCTTTTCGTAGCGGTCGGTGCCGATCGGGTCGATGACACTCTCGGCGAGACACTCGTATTCGACGTTGTTGGTGTCGACAAACGCGCGCAGCCCCTGGGTTTCTCTCGCCCGGTACATGGCGAGCGCTTCGTCGTACTCGAAGCCGAACAGCTTCAGGGCCGCCACATGCTTAAGAAAATTCTCCGGCAGGATGAGCAGGAAGCGGCGCTCCTCGCAGCGCAGTTCGGCATCGCCGATTCTCTGCTCCAGTATCTCGGGAGAGATGGTGCATTCATATACATCGAAAAGCGTGACGTAGTCGTAGGCTACCTGGTGCAGAAGGATGATGAACTTCACGAGGTTCGTGTAAGCCTGTTGCCAGAAGGGCTCCTTACTCCGGCCAAACAGGTTGTTGATTAAGGCGGCCGTGCTGTAGGCCAAGGCGTAAGCGTCGAGGCTGTTATGCAGGGGATTGTAGCGGTATTTGGAACCGAGGCTGATTTCCACGTAGTCGTCTTGGCGTCCCACGCGCGCGAGAATGCCGCGCACCTTCCTGCAAAAATCGCCCTTTACTTCGAGGACCAGCCCGCCGATTCGCTTTTCGGGGTTCGCGGCCTCATAGGAAAGGATCTGCTCGGCATAGGGATAAAGGCACGTGCTCGTCTTGCCGCTGCCCACGGCGCCGAAGACGGCGATGCCGGTGAACAAGCCGCGCTCGGGGATGGTCAGCCACCGCGGTGTTTCTGACGGGCCGGGCCTTCGCGGATTGTGGACTTCGCCGAGCACGACGAAAAGATCCTTGCGAGTGGTGGCCGGAGGATAGGCGGGAGGCTTCCGCGCCTTTCCTCGCCGAGGGCGCTTCAGGGTAAAGATGTAGACGCCGGAGATAAGAAAGGAATAGAGGATGTAGGGAGTCGTGAAGAGAAACAGGGTGTAGAAAAATTTAAGCCCCTGGAAGACCGGCCGCGCCCAGAGGAAGATCAGTTCGAGAAAGAAGTTCTGGCCGGGAAAGGGATAGCAGAAATAGAGCACCATCCCGGTGACCGCGGCGAGCACGCACGCGAGGAAGGTTCGCATCTTAAAGATTTGCCGAATCATGAAGTCCATTCCTCAGAAGAGCCGCTCGGGTTGTCGGGTTCCGTCTTGGGTCCCTTTCGAATCCTTCGAGCCAGCCGGCGTGACCAGACAGGTGCGGAATTCAATGGCCCGAGGCGGATACACCTCGCTAAAGAGCCTTCGCCATGGCTCTCTCCCCGCCTCGGAGTGGTCCCAGGCGGCATAGAGCCGGTCGATCTCCCGGCCGGTAAAGCGCTGGTTTGCTTGATCAAGCCATTCGAGGTCGTCCATCGACAACTCTCCGAACCGCTTTCCTTCCCAGGCGGTACGAAGCTCGAAATAGCGTTCGAGCTCATCGAGAAGAACCTCTTCGACTGGCGTTTGGACAAGCAAAGAGAAGCGCCCTCGGGCACTCTCGAAACGGACCGGGGAAGGCGCGATATAAAGGAAGCGAAAAGATCGCAAATGACGGAAAAGAGGCCCGTAAGCGTTCAGGTGGTTCGCAAAACTCCGTGGTCGTCCCTGCCCTGCGTCCACGTAGGAGAAGGTGAGGACGGGGGAGGAAGACCCGGCCGAGGAGTCAAGGTACAACGGAAACTTATCAGCGAAGAGCACGGACTCGGGCGCCCCGGGTAGCTCACAGGCCCTGGTTGGAAGGAGCTTCTTAGGGATGCCCAGCTGGTCCGAGAAAAAGCGCACTTTATCCTGTTCCGTTTCGAGGTAATCGTGCTGTGTGTGCGCGAGGATGAAATCGAGGAGAAGAAGGCGCGTGCGGATGAACTCGCTAGAATGGGGGAAATGAGAACGCAGATTTTCGCGGTCGATCAGGCGATAGATGGTTCTTGAAGAGAGATGGTAGACGCCGCCCACGTTCTGGTACTCGCGCCAGGTGGCATGGCCGCGCTTTTTGAGTCTCTCCGTGAAAGGCGGCGATCCCTTCTCCTGGCTCGGGGCGTCAAACGCGGCGAACTGCCGGGGCACGAAGTAGCCGGAGTGGGTCGCAACGATGTAGAGGAAACGGGACTCCTCCTCGGTGTAGCCGAGGGTTTCCAGTGCGAAGATATGTTCCTCCACGATTTTCATAGGGAGAGAATGTCAGGCCTCATCCCGCGCGCGGTGAGGACGCGGCGAAGACGGCCGGCTTCGCCATGCGGGGTGTACAAAGAAAATCCGGCGCGGGCCTTGTCCGCCGCGTCGCGTCCTCGGTAGTGCTCGGTGACGAGCTCGAGGTCGACGCACGCCAACTCGCCGTCTCGGGTCTGGTACTCGATGCGGAGATCGGGCACGGGGATCTTGTTTCCCACGACCCGCAGCCTGTGCCATGCCGCGACTTCCCTCCGCGCAGCGGCGCCCAGCCGCGCGAGGTCGCGGCGGATTTTCCCGTTGAGCTCGTAGTCGAGGATCACGCGGAGATTTTGCCCGCCCAGCTCTTCAATGCGAGGCGCTTCTTTCTGATATAGGCGATAGAGGTCCGCGTCGTGATTGGCCTCGCGGGGCCTCGCGAAGCCCGCATACACGGCCTGGCCTCGAGATACCAGACCGTTCGTCCGGAGAAGCTCGCGCCCTGTTTGGGTGAGGGTCAAAAGTTCGCGCGGGTTCGCCTCGGGGCCTCGGAACACGCCGCGGCGGGCGAGACGCAGGCGAATCAGATTCTCGAGGTCGCGGTCGGCCCGTTCCCGCTTGCCGCCGTAACCATGTTGGGCGAGGTCGTGCCTGGAAATGACGCGAAACTTGCCGAGCTCGATCATCGTGCGGATTTCCGGCTCGCTCAGGTGGTAGCTCGAACCCTGTCGGGAAACCAGGGCACGCCCGCCGTCAAACCGAATCTCGGCGAGGCGATCCCGAGAGAAGCGTTCTGGGGCGTGCCCCTCGGTTCGGGATGTCGCGGTTCGCTTGTCCGGCTCTCTCTCCCGGGACTCGCGGTCGATCGGGCGCAGGTCAGCGAGATCAGGCAGATCGAGTTCCCGTGGTGAGGGGTCGCGGGACATTCAGGGGAGCTCCTCGGTCTCGGATGGGGAGGGCAAGGGGAATTGGCCCTGGAGCGCCAGCCGGTCGACGTGCGAGAGCTTCCGGCCGGTATCCTTCAGGAAGAACTTGCGCTCGAGCGCATAGATGGCCGCAAAGACGTTGACAAACAGAATGGCGCACCACAAGAGAAGCGTTGTGCCGTAGCGGTGAAACAAGACCTGCCGGTAGGGAATGAGAAACTTCAGCTCGCCCAAGAGCCAGAATCCCAGCGTCAGGAGGAGCGCGATGGTCAGCAGGAGTGCGTTCGAGGCCACGAGGGGTCTTACCTCCCTAAACCGGGGATGCCGAGGCTTCCTTCATTTGAATGCCTGGTCTTCCCGGAAATAGCTGATCGTCAACCCCAGCGGATTGATGGGGATGAGTTCGTTCGGTACGTGCTTTTGAAAGACGAAGACAAAATTCGCCGTATAGAGATCCCTTTTCAGCTCGGTGTGGTCGGGCGAGTAATAAACCATATAGAAGTCCGCGCGGGCCTTGTAGGGCGGTTGCATCTCTTCGAGCGCCACTTTCTTCACCTCCACGTCGATCTCAGGGAGCCCGGTGTTGGTCAGGAATTTCTTGATGAGGTCGTCCTTGCGGTAGGCGTCGAGAATTCCGTTCGCGAGCTTGCCGTCAAGGAAATAGAGAGCCCTCGAAAAGTCGCTCTGGATGGTGTAACGATTGCGGCGGTAGTACAGCTCGCAAAACTGGGAGAGAAAATACTTGGCCTCGGCGTCTTGGGGTTGGTATTCCAGGTTGTGGTAGTTGATTGCTTCCGCCCTGCCTAGATCGTCGATGCGTATCACCAGCGGACGGAAGTTCTCAAACGTGCGGATGGTTTTCCAATTGAGAACCAGAAGACCCGCGGCGATGAGGCAAACCAGCGTCAGCGCGATCTTGAGGTAAGTGTTGGTCACCATCGGATCGCCGTATTGTTCGAGATAGAGCCGCTTGGCGTCATGAAAGCTCTTCTCCGTAGTCACGGCAGGAGCCTCCCGGGCGCCGGATCGAGAAGCACGCCAGAAGAAACGCCCGAGGCGCCGCTGAAGACGTGATTCGTGAGGGCCGGTATTTTCAGGAGCGCGTAGATGGAGGCAAGGAAGGTGATGAAGAGCACAGGAAAAGCCTCCCTGAGCTCGAGGGTCGAAATGGTGCCCTTTGGCTGAAGGTCCATGATTCCGAGGATCAGATTGGCGATGACGTAGACCACCGCCGCGGCAATCACCTGGTAGAAGGCGTACTGGATAAAGCACCGAAGCCAGCCCCAGAAAAGCCAGTCCATCCTGGGAACGATGAAAAAGGGCACAAAAATCGGCCCCACAAGCACGCACACCGCCGTGGCGATGAATCCATAGGCGATGACCACGATGCCGATGGCCTGCGCTGCCGCAAGCAGGATGATGATGACGGCGTAGATGATGGTTCCGAGGATGTCGGCCACGCCGGGCGAATCCATTCTGACTTCGAAATCGGTGATCCGCTCTTCCACCGTCTGGAGCTCAGTCTGGTTGATCTGGTTGGCCAGAAACTGGGCCTCGTCGGTGACCAGGTTGTGGAAACTGGTTCCTATGCCGGGAATCGGGTTGCTGTAGTAGTTGGCCATTCCAAAGCCAAAGCTGATGGTCAAAAGAAGCGCGGCAAAACTATCGAACTCAAAAAGGGGCGTGCCGCTGGCAGAGGAGAGAGCTGACTTCACGCCCTGCCAAACCACAAGAATCGTGGCGCAGGCACGGAACAGGTTTTGTCCCATGGCATCGAAGAATCCGAGATTCTGGGTGAGCAGGTTGTTGATGGCCCGAAAGATGAACTCGAGATAGTCCATGCGGATCGCTCCTTCGACGCGGCAAGGTAGCCGCGGCTACCTCATCCGGAAGTTCTCAAGGGAATCCGAGAGCGTGCTGGTGAGCCGGGCCATGTGCCCGGCGAGGTTTCGACGCCGCCGAATCTCGGCATTGATGGCATTCGCGGTTGCTTCACGCTGCTGCTTCGAGAGGATAGTTTGTTGCTCCAGGAGAGAGGCGAGGAGCTTGTTCGAGTCTTGAACGGTGCGGAGCGTCAAAACGCTGGCGGCATTGATCTTGTTGAGCACGGAGACTTCCGTGTTCAGATTAGGGTCATCGGAGAGGGAGTCTTCCTCGAGGTTCCAAATCCGGCTTTCGATCCTCTGGGCATTCCCGCGGATGGAACCGATTGTGGCTAGCGCCGTGGTGTTTGCTCCGTCAGCTAGCTCGACCGAGGCATACTGGGATTTGACTCGCTCCAGTTCTGCGGGAGTCATGCTGCCGAGTGCCGCCGGGTCGTAGGGGAGCAGTTGTGTTGTCGCGCGCTCGTAGCCGGCAGCAACGCTTGGAAACTGCCCTGAATTGACGCCGTTCGTCCAGGCACCGGTATTCCCGTAGACGTCCCGGGCCGCCGTGTTTCTCCATTGCGAAAACAACGCGCGGTAGCGGGCCGGCATGTTCCGGATGTTCTTGGCCATGCGGATGGCCAGGTTGTATTGCGCGACCAGCTGTGCGTAGCTGTTTCGAAGCTGAATGAGCTGCTGCTGCAACTGGAAGTAACGCAGCAGGGCGTTGTGATAGTTCGCCGGGTCGTAGACCACTCCGCCGAAGCCCAATTGCGCAGACGCCGTTCCGGCCGAGAGTGCGAGGACAAGCATTACCGCCAGAGCCTTTTGTTTCATGCGTTTTTCTCCCTTTTTCTGAACTTTAAGATTTATAGGCACCGACCTTCAGAGGTCTCGGGCCAGTTGATGGTGGTGGTAATCGGGCAAGGCGAGGTCGCCTGAAAGATAGACTTTGACGCGGTGACCTTCGCGGATCGTGACCGTGGGCAGGAGGTTCAAGAATTTGTTGAGGATCTGGGCTGAGGATTGCGCTGTGCTTTGCGCGAACTCCTGGCGCGTGACGTCCGTGCCGGAGGCCGTAAGCGGGCCCGCCGCGCCGCTCTGGGCCACGGCCCCGAGGGCGCCGATGGCCATCGAGACTCCGAAAATCCGCAGGTAATGGTTGTTCACCTGATCGCGCAGGCTTGCATCACCCGCCTGATTGAGGCCCTTGAACTGGTCGAGGCTCAGCGAGAATCCATCCGGCATGATGAGGCGGTGGAATAGAACGGCAAGCCGGGTCTGGCCAAAAGCGTCCACCTTGCGCGTCTCGCCGAGAATCTTCGAGCCTGCCGGTATGAGAAGGTGCTGTCGGTCGTGTGAAAACACATCATTGGTTAACAGGCATTCGACTGGACCGGTAAACTGCCCGTCGAGCCGAGTGAGAAGTACAGCCTCGAGAATTGTCCCTTCAAAGAGAATGTAGGTTTTCCCGGCCGCCGCGGAGGAGAGATTACTCGGCGCGGCGGCAGGGTTGTGGACCTCCTTGGTTGGGCGGCTGGTTTCTGGGATCGCCGAAGCGTTGGGGGGTTGGGGCCGCGTGCTGGTAGTAAGTTCTGCAGCCGGGTCGGATTGCGGCGAAACGCCAAGCGGAGCATCCTTTAGCATTTGCGAGAACAGGGCTGCGTCTTGAGGACGAAGAGCAAGATCTGCGCGTGGTTCTTCGGTTACCGGAGAGGCGGGCTCGGGCTGCCCCGGCTCGGTCCGGTCCGGGGCCTTGCGGTAGCTCAAGGCGAGGTTGGAGGCAAACAGCGACAAGTACTCGCGCTTCCTGCGCTCTGCTTTGATGGTGTCCTCGGTGTGTTCGCCTGACGGATTGGGAGATACGTTGGCCTGCTGCTCGCCCGAAGGCATCCCGCCAAGCAGCCGACTCTGTTGCCTAAGAGCGCTCTGGGCGACAAGTTGCTCGCGTTGGAGCTCTTGGATGCGATTCTGCAGCTCCGCAATCTTGCTCTCGTTGACTTCTACGGATTGCGGCTCGGTGGCCACGGGAACCGTTGCCTTGGTCGCGCTCTCGTGCTTCTTGCCGCCCGTGAGCCACATGATCACGATCATCAGCACGGCCAGCCCCAGGATCAGCCAGGACTGCAGATGCTTTGGGAGAAGCCCAGGCGGTTTGGGCGCTTTGTCTGCGATTGGCTCCTTCATCTTTTTCCGCTCCGTTGCTCTTTCCTTTGTTCGCGGCTCCTTAGCGGCGCCGCCTAAAGGTGACCTTCTTTTTCCCGATGACGAGATATCCGTCATCGATGATCTTGGGGGCGATATAGACGCCGTTTTCCAATTGGAAGTTGAGGAGGTTCGGCTTTCCGTCTTTGATTTCGTAGAGGGCGGGTTTCTCGCGGGCGCCGGACTTGATGTAGGTAAAGGCCTCGTCGTGGTAGATCATGGACACACGAAAAGGCTGGTCGGAGGCCTTCTTGTCCAGCTCATAGTCAAACTGCAGCTTCTGAGGGTAGTCGGCCCTGAACTTCGCTACCTCGTTGGCCGCGCCCGCCTCGGCCGCGTGAATTTGGCTGTCGGTCTCGCTGCGGAGAGCGTCCAGCTCCTTCTTGTAGGCTTCCGCCTCGCCGGCTCTCACGTAGTTTTCAGAGCCCGTCGAGCCCGCAATGGCCGATTCTTCCTTTGGCTCAACGAAAAGCTTGAGGTCGGGTTCGCTCGAAGGGTCGTTGCTGACTTCGGTCAAGAGAAAGGAGTAGACGCGTCCGGTAGAGGTAACCAGATGCAGGTCGCTTCGAATCCCCGCCTTTGCGGGATGGACGTAGCAGAGATTGTGCACGCCGTTGATGATCCAGAACTCTTTGTCGCCTGTCGCAAAATCCAGAATGTCTTCGTTCGGCGGCAGGACAATGAGCGTGGAAAAGCGAATTTTGGCGCGGATCGGGATGATATCCTGCTGCGAATATTTCACCGTACGCCCGCTGCCTGGTTCCGCTTGTGCAGGCAGCATGGCCAGAACGGTGAAACTGAACGCCGCGAGACTGCCTTTAAGAACGGACTTGACCTTTAAAAGAATGTGCACGCTTTTTCTCCTGGGTTGAATTGGGGTGTCGCCGATTTCTTGGAAAGAAATGGGCGCACGAACCTAAAAGCGGCCCGAACCAGAAAGGCCCCCACACCATCGTGACGACAGCCAAGGCGAGCGCGAACGAGGCGGCGGCGAAATAGAGGTCGGGGAGAAACGCCGCGATAAAAGTGAAGAGCAGGAACAAAGCCACCAAAGCAGGCACGATCAAAACCCAAACGACAAACGAAACCAGGAGCGTTCTCATGGCGCCATCCCTGCCAGGACTTCGAGTCCTTTCTCGAATCCATAGGTGTCGAAGGCTTCCCGGCGCTTGCGGTTGTCGAACGGATCGTTTGTGTAGAGCCAGTAGCTCTTTCTGTCCACGGTGAGGTTTGCGACTTTGGCGCGCTCGGGCGTTTTGAGAAGAAATTGTCGCTTGGGAACGAGCGCCCGGATGAGTTCGATTTCTTTTTCGTTCAGATGAAACTGGCGGGCGTAGAGTTCCCGGTCCATGTCGGGATTGGCAAGGAAGAGCTTGGTCGGGCAGCTTTCGATGATTACGTCGAGGACCTCCGAACGGCGCAGTTCGTCGAGCGACTGCGTGGACAGAATCATGGCGGCGTTTGCTTTTCGCCAGGTCTTGAGCGCCTCCACAACGTATCTCTGAATGCTCGGATTCTTCAGGAAGACCCAGGCCTCGTCGATGAAGAAAGCCTTGAACGTCGTGCTGATCTGGCGGTTGGCGATGACCGCGTTCGCGCGATGCAGGATGTAGAAAAGCAGCGGTTCGAGAAGCTCGGGATACTGGCGCAAGCGCTCGAAGTCGAAGCACTGGAATCTTGAAAACGAAATCGTGTCTTCCGAGTTGTCGAACACCAAGCCGAACTGGCCTCCTTGTATCCACTTCGCGAGCCGGTCCGACAGGCCATGAGGGAGAGTATTGGCGAGCACTCCCAGAGTTCGGAGCGCCGGATCAACGGAGTAGAGGTTTTCGATCTGCTGGTAGAGGTCGCGCTCCTCAGAAGGGTCCAGTTCGAGCGGGGCTCGGCCTTGCAGCAGAACCTTCAGGAAAAGGGCCAAGAAATCGAGGTTTTCCTTTGTGGGCGGTAGCGAGAAGGGGTTGATTTTGAAGTCCGGCGAATGGATTCCAACCTTTATATAACTCCCGCCAAACAGTTCGGTCAGACTCTCGAAGCTTCCGCCCAGATCGAAGATAAAGGTCCAGGGATCGTACTTCTGGAGGTTGGTGGCGAGAAAATTCAGCAGAAACGATTTCCCGGCGCCCGTGCGGCCAAGAACCATGGTGTGGGCGACGTCGCGGTGATGGAGGTTCAAAAAGTAAGGCGTGTGGTGGTTCGTTTCCAGGACCGCGAGATACTCCTCCTCGAGATGGCCGTTTTGCGGCTCGCCGCAGTCGAGGGTAAAGAGAAAGGAATAGTCCGCGTAGTTCGAGCTCAGGAGATAGAGGGAGCGGAGATTCCAGGCGTAATTGCCGGGAATGGTCGCAAGAAATGCGTTCAGAAGGTTGTATTTCTCTTCATAGAGCTGCGCGTCGTGGACGCTAAAGACCTTGTAGAACTCCGCCGACGCGCGGTCCACTTTCCCGACGTCGAGATCGTAAATGACCACGCTGAGAGAAAACTGGCCAAAGTAATTTCCTTTTAACTCGATCTCCTTGATGCTCTCTCCGAGCTCGCGGACCCGGGACTCTTTCGAGTCGTCCCATAGAACATCTTGCGCCGGCTGGTCGCCGAGGTTCACCTGGCCCAGGAAAGATCGCTTGGTGTTGTGAAAATGCCTGCGCTTGGCCTGAATGATTCGCCGGGCTTTGCCCGAATCTTCCCTCTTCCATTCCGTTACCACGTGGTAGTTGGCCTCGACTTCGAGCAGGCCTCGGAAGATGAGCGGAAAGCTCTCGGCGGAGGGTTCCTTGAGCGTCAGAACCTTGACGTAATAATCGTCCAAGCGGAGGTGCCCTCGGTGGCATTCCAGATGGGACTCGGAAAGGGAATAGTCCAAAAACGTGTCGTGAAGGAGTTTTGAAAACTCGATCTTTGCCGGGGTGAAGTTCAGGGTCTGTTTGAGGATGCGGAAGGCTTCTTGCTTGCCGAGCAAGCGGGCCGGCAGAAAATCGCTGACCTGCAGGAGGAAGCTTTCGGCCTTTTGGCGGAGGTTCGCCTGGGCCCGGCTCAGTTCGCGGTCGAGGAGCAGGATCTGCTTTCTCGCTGAGAAATGAGCCCGCAATTCGGAAAGCGCTTTGGCAGGCTGCTTCGGAATGGCGACGAGCGTAGCCGCGAGCGTGCGCGTGTAGCGGAAGCCTTCGAAGAGAATGACGTAATAGATCGACAGCGAGAAAAGCGTGTCCGCTTTGCCCGCAAAATACGCGAGGCGATTCTTGATGGCCGTGTCCACAACAGGCTTGCCATAGAGCCTGTACGGGATCGTTTTGTTGTTCCGCTTGAAGAGGTACTGATAGATGCGGTAGTTGTCGTCAAACAGCTTGAACGCCGATTCAAGCCGCTTGGTCAGGCCGTCGAGCGTGGTTCCCTCCAGGCATTCGTAATCGACGCCCCGCACTTCCACCACAACCCCGAGGTCTCCCGTCTTGGTGAGGAACATGTGGGTGTCGACGAAGCCGTAGAGGTTCACCTGCTCGTTGAGAGAACCCGTCTCTTGGTAATTCTTGAAAATCCGTTTCAGCTTAAGCATGGGGGATCCTGCGGACCGCGATCGGGCTGAACTTTGACGGGTCGTATTGGGCGCGCAGCCTGCGCGATGAAAGCAGGAAACGAAGAATCTGCGGGTCTGTTTTGGTGGCCCAGCGCGCGACCGAGTAGAGCAACAAAAACATAAGGACCCCTCCCAGCAGACTGCCGAGCAGGTTGAAGGTTCCCGCGCCGATGCACATGGCGAAGAAAAAGAGCTTTCTTTCTGCGCCGAGAATTGTCAGAGGCCGCGAGATCGATCTATAGACTGGATTCACACGCTCGCCGCTTGCCATGCGCCGCTCCCGCGAGAGTATCTGGAACCGCTCCTCACTCACGGAAAGAGCCAGGCGAGAAAGTTGACGGCGGCGATGGCCATGCCGACGCCGAAAAGCACGCCTGCGAGCACTCGCTTTGAGCCGCCTTCTCCGAAGGCGAACGTGAGGCCGGATACCACGATGGCCACCAAGGACAGGCCGCGGGCGATGGTGCTGGTGAACGCGGCTTGCAGCACGTTAACGGCGTTTTCCCACGGAGAGCTCCCGGACACTTGCGCGAAAGCAGGAGCCGCGAGAACGAGTCCCGTTGCGGCGGCGACCAGTTTCCTCAATGCTTTCTTAAACCTAAGGACCTTCGTCCAATGGGGTCTCATTTTCCGGCATCTCCTCGTTTGCGTGCTTCGCTCGTCGATCAAGTTCGGAGAGTTCTCGCCTGAGCGGTGGGCCCCCAGGAGGCATCACACGTGACTAGGCAAAACCGTATCCCTGCTTCCAGTACGCGGAGCCAGACCTCCAGGCAGTTGGTTTCTACCTTAGTACCCGGCGGGTTGCCCCCTGGGGCTTTAAGAAGCAGCCAAGCTCCCAGGAAAAAACCGGCGAGAACTCTCCTCACTTACTAGGGAGCATCGGGGAGAGAGAGAGTAAGAAAAACAGTTTGAGAGAGCCTTCCGGTGATCGCTACGTCGCCTGAAAAGCGACGGCTTCTCGCGGCAGGCATGAGACGACATCCTCTACCGTTATGCCGCGAACGCCCGATCCGGGCGCGTTGAAGTATGACTTGCGCGGAGACCACGTCACGAGGCGCCGACAACATGCCGTACGACCACACAAAAAAGAAGCCCACCCACCTTTACCTCACGCCCCTTCCTATAGCGTGCACCCATCCTATAGGATCGAACCCATCTACCAGGAATTGATTCATGAGGCAGCGCAGGGGGAAGTGCTGCACAACGACGACACCACGATGAAGATCCTGGCGCTGATGGGAGAAAGCCGTCCGCGCCAGCCGTCGGCCGAGGAGGAGTTGGAGGAAAAGTCGGAGCGCACCGGGATTTTCACCTCCGGGATCGTGTCCACGCGTGCGGGACAGAAGGGCCTCCGATCCAGATGCGACGCACTGTCGCGCAATCTCCCCAAGGAGTTTCAAATCGTTGTTGCGAACTGTATCGCGCACGGGAGACGCAAGTTTGTCGAGGTGGCGGCGAAATTTCCCGAGGAATGCCGTTATGTATTGGAAGCCCTGGGAGCAGTGTACAAGCACGATGCCTTCTGCCGGGAGCAGGGCATGTCGCCGGAAGAACGTCTCAGCTACCACCAAACCCATAGCGGTCCGCGGATGAAAGAACTGGAGCAATGGTTCCAAAAACAATTTGCGGAGCGCAGAGTGGAGCCCAACTCCGGCTTGGGCCAAGCCATCACCTATATGCTGCTCGGGATCTTAACCACAGAATCGTTCAGACGATTCCCCGGGAACCATTCCGCAGGTCGCAGAAGCCATCGGTAGACTGCACGGAGGAGTGTTGGTGTTGGATAGCGAAGATGAGTCCAGCGTACTGATGGATTGCTGCCTCTTCGACTGGATACACGAGCGAAAAAACCTTATCGAGAAGTACGCCGAGAATCATCCTCCGGCGCCAGGAACCGAGGAACACGAACTCCTCGAGGCATATCGGCAAGCTAAATACCGGATTGTGGTTCCGCAATCCCGTGTGCCCCCCACCCGGCGCTCGCCGGAGTCATACCCCGCCAGGCGAAGCACCCTCGTCGCGATGATCTCGCCGGGGCTGTCAAGCTGCATTTTCTGCTAGGCCCTGTCAAGAAGATTTTGTGCTCCTGAAACGACTGGTAAAATACTACCTGTAGTATTATCACGTCAAGCTGATTCTGGGGTACGCCTTAAACTACGCCCATGAAGAGAGCAACCATCAGGAAGCCGCCCCTCGATTTTGGCGGCGAGACTCTTGGTCCGGGCCGTGGCGCTTCAACTTCACGCCATGCGCTTCCAATAGCCGTTCGAGGGAGACTTCGCGTTTTGGGCCTTTTCCCGAAAACCCTGTCAAGAAGATTTTGTGCTCCTGAAACGACTGGTAAAATACTACCTCTAGTATTATCACGTCAAGCTGATTCTGGGGTACGCCTTAAACTACGCCTATGAAGAGAGCAACCATCAGGAAGCCGCCCCTCGATTTTGGCGGCGAGACTCTTGGCCAGCGGTTAACCCGGCTTCGCAACCAACGCGGTTACACACAAATCGAATTTGCAAAGAAAGTCGGAATAACTCAGGTCTTGGTTTCTTCTTACGAGACAGATCGGCGGCAGTTCTCCGTCGAGATGGCCATTCGCTTTGCTCTGGCCCTCGATATCAGCACCGATGAGCTGCTGCATCCCAAGGCCAGGAAAGTATCTGGCAAAAAGCCCAGCCGCAGAGTCATGCGCCGCGTCGAGGAGATCGAAAAGCTGCCGCCCTATGAGCAGCGCGCTTTGCTGACCACGATTGATAAATTCATCGCGACGGCCCAGGACACATAAGCGGTCCTAGACACTCTGTGTGAGAATGGAAGGAAAGGAAGATTCATGGCCGACACCAAAGAGCACGCCTACGAACTGATCGACCGGCTTCCGCCAACGCAGCTCTCCGCCGTCGTTGGTTTGCTCGAAGCCATGCTCGATCCTGTTTCTCGCGCCATCGCCAACGCCCCCATCGACGACGAACCGATCACGCCAGAAGAGGCAAATGCGCTTGATCAAGCCCGCGAGTGGTTCAAGCATAACCAGGGTATTCCGCACGAGCAGGTATTGGCCGAACTGGGGATCACCCAGGAAGAAATCGAACGCTTCAAAAAGCCGAAGTGAAGCGCATCGTCTGGACGGAACCGGCTAAGGCCGATATCCGCCGCCTGGACAAGCCCACCGCCATGCGCATTCTCGCCGCCTTGCACCGCTTTGCGGATTCCGGCGAAGGCGACGTAAAGGCACTCCAGGGAAGAGAAGAACTCCGGCTCCGCATCGGTGACTACCGGCTCTTCTTCGTCTGCCCCGCTGCGGACACTATCGAGATTCGACGTGTTCTCCATCGCCGCGAAGCTTACCGCTGACGCTCGCTCCGCCGCTCCTAAAATGCTTCTCGAATAACTCTCGCGCCCGCTTCGCGCCCTCTTCCGTCATCGCCACCGATTTTGCCTTGCTCTTCGGGTCCGAGATATACCCCTTCGCGTGTAGCCGGTCCATGGTGTCCCAGTCGTGTGATTTCCACGCTCTCGCTCCATACTGGTCCTCGTCGAACATCGTCAGGTACAACAGTGCCAGCACCATCTCGTCTACTTTGTCTTTGTCGTATTCCATCGCAGACCTCGCGCGCCACTATGGTAGCACCTGAAAATGCAGAGAGGCGTCAGCCTCTCATGGCGGTCATGGCGGGCACATTCCCGCAGCGAGAGCCGCAGTCAAGGGCGACCATTGGGAGCCGCGCCAGCGAGCCTGCCCCTGGACGGCGGCGAGCGCGCAGGGAAGGTTTTCGCGTTGGTTGGGATGGCGAGATGTGCAGCGCGTGCTGTTTTTTTTCTTTAGCCGCTGCGCTTTGTTTTCAACAAGTTCCCGTATAGGAACCGTGCGACGCTCTGCAGCGCCGCAGATTTTGTAAGTCGCTGATTTCTCCATGGTTCCCCTACAGCAACCAAAGTTGCTGTGCAGCACCCATTCTGGGGTGACGTGTCATACCCCCCGCTCGGTGCCGCAGGCACCGTCCTTCCGGCCGCCTCCCGTTATCTGGCGTCGTCCCTATTGTCCGGGACTCTCCATGTAATCATAGAGCTTGATTTCGGAGCCTTGGCCAGCGCCCCCTCCTGGCAGGATGAGAACACCCCTGATTCGGTGAGATAGCTCCTGGCGGAAGCTGATCCCTTCGGGCTGTGAGCGCGGTTCCACCCGACGCACCCAACTTGAGGCTTCCTTACCGCCTGCAACAAGCCAGCCCTTCGTTTGGCTGAAGTTTGCACCCAGCTTTTTCTGGTACCAAGACTCCAGCCGCTGAAGTGTTGTGCGACTTTGGAATGTGAGCACAACTAGCTGGCGCTTCCCGTTTGATGAGGACGCTGATGTACCCTTCCAGTCGAGCCACGTCGCTTGGAGTGGTGTCGAGTCCCGGTAAACAACCTTTAGTAACGACTCGTTGCCCCGCAGCGGAACCATGCCCATTGGAGTACGAAGAGCCGCCGAACTCCCGTCGGGGCCTTCCTCGACCTCCAGAGCTACCCACCGATTCAGTACCCGCCACGCTAGCAGAACGCCAAGGATAGCTGGCAGACCCATTACCGCTAATAACGCCAACGCGCCAGACTTCGGTTTTTCACCCACCGTTCCTGCGGTTCCGGAGATTTGTGTAAACATGTCTTGGGTAACCTCAACCCTGGTTCTTCAAGCCAGCTAGCGACCGTGCGATAGGTAGTAGGCCGTGATGATCGTGCCACCGCCATTGGCTTTGGAGGGCTGGAGGATGATTCCTCTTGATGCCATTGAATCCTCCGCTCGATACAGAACTGCCTCGCTGTCGATCTGTAAATCGAGCGCCTGGAACCAAGTCTCCTTAGCCGGTCCGCCCAAGATTTGCTGATTCAGCAACTCGGAAAAAGGCTTCGGAAAGTTTTGTTCGTACCAAGTCTTCACAGTCGGCAAAGGCGCGTTCGCTAGCAACCGTAGGAGGACAACCCCCACTGGAGAGCTGGAAGACGCTGCTGAGGGTTCGGCTTGTTGATCAAAAGTGCCCGTCTCTACTGGTACCGAGCCAGGATAAATTGGAAGATGCAGGTCCTCCGTGGCTCCCTCAAAAGCATTCCCTCTGTGCAGTGTGAATGGAGTGAACACAACCCGTAGCCACTGCTTTGACGAAGGCTCTCTGGGATCCTTTGATGCCGCGTATCCTATGCAGACCACCAGGGAAACAAGGATAGACACAACGAACGTTGCGAGGGCAGTCACTAAACCCCGCCGATTGATCGCACCTACGCTCGTGTCGTCCACTAGCCTGCCTCCCGCTACAAGTTATCTGGCCTCAGGTTTCTACGGCCCCGGGGCTTTACAATGCTTGGCACTTTCATAGTCCAGTCCAAGCCAGTCATATTCCCTAACAGAAGTCTCCGGCCAATTGCCCTGGCCCACGACCTCCCGCCTCTTTCCAAAATGAAATTCCCACCAGATTGCGACTCCGCCCCACGGCATTCCCTCCCAACAGATGTATTTCTCAAGGAAGTTGGTCGTCTTAACTAAATCATAGGAGTAGTCCCGAGACCACTGGCAACGATTGATGGTAATTCCTGGCAATCCCCCTCGGGGATTAATTAACTCCGGCCGGCGGATTCGCGGGTGGAGCGCCTCCGCCCCACGGCCCCCGTGAGCCCGACATTGTGCCCGTCCCGGACAAAATCCATGGACCGTATTGGGGATTCTCCTGCGTGATGAAACTAAATAAGTCAACACTGCCGGCCAAGGCACAGGTTTTGAGCCCAAGTGGGTCATTGAATAAGACCAGGTCATTTTCAGCGTACTGATAGAAGTCCGTGCCTCCTTCGAACCAGATTGCGTTCTGGCACAACCAAGCAGGAGTAGCATACGACGCATTAGGGGATGTCGAGAGTCGGGAGCAAGGCCACAGACTGCCGAGATAATTAAGACGTTCAATCAGCGATGCCCCGGATACGTAGTCACCAATAATTAAGGAACGAGCGAATTACGCCGTGATCCGCGATCACGAAGGAATAACGATACGTATCGATGGCCAAAAAATCTGAGCAGCTTGCAGAACCAGACGAAACGCACAGTTCCGCGAAATGGTGTTCGGCGTATTCAGAAATCGAAACTGAGACCGGCGGTAGGGGTGATGGGCAAACCTGGATTGGTTACCACCGTGGGCGGAGCGGGCGGCGGGTTATCCACCAAGAAGGAAAAGGTGGGATTACTGTGATTGGTGACGTTGAGGATTTCGCCATAGAGGCTGATCCTCCCCTTGCGAAGCGACCAGGATTTATCCGCGCGCAAGTCGAGACGTTCATAAGGACCGAGGCGAATCAAGGGGAGACCGGGGAAAAAAGCCATCGCAGGGAATCCCGAGCCGTAGAAAGCTTTGGCGCTCAAGCGCACGCTGGGAGTGAGACGATAGCTGCCAAAGATATTTGCAGTGTGGCGTTGGTCCTCCAAGGTGGGTCCATAGGGCTGGTCAAATCCAACGGAAAGGGGAGCTGGGGGAAGAACCTGGTAGGTACGGTATTTTGCGAAAGTGAGCGTGTAGCCGATCCATCCGGAAAGGCGGTTCTCGCTGCGGCGCTGGAGCAGGAACTGCAGCCCGCGGGAATAGTCTCTGCCAAGAAGTGCTGAAGACCTAACAAGGATCGGCGGGGAAGTCAGAGTAGGGACCGAGTACACATCCGAGCGATTCTGATTTTGCCTGTCAAACGCCTCGACTCGGAAACGGGAGCGCTCACCCAGCCGTTGCTCGACGGCGACCAAGAAGTGAGAGGAGGAAAGGGGCAAACTGCCGACTCCGACACCTGATCCGTCCAAGGTGCTGACTTCAATGCCGCCGCGCACCGGAAGCTGAGCATACTGTCCCCAGCCGGCTTCGAGCTGCGTGTTTTGAGCGAGACGCAATGTTAAAGAGGATTGGCCGCTGAAAGGTTGGACACGCAGAGTGTTCAACTTGCCCCAGCGGACGCCGCCTTGGAGCCGGAGGCGGTCTTTCCAAAGTTGCACAGACTGTTGGATGTAGGCGTCCTGGCGGAGATCGGAGAACTGGACGGAAAAAAGGACCGGCGTCGGACCAGCATAGAAATTGTTCGAAGCAAAGGACTGGCTAGGCCGGCGGAGAGAGTATCCAGACTGCAGGATAGCCTGACGGTGCCAGCTCCAGGAGAAGTTGGTCCCGTTGGACCATTCGAAGTCGCGCGACTTTTGAATCAATTGAGCGGCGGCGTTGTCCTGTTCGAAGCGCGTGGAGACGTAGGCGCCGTACACATCCAACACGAGATTGGAGGAAGGAGTCCAGCGCCAACCCAGTCGGCCAATGGCGAGGTTGTTGAGGCCCTTGCGGACTTCAGTTGGAAGAGAAGTTGGAGGAAGGTTCGGGTCATCAATGCTGAGGCGGCCACCGGTGACAAGGGAACTAAAGGTTTGCGCGGGCGTGAGATTGTATGTGAGCTTGAAGTCACCATCGTAAAAACCATCCTGGGAAAAGGGCGTGCCTCCTACGGCGTTCACCAGATAACCGATATAACTTTTACGCGCGTCGATAAGCCAGGTTCCTTTGTGGCCGCTTCCGAGGCCGCCTTCGCCAAGGATTTCGCTGTAAGCGAGGCCTGCAGAACCGTGGAAATGAGGTGCCTCGTCACTTCCGGCCCTGGTGCGGATGGCCAAGGCGGCGCCGATGACGTCTGCATAGCGAACGGGATATGCCACGGGCAAGAGGCGGATGTCCTCGACATCATTCCCGGTGAACAGGCTGAGGCTCGGGGCGTCCGGAGTATCTGGAACAGTGTGAAGGACATTCGGTACAAAGACATCATCGACATACACACCCACTTGGGAAAAAGGAGCGCCCATCACGCTGAATTGAGCCTGGAAATCATTGTTCGCGGAAGGAGAGACGCCGGGGAGGGTCTGAAGAGAACGGAAAGGATCATCGGCCAGGACGGTAGCGGTCTGGCGGAGTTCGCTGCTGGTCAAGGTGAGGTCGCCCACGGCGGGCCAGTCCTTTGGTTCAAAAACATCACCCCTCACCTCGACGCGTTCGGTGCGACGGAAGTTTTCGGGCGCGAGACTGATGGCTAACTCCTTTGTTTCCTCGGGCGATTCCAATTGAAAAGAGATCTGGAAGGAGCGGTACCCCACGCCGCTAAACTGGAGGACATAGCTCCCAGCAGGAAGCTGGGAGAAGTGAAACTTCCCGTCCGGGCCGGTAATTGTCGTTATGCTGCGTTCGAGAAGCGCGACCTGAATCTTAGCCAACGGCTCGCCGCCCTGGGCATTGGTGACGACGCCGCCAACGTCGGCTGGAAGAGCGGGAATGGCAAGGACAAGTGAGCTGAGGAGAAGCAGAAGGGCGAGTCTACAGAGCGAACAAATAGAGAACTGCCGGCCCGGAGACCGGTGAACGACGTTCAAATTAGACCGCACGACTCCCCGTTTTCCCGCCTGCACCCGGCGAAGCATAAAAACCACCGGTCATTCCTCCCTGGTTGCTCGGCACAGCACACTCCGGTGGCATGTACGCCCTCATCTACACGGGAACCGCAAGAGCTCGCAGTAGACGGGAGCGACATTGTCCAAAGGGGTGCCACCTGAGTCTCGACGTTTTCTTCCCTGTGGATCTGCTTGAATCTTTCTTGAATGTGTTCCCACATGCGGTCAATCTTTGCGGCGTCGCAATCTCGCAACTCCACCGGAAACTCCACACGGCCGGGGATAACGTTAATGGCTCCAGGATCTGCTTTCATGTAGCCCACCTGACGGGCGCTTTCCGCGCGAACCACCTCACGCATGGCACAAGCGTGCCTTGCAAAAATTGAGAGCCGACGTGAAACTTTGAAGAGCCAGTTCCTTGGGCTCGTGAAGGACGTGCGGCGAATGAAGCCATCCACAGAATGGCAAATGCAAGAAGAGAAGCTATTCGGCATACGTTCCTGACGGTCGTTCTCGAGTGTATGGCGGACATACTGTTCCTCCATTTCAGTGAATGACCGGGGCGTGGGTCAACTCTCGCGCACACCACAAAAGGAAATGACCCGATAATCGAGAGCGCCTTGTTGAATGGGAAGACGCTACCCGCGAGCAGCAGGCGCCGTCAAGGCCCTTGTGCCCCGTGGATTGAAGAACGCAGACTGGTCGGCCAGTGTTAGAAGGGGTTCTTCCGCAGTCCTTTAGCGGTCTCTTGGGATTCCGCCTGGATCACGGATGATTCGGGACTTGCGTCGGTTGCGTCGGCGCGTACGTTGACTTGCTTTTAGGCGCAACCTAACATGTCTCGTCAACGGCGATTTGCCATCAATGATCGGCCAGACCATCTCGCACTACTGTGTCATCGAAAAGATCGGTGGCGGCGGGATGGGAGTGGTTTACAAGGCTGAGGACACGCGGCTCCGCCGTTTTGTTGCGCTCAAGTTCCTACCTGACCACATAGCTCGGGACTCGCATGCACTCGCCCGGTTCCGGCGCGAGGCCCAGGCTGCGTCCGCCCTGAACCACGCCAATATCTGCACGATCTACGACGTCGAGGAGCTGGACGGACAAAGATTTATCGCCATGGAATTTCTGGAGGGCACGACGCTGAAGCACCGCCTCGCCAGCCGTGCGCTGGACCTGGAAACTCTGGTCTCACTGAGTATTGAGATCAGCGACGCGCTGGATGCCGCGCACGTCAAGGGAATCGTTCATCGCGATATTAAGCCTGCCAACCTTTTTGTCACAGAACGGGGTCATGCCAAAATCCTCGATTTTGGCTTGGCCAAGCTCTCTCCCAAAGCCGTAACAGGAACGGAGCCAACCGCCGCCACGCTAGCTGCTAGCGGCCGATGGTCCGCTTGCGTACACGCCCGAGAACCCGCCGGCTCCTAGCGGCGCGCAAATCGTTCAAACTTTGCTTTGGATTCGCTGGCCTGCCTGGCTCGCTTCGTTCGAGGGAACTGAGCAGCACTTTACGGACGACGTGAATGGGTTCGATATACGCTCTGGCTTAGCGTCAGCGTTCAAGAAATTCTCCAAGAGCGAGAATAGAACCGTGCTGGATGGATGAGGTATACTACGGTAAGCATTGCGCTGCCGGGCATTTCGTGGGTATGACCGGTCGAGAGCATAAGCATTTGCAGGTCGCTTTTCCCTCTGAGGAACGTAAGTCTAGGAGATTTAGAGCATGCGCTCGTTAAAAATCGGCGTCTTCGCCGTCCTGGCGTTGGCGGTAACAGTATCGGTGGTGGCCCATTCGCTCGGGCGTGCTCGGACGGACCGGTCTCAGCAGAGTTCGCCGCAGGCCCCCGCAGCCCAATCTCCTCCGCAGGCTCCTGCTCAAACGCCACCCCCGCAGGCTACGCCCCCTGTCTCCAGACGGGCCTCCGGGCGGCGTCAGGCGTCCTGCTTGCGCGTGGTCGGTGTAGCTCCCGCAGCCGTG
The DNA here is from genome assembly GCA_003224085.1 of Acidobacteriota bacterium. GTDB lineage: Bacteria > Acidobacteriota > Terriglobia > Acidiferrales > UBA7541 > Acidiferrum. Next base: position 61,674 of record QHYK01000041.1, on the reverse strand, counting down.
AACCAACGATGGTACATTCAGGATAACGCAAAAGGAAAGATCGCTGTTGTGTGCGACGACGCGTCCCTGACCGCGGAAAAGAAGCGTGAGAAGATCCAGGAGATCAACGAGCAGACGGAGCAGGAAATCGCAAAGATCATCCCAGCGAAACAGCTCGAGGCAGTCAAGGAATGCGAGGCGGAGCGGGAGCAAGAAAGAGCAAAAAAGCAAGGAGCAAAGACGCAGAAGGAGTTAGGACCTTGTGGCGGCGTCATTCCTGCACAGCCAGAGGTCCCGAAGCATTCCCACGGGGATCAACCGAGCAAACCACTCAACCAGTGATACAAAGTCCTCCGAGTCGAACAGAGGCCGAGATGTGGCAGGTGTCCCCAGGCTGCGTCCGCCGCCTCATCCATCGTTTAAGTGCGCTCCCGGCATTCGCCAACCGACGCCTGGTTTGCTCGATGCTCCCGTTCCGGGCCGGCCGACGATTCCTCGATGCGCCGCATTGGAGTGGGGCTGAACTCCGTCTCAGGAGCGGTGCTGGTCGGCGGTACCAGAGGGCGGCGTGAGGTCTTACGGCGTGAAGAGGCCGTCGGCTAGAATCTCAGCGAGGCATTCTTTCAGAGACAACAGTTGCCTTAGGGCTTCAACTTTACAAAAGTCACGCCGTACCCGCCCATCGTCACTGACATCTTCTGCGTGGGCGTGATGCTTACTGCAGAAGGTCCGCTCGTCGTGTTCGTATTTGCATCAATGGTCATCGACGTGGCGCTGGAGAACGTTCCCAATGCCGAAACATCGGCAATCACAGTTCGCGGATCGCCCGGCCCATTATTGTCGGTGGCGGCATGCACTGCGTGGTCTACGATCATGATCACTACGGATCCGTCGCCATTCTTTGTCGCAAGAACCTCTGCGCTTGACGTCTCGGTCACAGATAATTGCAGGATGTAAGGGCCTGGTGACTGAGGCATCGAAGGAAACATCTGCCCCAACCAATAATCCACCCAGTAGCTCAGATAAGTGCTTCCGGTGTTGAAGTCCACTTCGCCGGACTGGGTATCCGCCGCATAAACCCAGTGGTACAGCGCTTGATTGCCCGCTTTTCCAAATTGCGAAAACACGTAGGGCCGGAAGGCCGCAAAAAACGGGCTGGTTCCTCGCGGATCGGAAACGAACTTCACCGTTGGATTGCAATTGCTCGTTCCGTCGGGATTGGAATAGTCCGCGTTCACATTGTTTTCCGTCACCCAAAGCGGCACGCTTTTCAGGTCCGTTCGCGTTCCCAGTTCCTGATAGACGTAGTTGATGTATTGAATCATCAGCAGCACGCGATCGAATAAAGTGGCGTCCACGTCTTGCTGGTCGCAGGTGGGATAGAAATGCGTGGAGACGACATTGACCTGCGCATTGACTCCTCCATTCGCTGGGGAGGCCACGAACGGCGGCAGGTCCGTCGTTGGGTTCGTCACCGCAAGTTCCAGCGCGGAAAACTTGATCGTGCTGTCTACGCTGAGCATCGCGGGAACAACTGTATTGTAAAGCTGTATGTACTGGCTCGCCGTCATTCCGTTGATGTTGTATTCGTTGAAAATGCCCCACCAGGTAATCGGATGCTGTGGATAGCTGGAAACAAACGTAGTTCCTCCCCAGGTGAAACCGCCCTTGTTGTAATACTTCACCAAGTTCGCGCTGTAATCGGCAAAAGCCTGCACGTTTGCAGCATTAAAAATGAACTGGCCTGTCGTCGGATCATTCAGAAAGGCCGGCGCCACGGCGATCTGAAACTCCGGACTGTTATCCGCCGCACTCAGCACCGGCTGCACAACCGAGTCCAGGCTGGAAAAGTCCCAGTCCGTGGCGGATCCGGTGTTTGCCTTCATGGGCACTGCTTGGTCGATGGCTTGCAGGCGAATATGTTGCGGGCCAAGTTTGTTCAGCTGAGCCGGTTCCGTCGCCGTGTGATTCTGGAAGAATAGATAGTTCCCCCCTGACGGCTGGAACGACGTGGACATGAATTCTTCCAACTTGCCGCCAACTCCAAGGGTCGTATCGACAGCGCTCGCGGCGGATGCGGCAATTGCAATCACCGGCACAAACGGCTGGCTCGCGGTCCGGGTCCCGTCTGTCACTACCACATTCGCAGAGTATGTTCCTGACGGGGTCGTGGATGCGGCGGTCAAAGAAAGAGCACCGCCTGATCCTCCGGCCGTGGGAATAAATTGCGAAGTGACTCCGCTTGGCAAGTTGCTCGCCGTAACCGATATCGGGCTCGCCGGATTTATCCCACTGACAGTGATACCAACAGTCCCGGGCGTTCCGTCCTGAGGCACAACCACAGTACCTGTAGAAAGTGATACCGAAAGGGGTCCGGAAGGCGCTGGCAGGGTGCTGCTCGCCGATCCCCCACCCCCGCAACCTGTCGCGAAGGCTGAGGCCGCCAGCACGGCCAAAACCACGTTGCTCTCGAGAAACCGCTCAAGCTTCATGTCACACCTACTTCGAATGGGGCTCGGGCTTCATCGAGGGCCACGGGTATCTTACCTCGCGCTATTCTCCGACGGTACGGGCTCCGCGTTTGTTACAGTGGCGACAAGGAGAAAAAGACTCTAAGTCGCGGGCTAACCTCTCTGGGCGAGGCGGAATTTACCGACGCCGTCGAGTTACGAGTGTTGCGAAAGGACTTTTGGCAGAGTCGCACCAAAAGGGCAAACAGTCCAATCTTTTCAATGATCAGAGGAGGCCCGATTGCAGAATCGCTATTATTCCCGAAGAGGTTCGCAATGATCTCGGACTCACTCAAAGCGACCAGTTCGTGGTCATTGGAAAGGGCGACGCGGTGAACTTGAAGGTCATCACCCGGCCCAAGCTGGAGGAGTTCGAGAAGCTGTTGAGCCAAGCCCCAGAGGCTAAAAGAGCGGAAATCAGAAGGGCAGATTGGGGCGGCTGTTCGCCAGAAAATACTCGCAGCCCAGCTCCATTCTGAATGCCGCGCTTCGCGGGCGGGCCGCGACGCGCTATCGCGTTCAAGCATGGACTAGGATCCATGCAGGCATTCAATCAATGAATCAGTGGTTAGGCCATTGAAGGGAATACGACAGACGTTTGCGTGCTGTTGTTTAAGCCATGTCTCCCACTGAGCGACTCGCGCCAAGTAGGCGTCCTCGTCAGAAGCGTCCGCGCGATTGGGGGCAGGCAGCATCGCGACCCTTACGCCTGTGAGGTTCAAGGGCAAATCGGGCCGGCCTTTTGGCAAATTCGGGAAACTGGAGACGATCAGGAAGACGTGGTCCGCATCGAGCGCGCCAGCCGAAGTATAAAAGCTCAACGAACCTGCCACGTCTCCCAGCCTAGCTCCTGGCAAAAATCGCTGCATACCCTCGGCACATTCATTCAACAGCGTGGGAAAATCCTGAGATGAGGAATCCGCGGCCTTGACCAACCGTGGAGTAAATTCCAGCGGAGGCATCTGTAACGGAATGGCAGGTTCGTCCCGCAAGTCCGCCCAAGTCACTGTGACGGGGGGCTGCCAATCCCGTGCTGCCTTGTTCAACGTGGCCGCAATGGTCTTGAGCATCTCCGGTCGCGCTGTGTCAGGCATGTTTTGGAGAACTACGACGTCCGTACCTTCTTTAGTTCCACTTCCCAGCGCGCGCGCGATGCGTTGCTCTGTGACAGAGCTTAACGGAAGGGCTGCCACCGATGCCGCTCCAGCTTCTCGCAGGGCTTCGCTCCAGCGCCGCATTCGCGCAAGATGGTCAACCAGTGTTAGCGGCGTCCTTTCCGTTCCCAGGCGGTGGAGCAAAAGAATTCGTTCACCGTTCAGTTGTAATCGGATCGGCCGCTTACGCGGTGGCAAATCCTCTTTAAAATCAGAGACGATAACTATGTACTTCGGACCGAGAACGCTTTGCCCTTGGTCTGCTGCCAGTGCCACTGCCCCTGAAATATCCGTATAGGCAGACCGCTCGGAACCAGCAGTGGAGGCCCGCACTACCGCTTTCGTACACGCGTGCAATTTGTCGGCCATCTGAGCGGAGTCATCGTTGTCGCGTTTAATCAGGGATTGCTGGAATTGGAAAGGACCACACAGCGGGCTGGAAATCAAACTGGCAGTCTGAATACGTGACCACAGGATTTCTACTGGAGCCTGCCATTCCCGTTGAGCGAGTTCTGCTGTTGCGGTCGCGAGTTCCTCAAGTGCTCGCTCATCATTTACGAGAGGCGCAAAGCTCTTGCTGAAGTCCACTAGCACGACCAAGGAGGTGCCGGCGGATCGCGATTTATCGACTGAGCATCCTCCCAAAGCGACTGCGACCACGAGTGGCAGTACAATGCGCGATTTGGACGTGGCCAAGCAACATAAATGCATTAAACGAATCAAGATGCGCTAAGCACCGAAAACGTCTGACGCTTGCTTTCTTCAACTGCATGGAGTGGCGGCACTTCGCGACCGCGAAGCAGGAATGCCGGCGCGGCAAGTGCAAGGGCCAGGACCTCCAAACAAAACGTGGCCGCAAGAAAAATCCTTACACTCAGTCGTAGGACTTCCTCAACGATTGCGAATAGCATGCCGACACAGAGACGAAACCATATACGCAGGCCCTTGCCCGTCGCACTCGCCTGACTCGCAGCAGCACTCAGCGCGCCACAAAGGACAAGCATGAGAATGCAGAATGCAGCCTGGTAGCGAGTCACTCCAACCCGCCAAAGGAGTATGCCAAACGCGGTGAGAACAATCGCAGCTAATATGACAGCAGTTTTTCGCTTCCAGAGAGCCCCCGAAACTATTAGCCGCCGATTTCGCGTTCCATCGAGAAGCAGTTCGCCCCGCGGTAGCAACAATCCCAAGATCAAAAAGCAGGCAGCTAAGCCGACGGAAACGAGCCATGCCGGCGTTATTCCAATGTAAGGAACGAACGCATAGAGTCCGCTCACCGTGACGATGAACAGACTTAGGAAAGTCAACATGAACCACATTCCCGCCAAGGACGTAAAGTGATGGGCTTCGGCCGTGGTTAGCTGTCTGGGTGCCACAGCATCCTCAGGATTTTCTGAAGTCGCGGTCTCTTTCAGTTCCGTCACCGAAGCGACGAGCGACGTTGATTCTTGGGCTGCGGCTTGGAGTTCTCGCCGCATAGCCTCAACTTCCTCCCTCAGGCGGCCTGCGCCTGTTCCTGCACGTGAGCAGGCACCATCATATTTTTCGCGATACCGCCACAAGCGTCGTATGAGCGCTGGTAAGTGGTCCGCCGACTTGGCGATTCGCTCAAGGGATGCCGACCAGATTGCTCCCAGGCCGAAAAGCACAAGTACAAGAGTCGCCCCCCAAAGAAAAAATAATGTTCCCTGCTTGATTTGTTGCCCAATCGGCAAGTCAACGAGGGAGTTCCTGCTGGGAGCGACCTGGGAATAGAAGAAGCCTTCCACGCAGGCCATCACTACAGCGAAACAAGAAGCAATGAGCGGCCAAAGCGCAACACGTGAAGGCTCGTCCGGCGTCGGCCGGCCGGCCGTGTGCACATATCCCAATCCAGCCTCGACAAGCGTAAGCATAAAGGCGAAAACGAGGTACAGCGGAATACCAAAATAGGTAAGATCATGGGGGATGAATCCCAAATCTCGCAGAATCTGACCCAGCATTCCTGTATTGACAGAGATCAACGCGATCAGAATCATGCTCGATACGAACAAACGGGCCTTTGCGGTTCGGAGACTTCCATGCAGTGCAGGTAGTTGATCCGCCGTTGGCAGGTTCGGAAAAGCCGGAGCTGCCTTCAACGCAGCTTCTGTCAGTTTATTGCTGGCTCGCTCAAAAGCGCGCTGTAGATCAGAAACTCGAGCGAGCTGCGGTTTTAGCTTTTTCGTGATCTTGGAAAAGGAGACCAGCACTGCGTCAAGGCGCGTAAGGCGTTCGGACACGTAAGTGATCCCCGCATTGTCCTTAAAGTCTTCAATCAGCGCTTCAACTGCCCGCCGCCGACGATCGCGCGCCGCCGACTGCCTGGAGACTAATCGAGACAGGTAGGATGCTACTCCTCGCCGCACATTTGTGCTTATCGGATAGAAGAGGAAATAAGCTGGAATGGCGGCAATCGCGAGCAGTCCAAGAATTGCCAGAGACCACGCCAGAACACCCCAGAACCAAGGAATATGTTGCGATACGACGTTACTCAAGGATTCCATGAAGACAGCCCCGTATAAAAGCAGCCACTTGACGTCGGAAACGGTGGACCACGCCGAGCACGTTGTCGCCGCGCGGTGTCGTCCCATTCTTAAAGTGCACTGATGAAGGCCGGGCGTTTCTTGAGTCTATATACATACGCGCGTTGGTGGTCGGCGGCTATAGCATACCGTTTGGCTTGTGGCCAAGCAGTTATCCTCGGCGAAAGCCGTCCAACCCTGCCAGTCTTGTCAAGTGCCGGGGGATGAAAGACTCGCGCCAGCGGTGCCGGCGCCGATCAGCGCAAATTTCTCGGCTTAGACGAGAGGCAGCTTAATCCGGTGTCAAGCCCGCCCAAGATTCCGCCTTTGCGAGTTTGCAACCAGTGCCTTCGGCCCACCTCAGCCATGAATCCTCCGAATGCAACGGTTGGCTCATCATGCGTTCCGCCCGCTTGAGATTCAGACGCTGGAATACGTCCGGCAGAGCGTGACGGCCGCGGCCGCACGCGCTATGCTACTGCGCTTGCGTGCGCTTTAGCCAGACGGAAAGCGCCCTTTTTGGGATTTACGTGCCTACAGAATTTTCCTAGGAGGCGCTGATGCGGTTCTTACGCCATCACATCCACGTGATTGTTCTTTCGCTCCTCGCTTGGATTCTGTTTTCTATTGAAACTTTCGCGCAAAGCACCCCTGAAGAGCTTCAGACCGTTTTGGGGGAGGATATACTCGCTCCCAGTGCCGCTTTGTTGCAGATGAAAGCGTTCATCCTGAGCCGCGTCCCTCGGCCGCCTATTGCGACGAGCGCGGCGCAATGGACGGAGGAGTCCCAACGCCTGCGCCGACACTTGTTGCAAGACGTCGTATTTCACGGCTGGCCGCCGGAATGGGTCAACTCCCCACCCAATTTCGAAGAGGTTGGGACGATTGAGACGCATCAAGGATACCGCCTTCGCAAACTGCGCTATGAAGTTGTTCCCGGCTTTCAATCTGTCGCGATCCTTTACGAACCGGAAAAGTTACAGGGCAAACTGCCCGCAATTTTAAATGTGAATGGGCACGTCGGACCGCCGGGGAAAGCGGTCGAATACAAACAAAAGCGGTGTATCAATTTCGCCAAGCACGGCATCCTGGCACTCAACTTGGAATGGTTCGCCTTTGGCGAGCTGCGGGCGGAGGGAAACCAACATTGGTGTGGGGCCCATCTGGACTTGGTCGGTGCCAATGCGCTTGGAATTTTTCTGCTGGAAATGCGGCGCGGGCTCGATTACCTCTACGACCATCCGGCTGTGGACCGCAATCGCATCGGCGTTACCGGGCTCTCCGGCGGCGGATGGCAAACGATTTTTCTAAGCGCCTTGGATGAACGGGTAAAAGTTGCGGTGCCTGTCGCGGGCTATTCCTCAACCGCGACTAAAGTGGAAGCCAGGCAATACGGCGACTTAGGCGACCTCGAACAAAACGGAACAGATCTTCTTGCGAATGTCGATTACACGCATTTAACCGCCATGATGGCGCCTCGCCCCACGTTGCTCATCCACAATGCGGAAGACGATTGCTGTTTTCGTGCGCCGCTGGTGAAGCCGTTGATTTACGATGGCGTTCGGCCTTTTTTCAAGCTCTACGGGAAAGAGGCTGTCTTCGAGTGGTACGAGAACCGCGACCCTGGCACGCATAACTATCAGCTTGATAATCGCGAGCGCGCCTATCGTTTCTTCAGCCAGCAATTCGGCATGCCTATCGTTGAGAAGGAAATTCCCGCGGGCCAGGACATCCAAACTTATGATGAACTCGCTGTTGGGCTCCCCGAACACAATCTGACCATTCTGGACTTGGCGCGCAAGATGGCGGGCACAAAAAGCCGCTCCCCCATTCCGTCAGGCTCCACCGCGAAGTCTTCCTGGGCAATTTCGGAACGACAGAAATTAAATTCGGTTGTTCGGTACAAGCCAGCACGACTAGCGCGCGTCTGGACCGTGGCCAATACCAAGAACAAAGGGTTAGAGACGCTTTCGTATTTGTTTGAAATGGACAATGGTTTAGCCGCCAGTGGTGTTTGGGTGAGAGGAATCGGCGCTCCCGCGAACGCTTCCGTTACTGTCGTGCTTCACGATCAGGGCCGCAAGGCCGCAGCGGCGGATGTGTCCAGCCGCGTGAATCGCGACGAGCAAGTTTTGGCTCTCGACCTCACTTTGTTTGGCGACACCTGGAAGGACCTCGAGCCCTATTCGTATGCGCAGATTCTAGATGGAGAAGGCGAGCGTCCGGTTGGAATTCAGGCGGCTCAACTCATCGAGATTGCTGAGTGGCTTCGAAGAGGTACCACGGCATCGAAGGTGCGCCTGGAATCCAGGGGTATCCGCGCGGAAGCAATCGCGCTGGTTGCGGCGGCGCTTCAGCCAGACATTTTTTCAAATGTGGCTGTCCACGAAGGCATACTTAGTCTGGATTATTTGCTGCAGGTTCCGGTCACGTTTCAAAATGCGCCAGAACTGTTCTGTCTTGACCTGTACAAAGAGTTCGACATTGATCACCTCTCAGCGATGGCCGTTCCTGCCGAAGTCAGATTCGACAATACTCTGAAGGCGCCGCAGCGCTAAACAACCCATTTCACGCGAAACGGCGGGATTCTCTTCCAGAAATTCTTCCGAGAGTGTGCCCCTTTCCAAGGAGTCGAACAAGGAAATAGGTGCCGGGTAGCCGCTGAAAGTCCGGTGGCTGAACCGGGCGCTGGCGAATCTGGAAGCGCAAGCCGAGTAGTCGCGCTGCACCTGCTTGTTGCTTGCGAAGTCTCCTCGATCCGCCATTCCCGGCACGAAGCTGAGAGATTGACTGTTGATCAGCGCGGGCACCGCTTGCCCCTTCCGCATCCGCTGGAGAGCGGCACCACAACGCTTCGCCAGAGGCAAAAATTCGGTATGCTCCTGCTCTCCTGTCCGCCCCGGTCCAACTTCTAAGTCGACGCAAATTCAATCTACTGTAAGTCGTTTGTTCTCAAATGCTCGATTGGGCGTAAAATGAAACGGCGAAATCGCCGAGCGTCAAGTGCTTGGATCGGGAGTAGCAGGTCCGAGCTCGCTTCGTTTCCAGAATACGTGAAGGACGCGATGGGTACGTGCTCTAGACCGCGCGCCGCTGCGGAAAGCACGCCGACACCAGACGCCTTCGGGGATTTGGCGGTGCGGGCAGAGGTTGCAACCAAAAACAGCTGCACCGAATTTGTAATTTTGGTCCTCCGAACGGCGGCAACAGATTTGAATAGAAAGGCAAACAAATGGACCTTGATCAGTTAGCGAAGGATTTGCGGGAAAGACAGATTTCCCAGGAACGCTGGAAGGACATCGAAATGTCTGAAGCGGACTTCCGGAAGATGGTAGTTGAAATGCCAGACGAAGAGATGGTCCTGGCATACTGCGCGTGCCCGGAAGGTGGCGAAGATCACGTGCCCCGGGACCTAGGACTCGCGGCAGTGCAAGTAGCCGAATCAGCTGAGGAGTGGCTCGAAATAACCCGTCAAATCGGCCCGAACGGAGAATTGCTAGCACGTCCCGAGCCACAAAAGTTCCAATTTTCGCGAGCAAAAGTACTTGCGCTACTAGCCCAGTACCGCTCGCATACGATGAAAAAGCGGGAAAAGACCGCTGGCCACACTTCGTAGTTCTTCGTCCAACCAGATCAGCGTTGCCGTACACCTGTTTCATTTCCGCAGGCGTTTTCCAATTCGCCCTGCGCACGACCGCGTACCAGGATTGGAGAGCTATTACAGCCTTCGCTCGTGCAGCTTTGGCTGTCCGTTATTCGAGCTATTTTGGTGCGCCTGTTTTGCGGACTGATTCTGTTCGTTGTTAGAGTCAGAAGCAGGCGAACCACTCTTAGCCCTGCGCAGCTCTTCAAAGGCCAATTCCATAAGCCTTTTGGAGCCGAGATGCGTGTCGCTGAAACTAGGGCCGTAGACCGTGCCGAGTCCCCCAAACCCACGAACGCTTGGGCACTCTTAGCTGGCGGATCCGGCTATGGACTGCTCAGGAGAAATCCAACTCCTTTCGCTTGAAAGACCGTCCTGTCCCCCTGTACAGGAAAAAACTTTTTTGGCCAGCTGTACGAATTCGGGACTATTCGGTCAGGCGCAAACGGTCGTTTGTGCAGTATCTTGTCGGCGAAAATTGGTTCCGGGGGAACAGCCACAAGCTGCCGAGGAACCTAAATTCAAACAACCGAAGAACGATTCTTCCTCCGCAGGCACGGACAGCTGTTGCGTGGTGAAACAGCGGTTCAGGCTGTTCGTTGCACAATGCGAGGTTCGGAGACGTTCAAGGAGGTTGCTGCGCCGAAATCAGAGAGCGGGCAGTTCGTTGCACACACCTAGTACGTAAGTAGGTCGGATGTAGAAGCGGCAATACCAAACCCAGTCATCCCTGCCGCGATGTCTTGTTGGCCATTCCGCGAAAGTGCTGCATAAATTTTTGGGGAGGGGAAAATGAGGCAAACATGGTTCGAGTATTATCAGGAGCGGCGATCGGTAACACAAAAGAGACAGCAAGACAATTTGACCCCGGAACAGATTGAACGCTACGCACAAGAAGCACGCGGCGAGATGGAGGACCTGGTCCAAGTGCGAAGAAGAGGCCGAGGAAGGGAAGCAGAAAACGGCGCCTTCTTCGAAGTGACCGAAGACGAAGCAATGCTGGACCAAAGCATTAAATGGCCCTGGGGTTCGGACCGACACCCCTTCCAGCGAGTTGCCGACTTGTCGTTGAAGATAGCGGGGCGAAACAAGATTCTCAGAGATCGTTTGTTCAGGCTTCTCAATGAAGAGGCTGCAAAAGGAATTTGCGCAGCCGCCATTTACGAAGCGGTTTGGGAAACCATCAACAATCTTGCCGATGACGTTCTCGATGAGGCCATTGGCGTTGTTTATGATGAACCCAACTCCAAAGCAGCGACCGCCGCTTGATGCGTTCCAGAAAATCATGGATTCAACGGCGAGCTGACGGGGCCGTCGAGGATTACGAAACGGAAATAAATATGTGAATTACGGATCTGCGGATTTGGTGGCTTCGATGATGGCCGCGCGTGCCTGCTGGTCCGGGAAGAGAGTTTGCTGGGATTCAGAGACGGTCGTGGGTCCGAATCCCGCGTCCAAAAATTGTGTTTCTTCCCAATCGTTCGCGGGGCACGATTGAGTGATCCGCTTGCCTAGCGGCAGTCTCGGTGCTGCCCCGGGATGATTCTCGGAAACCGATAGCAAGCCAGAGCGGTGCACTTGGTGGGTCAATTTTGCTGAGCGCTATGGAAACTCAACATCTTCAACGACGTGAAGGAGGCCCTTCACGACGCAGCCGAAGGTACGACAACCGGTTTCGTTGTCGTCGGTGGGTTATGCTTGACGCCGTTGGGGCTCTGGAGATAGTTTGCTAGACCTTGAAAGAGGCCCTCGGCCAGACGCTCACAGTACTCGCCTTTCCTCAAGAGCTGCTCGTCCGATGGATTGCTTGGAAAAGCGATTTCGGTGAGCACGGAAGGCATATTCGCTCCGGCTAACACCACAAAGGGCGCGCGGCGCACGCGACGGCTCTCGAGCCCACTCACGGAGCGCTGGACGAACCGGTTGAGAGACTCTTGAAGGTCTTCGGCAAGCATTCTTGATTCCTCGATTTTTTCTCCGAGCCCGGTCTTCTTCATCCGCTCGAGCCTGTCCGGTCCTTGAGCGGTTGCGTTCTCGCGGGCGGCGAGTTCCATCACCTCCGTGCTTTCTGCCAAGTCCAAGTAATAAGTCTCGATGCCTCGGGCTGCGGGATAGGGGCTTGAGTTCGCATGAATCGACAAGAAGAGGTCAGCCTTTATATCGTTGGCGATATAGGTGCGCTCTTCGAGAGGGATAAACGTATCATTCGTTCGTGTGAATATGACTTCTACGCCGGGGAGCCGCTGCTTTATAATCCGCCCGAGCCGCAACGCGATGTCCATGCAAAGATCCTTCTCCTTTAAGCCCGCGGGTCCAGTAGTGCCTGTGTCCCGGCCGCCGTGACCCGGATCAATCACGATGCGTACGATCTTTCCTTCGGGTGCGCGCGTCAGGGAGGGCCGTGTAGGTGACACATCCGTCGCAAGAGGGCTGGTAACGGGTGTTGAGCCGGCGGCTAGGGCGCTCGAAACCGGTGGGCTCGGTAGAGGCGCTCCAACAGGTGCCCCTACTGCTCCACGCGAGACTTGAAATTCTCGGCGCAACCCACCTCTGAAAGAAAAGAGTAAAAGACCCGTAAGCGCTGCACCGAGAGTCAAAGCGCCAACGGTCTTGCTGCGCCAGCGGGCACTGGATACCTCCGGATGAGAAATCACGGCCGCGCGCTGCGGTGCAGGAGTTTGCAAAGGAACTGACTGGGACGTTTTCTGGGAAAGGGAGCTCGTGTCAGAGTGAGCGGCGTTATGACCCGCTACATTGGAAGCGAGTTGTTTTTGCCCCGAAATGTTACCCTTCGCGGTGTAAGGGTCAGATTGCGCCTTCTGTGGTGCTTGCGTGTGACCGAGTTGCGGCACCGGATCTGGCGGAGATTCGGCAAACTCAATCACAATCTCGTCTATGTCTTGGGAGCTGACTTGCGTGCTATCCCGATTGGCCCTGAACATGCCTGAATCAAGAATGATTGGTGTCCGCTGCGGGTCGATCTTCCGCTTCGGCGGGTTCTCATCCAGGTCGTCCAGAACTTTGTCCACAATATCGAAATCGATTTGTTTGCGCCCTGCTTGGTATCCAGCAAGCAGGGCATTGAGGCACAGGTTGTTAATGTTCCGAGGAATACCTTCACTGCGCACCAAAATCCATTCCAGAGCTCCGTCGGTAAACAGCGGTGCTCCCCGATAACCCGCTATCCGAAGCCGGTGTTCGATGTACCGAACGATTTCTTCCCGCGTAAGCGGTTCCAACCGGCACAGGATTGATATGCGCTGTCTAAGCGACGCCAGGCATGGGCTTGACAAGTTCGCCGCCAACTGGGTCTGGCCTACAAGAACGATTTGTATGAGCTTCGTCTCCGGTGTTTCGAAGTCGGATAGAAGCCGGACCGTTTCGAGCACGGAGCTGTCAAGGTTCTGACATTCATCAATGATCAGGACAAGCTGCCGGCCAGCCAGCCGCTCACGCACGATAAGCTGGTTCAGTCTCCCGAGCATGCCAACGGCATCTAGCCCTGTCGTGTCCGTTCCCAAGCAGCGAAGTATGTGGCGCAAGAACCAATGTGAATTACACTGCGTGTGGAATAGAAAGATCGGACGAGACGTCTGACTTAGCCGCTTTAAAAGCTGGAACACCAACGTGGTCTTGCCCATGCCTGGCTTCGCAACAAGAGCTAATAAGCCGCATCCGGCTTCGAGGCCACGCGACAAGGAGTTGTACGCTCTGCAGTGGGTTTTGCTAGGGCAGAGGAAGCGCGGGTCTGGCGTGACGCCGAACGGCTGCTCTTTCAACCCGTAGAATTCCAGGAACATAGATGTGTCGCCTTGGATTCGCATGCGCCCTAGGTTCATCTAGCCACAGCTATGTCCGGAGCCGTTCTCTCGGCTGCATCGCGAGACGATTGGTCGCCGAAAGATTGTTCTGCCTTGAGCGCGTACAGAACCAGCTCGACCCGGCTCGATAGGCCCAACTTCTCAAAAACCCGAAAAATGTAGTTTCTAACCGTATGCTCGCGGAGGCTGAGCGCCACGCCAATCTCTTGGTTCCTCATCCCCTCCGCTACGAGGCGGATGACGTCCCGTTCGCGCGGTGTGAAGGAAACGTTTCCGTTTCCTTTGTGGATATGAAATCGTCTCAGATTGACGATTGCCCCAAGGAGAAACTCTAGTTCGGCATTACTAATCCAAATTTGGCCTTCATAAACGCGGCGGATACATTTCGGGAGGGCATTGAAGGAGCTACCCCGGCAGAAGACACCTCTCGCCCCGGCACGAAACGCATCGACGACGAGGTCCCGTTCATCGGAATCCAGCAACATTACTGAACGGATTTTCGAGTTCGAGGCGAGCAGCTGATCCACGACCTTGAAACCAGCGAGTCGGCCATCTTCCAGTTGGGCGCTGATCACGGCAATGTCAGGTCTAGACGTTCTTAGTTCGGAAAATACTTCGGAAGAGTTCCCTGCAAATGCGCAGATGTCCAACTTCTTGTGGTACCGCTTCAACGCCACCGCAATCAGTTGGGCGCTCATACGGGTGGCGTCGGCGATGCAAACACGCACTCGGTAGGATCCTTGCTGGCGGACAGTATCCATACAAGTTTCCACAACTCAGCTCTCAGATTCTCCAGTGTTTGTGGGCCAGGCAAGTGCTTATATCAGCACCTCTTATCAAAAAGCAAGAGAAATCTGACAAAGGTGACAAAGGAAAAAAAACAAAACTTGCACTTGCATACTTGGTGACCGGTGAAAGTGCCATTCGAAGTCCTTGAGCCACTTGTCCATGCACACTTGCCAGTTTCCCTCAAGGCATGACATGGCCACGATCCCGACTCCAGACGATCTAGCCGCAATGTCGCTCGACAGGTCTTTTTCGCTCGCCTTAGCCGTCAGCTGGACAGAAGCAACCTCCTAACCCTGAAGCAGATGGCACATAGCCAAGGGTTGGCATCCACCCTAAGTCACGCTCGATCCCCACTGATGTGGATACGGACAAAAGACTCTAACCAGGCTGAGCCAAAGATACTGCGCACAATCGTCGCGATGCGATCCCTCAAGAATACCGGGGACTTTCTGCCACTTGTTCCGCCCGGTCCGCTCCAGTAGTCTCCAAAAGCGAATTCAGAAAAACGAGGGCAGGCCATCATCGAGGCAATCAGGAACACGGAATGTTTGCGGTGCAAACTGAACTGAGAAGCCGAGTTCGTCATCGACTCGCAGCGGAGGCGGTGTTCACATGGCGAAGCGCCGAGGGCGGTTGGTTGCATGGAGAAGGAGTAACTCGGGATCTCAGTGTGGGGGGAGCATTTCTATTCAGTCTGACGTGTCCACCGGTGGGAGCCACAATCCAGCTCGACGTTTTACTTTTTCCCCTCCATGGCGGGACGCGCAGCCTGCGGCTGAAAACAGAAGCCACCGTGATTCGCGTCGAGCATGCAAGTAGTGATGTCGGGAACGAAGGTTTCGCGGTTGTTCTCGAAGGATTGAATTTAGGTGAAGGCGGCAATGATCTGTGAATCAGTCAGAGAAATTGCCAGTGAGCAGCAAGCGAAGGCCAGTCGGCAGGCTTAGAAGCGGCCCCAGTTAGTTTGTCTCTGGCGTGTGCAGCGCCTCAACAGACCTTAACTTGAGGCACAGTGGACAATTTGGTGGCGACCGAGGCGCATTTCAAGGCCCGGATCGCAGCGCCACTGTGAGAAGAGTCAAATTTCCTTTACGGCTTAGAGGAAGGAACAAGGTCCTGTAAGTCACAGGGCGAAGCTCTATGCTTTCCATGGCAGCGGCGTCAGAAGTTCGTCCTTCCGACCACGCCGTCGGTTGGTACGCGATTTATACTCGGCACCAACACGAAAAGACCGTGGCAGGGATTCTCACGAGCAAGGGATTTGAGACCCTTCTCCCGCTCTATTCCGCTGCGCACCGTTGGAAGGACCGCACAAAGCTTCTTTCTTTGCCACTGTTTCCTTGCTATGTCTTCCTCAAAGGAGGCCTTGAGCGTCGCCTGGACATCCTGACGACACCAGGCATACGTGCCCTCGTCTCAACCGCAGGCCAGCCAGCCGCGATTCCGCACTCTGAGATCGAAGGCGTTCGACGGGCTGTTGAAAGTGGTGCCTGCGTCGAGCCACATCCGCTCTTGAAATGCGGCGAATGGGTAAGAGTCAAATACGGTCCTTTGCAGGGAATCGAGGGTATTCTGGTGCGGAAGAAAAATCTTTATCGGCTGGTCCTCTCCGTCGAGATCCTTGGGAAGGCAGCTTCTGTCGAAATTGATGCCTTTGTAATTGAGCGAATGAACTACGCGGCCTCAAAGATGGCTCGCTTTAGCACGAAATTCACGAATTACCAAGGCCCGCCTAGCTTAAGAAATTGATGACGACAGTCGGCCAGAGTCTAAAGCGACGCCAGCAGAAAGCCTTGCTGACCTTCCGGTTGGAATCAGCCAACAAATTGCTTCGACAGTGAAAGCCCAAAGTTAAGAGGAAATTCCGTGACTGTTGTCCTCCTTCTGTTAATTTTGCTCAGCGTCTGGATGTGTTTCTACGCTCTAGTAAAACAGCAAGGGCGAATTCTGCTTCGTTTGGACCAAATCGAGGGCAGCACGAAAGTCGCGGGAAGCGGGCTGGAGCACCCGAGCGGCGAAACTGAGTCCGATGAACTTCCGCTTAATGCCCATTTCCCCGCGTTTAGGCTTCCCGACCTGAAGGGAAGAACGATCGCGCTTGAGGATTTCTGCGGCAAGCGCGTTTTGCTTGTCCATTGGAATTTCGAGTGCGGGTACTGCCAGTTCATTGCTCGAGACTTAGCAGACCTCGACAGCGGCCTCGAGAAGCGGAACGTCCAGTTGGTTCTCTTGACCTACGGCGACTCCGAATCCAATCAACGACAGGCAGCGGAGCATGGTCTGAAGTGCCCTATGCTCCTCATCAACAATGAGAAAAGCCCCTCGCCTTTTAGCAACCAAGGCACACCGGTAGCTTATTTGTTAGATGAGCAGGGACGCGTGGCCGCGCCATACGCCAGTGGCGCGGATCAGGTCATCGCACTGGCCCGTCACGCAGCTACCGGCGAGATCGGCGCTTTTCAGGCCGGCAAACGTCAACTTCAGCGCAGCAAACTTCCCGGCGTGCGGCCGCTCTCCGAAAGCCGGATCGAACGGAACGGGCTGAAGGTCGGGACTCCCGCGCCTGCGTTTCGTCTTCCGGATCTCCAGGGAGGCATGATTTCGTTAGAGGAATACCGAGGTCGGCGCGTGCTCCTGGTCTTCAGCGATCCTCAGTGCGGACCTTGTGACGAACTCGCCCCGCATCTGGTCCGCTTGCACGAAAAGCATTCCAACAACGGCTTGGCCCTGATTCTTGTCGGACGGGGCAATTCAGAGGAGAACCGCCGTAAGGCGCAGCAGCACGGGTTTCAGTTTCCCATCGTGGTTCAGGAAAAGTGGAAGCTTTCGAAAGAATACGGAATTTTCGCCACGCCCGTAGCTTTTCTGATTAGAGAGGACGGCGTGATTGCTAGGGACGTGGCAGTCGGAAAAAACGCTATTTTGGCCCTTGCCGGGAACGGCGTGGGCGCATCAGAGGAGGAATCATATGAGCGCATTTCTTGACGATGTATCACGGATCGTTGCCAGTCCGGTTTCCAGACGGAAAACGCTCAGGCTAGTTTGTGGAGCGTTTGTTGGCGCCGTGTCCGCATCCCTGGGCTTCGGCAGGGCGTCCTGGGGCTCCGGTGGCCCCGACCCCGGACCCGCGGGAGCTGCTGTCACCTGCCCTCAGAATCAGACCGCGTGCGGCAGTCAATGCTGCAATAGCAGCCAGAGTTGCTGCAACAAGAAGATATGCTGCAATAACAACGAGAGCTGCTGCGGGACTGGGGGTCATTCGAAGTGCTGTCCGCCGGGCAAAGTGTGCTGCAAGGGCCTCTGCTGCACGCCCGGACCGTCGCCTAGCACTCCTTGTGTCAATTCGAATAAGTGCTCGTAAATCCGGGCTGCAGGAAGAGGCTTGTCCCAGTCGGACCGGGCAAACCTCATATCAACCGTGCAGGGTGCATGAGCTTGCGGCAATTTGGCGTTGCGCGAGTCGAAGTCTCACTTCAGGAGCGTTCTCGTTCGCTGCCCTTCCTGGTAGTGGTCGGCGCCGTGAGCCTAGTGCTCGCAGCAGAAATCTCGTTAGTTGGGATCGCTTCCTCATTTGAGGGGCCTTCAACGGGTCGTCTGGTCTCGCTCCTGAGTGCGGACGAGGCTCAGATTCAGCACCGGCTCGGGCAAGTCTATGCGGAGACCGATACGAATAAAAGCGTTCAATATCTGCGCAGGGCCGCAGAGCTAAGCCGCTACAGCAGGCTCTACTGGTCAGACCTAGCCTCAGCTTGTCAATCTATCGATGACACACAGTGCGCCGACTGGGCTGCGGAACATCTGTTGAGGCTTTGCCCCATGGTGCCCTATTACCATCAGCTCGCGGCTGAGTCTTATCTGCGAAGGAATCGACTTGATGAATCTCTCGCGCAGTTCCGGCATTTATTGGAACTTGACCCAATATACGCGACGGGCACCTGGGCCGATCTTCTAACCGTGCTCAAGCCCGACGTCATCTTTCAAAAGGTGTTGGCTAATAATAATAAAATTGACTCGACGGTCGAGGTGGGCTACGTAGATTTCTTGAGCGCCCAAGGCGACAACGATGCAGCCTACCGCATTTGGAACTTAGTGGCAAACGGCCGGCCTTTTCCTTTCTCTTCGGTTCAGTCTTACCTCGAGCGCCTGATCAGTACGGGCAGAATCGAGGAGGCCACGCATGTCTGGCAGGACCTCGAGCGCCGGGGGACAGTTAAAAGTCCCGATGCCGAGGAGAAGAACAACCTGGTCTTTAATGGCGGTTTCGAACAATCGCCATTAAACGCGGGATTTGATTGGCGGACCGGCTCGACAAATTATCTTGCTCTGGATTTCGCAGCCCCCGGAGCTTACCACGGTGCGCATTCCCTTCGTGTGGACTTTACAATTGGTTCTAATAATGAATATGAGCCCGTATATCAGATTGTGCCAGTCCATTCTAGTCGTACGTACTCGCTGAAGGCCTACGTCCGCTCGCAGGACATCACCTCGACTAGCGGCCCTTGCTTGCGCGTGAGTGACGCCCAACCACGAGGATTCGAAGACGCTATTAGCGAGACTACCGTGCGAACAACCGAGTGGCATCCAGTGAGCCTGTCTTTTTCGACTGGGCCTGAAACACAGTCTGTGCGGCTCTCCCTATGGCGACCTCGTGGCCGGATTTTCCCCATGGAAATTTCCGGAAGTTTCTGGTTGGACGCGGTAACCCTCGAATGCAAGGATTGCACCGCCGAGAAATGACCTCCGCCCGGATCGCGCCCACTCTAGCAGTCGCCTCGGTGGAATCGTTTGAGGTTGCTCCGCGCCGACAGGGTGAGTTGGCGGCGGAGCCAGTTCCGCTCGCGTTCTCCGTTGCTCGGGTCTTGCTCGTAGTCGCGCTAATAGGCGCACCACTGGCCTTCGGGGCCGTGGTTACCTGGGCTTGGATGGCACTGGGGCTTGTGGCTAGCCTCGCGCTCTTCTTGTGGGCCACAGGCAGCGTTTGGCAAGGGAGGCTCGACTTAATCTGGTCGCCGCTTTACATACCCTTGGCGATATTTTTTCTTCTGGGACTCGCTCAGTATTGGGCGCAGCTTCCACTTGATCGGTTCGAGACGCGCCAGGCTTTGGTGCTGCTGGGGGCGGACCTCACGTTCTTTTTCCTCGCCGCCCAGCTTTTCGCAAGCGCTGATAGCCGAACGTGGCGCTTGTTTGGCCCCACCGTGCTGCTCTTTGCTGGTTCACTGGGGTTGTTTGCGATTCTGCAGATTGCTTTGGGCACGCGCCAGATTTATGGCATAGTGGATACTCCGAGTAATGCCCACTTTGGCCCCTACGTTAACCCCAACCACTACGCCGGGCTCATGGAAATGCTTATTCCGGTTGCAGTGCTCTACATTGCTGGACGGTATAGACGATCTTCTGTTGCGGCACTGCCGTTGCTCGTTGTTATTGCTACGGTCGCCGTGGCAGCGTTGCTGCTTTCTGGCTCTCGTGGCGGCTTGCTTACGCTGGTCGACGAGACGGCGATCATGGTTGCCCTGCTCGGGTGGGGCGCCCGGACTGCTGAGAAACGGAGATTGGCCAAGGCTGTGGCGGCCACAATCCTGGCGGCAATGCTGCTATTCTCCTGGGTCGACTCCGGCCGGGCCTCCAAACACTTGGCACTGATCTTCAACATCGAAAGTCCAGGTGGGAGCGAAATTTCCCGCGAGAATTTGGCGCTGGATTCGCTCCGGATGTGGCGGGATCACCGTATCTTAGGTGTGGGCTTGGGGAATTTTGAGACTGCTTATCCCGCTTATCAGAGCCTCCCCACGGACTTGTGGATCGATTACGCGCATGACGACTACTTGGAAGCAGCGGCTGAGACCGGGCTGGTGGGGACAGTACTCATTCTGTCAGCCCTGGCGCTCTTTTTTCGTCTGGCGTTTCGAGATTTGCGCCACCGATTAAGATCTGAAGGCGGTTGGATTCGGTTGGGTGCGGCAATAGGATGCTGTGGCCTGCTTGTGCATAGTTTCTTTGATTTCAATTTACACATCCCGGCTAACGCAGCATGGTTTGCAACGCTGGCCGGGTTGGCAACTACAGGAGAACAATCATCCAATTCAAGACAGAGCCCATGGCCTCAGACTAGAGCCGCTTATTAAATCTCAGAATCAGAATCTTGAGTTAGTTCCAAACTCTATGACCGACAGCAGATGCAGGGCGGTGGAGCGGGTGCCGAGACCAGAACGGCATGGGTCAGTGTATTGGATCGGCAACAGGATTCGCGCTCACGCCTGATGGTGTGTGCTATTGACGCCCGACGTCGCTAGTAGCAAGTACAACGCAGATTAATTCCCTTGATGCAAGATAACGAGGAGAACCGAAATGATGGTTTCTACTGGCGTAATGTGTGCCCCCCTGAGGACGCTCCGTGGGAGCAGCCTTGTCGCCGCCTGTCTGCTGGTGTCCGTTTCCTGTTCGTCCCTGGCTGCCCAAACCTATTCAACGACTAGCTCTAGCTCAAAAACCTTACCGGGATCCGGTTCGCCCTCGAAATTTGCCACCTCGCTCACGCTCCCGGAGTACATTATTAGTCCGGACGACGTGCTCAGCATCAACGTTTATGACGCCCCGGATATTTCGGGCGAGTACCGCGTCGGGCCAGCTGGCCAGCTTGAGTTACCGTTGCTCGCCGAGGCTGTGGAAGCCGCTGGGCTGACACCCGCTCAGCTCTCTAGACTCCTAGTCAAGAAATACGGTGAGGAAGAAATCTTTAGTAATGCTCGCGTGACCGTGGCGGTCAAACAATCTCGTATCCATTCTATTACCGTAGCCGGGGCCGTGAAAAGCCCCCAGATCTACCCATTATTCGGAAAAACGACAGTGTTGGATGTTTTGTCGCAGGCGGGCGGCCTTTCGGATGACGCGAGTAATATGGCGCTCGTAACCCGTGGCGAAGTCGCGATTCAGGCCCTCAACCAATCCGGAGTATGCACTCCCTCCAATAGTCCCAACAGTGATGTTGCTTGTACAGAAAAAGTCACAATCGACCTCAAGCGGCTTATGGAGACCGGAGAACCGGCCTCGAACGTGGAGCTCTATCCGGGCGACCGGGTCACCGTTCAGCGCGCCGGAGTCGTTTATGTCGTCGGGGCCGTAAATCGTCCAGGAGGATTCCCATTACGGAGCAGCGAAGAGGAAATGACTGTCCTGAAGGCACTTGCGCTTGCGGAGGACACGAAATCCACAGCCCAAAAATCCAAAGCGGTGATCATCCGGAAAAATCCACAAGAGAAGAATGAACGAGAAGAGATTGCCGTGAATTTGAAGAACGTATTGACAGGTCGAGCCCCCGACCCCCGCATGCAAGCCAGCGATATTCTCTTTGTTCCAGATAGCTCAGGGACGAAGGCCCTACGCCGCGCTGTCGATTCTGCAGTCTACATCACCACCGGCCTCATCATCTGGCGTCGCTGAAGATGAGTGAGGCACCGCAGACTCTCGTTGCCGATTCTTGCCTCATAAAGTGAAGGACATGCCTGACAACCAAGCGCTGTCGCTACGCGGGCCAAGGCTGCCGGTGCCGGAATCGCCGCACTTGCCTGCTTTCCCTGTTCTTGGGACCGATGTACAAGAGTTCGAGAGCTTCAGCTATCTGCAAACTTATTGGAACATCATTAATAAGCGCCGATGGACGATCGTGACCGTCGCCTTTATTGTGACGCTGCTGGTCGCCATCGCCTCTTTTAAGATGGTGTCGATTTATGAAGCCACGGCTCATCTGGATATAGAGGCAGATACACCGCAAATCCAATCCCTCAACGACCTTTATCGGCAGGTTCCGACGGACGATGCATTCATCGGCACCCAAATCCAAGTCCTCGAGAGTGATAACCTGGCGCAGCGGACAATCGAGCAGCTAGGGCTGGCAAGAGATCCGGCCTGGGCGTTGGCCGTCGGGCTGGGCAACGACGTGCCTCCAGTACAACTTCAGGTATGGGAGGATAGGCTCCTCGGACCGTTCAAGCGCCGTCTACACGTTCAGCGAGTCCGGGACAGCCACGTAGTGAACATTAGTTTCGAGAGTCCGGATCCCGGCCTTTCAGCCAAAATTGCGAACTCGCTGGCAAACAACTACATCGAATACAATTTTCGGCAGAAGTACGATGCGACTCGCCAAGCATCCGGATGGTTGGAACAGCAGCTTGATGAATTAAAAGCCAAGGTTGAAAAGTCCCAGCAGGCACTGGTCGATTACGAGAGGCAAAACTTAATCGTCAATATCAGCGACAAAGAGAGTGTCGTTGAGCAGCGACTGGCTGACCTTAGCCGAGACTTGACCAACGCCGAAGGCGATCGGGTCCAAAAGGAGTCGCTCTATGAACTAGTGCGATCGAATGAATCGCAAGTGGCTTTCGTTGCTCAAAACGAGATCTTGCAGCGGCTAGAAGAAAAGTTTGCCGATCTGAAAGCGCAATACGTTGACGCCTTGGAGCAATACGGGCCAAAACATCCTAAAGTGGAGAGGTTACGGAGCCAAGTCGACGAAATTCAATCTCTCATTGACACAGAACGGAAGCGAGTGGTCGAAAGGTTGAGGAATGATTACGAGGCAGCGCTCGGCCGGGAAAAGCTCCTAGCTGCGGCAGTTGCCAAAGAAAAGGTCGGGGTCGGAGCACTGAGCCAGCTCCTGATCCAACACAATCTCCTGAAGCGTGAGTTTGATACGAATCAACAACTCTATGACAGCCTGCTTCAGCGGCTCAAGGATGCAACGGTTTCAGCCGGTCTTCGCGCAACCAACATTCATGTGGTTGACCTGGCTCGGCCTCCCAAGGTGCCTGTCCGACCTCAAAAACTTTTTAATATCGCCGTAAGCCTAGTTGTCGGGCTGATCCTCGGGGTGACGCTCGCTTTTGTAAAGGAAGCCTTGGACAGTTCGATCAAGAGCATCGAAGAGGCAGAGAGAGTTGTGAACGCTCCCGCCTTGGCGGTTGTTCCGCTCGAGCGCGAACTCCCTCACCGGCCAGCTCGATCACTCACCCGAAACAACGGCAACTCAAAGTCGAGCGGTGCAGAGTTGGCGCTCTTAAAGGAGCCGTCGTCAGCGCTCGCAGAATCCTTTAGAACCCTCCTCACTTCTGTAGTACTCTCGACGGCGCCACGGCCTCCGCAGGCGTTATTGATAACCAGCGCTACGGCTAGAGAGGGGAAAAGCACGACCGCTCTCAACTTGGCGATTGCACTCGCTCAAAGAGGAGACAGCACTCTGATCATAGATGCCGATCTTCGAAGGCCAGGGATCGCCGAGTCGCTAGATCTCGTTGATGGAGAAGGTCTCGCTGGCTACCTGACGGGAGCCCACAGCATTGAGGCGGCACTAAGACAGTTTTCTCCTGTACCTACGCTTTGGGTACTCCCCGCCGGTCCCAAGCCTCCCAACCCAGCACAATTGCTTTCCTCGTCTGCCATGGAGTCCTTACTGAAAGAATTGCGTCAGCGGTTCAAGTTCCTGGTGATCGATTCGCCACCCGTGCTTCCCGTGACCGATGCGATGATCCTTTCAACGTTCGTGGATGGTGTTGCTTTTGTCGTCGAAAGTGGGGTAACCGCCAGAGGAGCAGTGGCGCGCGCTCGCAGGGTCTTGGAGAATGCAGGAGCAAGAATTCTAGGATTGGTCCTCAATAAGGTAGACGTGCGTCATAACGGATACTACGGTTACTATGGTCATTACTACTATTCCTCCGGCTCCGGCAAGACGAAGCGAACTCCGGCTTCGGAATCAGTCAGCTCACACCTTCCAGGTTAGGATAATCGGGCGCAATTTCCTGCTCCATGGCGGTGGATACCTCATTCTCTAAGACGCGGGACGTAGCTTGGGTGGCGCCTCAGTCCGGCGGCGCTAAAACCTCGCCCTTCCGGTGACCCACGCGCTTACCGGACAGATTGTCGTTCTAACATTGGGCATCCTGCCATGCGCACGGCCAGGATTTCCGTGCTACGCCGCATAGACAACCGAGGGAGGTTCATAACCCTTGCCTCGGGACGCTAGACCAGAATCGCAGGTAAACCTGACGGTCATGAGCGACTATCAGCACAGAATATACGCCCGGTACTCCGAAGTTCGCCCTCACTACCCTGTGCCCACGAACCGGACCGAACTCCTCTCGGGCGCCGACGTTATCTTTCGCAAATTCCTGGTTCCTCTGCTGCCCGCCCGCAAAGACGCGAAAATCCTCGACATTGGTTGTGGGTACGGCCATTTCGTACATTTCCTTCAGAGCCGGGGGTACTCAGTAGCGATGGGGATTGACCTTGTCCAGCAGCAAGTGGAAGTCGGTCAGCGTTTGGGCGTGCTCAATCTTCGTCACGGCGATGCCCGCGAGTTCTTGCGCGAGTCTACCTCGCAGTTCGATTTCATCTCCGCCATCGAAGTCCTAGAGCACATTCCCAAACAAGACGTTTTGGGATTCCTCGACCTGATCCACAGTGCCCTTCGGCCCGGGGGACGACTCGTGTGCAAAGTGCCCAATCTGGGGGCTTTTTACTCGCCGACCTTCTTCATGGACTTTAGCCATGAAACACCTTTTACCGGGCCCAGCCTGAAGATGGTTTTCGAGCTCGCCAATTTCGCCAACGTGCGTGTGTCACCGATAGGGCCGGTGGCGCACGGGATGAAGAGCGCGGTGCGACTGGTCTTGTGGAAGATGATCAGCGGGGGCCTGCGGTTTGTTCAGATCGTCGAAGGCGGGCCTGGCGACAGGCTTCGCACGCTTTTCACCTCCTCCATCTTGGCTTCCGGTGACAAATCTTGAATTTGCTGATTGTTGGGGGACCGAAGGATTTCAGTGTGGCGGCTCGGTGTGAAGCGTTCGAGTGAAACCATGGGCGCGGAAATTACGCTGGGTGACATCCCGCTGAAGTCAATCATAATGACCATGTTGGCACGCCGCATTGCAGGTGGGTTCGTGTCCGCTCCTTGTCCAATTGGGCATTCTCGGGCTGGGGCTTCACGGGTGTGGCGTGAGCGCGGTTCTGGGCCCCCAGGGTCGCGGGGACTCGCTGCGCTTATTCTGTGGCCCTCAGTGTTAGGTCATGTTGGCCTCGCTGGGCATCAACCAGGCAACCGTCTTCTACCGGGGAAGACCCATGTTCTCTGTTTCCAGGACACCGCGGAGATTCACCGAGGAATTATCCGGCATATCGAAGCCATTTGGCTGCCGAAGCAGGCGTTCAAGTTCGATTCAGCTCGCCGAGGACCGAGAAACGTGTGTTATCTGAAAGCTCACCTACAACTCAACCGCCTCTCCAACGTAAACGTAATTGAGGCGGCGGTTTCCGATTGTATGGGCGAGGCCTCTTTTGACGGGGGGGCCAATGATTCGATGGGTCACCTCGCTGATAGGGGGATGCTTCGAGTGAAGGTCGTAGCTCTCGATGAACTTGTTTCAGCACGGGATGTGGCGATCCCTAGCTGCATCAAAATCGATGTTGAAGGCGCAGAGGCGCGTGTCCTCAATGGCGCTAAGGGTCTTCTGTCAAATCTGCATCCCACCGTTTTCGGTAAGCATTCACGCCGCGAGTGCTGCCAGTTCCTGAGTTCTCTACCGTACGAATTAAAACCGATAGTCGGAAGAAACGTGGATGAGACCGATGAGATTATGGCGTTTCGACCGGGATGCTAGCCCGGAAGATTGCAGGCGAGATCCGATTGAGACCCTCAAATCAAGATCTTTCTGAACCCATCTCTTGCTGGAAACTGGTCGATGATCCAGTTTGACAAATCTCGAATTGAGAAGCTCTTTTCCAGTTCACTTGTGGGCAATCTTCTTGTCACGTTCGCTGGCAACGGGTGTCTAGCGTTGCTGGGTCTTGTGACGGGAGTGCTAGTTGCACGATTGTTGGGGCCGCAGGGCCGAGGGGAACTTGCGGCCATTCAAACCTGGCCAACTAATATTGCGTCGCTCGCCATGCTCGGGCTGGCTGAGGCGACAGTCTATTTCAGCGCCCGTGAGCCGCGCCAGGCCGGAAGGCACCTCTCATCTGCCATAGCGCTTGCGTTGCTGCTGAGTCCTCCCGTGGGACTAATTGCCTACCTCCTGATGCCCGTTTTACTTAGTGCGCAGTCCGTGCATGTCATTCAGGCAGCGCGCTGGTATCTCTTGTTAATTCCCGTGATGGCCTTGGTGGGCATGCCGTTCAATGCGCTGCGGGGAAGAAGCGATTTCCTCATCTGGAACGCTCTGCGGTTGACCCCTAATATCGGCTGGCTGATAGTTCTCATCGCCGCCTGTAGCCTGCGTGCCGCAACACCTCAATGGCTGGCTGGTACGTTTCTTGTCGTTTTGTCCCTCCTGTTTGTCCCTGTTTTTGTAGTGACTCGGCGTCGCGTCCCGGGTCCTTTCACTCCTGATTACCGCCTATGGAGACCTATGTTGAGTTACGGCGCTCCCTCTGCGGTGGGATCAGTTCCGCAGATGTTCAATCTTCGATTAGATCAGATGCTGATGGCAGCACTGTTCGCGCCGCGACAATTAGGGCTCTATGTCGTTGCCGTTGCCTGGAGCGGGGCGGCCGCTCCCGCCGCGAGCGCCATAGGAGCAGTAGCTTTCCCTCGTGTGGCTTCACAGCGCTTAGCAGCGGCGGGGGCGGAAACCTTGGGGCAGACGATCCGCCTCGGAATCCTCGCGTGCGCCTGCGTCGGCGGAGTTGTCCTCATCCTTGCGCCCGTAGGGATACCTCTGCTTTTCGGCGCCCGGTTTGCGCCCGCAATCCCGGCGGCGCTGATCCTAACGGTCGCGGGCGCTGTTCTGGGCCTGAACGTGATTCTCGAAGAGGGCGTTCGCGGACTTGGCGACACGCGGGTCATCCTGTGGAGCGAGCTCGCCGGGCTGGTGACGACGATCGCGGCACTGGCGCTTCTTTTGCGCCCTCTTGGCATTGTGGGAGCTGCAATTGCATCGCTCTTGGCGTATGTCGCAGTTTGCGTTTCCCTGGTGATTCAAGTCCGAAGCAAGATCGGGTGTTCAGCGACGAATCTGCTGCGGCCCCGCAGAGCGGACTTCCTCTTCGTTCGGCAAAGGCTGCTGGCGATCCTCAAGGGATAGCTTGTGGTCAAACTAGCTGCGATTTTCTCACATCCGATCCAGTACTTCGCTCCGTTGCTGCGAGCGCTAGCAGCGCGGCCAGAGGTGGATCTGACGGTTTACTTCTGCGACCAAAGAGGAACGGTGCCCGCGCTGGATCCTGGGTTCATGGAGGACGTGGTTTGGGACGTCCCGTTGCTGGAAGGATACCGGCATAAGTTCCTGCCGGGGCTCTTTGGCGTTTCGAGGGATGACTGGACCGTCGGCCTCATCAACCCGGTGATTGTCGGAGAGCTCTTGCATCAGAGCTACCAGGCGGTTCTGGTCCACGGCTACTCAATCCTAACAAATTGGCTGGCGATGGCCGGCTGCTGGATCACGCGGACGCCAATCTTTTTCCACGGTGAAACGTACCTTCGAAGTTCGGCACCAATTCACAGGAAAATTGCGAAGGAGATCATCTTGAAGATTTTGCTGCGGAACGTAGCCGCTTGCCTTTATATCGGATCGAACAGCAAGGAATTTTATTCTCACTATCAAGTGCCAGAATCCCGTCTTTTTTTTACGCCCTACACAGTAGACAACGCATTTTTCTTTCGCTACGCTAAGAACCTGGAGCTTCAGCGAAATGCGATCCGGGCAGAATGGGGAATTCATGATAACCGACCCGTTCTCCTTTTTGTGGGAAAGCTCATCCCCAAGAAGCAGCCGCTGTTCCTACTCGAAGCTTACCGCAGATTACGCCGCCGCTTCACCTGTGCCTTGCTCTTTGCGGGTGACGGTCCCTTGCGCAGGACCCTAGAGGAGATTATCACACAGGAGAGTATTCCTGATGTCTCCATTACAGGCTTTTTGAACCAGACGGAGTTGCCCCGAGCATACACGGCGGGTGACATCCTCGTCCTCCCCTCCGCTGAGGAACCGTGGGGACTGGTCGTCAATGAAGCCATGAATTTCTCGCTTCCCATTGTGGTAAGCGATCGCGTGGGTTGCGGACTGGATTTGGTGCGACAGGGAGAGAACGGGTATGTTTTCCCGCATCAATCCGTTGACCAACTTTCCGACTCACTTGCGGAGTTAGTAGCACATCCGGAACAGCGTGAAGCTTTCGGCCATTCCTCCCTGGAGATCATAAAGGGATGGGACATAGCTCACACTGTTGAGGGGATTCTCGGAGCCCTTGGGAGGGTGACGGGTTGTTTTAGAGGTATGTAATGAACCGTTTGTCTAAATTGATTTTCCTCGAACTGCCGACGCGCGACAAGCCGCAAGTAGTACGTCCCTATCGATATTTCGCTGTGGGGAGTGCCTGCTAATCTTTCGCTAGCGCGTCGAGACTCCCGCCGAGGCGGTAGAGCATTATCAAAAGGCATACAGTTGAGCGATGAAACCATCGAAACAGAGAAAGGCAGGGTCTTGGACTATGGCTGCTCGTGGGGTTATATAGTGCAGCGCCTTCTTCATCACGGGTACGTGGCAGTAGGCTATGAAGTCTCGCGGCGCAGGGCTCGGTTTGGTCAGGGAAATCGGCGCGAACAGCGCTTGGGTGGGCTTCTCCAAGGCGCGGGCGCTCCGCCCGCAGAATTTCAGCAGCCAGGGCGTTGTGCGGGTGAGTCCGGAGTCGGGGTTCGCTGATGCAACAACCTCGGAATGGTTCGCGCGCAGTGAGTAGGTGGGTCCACGGTTCAACACACATAGATCTTCTAATTAAACTCCTCGGCTGGAAATCGACGATACTGGCCGGGGATCCTTGCGTCTACGACAGATGGCGCTGGCTTACGCGTCATCTCCGGCGAGGGCCATGGCGCACCCTTGATGCCGGGTGCGGCTCGGGTGCCTTTTCGTTGTACGCCGCGACGGTGGGTAACGAGTGCGTAGGGGTATCCTTCCAACATAATGAAGTCATGAAAGCGCGGCGGCGGGCCGCCCTGCTGGGCCTTCCCGTCGCGTTTATTCAAGGTGATCTCCGGCAGCTCGACGGGTTCGAGTGGCCTCCATTTGACCAGATCATCTGTACCGAGACTATCGAGCACATTCAGGACGACCGGAAGCTGATCCGAGACTTCGCTAGACTACTGAAACCGGGTGGCAGGCTCATTCTGAGTACGCCGTTCGAGCTGTGCAACCCATTATTCGGTGACAAGATTTCTGACCATGAAGATGGCGGCCACGTGAGGCGAGGGTACACGCATCAGCAATTGCGGAGACTGTTCGATGAGAATGGCATCTGTACCGAGTCCGAGGAATACGTGTCGGGAGTTGTTACCCAGGAGCTGACCAACTTGATTCGAATGCTTGGTAGGATCAACGGAAGGATGGCCTGGTGCCTTACGCTCCCATTCAGGGCCCTCGGCATTCTCGATCGCCCACTCACGGCCCTCACCCGACATCCATATCTCTCATTGGTCGTCGTAGGGGTAAAACGGCTTCCGGATAATAGAGAGTGAAGGGGATAGCAATTTGAAGGTTTGCATAGGGAGCGCTGGTCGCTTTCACACTTTTGATTTGGCCCGGCAGATGGAACGGCTGGGCCACCTTGGACGTGTGTACACCGCCTATCCCCGGTGGAAGGTGGATGGTCTCCCGAGTGAGAAGGTCCGCACGTTTCCGTGGCTGATGACGGCCTCCGTCGCCTTGGCCCGGATGACCGGCATTCATGCTCCGCAGGAAATTGATTGGATTATTCACGACACCTTTGACCGCTGGATGGCACGGCAGTTGCGTGCTTGTGATGTTTTCCACTGCCTTTCGAGCTTTGGGCGGCGGACCCACCGTGTTGCGCGGGAGCAGCTTGGAGCTGTCACGGTGTGTGATCGGGGGTCGTCTCATATTGCCTATCAGGACGAGATTCTCGCTGAAGAGCACAGGTTTTGGGGAATTCCATACAGGCCCATTGACCGCCGCATTGTTGATTGGGAACTGGAAGAGTACGAAGCATGTGACCTAATTACGGTGCCTTCAACCTTCGCCTATCGCTCCTTTATTGAAAAAGGCCTCCCTGAGGCGAAGTTGCGAAAGGTTCCTTACGGGGTAGACCTGTGCACTTTTCGCCCGACTCCAAAAAAAGACCGGATCTTCCGAATCATCTACGTCGGCGCGCTGTCTCTCCGGAAAGGAGTGCTTTACCTCCTGCAGGCCATGCAGGGCTTGCGCCTACCACAATTCGAGGTCTGGCTTATAGGCGCAGCCTTGCGCGAGGTGAGGCCATTGTTGGCCAAATATGATGGCTTATTTCGATACTTTGGGCCTCTCCCCCGAACCGAGCTCTATCGCTATTACAGCCAGGCTTCTGTGTTCGTACTACCCTCCATTGAGGAGGGCTTAGCCCTAGTCCAGGCGCAAGCCATGGCTTGTGGCCTTCCCGTGATTGCGACAACAAACACTGGCGTAGAAGATCTTTTCAACGATGGAGTTGAAGGCTTCATCGTTCCGATTCGTGACCCGGAAGCCATCCGCCAGAAGGTCCTGCATCTCTACCAGCACCGGGATGTACGGGACGACATGGCCCAGGCGGCTCTGACGCGTGTTCAAACCCTCCGGGGATGGAATAACTACGGGGAACAAATGCTCCGAGCTTACGAGGATGCCATTTTCGCTTCGGCAACCTCGGGCGCGCTGGAGCAAAACGCCGCCACGTTGTCAAACTGAGAGAAAACGTAGATGTCATCTGTTCGAGCCCTTCGTGGAATCGTTGCTGAACTCGGCTGACAGTGGCACGTGGCAGCCGCTTGTTCCAAGGTCGTGTGCCCCAACGCGGGTAACGCACACGAGGCGCACAGCTCGTCCACCTTCGTGGCTTGGCCTAGCCTAGCCAGCCTAGCCCCGTGTGGGCCCGGGCCTCGTGTTTCGGATCGATGTGTCGTATCACCAAGGCGACTTAGTATGAGAATCTTTGTGGTCGGGCCCCAATTTCCTGACTCCTTCGCGCGGAACATTGCCGTCACTCTGGAACAAATGCACTTCCAAGTCAGCACGGGAACTCCTGGGTGGATGGAGGGGCGACGGGATCTGAAGCTCAATCCGTTTATTTCCTTGGGCCTGCAAATATCGCCACGTGTTGAAAACTTAGTGCAGCAGACTTTCGTGCGTGCGGTTGAAAAGACGAGGCCTGACCTCGTCCTAGTCACCTACGGCGAGCTGACTCCTCAGACCGTTAGGGCGCTGCGGGCCATTTGCCCTGCTGTTGTCGCTTGGTATCCGGACCCCTCGGCCAATCTCGGTCGCGAATATATCTTGGGGTCGGACTATCATTGCGTCTTTTTTAAGGAGCCCAGGGCGGTCTCCTTATTCCGTCGGAATCTCGATCTGCCGGCGTATTTCCTTCCGGAATGCTGCAATCCTCTTTGGCACCGACCCACAACATGCTCGGAGGAAGAGATCTCGAAGTTCGGGTGCGATGTTGCCATCGCCGGCAACTGCTATTACTACCGCCTGAGGATGATCGAGGGGCTAAGCGGAATTGATGTCAAGATTTGGGGAGGTAGGGCGGCACGCTGGCTCGAGCATCCGATGCTTCGATTGCGACAACGCTACTACCTTGCAGAAGGGGAGAAAGCCAAGGCGTTTCGCGCCACTAAGATCGTCCTTAATACCTTTGTGCATAAAGAGACTGACAGCGTGAACTGCCGCCTCTTTGAGGCTACTGGATGCGGAGGATTCACTCTCACGGAAGGGCGCCCGGTGGTGCGGAAGTTCTTCGAACCCGGACGAGAAGTCGCGATGTTCGAGTCCAGCGTTGATCTCGTGGAAAAGGTAAAATACTACCTCGCACGTCCGCAAGAGCGCGAAGCCATTGCCGAAGCGGGTTGCCGCCGGGCCCATCGAGAGCATACGTACGAGGTCCGTCTTCGCCGACTCTTGAAGATTGTATCTCAGCATTGTGGACTACGCTTCGATCCAACATGTGCCACCAAGCCGAGGTTGACCCCGGCCTCGGAGGTCCGTGCGCTGGCACAGGCGAATGGCAGGAGGTTCAATTAAAGGTGCGAGATAAATCTCACGAGGCTGGCAGGGATAACTTCGCGGGCTCTCTAATCTAAGGACTTTCATGCCGGACAAATCCTGTGGAATCGCATAAGGCAAATATGGGTCTATCTAAAGGACTTAGTTAGGGGAACCGATGCCAGAACGACCCGATTACTTGAGGCCTTGGGCCGGTGCACGCGCCAAGCCTGCTTGACGCTTCAGGCAACAAGAAAGGCTTTTTTGGCCTGACTGGTCGGTAGTCCCGCGGACCAACCTGCGTAGACGTGATCGCGACGCTATTTTTGGACACCTCAGCCACTCCGACTTTGACGGAACCATACTGCGCGACTACGGGAGCTGCTGCTCAACCTGGCTTTGCGCTACACGTCCGCCAAGAATCGCGAAAACTCATCCAGAATGGAGCCCCAAATTGTTGACGGCGTACTCGAATGCCTGCAGCGCGTCTTAATTAATAGGCGAGCGGCAGGCACTCGATCTGGCAGCTAGAGGGCCGTGCGTGAAGCCGGGAAAGCAGGAGAATAATTTGATCGAAAAATTTAGGTATCTTCTATGGTCGGCCGTGCACTTGCCAGGTGCAAATAAGACATTTGTAAACGATCTTCGTTATGTGTTGCTAGTGTAGTGCGTCACACAGATGGTCGTTTATTGAGGGCCGCTCGTCCGCGTTTTACCTTTTCCAGGATATCCGAGGCCTTGGCTGTCCAGATAAACGGCTTGGGCTCCTTGTTGTGTTGCGCGAGGGAAAGCATGATCGTGGTGACGAGTTCTTTAACGCTGTGAAACACGCCTCGGCGGATGCACTTGTCGGTGAGATCTCGAAAAAAACGTTCCACCATGTTGAGCCAGGAAGCGCTGGTCGGTGTGAAGTGCATGTGGAAGCGCGGATGACGCTTGAGCCAGCTTTGCACTCGGGGGTGCTTGTGCGTCGCGTAGTTGTCAGCAATTAGATGCAGTTGCTTGTCAGCCAGGGTCTGCTCATCAATCCGACGCAGGAATTTTAGCCACTCTTGGTGGCGATGCCTGTCCATGCAGGTGCCGATGATTTTTCCATCCGCGACATTGAGTGCGGCGAACAGCGTGGTCGTACCGTGGCGCTTATAATCGTGAGTCCTCGTTTCACCTCGCCCTTTCTTCATCGGAAGTCCTGGTTGAGTACGATCCAGAGCTTGAATTTGGCTCTTCTCATCGATGGAGAGGACCAGGGCATGCTCCGGTGGATTCAGGTATAACCCCACGATATCTTCCAGCCTCTCGATGAATTGCGGATCGTTGCTGAGCTTGAAGGTCTTCACCACATGCGGCTTCAAACCGTGTTTGTGCCAGATGCGGCGGACGGTGGCTTCGCTCATGGACACCGCATGGGCCATGCTGCGAGTGCTCCAATGGGTGGCATCCGGGGGCTTCTCTTGAGTGGTCTTTTCGACGACCATCCGAATCTTCTCTGGTGTAAAAATGGGAGTACGTCCGGGACGCGGCGCATCCTTCTTCAGGCCGTCAATTCCCGCTTTCAGGTAGCGCGCGCGCCAGCGAGCTGCGGTTCGCGGGGTAACGGATAGCTCCTCAGCAATCTCCAAGTCCTGTTTTCCCATAG
Organism: Acidobacteriota bacterium; assembly: GCA_003224085.1. Lineage (GTDB taxonomy): Bacteria > Acidobacteriota > Terriglobia > Acidiferrales > UBA7541 > Acidiferrum. Next base: position 27,606 of record QHYK01000041.1, on the reverse strand, counting down.
CGGCCAGCAAAACAATCTGAGCACGCTCGACGGCCCTTGCCGGCAAACTCCTGGCTCGCGCCAGCGCCTGAAGTTGACTCCGGTCTTCCTCGCTTAGCTGAACGGGGAGTGCAATTCGCATAAGCCGCCTCCACATTGTATTGGACGCGACCCGATAATAAACGTCTCTATTTATGACGCACTACACTAGCTGCGAGTCCGTTCGGTCTTATCTACTACCCGAAATATGGGGAGGGCCTCTATGATTTTCGAATGCGCAACATGATCCTTTCGAGAGAAGATCGTGTGCAACTGCTGCATCCGATAGGCCCTACAGGTAGAGCACGTGTCGAGTGGAGTGGGGATCGTTCCGCATCTCTCCCGCAGAAGTTGAATGAAGGCGCGCCGTATCGTAAGTCAAGCCACACACCAACCGATCTTGCCATGCCAACCAGGGACCAGCGGAGAATGTAAGGTCTCCAAATCAAGTGCGCATTCGTCAGAATTCTTGGCTCAAAACCGTTGCCAACTGGAGTAGGTTCCTTACGCTATAGCGTGCTCGCTGTTATGTGGATTTACGGACCGCGCGAATCGCGCATGAGTTCGCATGCGGATGTCACTTTAGCGCCTGCTCGTCCTCAGGTCTCATCCCATTCAATATCAGGTTCAATGTACCGTGCTCTTATAGCCCCAGTGGGCGGCCCACGGTGCGAGTAGGGGTGCATATGACCCACCTTACCGCTAGCTCGAGACAGCAGCGCGTGCCTGATGCTGTTCGACCGGCCCAGCTCACGTTTCTGTTGATTCTGTCAGTTATTACTGCCGCCTGGGGCGCCACGATGATCGCAGGAGGCCAGGAACAGAACCTGGAACTCTACCTTCTCCTATTGGCATTGTACGGCCTTGCTTCGTCTTCGTTTCTTTTCCCCAGACTCAGGGCGGGGTCGGATTCCATATTTCAGGCGCCGGTCCTTCTAACCCTTCTTTGCTACTTGAGGTTTGGCTTGGTGCCCATGGTCGGCCTCCTCGATCCGGGCGTGGTGAGCGTGTACTTTCGCGGCGATTATGGCCACTCGCTAGTAAAGACACTTCTACTCTTCGCCCTCGGCATGGTCGCCTTTTGGATCGGTTGCAAACTCGGGTGCTCCAGGCGGCTGGCATGGACCAGACGGGACGCAGGAGGGGCCAATGAGGAGCGTGTCTCTTCCCCCCTTCCCGTGCTGGTTCGGGTAGGCTTCGTTTATATAGTAGCCGTCGCCGCCCGCCTCTACCTTCTTCGAGCCGGCATGTACTCCTACACTGGAAGAGAGGAAGTGTACTGGTCCAACGTTGCTTCGGCTCAGGTACTCATGGTGCTTGGGACATTAGGGACTTACGTTTTTGTCGCAGCGGCGATCGAAAAATACACCCACCCAAAGGACAGAGTTTGTCATTTCGTTTTTGGTCTGATTTTCGCGTCGGAGTGCATCTGGGGGCTAATCTCCGGAATGAAGCAGGAGTTGCTCATACCATTCATAAACGTGGCGATTGTTTTGTCGCTGGTCCAGAAGAAGAAGGCGATGCGATGGCTGCCAGTCCCGATCGCAGTCTTGATCGTCGTGTATCCGTTTTCGAATTCTTACAGGCATTTTTTGCGAGAGTCGGGGGCAAGCGTCACCGGCCTTGGCGGGGCTTTGGAAGCAGGCAAAGACGCAATCCGCCAGGCGACGTACATCAACCAAAGCCCGAGTGAGTGGTTAGCGACCGGATGGCAAGAGAGTGAGCTTCGCATGGATCTACTCCAGGCGATGGCGCTGTCCATTAACCTAGAGTCCAGAACAAGTTACCTGAAGGGTGAGGAGCGATGGTGGATGATTCCCTATTACCCTTTTGTCCCACGATTTTTGTGGCCTTCCAAACCTGTATTGACAATGGGCGGGCGCTTCAGTGAGGCTCTCGGGGCTGGCGCACACACATCCACTGCGATCAGTTACCCGGGCTCCTTATACTTGGAGGCCGGCGTGCCAGGAATCTTACTCGGAATGTTGACATTGGGGCTGGTCGCCCAATGGTTAACGAACCGCGTACGCGGCCCGTCCGATAAGTTCCAAGTTTTCCTATATAGTAGTATCTTAATATCATTGATTAATATGGAAATTGATTACTTCAGCTACTGGGTCACTCTTATCAAGGCGTTTGTGTGCTTGTGCATCTTAGCGTGGTTCTTTTACGGCCCGCTGCATCGGAACTCGATTGTCCCCCGCGATGTGGTGAGGCCCGCTACCCGTTCATGCAAGTCCTAATCGTAGCCACCGACATTCAAACAAGGGGCGGGATTGCCCGGTACACATGGACGTTGGCGTCGGCCTTGGGCGGTCTCATTGGCGGGCGGAACGTGCATGTGTTGGCGCTAGTGGGCAAGGGGGGAGCGGGGGAAATTCCGGAGGACTTCCGGATTCTGGATGTCGTTACTGAGCGTTTGACTCTGATTGCGAAGATCCGGTTCGCGGGGAAAGCCCTCGCGCAGGCCCGCCACAGGTATGACTTGGTCGTCTGTACTCACTTAGCCCTGGCACCGATTGCCGGGGCCATACGGCTTGTCTACGGATCGCCCTACTGGGTCGCGTGCCACGGAACCGAGGCATGGCGGCCCCTGGGACCCACCAAGCTTCTAGCGCTAAGGTGCGCGGATTTGGTCCTTCCCATCAGCCGCTTTACAGCTTCCATGCTCCACAAGGTAAGCAGAATTCCACAATCTATTATGCGAGTTCTCTATAACGCCATCCCCGAGGGATTCACCCGGATGTTGGCTTCACGCCAGGACGCTGGTACGGTGCGCGCAGAGCGCAACGGGGATAGCAAGTGGTTGCTGTCTGTGGGCTCGCTTTCTAGCGGTCATTCATATAAGGGATTTGACGTTGTGATCCGGGCCCTGCCCGAAGTTTTGAAAGCTGTCCCCAACCTTCGTTACGAGATTGTGGGCGAAGGGCAGGATAAGGAGCGCCTGAAAAAACTGGCGGACGAGGTGGGGGTCGGACACAAAGTCAACTTTACCGGCGAAATCTCCGATCCTGAACTGGCAGCTCACTATCGCACCTGTGACATTTTTGTGCTTCCCAGCAAAACATCGCAGCGTAATAAGACGCAATGGGAAGGAGAAGGATTTGGCCGAGTCTACGTCGAGGCGGCCTTGGCCGGAAAGGCTGTTGTCGGTAGTCGTAGCGGCGGCGCGGCGGAAGCGGTTCTGGACGGCAAGACAGGCCTTCTGGTTGATCCCTCGTCGGTTCGCGAGGTTTCAGAAGCACTGCTGGCGCTGCTGCAAGATCCTGTCCTCGCGGCGAAAATGGGAGCGGAGGGATGTTGCTGGGCGCAAGCGAACTTTACGATCGCCTCAATGAGGAAGACCCTCGCTGAACTGCTGGCTCCCTATAACGGTTGCTCAATTACTGAACAAGGAAAACGGGACTCTCTCCGTTCTCCAGAACCATCAAGGCCTAACCCGGAGCATCTCAGTGACCGCTGGAAGGGGGTTCAATCTTGCGCTTTTTGACCGTAGGCTTGTTGATTCTTGGCTCTTTCGCTCGTGCGCAGCAGCCCGCACTACTCGCCACGGATTTTCCGGGCGCGAACGCCGGCACGAAGATTGCCGCGTGCATTGCGGCCCTTCCCTCCGCAGGCGGGGTGTGCGACGCTCGCGGACTAACCGGCGAGCAGAGCATTTCCTCGCTTACCATCGCCAAGCCGGTCAGATTGCTGATGGGGGCCGCAAAGTACTCCGTGACGGGAACGGTGACGTGGCAAAATGTGGATGGTCCGTCGCTTGTTGGCGTAGGTACCGTACTCCCCTCCAACAACATGACTGTTTTCATTTGGGCTGGAGACGCTACCGCTCCCATGTTCAGGCTGAGTGGAGTACGCAACGCTGATTTCCGCATGTTCACGGCTCGGACCAGCAGTGCTAAACCGCTGGTCACCGCCATTCTGAGCGACAGCGGCTCCGGCGGCATATTGACCACAGGCAACCATTTCACTGACATCAATATAGATGGAACGAATGGCGGGATCTCCAAGGGCTTTCGGTTCATTATAGGTATAAATGGGGATGTCAACAACGACGTTGACGTGTTCACTCGCGTTAGGGTGTCGAACTATTCGACTGCGGGGTGGAGCTTCGAGCACAGCCAGAGCAAGGGTCACGAGATGTATTCCTGCAGCTGCTCGGGCAACGGGGGAGGCCAGTATTGCATCACCACGGCCCTTGGAGTGGGTGGACAGGGGGGGAGCTTTAGGTGGATTGGCGGCGGCGGCGGCGGCAACACCGTAGCAGACTTTTACCTGGGGTCGCCCAATGATCCGATTAACATAATCGACAGCGGTTGGCTGGGCTCGGACCGCTTCCTCCTGACCGCTGGTAACAGCTCCAGTTCGTGGCCCGTCACTCTGATTGGCAACGAATGGGAAACAACCGCCCTCAACCCCGATGGCAACGTGGTGTACTACACGCACGCAGGTGTCCTGGCCATTTATCAAAACAACTTTGTCGGCAACGTCCCAAGCTTGCGATTCTTCCTCGACTGCCATGTGGCTGAGTGCAGGGGGCTGGCCCAGGGAAATACGCTCTCTAGTACCGTCCCTAAACCCTTCGTCGGAATAGGAAACTGGAACTGGAGCACACAAGGAAATTGGCGTTGGAACGGCACCAACCTGACCCCAGTACCAGATGTGATCCAGCCGTGGATGGTGGGCGGCGCTGACAACAATCTGGGCGGACCAAAGGCTCGGTGGAGCAACCTCTATCTCAACCGGCTGCTCGACATCACGGGGGCTTCGCAGGGAATGATTCTCCGCTCTGACGGCACGTATTCAGGTCCAGCCATTACGTCAGAACCGGGGCAATTGCTCTTGGTTAATCCCAACGGCAACTTGACCGTCGTCGGGAGTAACGGCGTCGATTTCCCCGCGCAGCTCACCATCCGCCAGTCCGGTGGGAACAACATACTCTCGACAGAGAACGCGAGCGGAACAACACAGTATCTGGCGATCCTGAACGGCGGTTATGTCAAGATCACCTCGCTTACGTTTGCCAATCTCAAGGCCGCTGTCAATGGGGTGCTAGTGTACTGCTCCGACTGCACGAAGGGAAGCAATCCGTGCTCGGGGGTGGGGACAGGTACGTTTGCCTTTAGAATCGACGGTTCATGGATCTGCTTCTGACGGAAGTAACCAGGATTCGAGACCGATAGCTTAACACTACGGCGATGTGCGGAATATTCGGATTAATAACCCGACGGAAGCTGGATTTCGCTTGGGTGATGGCAGCGGGCACGCAGGCGCTGGCTCATCGCGGGCCCGACGACGAGGGGATTGAGCTTCTACCTTCGGCGAGTAATGCGGAGTATTGCGTCGGCTTGGGAAGCCGACGACTCTCCATTCAGGATTTGTCCCCTGCCGCGCACATGCCGATGAAAGATCCCACCACGAACAATTGGATTGTTTTCAACGGAGAAATCTATAACTTCCAAATCCTCCGTGACGAACTTGAAAAACTCGGACATCGGTTTTGCTCCCGGGGAGATACAGAAGTGCTGCTAAGAGCCTACAGTGAGTGGGGTGAGGCGTGCCTGGATCGTCTCGTCGGTATGTTTGCTTTCGCACTGTGGGATGCGCGGAAAGAAAGGCTTTTTCTGGCACGCGACCGGCTGGGTGTAAAGCCGCTCTATTATTACACGTCGTCCGAGTTGTTTCTCTTTGGGTCGGAAATCCGCGCGTTGATGGGTACCGGGCTTGTCCCGCGTCGCCTGGACACGGAGGGCCTTGCCTCATACCTGGCTTTCGGAGCTGTGCAGGACCCCATTACCATCATCGAAGGCGTGCGCTCACTTCTCCCTGGGCATACCCTCATTTGGGAAAAGAAGCTTGTCGAAACACGAGAATACTGGAGCTTGGCGAAGGTGGCTGGGAATCCACCCGAGACCGATGTTCCGGGTGAAGCCGCGGCCGCAGTTCGAGACCTAATTCAGCGAGCCGTTTCTCAGAGGCTGACCAGCGACGTCCCAATCGGGGTCTTCCTGAGCGGGGGTGTGGACTCAAGTTCCATCGTGGCCGTGGCGAGTGCGGTTTCTTCCAAGCCGGTTGAGACCTTTTCCGTCGTGTTCCAAGATAGCGAGTTCTGCGAGGCCACCTACTCTGACCAAGTCGCGCGCAAGTTTGGTTGCCATCACCATAAGGTTGAGTTGACCGAAGCCAATTTGCTGGAAGAAATCCCCCAAGCCTTATGTTCGATGGATCAACCGAGTGTTGATGGTGTCAACACGTACGTCATCTCGCGGGCCGCAAAAGAAGCCGGAGTGACCGTGGCACTGAGCGGATTGGGTGGCGACGAAATTTTCGCCGGATACTCCAGTTTCCGGTTTGTCCCGAAAATGATGAGCTTCCAGCGGTACGCTGGATGGCTGGCCCCTGTCGCGAACAGATTGGGCGCCTTGTATGGCGCCAACGAGACAAACAAGCTTTCGAAACTCCTAGCCATGGCCGACAATGACTATTGCAAGGGCCACCCTCTTTTCCTGTCGCGCGCGCTTTTCCTGCCGGGAGCCGTCCAGACCCTGCTCGGTCGTCAGGCCGCCAAGAACGGTAACCTTCTGGCGTCCCGGAATGGCGCAGGGTTGGCCGAGCGAGTTCGCAACCTTGACCCGGTGAACCAGGTCTCGGTGCTTGAAGGGTTGACCTATATGGCCAACATGCTTCTTCGTGATACCGACTGCATGAGCATGGCAGTTTCGCTCGAGGTCCGCTGCCCGTTCTTGGATCACCGACTATGGGAATATGTCCTTCCTCTGGCGGGCAGGCTGAAACTCGTCCCGCGTGTTGCCAAGCCTCTTCTTTTCCGTGCCGTTGGCCACGGCGTGCCCGAAAAGATATATCTGCGGCGCAAGATGGGCTTTACGTTTCCCTTTGAACATTGGATGCGAAACGGACTGAGAGCTGTGCTGGAGCGTGAACTCTTAGACCCCGGCCCCAACGGGCACATTCCTCTGGACGCCCGCGAGGTGGCAAATGTTTGGAAAGCCTTCCTCGCTGGCAAGACCTCTTGGTCGCGGCCCTGGTCGTTGTTTGCGCTGAAGCGGTGGGTTGCCCACAACCTGGGAGTTGCCGCGTGAAAATGGTAATCAATGCCGTCTCGGCCAAAATGGGCGGAGCAGTCACTTACATCACGAACCTTCTGCGGCACCTGCCGGGCCCTGAGAGTGGGTACGAATTCTTGGTTTTTCTTCCCCCTGAGACTGCTGGGAAACAGAGCGGGATGCACAAAAATGTTCGACTCGTTCCCACAACGGTTGGGCACCGGAGCTGGTGGAGGCGATTGTGGTGGGAGCAGGCGACGCTGCGACGCCTCTTACTCGCAGAGCGCGCTAACGCCCTATTTTCCTCCGCAAACTTCGCGATGTTCCGTTGCCCCGTCCCCCAGGTTCTCTTAGTCCGCATCCCGGTGTACTTCTCCAGAACCTATTCCGACGTCTTCCTGTCCGAACAGTCACTTAAGATGAGGGTGCGCTTGAAATTTGGGCGCTGGCTCTGTTGCCGGAGTGTGCGCGCTGCGGATGTGGTGATGACGCCCACTCGCGCGATGATGGAGGACCTGCGCCGGTTTGTTGACGTGCCTACGCAGAAGGCTGTGGTGAATCCTTACGGGGTGGCCCCAGCCGATGCTTCCCAGCCCGGGCCTCAGAGAAAGGCCACACGGCTGCCCCAGGCAGCACAGCCCATCGTTTGCTTGCTCTACGTTTCCTTGTACATTGAGCAAAAGAACCTGTCTACGCTCCTGAAAGCGCTTCCCGAACTAAACCGGGATAGCGCTGTCAAGTTCCTGCTGAGAACAACTGCGGATCCTGCGTGGAACGGAGCAGCCTGGACGGCTACACATAAACGGGAATTGGCCTTGGCGTGCCAACCGGATGTGGCTCAGTGTGTCGAGTTCTTAGGCCCACTCCCGAACGAGCAGGTCCAAGACCTCTACAGGCGGGCCGACCTTTTTGTGTTCCCCTCCCTCTGCGAATCCTTCGGTCATCCCATGGTGGAGGCGATGGCACACGGTCTTCCCATCGTTGCTTCCGACACGCCGGTCAACCGGGAGATTTGTGGGGAGGCGGCCCTTTACTTCCGGTCGCGTGACCCAAAAGACTTGGCTGAGAAGGTCCAACGGCTGTACGCCGACGCAGGCCTGTGGCGGAAATGCGCCGAAAGTGGATTCGCACGAACGGTTGGGTTTTTCAAGTGGAAAGATCACGTGGCTCGACTACTTGCCGCCGCTGGCGAGACCCTGTGAAGATCACTATAGTTCAAGGAGGTGCATTGCCCATCCCTCCGGTCCGTGGCGGAGCTGTAGAGAAGGTTTGGTTTAGCCTCGGAAGAGAGTTCGCAAAGAGGGGTCACGAGGTAACCCACATCTCACGAACATTTTCAGAACTTCCAAGCGAGCAGTGGCTCGAAGGCGTCCATCATGTACGTGTAAAGGGCTTCGAACTCTCATCCAAAAGATACATCGCTCTGTGGAGGGACCTCGGGTATGCAGCCCGAGTACTGCACGTGCTTCCGCGGGCCGACATTTTGGTTACGAACAATCCGGTGCTTCCCCTTCTGATCCGGACCTCCCAATTCGGAGCCCTCTATGTCCATGTGGCAAGGTACCCCAAGCGTCAGATGCGTTTTTACGGCCACGCGAGCCGCATCCAGACGGTATCTCAGGCAGCCGCCGAGGCCATAATAAGCCAGGCTCCGAAGATCGGTGGAAAAGTGCGTGTGATTCCAAATCCACTGCCGAGCGCCATTTGCACGCTAGACGTGGCTGCGTCATGGCAGGAACGAAATAAGCAGATCCTCTACGTCGGGCGCGTCCATCCGGAAAAAGGTGTCCATCTGCTGATTGACGCCTTTAAACTCCTGGTGCAGTCGGGTGTGCACGGCTGGCGTCTTATAGTAGTCGGGCCTTGGGCTGCGGCCCAAGGTGGTGGTGGGGAAGGCTATTACCAATCTCTGCGGGCCAGGAGAGCTCCGGTCGTGGACATGGTAAATCTGTTAGGCCCGATTTTCGACCCAGACGTCCTGGCTATCCACTACCGGCACGCGAAACTTTTTGTGTATCCCTCTCTGGCGGAGTACGGAGAAGCGTTTGGTCTCGCTCCATTGGAAGCGATGGCGCAAGGCTGCCCGCCCTTGGTTTCAACGCTAGCGTGCTTTCAAGACTTCATCGAAAACGGTCGCTCTGGGTTTATCTTTAACCATCGCGCGGACCGTCCCGAAGAAGAACTGTACCGCACACTGAAGACAATCCTCAGCTCGGACCAAGAGCTCATGTCAGTGGCCGTCCGCAGCCATGAGGTCTCGCGGGTTTATCAATCAGCGAATGTTGCTGAAATGTATCTTAAGGATTTTGCTGTGATCGGCGCCGCGCGCCGTGTCCCACACAATCGCGTGGCCCAATGACCTCGGTGGGCACGCTCTTTGCTTCTGAACACGATCCACGCTTGGTACAGCTGGAACACCGATTGCGAGGTTTCTACGCAAGCTGCCAGAGCTACGACGCATTCAAGACTGTGAACTCCAAACCGGAGTTCTGGGCCCCAATACGCGCTAATATCGCGCAAATGGCAGCGAGGGGGCAATGCCGAGTTCTAGAGGTCGGGGCTGGTCGAACCGGTTTCGCAGCATACCTCGGGGAAGAGTTGCGTGGCCGCGTCTTCTTCGCCGTACAAGATGTCGTCGATCGAAACGCTGAACACTTGTTCGCGGTCGCTGACCGCGTTTACATCGGAGAAATCACGCGAATCAGCGAGCGCTACGACGTCATCTTCGGGACGTTCATGTTCGAACATCTCACGCGCCCCAAAGCCACGCTTAGACATCTGCTGACAATTTTGAGACCCGGCGGCAGCGTTTTCCTGGCCTGTCCGCGGTATGACTTCCCCTTCTATATCAGCCCGACTGCGCGTCACCTCTCAAGAGTGCGCCAGCTCGTCATTGCGGCGTGGCTCGTGCTGGAAAGGCTTCGCGTTTTGGGTGGCGGCCAGCCCCGGTTTCTCATCCATCTGGATCCAGCCATATTTCATAAGCAATGGTTTCGGGATGCTGATGCCGTGCATTGGGTGTCACTCTGGGACTTGAAACAGCTCCTCCGAAACGATGCGGTCGTCCAACGGTTGCAGCTCGGCGGACGAGGGCTGAGACATCACTTCTGGGCTCGCTTTTTGCTAATGTTCGTCCAGATACAACCAAGGCGTCGGTCCTTACATCCTTCCGAGGCCGAGATTAGCAGCGATCCACGATGAGTGTTTGCGTCAGCGTTCTGGTTATTACACGCGATGAGGAATCGAACATCGGAGCGTGCCTGGACAGCGTCCGGTGGGCCCGTGAGGTTTTCGTTGTCGACGCATCCAGCACAGACCGCACCGTCGAGGTTGCTGGGACGTTGGGCGCCAACGTCGTCTCTCATTCATTTGAGGGGTATGCCGAGCAACGTAAGTGGGCGCTTAACAACCTACCCTTTTCAAACGACTGGGTCTTAATGCTCGATGCCGACGAGCGGATCCCCTCGGCGTTGGCGAAGGAAATTCAAGTTGCTCTTGACACTCCCCAGAATCCTTTTGACGGATATTACCTTAAACGGCGTTTCCTGTTTATGGGCCAGTGGGTAAAATGGGGTGGTCTGTACCCCACGTGGATTTTGCGTCTCTTCAAGCGTCAGCGTGTCCAGATCGAAGAGCGCCCGCTGAACGAACACGCCATTCTCGATGGCGAAGCGGGTTACCTGCAGAATCCTTTCGATCACAGTGACAACCGGCCGCTCTCCGAGTGGATTGCGAAACACAACCGCTATGCGGAGCTCGGGGCTGACGAATACGTCGAAGAAACCTCCGGCGAAGGCTACCAGGATTCGATCGGGATTCGATTCTGGGGCGCCCAGTCTGAAAGAAAACGATGGGTCAAGCTGTGTGTTTGGAACCACCTGCCTTTGCTGCTGCGCCCTTTCCTATTCTTCTTCCGAAATTACGTTCTCAAGGGAGGCTTTTTGGACGGTAAGGCTGGTTTCATTTACCACGTACTCTGGAGCTTCTGGTATCAGTTTCTTATCAGCGCAAAGATTATCGAGCGACAGGGTGTGGTGAAATTCGGCTGGTCACGTGAACCAGCTCGTCGTCAGGCTTCAGACGATTCTGTGGTTCGACAGGTAAGGAGGTCAGGACAGTAAGTACGCAATGAATTCAGTTAAGTGCGCGGTTCAGACGTACTGGAATAGCAGGCCTTGCGGGTCGGGCGAATCACCGAATGAGAGTAGCCCAGCCGAATTCTTTCGGACGTACGCGCGGATGCGTTACGAGAGGGAGCCCGATATTATGCCCTTTGCGGAATTCAGCCATTGGGAAGGGCGGTGTGTGCTGGAAATCGGCGTCGGCATTGGAGCAGACTATGTTCAATTTCTAAGAGCAGGAGCCAAGGCAATCGGGCTTGATTTATCACTCCGTTCGCTTGAGCTGGCGCGCCAAAATGCAGCAACAAATAAAGTTGCGGCAAATCTCTTAAATGCTGATGCAGAATACTTGCCGTTTGCCGACGAGACCTTTGATCTGGTTTATTCCTGGGGTGTGTTGCATCACTCGCCGGACGTTGCCCGGACGCTGCAGGAGATCCATCGGGTCCTCAGGCCAGGTGGCGAATGCCGCGCGATGCTCTACCACCGGCATTCCCTGGTGGCTTTGCAGTGCTACCTGCGCTACGGTTTGGGTAGGCTTCGGCCATTCATCCCACTCTCAGACCTGATTGCGGCCAACATTGAAAGCCCCGGCACAAAGGCATTCACCTGCCGTGAAGCAAGATTTCTTTTCCGGGACTTTCGGGAAATTAAAATCAGGCCGGTCGTGACCGTCTATGACTTGCGCCTAAGGCGACGCCGGTTTGCGCCGCGCTGGATGCTCCGGATGGTTCCAAATCGGCTGGGTTGGTTCCTGCTGATTCGCGCGCATAAGTAGTCGAGCTCAACAACCTATGTGTGGCATAGCTGGACTCGTCGGACAAGCTGACGACGACCTGATCCGTGCAATGACGGGCGCACTGGCGCATCGCGGGCCGGATGGCGAGGGCTACTATTGGGACAAGGGCCTCGCCCTGGGTCATCGCCGGTTGAGCATCATTGACCTTGCGACGGGCCAGCAGCCCATGACCACGGCGGATGGGCGCTACACAATTGTCTTTAACGGCGAGATCTACAATTTTCAGGAGCTGCGGCGCGAGCTGGAAGGCCGAGGCGTGCGGTTTCGCACGCGCTCGGATACCGAAGCCTTGCTGGAGGCCTACGTCGCGTGGGGAAGAAACGGGCTCGAGAAACTGCGCGGAATGTTTGCGTTCGCTATTTGGGATAAGCAAGAGCGTACGCTGTTCGCAGCCCGCGACCGCATCGGGCTGAAGCCTTTCTATTACGCGCAAATCGGCACACAGTTCGCCTTTGCATCCGAGATGAAATCCCTGCTGCTGCTCCCCGGCTGGGAACGGAAACTCAACTGCGCCGCCCTGGACGATTACCTGACGTACCTGTATGTCCCCCCTCCCCAAACTATCTTTCAGGGTCTCTTCGAGCTGCCGGCGGCGCACTGGCTGGAATGGCAGGAGGGACGGCTCCGCACGGGAAAGTACTGGGACGTTGATTTCACGAGGGAGAAGGATGCGTCGCGTGAAGTCGTCAAAGAAGCCCAGGAAGTCCTCGAAGATGCCGTGACGGCGCGACTGATTAGCGACGTGCCCCTGGGCGTCTTCCTGAGCGGCGGGATCGACTCCAGCACCATTGCCAGATTGATGGCCAACCACGTTTCGGAACCTGTGCGCGCCTTCACGCTAAAATTCCAGGAAGCAGGGCGCTGGTATAGCGAGGTGGAATTCGCCCGCGAGATCACCGAAGCCATTGGCGCGGAATCCAACGAACTGGAAATTATCGCTAAGTCTGCACAATTGCTGGGCGCTGTAACCCGCCACTTTGATGAGCCTTTCGGCAACCCAACGTCGATCTTGCTTTACCAACTCTCCGAGGCAGCACGAAGACATGTCACCGTGGTGTTGGCCGGCGATGCGGGCGACGAGGTCTTTCTGGGCTATCCACGCTACCAGGGCGCGCTACTATCTTCGCGGTATCGGAGTGTCCCGCTCTTTTTGAGGCGGGTGGCGGCTTGGGGGGCCGAACACCTTCCGGAGGCCAGTAATGGAAATCATTTTAAGCGGCGGGCACGGGAGTTTCTTGTCGGCAGCTGCCATCCCCGCGAACTCATGTACCTTAATTGGGTCCGTTATTTTGACCAAGCGCTGCTTAACCGCCTTTATTCACAGGATTTGAAACGCGAATTGGCCGGCCACGATCCCTCTGCGTTTCTAATGGGACTCTTCACCAGAGCGGGAGGCGCTGATCTGATCGATCGCATCAATTACGTCGACCTCCATTCATTTCTTCCGTACAACATCCTACGTTATAGCGACCGCATGAGTATGGCTCACGGGCTGGAGATTCGTTGCCCCTACACGGATCACAAGCTCATCGAATTTTTGGCTCGCGTGCCGTGGCAATATAAGTTGCGGGGGAACCGAACCAAGCTCCTTCTCCGGCAAGCTGCTCAGGATTGGCTGCCGGAAAGTGTCCTCAAGCGGGGCAAGCTGGGATTGAACCCTCCCATGGGGGTGTGGCTCCGAGGGCATCTGCGTCCCCTGCTGAGCGAGTATCTTTCACCTGATCAGGTAAGGCGCCGAGGGTATTTTGACCCAGAAACGGTAACGGAATTGATTCGCGACCTGATGACAGGTCGGCGTGATTATTCTCTCCACCTCTGGGCACTGATTTCCTTCGAAGAATGGCATCGACAATACCTGGATTCGATACCGCGTACGCAGTCAGCGGAGCCTGCGAAGTTCGTCTGCCAGAGTTCGCATCCCGCGTGACACGGCCTACCGTTGGAACCTACTGGCGGACCGTGCAGCATCTGCGGGGGTCGCAACTTGCCGCTCTTGCTCAGCGGCGCGTGCTGCGGCGCGAAACGCTCCGACGGTGGAAGTTTGTCGCAGTTGTACTGCAAAAAGTTTCGCAACCTGCCTCATTCCCGGAGTGGCAGGCACCTTCAGCGCTTCAGGCAATTGAAACTCGTGAATTCCGCTTCCTGAATGTCACGCATCCACCATCAGCGTACATTCCCTGGTCGTCGAGGGAATTCAGCCGACTTTGGCTCTATCATCTCAATTACTGCGATTTCCTCAATGTCGATCTTTGTGCGTTCGAGCGTCGCTTTCATTTAGTTAGGGCGCTGGACGTAGCACTGGATTGGTGCACACAGAACACAACAGGCATGGAGGTTGGGTGGGAACCATATCCGCTCTCCTTGCGCATCGTCAATTGGCTGAAATTCCTAATGCGAAACGCGGAGAGAGCAGAGGCTCTGGGGGAAGGGAAGACTCTCGAGGTCCTGCTTGCGGGCCTGCGAATCCAAGCGCTTGCCCTTGAGGCCCGACTGGAGACGCACCTTTTAGCAAACCACCTCATGAAAAATATCAAGGCCCTGATGTTTGCTGGCGCGCTCCTCGGTGCACCTGAAAGCTCGCGCTGGTGGGCAAAGGGCGAAAGGCTTCTGCAGCGAGAACTTGCCGAACAAATCCTTGCCGACGGTGGACATTTCGAGCGATCTCCGATGTACCACGCCGAGGTCTTGGAAGATCTCCTGGACATCAGGACGCTGGCTTCAGCGTGCGGGTGCCTCATGAAGTGTGCGCCGCAGTTGTCAGCATGCATTGCGCAGATGGCTGCCTTTCTCCGTCGCATTCTCCACCCCGACGGCGAGATTCCGCTTTTCAATGACTCGGCATTAGAGATCGCGCGACCGGCCGGTCAACTCCTCACGCTGACGGGGGATTCAGTCGCAGTTCCGTCAATCGCTCGCCCCGAGGTGAGCATTCTGGACGATACGGGGTACGCTGTGATTCGCGCCCCGAGCTCTGGGGGATGTTTGATTTTCGATTGCGGACCGCTGGGGCCCGACTACCAACCCGGCCACGGGCATTCCGATGTCCTCAGTTACGAACTTTCTTTGCACGGCCAGCGCGTGGTGGTTGACACCGGCGTGAGTACTTACGAGTCTTGCTCCGAGCGACGCTATGAGCGTTCCGCAGCAGCGCACAACACGATTCGCATCGATGGAGAAGACCAGGCTGAAATCTGGGCGAGCTTTCGCGTGGGACGCCGGCCCCGTGTCGGCCGAATCGACGCGGGTGAAACCGCTGGAATGAGTTTTGTGCGAGGAGAGCATTTCGCTTACCAGCACCGTAGCGTTACTCACTTTCGCATGATCGTCCTGACGCCCAGAAACAGTTGGGTGGTCATCGACTCACTGAGTGGCAAGGGGAAGCACCTCGTCGAGTCCTTCATCCACTTCCACCCGGCAGTCCGAGTCGAGAATGTGAACAATCCAGCCAGAAGTGCTGTCGGTACAGCCAGTGAGCGCTGGGCAATACAGTTCGATGAAAGACGATACTTCTTGATGACTCTCGGGCCTGGAGAATTGATGGCGCGAGAAAGCTGGTACGCGCCTGAATTCGGCTTGCGGCAGCACCGAACGACACTCCACTGGAGCTGGGAAGGTGATTTGCCCGTAAGGCTTATTTACACTCTGACTCCGGATGGAGAAAGACCACCGGTCATATCGCAATGTCTAGGCCAAGAAGCCGTTGAAGTCGACAATATTCCGCTACCTTTAAGCTGAGAAAGCTTTCGTTCTTCCCTTGAACATTCTTTATATCTCCCAATATTTTGTGCCCGAGGTTTGCGCGCCTGCGGTGCGTGCTGCTGATCTGGCCGACGAGTGGGTACGAGCAGGGCATCAGGTCAAGTTATTGACCGGTTTCCCTAACCATCCGGAAGGAGTTTTGCACTCCGATTACCGACGGCAGTGGCGAAGGGGATTTAGCCGTGAGACGCGCGATGGTGTGAAGGTCTACCGGACATGGCTTTATCCGGCAGCCAATCGTGGCGTATGGGGTCGTTCGGCAAATTACTGCTCTTTTGCACTTTCAGCCGCCCTGGTAGGCCCATGGATCGCCCCAAGAAATGGTGTGGTCATCGCGACCTCCCCTCAACTTCTGGTAGGTGCGGCAGGGTACGCGGTGGCACGGACGCGGAGGCAACCGTTTGTGTTCGAAGTGCGCGATCTCTGGCCGCAATCTCTGGAGGCTGTGGGAGCTGCTCCATCAAGTTCAATCTTCTATCGCAGCCTGGAACGCCTTGCAAGGTTTCTCTATCAACGCGCTGACCGCATTGTGGTGGACGGCGAATGGAAGAGATGCACACTAGCCGCTGCCGGGGTCCAACCCCAGAAGATCGTGGTCATCAGGAATGGTGTGGCGGAAGATTTTTGTCTTGAGCCCGAGTCAGCGGGCGCGCTATCTGCTCGCCAACAACTGCGGATCGAATTGAAGCTGCTTGATAAGTTCTTAGTGATGTACTGCGGAACGCTTGGAATGGCTCACGGCCTCGAGACAGTTCTCTTGGCCGCCGACCGATTACGCCAATGGCCAGAGATTGTTTTCCTTTTGCTAGGTGAAGGCGCGGAACGGGACAAGATCATACGGCGGATCGACGAGTTACGTCTAAGCAACCTACGCTATCTCGGCAAGCAGGCGAGGGAGAGAATCCCTGCATTCCTTGCCGCTTCTGATGCATGTCTGGTCCCTCTCCGTCGAAGCGAGGTCTTTAAAACCGCTATCCCTTCCAAGATGTTTGAAGCAATGATTGCCGCTAAACCTGTGATCCTGGGAGTCGAAGGCGAAGCTAAAGAGATCTTGCTTGAAGCACGGGCCGGAATTGCTGTCCCGCCCGAAGATGCCGAGGCGCTTGCCGGGGCGATTTGTACACTTTGGAAGAACCCCGTACTTGGCCTTAAACAGGGAGGCAACGGAAGGCTTGCAGCGCTTGATAAGTACACTCGTCGGCACCAATCGACTGCCTACTTGGAGCTTCTCGCTGGGCTGGTGAACACTCCCCGGCACCACGGTGTGCCAGAGCAGTTGCAGCCGGGGAAGCCCACTTCAGTCAAATAACCGAGAGATGTTGAACATAAGGAAAGCATGAGAAGCTACCTCGGACTGTTCTTCATTGCCGCGCTGTTCAGCTTGCTGGTGACGCCAGCAGTGAGGACCCTGGGTCATTGGCTGCAGGCCTACGGCCAAGCAGACGATGGGCGGGAACAGCCCCATATTCCACGCTTGGGGGGTCTTGCGATTCTTGTGGCAGCGCTTGCGGCCTGGGGCGTGCTGCTGTTCGTGCCGAATGATGTGCGAGCGCGGTTTCTTTCAGAGTGGCGCACTATGGCCGTCTTGATGGCCCCAGGCACGTTGGTCCTGCTGTTGGGTGTGTATGACGACCTGATGGGCGCACCCCCGTGGCAAAAATTGATAATTGAGACGCTCGCAGCAGGGATGGTTTGGTGGGTGGGCTTTCGCATCGTCCACCTACCCATTTTTGGCTATGGTATTCACAGTCTCTTCCTGAGCTTAGCCATTACTGTGTTCTGGATCGTTGCGATGACCAACTCGTTTAACCTTATTGACGGGCTAGATGGCTTGGCTGCGGGTATCGCCTTCTTCGTTACCCTTTCCGTCTTTGCGGTTTCGCTGATCCAGGGTAACCACTTTGGTTGCATTCTGGCCATCACGCTGGCCGGTGCGTTGCTGGGATTCCTGCGATTTAATTTTTCTCCTGCCACGATTTTCCTGGGCGATACCGGCAGCCTTTTCTTGGGATTTGTCTTGGCGACACTGGCCATTCACACCTCGCAGAAGAGTTCGACGTTGCTCGCCATCGTAGTACCTTTTGCAGCCTTCGGTCTGCCCGTGTTCGATACTTCGCTTACCGTCGTGCGCCGTTTTCTGAGCGGTCGGCCCTTGTTTGTCGGCGATCACGATCACATCCACCACCGACTGCTTCAAAGGCTCTCGCCGCCTGCAGCTGCCTTGGTGCTCTACGCCTTGACGGCACTCTTTTCGTTCGGGTCGCTCCTCATCATTCACTCCACCGGAAACCTGGTAGCGCTGGTGGCCGTGCTGGCTGGCGTCTCGAGCTGGTTTTTGACTAGTCGGCTTCACTACGAGGAGTTGTCAGAGTTGAAAGTGCATGTTTCACGGGCCCTTCATTCACAACGCAGGGTCCTGGCTAACCAAATCCTGATTCGTAAAGTGTCGGGACAGTTGAAAGAGCCCCAGCTAGATCTCGAGGAAAGTTGGCAAGTACTGGTTAAGGCGCTGGAAGCATTGGACTTTGACAGTGTCACTTGTCAGCTTTCGGGCTGGCAAAATGGCTCGACGCCCTTCCTAGCCCCCTGGTCTCGCCCGGGCGAGAGTGAAAATGGCGACCGCTGGACTGTTTCCATCCCTCTGCGCGCGGGCGGAAAAGCCTTAGGGCAGTTACAGCTTCGACGTACGCTCGGCAAAGAGCATCTGATCTTTCATTTCTCCTCGCTTCTGGACACGCTGATTCCGGCGTTTGGGAAACAAGTCAAGCGCTGCTATGACTCCGAGGAAGCGAATTTCGCGGTCATGTATGCCGTGGAAAGGCAGCTTGCCTTTCAACACAGTGTTCTTGCAAATGGACAAAAAGGATGAAGCAACTTCTGCAAGACCTTCGCTCTCACGAAGTAGTGGTGGAAGAAGTACCGCCCCCCTCCTGTCTTCCAGACGGTGTGTTAGTAAAGAGTGCCGCGTCTTTGATTAGCAGTGGGACGGAGCGGGCGACGATAAGCCTCGGGGGCAGATCCTTGCTCGGAAAAGCTTTCGAGCGGCCCGACCTAGTGCGGCAGGTCTTTCGACGCCTCAAGACAGCCGGCGTGACAGATGTGATCGCCACGGTGCGCTCGCGCTTAGACTCATCCATAGCGCTAGGTTACAGCTCGGCAGGCGTGGTGCTGGAGGTTGGGGCTGGCATAAATGAGTTCGTCGTGGGCGACCTCGTGGCTTGCGCAGGAGCGGGTTATGCCAGCCATGCAGAGGTGAATTGGATTCCCAAAAACCTGTGCGTGAAGATCCCTCCGAACGTTAGTTGCGAGTCAGCGGCCTCAGTGGCCTTGGGCGCCATTGCATTGCACGGGGTGCGCGTCGCGGAGGCGAAACTCGGCGAGCGCGTGGCCGTAATCGGATTGGGGCTCGTGGGGCAGCTTGTGGCACAGATTCTCCACGCGGCGGGTTGCGTAGTATGGGGGCTGGACACCGATCCGGATCGCGTGCGGTTGGCGCGGGAGCTCGGCGCGGACTATGCTTGCGAAAACCGCGATTGGGAGCAAAGCCCGTGGAGCGCCTTGGGTCAGCACGGACACGGAGCCGATGCCGTGATCCTCACGGCGGCAACCAGGTCCGCCGAGCCTATCGAATTGGCGGGACGGCTGGCGCGTGACCGAGGCATCGTGGCCCTCGTAGGCGACGTGCGCACCGACATTCCTCGCGAGCTGTATTACAAGAAAGAACTGCAGTTGCGTTACTCACGCTCCTACGGACCTGGCCGTTACGATCCCGAGTACGAAGAATGTGGGCGTGATTATCCGCACGCGTTTGTGCGCTGGACAGAGAAAAGAAACATGGAGGCCTTCTTGGAGCTCGTCGCACAGCAAAAGGTGCGCGTTGAACCGTTATTGACGCATCGGTTCAACATCAGTGGGGCCTCGGAGGCCTACAGGCTGCTCTCGGGTGAGAGAAAGGAGAAATATGTCGGAATCCTTCTTACTTACGCTGATGCGTCGCCACCGGGAAAAAGAGTCTTATTTAGACAGGATTTGCAACGTCGCTCTGGGCCAAGAGGAACGTGCGAGACGGTCGGCGCGGGATGGATTGGCGCCGGCAGCTTCAGCCGGGCGAAACTGATTCCTGCACTGCAAAAGATCTCTGGTGTCCGGTTTGTGGGCCTAGCCAGTGCGACTGGGATTTCGGCACAAAGAGCGGCGCGGAACTTCGGATTTGGTTATTGCTGTACAGATGCCAATGAGATTCTGGATGATCCGGCCATAAATGCGGTCTTCATAGGCACACGACATCACCTGCACGCCTCATTGGTGATTGGCGCCCTGAACCGGGGTAAACATGTCTTTGTCGAGAAACCGCTTTGCGTCAATGAAGCCGAACTGAATCAGATAGCCGAGGCTTATGCACGTTCGGGGCGAATCCTGGCCGTGGGCTTTAATCGCCGCTACTCTCCCTTCGCCTCGGATTGCACTGATCTGTTTAAGGGCCGCATTGGGTCGCTGTCTATGCTTTACAGGGTGAACGCAGGACGGCTGCCGAGCGGGCACTGGGTTCATCACCCGACCCAAGGTCATGGCCGAGTGATTGGCGAGATCTGCCACTTTGTAGACCTCATGGGGTTTTTGTCTTCCTCTCTCCCGGTGGAAGTCCAAGCATGGCCCGTGGACCATCTTGACGCCAACCCTGAAGACAACATTCACGTTCACATTCGATTCGCCGATGGCTCTCGGGGCGAGATCCTCTACCTCTGTTCGGCTAGCGCGAGCGTGTCTAAAGAACGCATCGAAGTTTTCGGTGAGGGACGGACCGCAATATGCGAGGACTTCCGAACCTGCCACTTTTACCGGGGCAACCAGCACCGGCGGGAACGGAGTTTCTTTCATAAAAAGGGGCATCGAGAAGAGCTCCGTGCGTTTGTCGCGGCTGTGAAGCATGGAGTGGAATCGCCCATCCCATTTCACAGCCTTTACGCATCCACCTTGGCCACCTTCCGCATTCGCGAGTCGCTGCAATGCGGCAGGGCATTGCCGGTCCATGTTTGTGGTCCTTTTTGATTTTCATTTTATTGCTCATCACGGACTCGGCAGAGAGCATGCCAAAACTGCCGAATTGGTATAGCACGGTATGACATTGACGGGTGAATAGAATGGCAGACTAGCCTCCGGCCTCGCGGAGGGTCCTAAGCGAAGGGATATCGGGAATTGGCTTTCCCTCAACAATCGCGTTTGGAATTGTTGAGCATAGGGCCTCGGCAATGTCTTTTCCGAATTTGCTGTGGATGGCGTCGCGAGCGGCACTCATGATCGGAGGTCGCCGTGTCAAATCGTGCGCGTCAGTGGCAACCGCAGTCACTAAACCTCGCGCGAGCAGCCCCCAACAAGTTCGGCGGGCCTCTTTTCCCCAGAATCCAGTGATAGAGTTGGCAGTCACCTGTACCAAGCAGCCCATTCCAACCATCGAGTAAAGCATGTCCGGCTTCGACCTGAGGAACGGATTTCGCTCAGGGTGCGTAATTATTGGTCTTACCCCGCAACGTATGAGCCGCCGTAAAGTCGTATCGGCATTCGGCGGTATGCCATAATCGCTGAATTCGACCAACAAATAGGGACCGGATCCGATGCAGAATTGCCGCCAGTCGTCGAGAGCAGCTTGCACGTTGTCTAGAGAGAAGTTGAAGTCGCATCCCAAAGAGAGCTCGATTGGGACATTTACGCGCTTTCTGAGTTCCAGCAAGCGATCGGCGAACGCGGAACGATCGTAGCGAAATTGAGCATTACTGTGCGGCGTCGCTACGATGTGACGAATTCCATCTTTTGCCGCGGCCACGACCATCTCGACGGCGATAACCCAGCTTGAAGCACCGTCATCCACGCAAGGTAGGATGTGAGAATGAATGTCAATCATGCTAATCGAGAGTTTCGCTCTCTTCGAACACAGCCAAGATTATATCCACCGGCGGCGGCACAGCTTGGATCGATTAATCCGTGTGTCAGTCTAGCATTTAAGCGCCGACTGCAGCTTCTGGCACGACAAGAATGTCTGGGACAAAGCTCGTGAAAAGTAAAGTCCTCCCTTATCAAAAAGCGCGGCAGTGCGCCCCGTGTGACAACCCCTCCATCGCGAAGGAACTCCCTGGACCCTGTGGCTGATGCTTGTTGAGTTTCAGAATCGGCCCTGGAATTTTCGGTGCCCTCGAGCCGCTGGGTCTGGGCCTGGGTTTTAACAAAGTCTAGGGGCAAGTCCAGAACATGCTCCAGCTCCAACAGGCTTTCCGGCAGATGAAACGCTCGAGAGCGAACGCCTATTGAAGGCACAAACATGAAAATCATGATTGTTGTGGGAGCTAGGCCAAATTTCATGAAGGCCGCTCCCTTAATTGCTGCTATCCGCGAGCACAATCAAAGGGCTGTGGCCCTTTCGCCCGGGGAACAACCTATTGAAGCAGACCAGATTGAAGGAGTCCTCGTTCACACGGGACAACACTACGACGAGGCCTTGTCGGGCTCGTTTTTTGCCGATCTCGGCCTGCCGAAGCCAGATGTACATTTGGGGGTCAGCTCCTACTCCCATGCCGTACAAACAGCGGAGATTATGCTGCGATTCGAAGTGGTGCTTATGCGGGAGCGTCCGGAGGTGGTTGTCGTCGTGGGGGACGTTAATTCCACACTAGCCTGCGCACTGGTGGCGGCAAAGGTTTCATACGATTCGGATGAAACAAGGCCCATGATCGCCCATGTCGAGGCCGGCCTGCGTTCCTTCGACCGTGCGATGCCGGAAGAAGTAAACCGCATCGTGACTGATCACCTTTGTGACCTGCTCTTTGTGACCGAGGAGAGCGGTGTTCGGAACCTGAAGAACGAAGGTATCCCGGACAATAAAATTCGTTTCGTGGGTAACACCATGATTGATTCTCTTGTCGCCTATCAGAAAAAAGCGGACCGGTCCGCCATCCTTGAAAAGCTAGGTTTGCGAAACGGATCAAGCAAGCCCCTGTCAGCGAGCGGGACCCGCAAGTACGCACTTTTGACTCTCCATCGTCCTTCGAATGTTGATCATCGAGGAACGTTTCTAAGCATTTTGGAAGGATTGAGGGAATTATCGGATTCGTGCCCTATTTTCTTTTCGGCTCACCCGAGAACTCGGAAGCGGATCACAGAATTTGGACTTGAGCCTTTCTTTGAATTCAAACATAGGAAAGCGGAGGCGAACGGTCCGAAGGATCTTTCTCCGCACAGAGGGATTTATATCCTCGAACCTCTTGGGTATCTTGACTTTCTCTGTCTGATGAAACACGCCGTCCTGGTGATCACCGACTCTGGAGGAATCCAGGAAGAAACCACCTACCTGGGAGTCCCCTGTATCACGGTGCGGGAGAACACGGAAAGACCCGTTACCGTAAGTTCCGGCACAAATACGATCGCTGGTACTCAGACCCAGAGGATCCGGAATGCCATCAAAGCGCAGACGAAAACTGGACCAAGGGCTCAAGCACCGGAGAAATGGGACGGCTGGGCCGGAACGCGAATCATGGAGGCGATCCTGCTCGATCTGAAGCGAAGTAGGTCGACCACGCGTTGCTCATTCGAAGACACCTCGCGCAGTGCAGACTCCGTTGCGATACCTGGGTAGGAGAACGTCAGAGGGCTATAGAATAACAACGAGCTAGTCACAGAGCGTTCGGCAGGCGTACCTTTAGCGGATCACATCTAATACACACTGAATCTGGGGAACAGCACACTTTATGTCCCAGAAAAACTTTCCCGCCGGGAGAAATCAGGGAAATCCTTCGAGGTTCCTTGACGGAGCGCTTTCTGACCTGCGGCAAGCCAAGACTGCCGATGCGCCCTAGGTGAGCGACACGGGCCGGTCTGGTATCTGAGTGTCAGCTTGGACCAATCACACGAACTGGCACCAACGGCACCAGGGTGCCCGCCGATCATCTAGAGCGCGTGCGACGCGGCATTGAAAGCTATCGCCGTGTGAGTGAGCACCTGGAGCAAATATCCGACATCAACCGCGAACTGCTGCGCCGCGCGAAGGGCCCGCGGCGAGCGCGGAAGAAAATGGAAATGAGGGCCCTCGAGCCAGGAAAAAGAGGATTGGTAGCAGGTTTCTTGCAGCCTTACAGAAGAAAGATAGAAAATAACCATAACCTCTTTCTTTTCAAAGGGCACTTTGTGGCTCTTTTCATGGTTCGTTGTGGTTCGAAGAACTATGAGCTATTCGTAGCGCAACGCCACGATTGGGTCAACGAGCATCGCACGGCGTGAAGGAATGTAGCAAGCCAAGAGCGCAACTAAGACGAGCAGGACAGCGACCGCCGCAAAAGTCAATGGATCGTATGCGGTCACACCAAACAGCAGATTCCTCATCAACCGGGTCAGTTCGAAAGCAGCACAGACTCCGATCGCCACGCCCACCAGCGCCAACTTCGCGCCCTGCCTCAAAACCATTTGCAGCAAGTCTCCACCTTGCGCCCCGAGCGCCAAACGAATTCCAATCTCGCGCTGGCGTTGTGACACTGTGTAAGAAATCACGCCATAAATTCCGATGATTCCCAGCGTGAGCGCCATGGCCCCCGCAATCCCGAGCATGACGAGCGTGAAGGAAGTTCGCGCGAGCGATTTGCCATACACTGCCTGCATCGTCCGCACGGACGCCAGTGGTAAATTCGAATTCACCGACCACACAGCTTGCCTGACCTCATCGAGAAAACCTTCGGTGCCTGCGCGGTCGCTTCGCATCGCGAACGTCACCGTCCGCACGGCCGGTGCAAAACCATCCCGCATCAGTGGAGGCCAGTACACCATTTCTGGCGCCCGCTCCTGCACGCCTTTCTCACGAACGTCCTGGACCACTCCGATCACCTCGTGCCACGGCATGTTCGAAAACTCGCGCAGATGCTTCCCGATCGCCGCCGACGGCGTGCCCCACATCTCTCGTGCCAAATTCTCAGAAATCATCACCACCGGCCGCAGGGCGTAGACTTCACTCCACGTCATTTCGCGCCCCGCAACCAATCTTGTCCCTGCCGTCTGCATGAAACCAGGAGAGACATACTTGTACAGCCGCAAAGGCGCGATTGAGTCGGCAGAATACACTTTGTCCTCAGCAAAGATCTCGTCCCAAGCGGAATCGAAGCCTTCCATCGGCATTTCGCTTACGAACCCGGCAGACTTCACGCCCGGAATCGCGGCCAGCTTATCGAGAATGCCATGCTGTATTCGCGTCACTCGTTCCGGTTCCTGGATCAGCGAATCTGGAATCGAGATTCGCATGAGTTGCAAATGCTGCGCGTCCGTGAATCCCGGCTCGACCGCTCGCAACGCCTCGAACGTACGAATCATCAACCCCGCGCTCACCAAAAGCACGAATGCCATCGCCACCTGACCTACGACCAGCAAATTGCGCGCCCGGTGGCGCTCCCGGCTCACACTAATCGTCCGTCCCGCACTCCGAAGTGCTAAAGAAGTTCGCGGTACCGCGTATTTCAGCGCAGGCAGCAATCCGAACAGCAAACCGGAGAGCACGGAAAGAACCAACGCGAATCCCAGCGCCCGCGCGTCGATCGAGATTTCGCCGAGTCGAGGCAAATTCGCCGGACCGGTCGTCACCAGAAAACGCACGCTCGCATACGCCAAGCCAACACCAATCACCCCGCCCATCAGCCCCAGCATCACGCTTTCCACGAGGAGTCCGCGCACGATGCGTCCCCAGCCCGCGCCAAGCGCTGCGCGAACCGTCAGCTCCTGCTGCCGCGCCTCCACCCTCACCAGCATTAAGTTCGCTACGTTTGCACACGCGATCAACATCACCACGCCAATCGTTCCCATCACCACCCACAACAATTCGCCCACGTTGCCGATCGCTTCCTGCTTCAACGGCCGAATCATCGGCGTGATTTTCCAAGTTTCGTAGATATGCTGATTCGTCCCCGGCCCGTTCGACCACGAGTCCATCCAGATCGGCAGCATTCGCGCTATGTCCGCATTGGCTTCCGCAATCGTCGTGCCTGGCTTGAGCCGCGCGATTCCGTGGAATCCGAATCCCGCCAGGATCAGCTTCCCGCGATCGAACGCCAGTGGCACGATCACGTCGAAGTCGGTATCAACGAATCGAAACCCCTGCGGCATCACCCCGATAATTTCCCGAGGCCGCGATTCCATCGTGAGGTTGCGCCCGATCACTGCACGGTCTCCTCCGAAGCGCCGCTGCCAATACCCGTAGCTCAGCGTCACCGTTTCCGGGCCGCGTGGAATCTGCTCCGCAGCGGAGAACCAGCGGCCAACTTCCGGCCGAGTGCCAAGCGCCTGAAGCAGGCCATCGCTCACGTAAACCGTGCGCACTTGTTCCGGCTCAG
This sequence comes from Acidobacteriota bacterium, assembly GCA_003224085.1. Taxonomy (GTDB): domain Bacteria; phylum Acidobacteriota; class Terriglobia; order Acidiferrales; family UBA7541; genus Acidiferrum. The sequence goes on along the minus strand of QHYK01000041.1, from coordinate 1,490 downwards.
CAAGGCCCGTGACGTTCGCTGTACCTGTGACCCATACGCCCAGCGATTGAAACGTCCGATTTTGTTCTGCGTACGTGAAATACATAGAGGGCGAGAGCAGCAGGCCATTCTCGAAATCTGCCAGTCCTGCCGCACCCGGAGCGGTCTGGTGCAGCGCCACCAGTTCTTCCGCCTTCGGATAATTCAGTGGCTTCAGCAGCACGCTATTCACCACGCTGAACACCGCGGCGTTCGCGCCGATTCCAACTGCGATGGTCAGCAAGCCGACCGCGGTAAAAACCGGGTTGTGGCGCAGCGTGCGCACGCCGTAGCTGACGTCCATGAGAGAGTCTTCAACGGACGGCCACCGCCACACTTCGCGGCTGCTCTCTTCAGTCAGTCCGACATTCCCAAACTCGCGCCGCGCCAAGTGGCTCGCTTCTTCTCTCGACATTCCCTCAGCAACCGACTCCTCGATCTTTTCGTCGAGATGCGCTTGAATCTCTTCCGACAGCTCGCTGTACCGCTGCCGCCGCGAGAACAGTTGCGTCAGCCAACTCATGATTCACCCACGGCCAAAACACGTGTGATCCCTTCGAGCATGCGCTCGAAGCTTGATACCTCACGTTCCAGGTGCTTTGCGCCTGCCGCCGTCAATTTGTAAATCCGAACGCGGCGGTTTGTAGAAGAGACGCCCCACTCAGCCTTGACCAGTTCTGCTTTGAGGAGACGCTGAAGAGCCGGATACAGCGATCCTTCTTCGATCTGAAGCAAGTCGCGCGAAGTTCGCTTGATGTACTGTACGAGTGCGTAGCCATGCAAGGGCTGTCGCTTCAGCATTCGGAGAATCATCATCTCCAGGGCGCCCGGAAAAAGGTCTCGCTGTGCTGCTTTTTTCATGTGAACAGCCTCTTCCTCCCACCTGCAGGCTTGCCGACTCTATGCCTAGAGTAAGATAGTATGAGAGCGCTGCCGAGGTCAAGTCAAATAAACACGTCTTGGCGAAAGGTATTACACGACGAAGATATGGCAGCGGCCATCCTCGATCGGGTTCTCGAGCGTGGGCGCTTTATCCACCTCGATGGACCCTCCGGGAGAACCCGTCATCTCAACCTGGAAGAAAACACAAAACGGCTCAGAATTTCCGGAACCCACACCAATCTAATATTGCTCCCTCCCTGTGTTATGAGCATAGACCTGCCCAGCATTACACGGCTAATTGGAAGTTGTGGACAGCGATTGAGACGCATTATTCGAGGAGTCTGAGGCGCTTAAGCGCGGCGCGGGCCAGCGCCTTCGATTTTCCCATGCGCTCGGATTCTCGGGCGGCGCTGCCAACGCTGATTCTCAGGAACATCTCTCCTTTGAGCACGTACAGCGCGCTGGCAACGGGACTGGCGACCCAGTAAGCCTCCTCGCCAAGACCACGAATGGGACGTGGCTTGCGGCTCTCCCTCTCGCGTTCGGGATCGAGCTCCTTCACGTTTTTGCCTGTGGCCGATTCTTCGTCG
>QHYK01000158.1 GCA_003224085.1 Acidobacteriota bacterium | reverse complement strand
ACGAACTCTTCTTCGAACCCCGCCTCCAGCAGGCGCTTCCGCACGGTCGATTCTTCCTTTTTGAGCTTGGGCGGAACAGCAACATCTCCATCGAGTGTCGTCAGCGGAAGATAGTCAAGCTTCCTCGCACGGGGATCGAGACGATACAGACGATGTGCCCATCCTCCGACAAGAACCACCTCGCCGAGCCAGGGCTCCAGCGCGACGATGAATTTCGAAAACGCTTCGAGTCCGGGATCTCGTTCGCTCATGGTTCGGACGACTCAAGTGCTGGAGACAGAATTCTTCTCCAGATAAGATCTGCCTGTTCCTTGCCTCGGGACGGATGCTGGCTGACATCCAGCCAAACCTGAAGAATATCGCTCACTGGCACGCCGTCTTTCCGGACAACTCCACGAAAAGCACTCTCGCGGTTCCCCGGAATGCGCACGTAGAGGTCTGCTTCTTCTTCTTCCTCTGCATTCCCCGAAAGGCCGAGGTCCTTCAGAACTGCGGCGTTCAAGCGCTCCAGATAAAGATATGGCTTCACCCCGTGCACAAATCCGATGCCCAGTGCTTCGGCGGCTGCGAACAGCCCGAGGCACAAACGCGGCCGCGGCGACGAGAGTTGATCGGCAGAGGCGATGGCTTCGTCCGATTGGTAGGAACGCACTGCGTTCCAGAGCGCCTTTTTGCCCCGGTGAAGAACCCAACGCATCGGGATCTCCAGAATGCGTGGCTGGCTCGCAGCAACCCACCGGTTCAGCAACTCTCTCACTCGAACGAGCCGCAGTACTCCTCCTCCGGGCTCGAGAAAACCTTCTTTCGAAAACTCCTCGACGAAGCGAAATGCGCTCATCACCGAGACGCCGGCCGCTTCCGCCAGTTGCGAGGCGCCCTGGTAACGGCCTCTCGGGGCCGACAAATACACTTCCGGAATTCGAGGAGCCAGAAGAACCTTCAGCATCCATTTATTCAAATCGGAAAAGAGCTGCGGCGCGCGCGCGCGCACGTTCGGCGCACGGAGCTCACTTTGCGGCCGCCTTGACGAACTCAGCCACTCCAATCCGAGGCCTGCGAAGAGCCGAAGACCTTCGAGGTCCACCACTCCACTGCGACTTCCGGTGCCCGTTCCTGCATAAATTGCTTCGCGTCCTCGGCAATGGAATTCGGGATACGATTTGCGCCCACAATCGCAAGGGGGACTGGATGACCGGGCATGACTCGGGAATAGTGGACCGCTTCCAACGCGGCCTGGGAGAGCAACGGAATCACGCGGTCCTTTCGGCCCTCTGAAGCCCGTTTTAGTTCTACGACGAATTTCTTTCCGTGCTCCGATACGAGGAAATCGGGCGCAACATTCTTCTCGCGTGGCTCTTCCACGACTTTCCAGCCTTCTTCACGGAACAGGCTGGCCACGATCCGCCTTAGATGGGCCTCGTTGTCGACCGGCGGGTTTGGGTAGTGGCCTGGCATAGGTTTACCACGGCCATGGCAATTATCATGGCCACGTTAATTATCATGGCCATGATATAGGCTGTAGGCCCCACAGCCAACCCATATTAAGGTCCCCGCCATAAACAGCTCCCGGAATGCCTCCGGGAAATCCTCTCGACTGGTCCATTCTCCGAACGCACTCACACGCAAGGCAGAATCTTCGGCAGTCCCGCCGCCATCCTCGCAAAAACCTCCAGATACTCAGGGGCCGACACCACTTCCGACTTCCGTGCGGTCCGTCGGCGCAACTACGCCAAGAGGTGTTTCATCTGGTAGCGCATTCTTTCGGTGAAGGTCCCGAAACAACGAGTGAAAGCCTCTCTTCAAATCATGATCGGCAAGCGTGTGAGCCCACGTATTCGCAACGAAGTCAGCCAACTGTAGCTGCCAGGAGTGCCTCGAATCCTCAAATGAAGTCTTTCCCCCTAACATCTTCCGTAAATCAAATACCCACCGTCCCGACTCTTGCCTCGCGTAAAGGCACACAAGTGGATGCGATTCGCCGAGGTTAGCGGAAATCTTCATCGGGGCTCGATGAGTCCACTGTTCAATCCAACCGAAGAGCGCGTCTCGAAGAACCAGCTCCTCTCTGGCACCGCTCTTCACTGTCTTATCGAAAATCACCTGAATTGGCTCGTAGCTCGAATAAAAGCATTCGCAAAAATATCTACAAGCGATAGCCTCAATGGTTTTCAGCACGGCGATTCCATAGGAAATGAGGCGCACCAGTACGGGCCCACTCAACCTGCCGATTCGTCGGGCCAGCAATTTTCTTTCTTCCACCGTCATCAGCGACGATTTGACGTGAAGTCCGCACTCTATCAGGGACCGAATCCTCGTAGGTGCGTCTGAGAACATCCGCGGATCCTCATATGCAAGATTCACGGAGGTCGGCACTAGCATCACCTCACGATGTGCTTTCAGGATTTCGAGCAGAACCATTCGATTCGGGAGCGACAGTAACGATCCTTTCGGCTCGCCCCGCGCAAATTCGGCCGGACTTAATTTCCTCACGAACCAGTCGAAGTCATTATGGAGAGCACTCGCAGCCGTTTCCGGAATAATCAGCCCAACCACAAAACGGAATTTCGGCCGTCCCGGTTCTGATGGGTTGAAGTCTCCCGATTCATCGAAGTAGATTTGCATTTTCTTTCCGTCCGACATTTCAGAAGTCGTCGGCGTTCGCATTCCGTCGTATGCGATCGTCACACACACGTTTCACTAAAAATGACTCAGCGCTCCTTCCACAGCCTTGCAGTGTCTTGCACTGCCTTGCACGCCCTTCGACGTGACACGGCAGCGTTCTCTATATAGCCTAATCAATTTCAGGCGTTCGGCCCTCACCCGAAGGGTCTTAACGCCCTGAGTGTAGTGCCATCCGGCCAATCCTAAAGTTGGCAAATAGTTGGCAAATTGGATTGGTTTTTTGAGAGAAATTCCCCCGAAGGGGGAAAGTGAGAATAGCCGCGTATTTACTGGCGATTTGAATGGTGGGCCTTAGTTGGCTGGTTCAGCGCGGAAGAACACTGAACCACACGCAGTGTTCTGGTCGAAACATACCCTTCGCGTTCTGCCGCTCTTCGAGATAAAGGCCCTCCGAGCAACCGACTAGGCCAGAGCGGGGCTGCAAAAAGACCACAGGCGAAAACCTCGATTTGGGCGGGAGCCTGCGGTTCTTTTCTTCGAACCTCTTAGTGTAGCGAAACTGTTCAACTTTAAAGGGGTTTTTCGTGAGATGGGAACTGAGGTCCAGGTAATGTGAACGCAGCCGCAAGGCGGCTCGAAGCACGATCTCATTGAATACCGAAGCGGGCGCGGCGGATCCTTCCGGCGAAGAACTCCAGAAAGTTGCCGCAAAAGTTGCCGCCGACCTGAGCGTCCTCGTCAACGCCAACCGCCTCTCCCTC
>QHYK01000001.1 GCA_003224085.1 Acidobacteriota bacterium | reverse complement strand
CGATGGTCAGCGTCGTCCCCTTGTAGGCGTATTTTCCGTAGATGACATAATCGGCGTCGAGGTCTTCGGCGACGCGGAGCATCGTGGCGCGGCTGAAGGTGGAACCGCTCGGGAGACCATAGCGCTCGAGTTCGGCAGCGCGACCGGCATGCGAATAGACCTGTTCTCCGGCGGCCGCGAGGCGCTCGTTGGTGAGCTCTTCGAGGCCTTCACTGAGCCAATCGAGCTTGGAAGGTGCGCCAGCATTCTCGAACGGCAGAACGACGTAGATTTTTTGTGGAGTTGTCGCTGCCGCCGCGGAGTTGGGCGCAGGCGCGGGCTTGGCTGCTGGCGCCGCTTGCTGCGCCGAGCAGATCGCGGCTGCCACCAGCGAAACGAAGACGCTTTTGACGAGGAGTTCACCAAAACGCGGCCTGACAAGAGAGCGCGGCATCTTGCTTGCATTGTAGCAGAGGCAGCCATGCGTGATGCGGCGGATCGAGCAGGAGATCGCGGAGCGCTTGGTTCGCTTGTGGCTCGAAAGAGCCATGACCTATTCATAGCGCAGCGCCACCAGCGGATCCACGCGCGTGGCGCGGCGGGCGGGGATGTAGCAGGCCAAAAGGGCCACAACTACAAGGACCAAGGTTACACCTACGTAGGTCGGCGGGTCATAGGCGCTGACGCCGAAAAGCAAGCTGGAGAGCTGGCGCGTCAAAGCCAGAGCGAAAATTATTCCCAGTGCTAGGCCCGCCCCGGTCAACTTCAGCCCCTGCCCCACTACTAGCCCCAGGATGTCGGATCGCTCCGCGCCCATGGCCATGCGGATGCCGATTTCGCGGGTTTGCTGGGTCACCGAATACGCAAGGACCCCGTACACTCCTACCGCAGCCAGCACGAGCGCTAATCCGCCAAACAAGGTGAGCAGCGATGCGCCCATCTCCGGCGCCCAAAGCCCTTGATCGATGACTTGGCCGATGGTCTGCACGTTGGTGATGGCCAGATTCGGCTCCAAGGACTGAATTTGTGCGCGCACGCCGGCAATCACGGCTTCCGGCGTGCCTGTGGTTTGTACCTGAAGCGTGGCGGCGGAGGCATAATCCTGCGCCAAAGGCAGATAGACCAGAGGAGGTGGCACCTCGCCAATGGCATTTACCACGCTGTTCCGCGCTATTCCGACCACTTCGCGCAACATGGTGTCGCCGAAGAAATGGAACCGCTTGCCTATGGCGTCCTGATCCGGCCAGAACTTCTTGGCCATGGCTTCGTTGATCAGGGCGACGCTCGCCGTATCTTTGCGGTCCGCGTCGGTGAAAAGGCGGCCCCGCACCAGCGGAATTCTCAATGCATCGAAATATCCGACGCTGATGTCGTCCAACTGCGTCAGCGTTCCGCGGTAGCCGGTCGATTCGTCTTCCCCTTCCGGAAAAACGGTTCGCGCGAATCCGCCGCCCAGCGGAAAATTGGAAGCCACGGCCGCGGCCTTCACGCCAGGAGTCGCGTTGGCGCGCTCGATGGCGGAGCGCAGGAATTGCTGGCCATGCGCTTCGTCGTAGTGCAGCGCGCCCAGGTCAAAGGCCAGCAGGAAAAGATTCTTGGACTCGAACCCGGGATCCATCTTCTGAGCGTCTCGCATGCTGCGGATAAACAGGCCAGCGCCAACGAGCGCCACCAGAGAAAGAGCAATTTCTGAAACGACGAGCAGACTCCGCAACGTGTTTCTTCCCCAGCCGACCGATCCGCCACGGCCACCCAATTTCAGAGTTTCTGCCAAGTCCGGCACGGACGCGCGGAAAGCTGGCGCAACGCCAAACAACAGTCCGGTCAACAACGAGATTCCCAGCGTGAACAGCAAGACGTGCGAATCCAGCGATAAATCGATGTCATTCTGCTGAATAAACGGCGGGCGGAAGGACCACAAGACGGTACGTCCCACATAAGCGATGGCCAGGCCCGAGCCACCACCGAGAAGCGAGAGCAGGATGCACTCGGTCAGCATCTGGCGAATCAAGCGCGGCCTGCTGGCGCCGAGTGCTGCCCGCAAGCCCATCTCTTTTTCGCGGCGCGCCGCCCGAGCAAGAAGTAAGTTCGCCAGGTTCGCGCAGGCGATCAGGAGCACGAGTCCGACGACGGTCATCAGCATCGTACCCGCGAGAGAAATCTGATCGTGCAGGTTTACGCCTACCGCTGCTTCTGTCAGCGGAGTGAGGGCGATGCTTCGTCCGCCATTGTCTTTCGGAAAGTCTTTCTCCAACTGGGAAGCGATGGTTTTTAACGATGCTTCAGCCTGGTTCCTCGCTATCCCTTGCTTGAGCCGGCCAACCGCAAGCGCATTCAAGAAGCGCCTGTCGTTAAAAAACTCTCTATTAAATCCGGTGAGAACCTGCGGGTACATGCTGGTAGGAATCCAGATTTGCTCGGCGCTGCCGAAGGTGAATGTCCCCTTGAAGCCTTTGGGGGCCACGCCGATGACCGTGTAAGGCATGGCGTTCAGCGTCAAACTCTTGCCAATCTCATTCTTATCCGCCCCCAACTTGTTCGCCCAAAAGCTGTAGCTGATGACCGCAACGTTATTTCCGCTCAGCTTGGTGTCTTCATCGGGAAGAAAGAAGCGCCCGGCGGCCGGCTGCAACCCCAGCACGTCAAAATAGTTCGCGCTGACCATCTGCCCGTTGACCTCGCGCGCCTCGGCGGCCCCGCTCCAAGTCAGCGGAATCGGCATCAAGCAAGTCACGCCGCTGAGCACCTGATTCTGCTGCTGATAATCCTGGAAATTCCGAAATGACAAACCAAGCTTCGTGGCATTTGCAAAGCCCACATGCGTCTTCGTGTCAATCGTGTCCAGTTCGACGACCTGGGAAATATCTTTTACTGCGAGCGGGTGCAGCAAAATGGCGTTGACAACGGTAAAGATGGTCGTGTTCGCGCCGATTCCGAGCGCCAGCGACAAAATTGCGACGGCGCTGAAGCCGGGGCTGTTTCGCAGCACACGTGCGCCATGCCGGACGTCTTGCCAGAAATCTTTCATTTTCCACCCCCTGCTTAAGGCCCAACCCTAAGAGAACAGTCTGGAATGACTGATAGACTTTTAGACGTCTATGCTGGACAGTTCGATGGCCTACTGGATTAGGAGTTCCAGGCGACTTTGGTGAGTTGCTTCTTGCGCGACTCCCATTCGGCGCCGGAAAGAACGCGCGGCGCGACGTCAATCAGCCGAGGAGTGAGCTTGAAGACGCTGGCAGCGGTCCAAGGGTGCCCGTCCCGGGTCCGGTACTCACGCGCGTTGAGGGCGTCGGCCATGCTACGGAAAGAAATGTCCTGGACGATCATTTCTGCGAGGAACTTGAGGGTCTGCATTTCGAGGGGGTCGTCCTCCAAGTGGCGGCAATCGTAGGCGATGCGAAGGCCGAAGGGGATCTCTTCGGAACCGGTTTCTGTGACCGGGACTTCAGGCTCACCAGAGACTTCCATCTCGCGCTCCCACTCCAGGGCCACGAGCCGCCAGCCCGCATCGAGCATCTTGGACAAGTAAAGCGAGGTCGGGGGAATGGTGACTTTCTCCCGAATGCGGTCAATCTTTTTCACGGACGCCTCCTTGCCTTCTCGCAAGCCTGGACAACACCTACCCGCGCCAAGGAGAGCAACTTGCAGGCCGCTAAGAAAGTCTCATAAGGTGAACAAACGAAATTACTTAACAGTGCTTCTACGCCGAAACAATAGGAGGTTCTGTCCGGCAGGGGGAAAGACCTGTCGCGATTTCGGACAGTCCCGGCGAGAACGCCAGGCGTCAGAGTTGTGGGCCATCGGCTGGCTTGGGAGCCAGAATCTCTTGAACCGCCGGATCCTTCAAAACCGCCGCGAAGGAGGGGTCCATTTTAATCGCGGCAAGTTCCTTGTAGCCTTCGTCTTTGGCTTTGCGCAGGTAGATCAAGCATCGCTCCAGATTCCCGGCCTCGGCAAACGATTTCGCCAGCAGGAAATAAAATCGTCCGCGGTCACCCACGGTGCGGTCTTGAAGAATAGACCCTGTCCTCGAACTGTTATGCTCGAACAAGTGCGGATCCATGGCCAGCGCCTGCCGGAAAGATGCCATGGCCTGCTCGTATTTCTTGTCCTCAAAATAGGCAAAGGCCAGGTTGCTGTATAGAATGGGCATGTCGTCGCGGATGGCAATCGCCTTCTGGTACGCCTTAATGGCCTTCCCGTATTTCTTCCTTTGGTAGAAGATCGTGCCGATGTTGTTTTGCGCGTCGGCATAGGTGGGGTCCACTTTGACCGCGCGCTCGTAATACTTCAGGGCCTGCGAGAGCGCCGTCTGTTGATGCAAGGAGATTCCCAGTTTGTTGAGATACACGGCATTCTTCGGATCCTGATCGGCCAACCGCTTGTAGAGCTGCGACGCCTCCCGATATTCCTTGCGCGCCATATAGAGGTCCGCCATTTGCTCGTCGGTAAGGCTCGGGCGGACTACAATCGCCGCGGCCTGCGCGGACGAAGCCGGCTTCGCTTGGGGCAAGTGTGGCGCCACTTGTGGCGAGCCGGGACCGTCTACAAGGGATTGTGCCTTTGCGGAAACAGAAAAACTGAGGAGGAGAATTGCTGCTGGAAACGCCATAAAAATGCGAGTCATGGCGAATCTCCCTTCTCCGGCTTGGGCTTAGCCTTGTCGGGTTCCTTCTTCGTAGCTCCAAAGATACCAAAGATTTTCTTCAGTGGATTCTTTTTTTTGTCCGCGTCCGGGGCGGAGAGATCGGCAGGCTGGCCCGGCTGCCCGGTGGCGTCCGGCGGCCGATTGGGGTCGGACTTCATCACCACCTGTCCATCGGTGTTCGTTTGCGGCGTCTTGGTTTGTCCGCCGAAGATTTGCGAGAGTACGGACCCGGTTGACGTCGCCAGGCCATGCCCGCCATGCAGTTCACAAAACTCTGTCGGAGCGGAACCTGCCACGTAAACTTCCTCGCGCGTGGTCGGGCAATTCGCGGTTGCAAGTTGCAAGGACTCCGGATCGATGACCACAGACTGTACGCCGTCCGGCATCGCGAAATCCTTCACGTCGCGGTAGGGCGACATGGACGTCGCCTTCGTCATGAAGTCGGCCCAAATCGGCGCGTCCGCCGCACCACCGGTAAGCCCCAAGTCCCGATTGTCGTCAAACCCAATCCAGACGACGCACAGCAGGTTCGACGTGAATCCCGCGAACCAGCCGTCTCGCGAAGTGCCTGTTTTTCCCGCGGCAGGCAGGGTGAATCCGCGCGCTCGCACGCCGGCGCCGGTGCCGCGGTTCAGCACGTCTTTCAAAAGGCTGTCCACCAAAAACGCCACGCGCGGGTCCAGCGCCATGTGCGTTTGCGGCGTGAACTTTTCCAGCACTTCGCCGTCGGAGTTCACCACACTTCTTATAAATTGCGGCTCGGACCGCATTCCCAGGGTCGCAAATGTCGTGTAGCCCGCGGCCACTTCGATAGAAGTCATCTCGTAGGCGCCGAGCGCGACCGCCGGAGTTGGCTGAATGTTCGTTCCCAACCCCATCTGGCGCGCCACTTGGACGACCCGGCCGTAGCCGATGAGCTCGGCCACTTTGACCGTAGCGACGTTGAGCGAATTCGTCAGCGCGTCGCGCACCGTCACGTGACCCATGAACCTTTCGCTGTAATTGTTGGGTGTGTATGGCTTGCCGTCGAATTCGAACGTCGTGGGCTCATCATCAACAGTGGTCGCCGGAGTGATAATCGGTTGCACGTTGTCCACGGCGTTGTCGAACGCCGCGGCATAAACAAATGGCTTAAAGACCGATCCCGGCTGGCGGTGCGCCAGTGCGTGATTGAGCTGGCTCTGCCCGTAATCCCGCCCGCCGACCACCGCCTTGATCTCCCCGTTCCTGGGGTCGAGCGCCACGAGCGCCACCTGCGCCTGAGGAACGGGCTCGTCACTTCCCTTCTTCGCCAGTTCCTTTTTCCATTTTTCGTACTTTTTGGCCAGGAGCGTGTCCACATTCTTCATGCCGGCTTCGACGGCAGTGACCGCCGCGCGCTCCAATGCCGGATCCAGCGTCGTGTACACGCGGAAGTTCTCGCTCAACAGCTGGCTTTCGGAGTACTTGTCCAGCAAGTGGTCCTTCACCATGTCGACAAAGTACGGCGCTTCTCGCCCCGAGGACGTCGCGTGCACAATGTTTAAGGGCTCTTTCTTCGCTTCTTCCAAATCCTGCGCGGTGATGTATTTGTTCTCCAGCATTTGCGTCAGCACGCGATCGCGCGCCTGAATGCCGCGCTCGGGATGGCGGTCCGCGGACGAATAGTAATTGGGCGCACGGATAATTCCGGCCAGATAGGCATACTCCGGCAGACTCAATTCGCGCATGTCTTTTCCGAAGTACGCCACGCTGGCCTCGGAGAATCCGCGAATTCCGAAGCTGCCGCGATTGCCCAGGTACACTTCGTTTGCGTACATTTCGAAAATTTGCTGCTTGGTGAAGCGCTGCTCCACCTCCAGAGAAATGAGGGCTTCGGCAAGTTTTCGACGCCAGTTGCGATCGGTGGAAAGGAAGAAGGTCCGCGCGACCTGCATGGTGATGGTGCTCGCGCCCTGGTAATGCTGGCTGGTGTGCCGGATGTCGGCCCAGGCCGCGCCGACGATTCGAATGAAATCGAATCCGCCGTGCTCGAAAAAGCGCTTGTCTTCCGCCGAAAGAATCGCGTCCACCAGCATGACTGGCAAGTCTTCGTACCGTACCGGACGCCGCTTTTCGCGCGCGCTATCAAACAGGTTGGTGATCAGCTCTGGCTCAATTTCGGCGGTGTCTATTTCCGGGCCGCCCTCGAGCGGCCGGATGCTGCGAATGCTCCCTCCGCGGAACTGCACGGCCAGCGCGTTCTTTCCCGCAAAATAAGACAGCTTCGAGGGCCGAATGTCCACCGTATTCCCTTGTACGGTGTACTGGCCGAGGGCGTGGGGATCGGCTTGCGGCCGGTAGCCCACGCGCGTCAAATAATCCACTAAGTCATCGGGTCCCCACGCTTGCGCCCCGGAAATGTGCTCGGGCGCGGAGAAAATCTGTGTGGTGTTTTGCAGGATGTTTCCGGACAGGCGCGCATCAATCATGCGCGAATACTTCATGTAGTAGTAAGTGAAAATTCCGCCTGCGATGACGAAAATTCCGAAGAAAATCCCGAGAATCGTCAGGCCGATGGTGGAAGTAAAAAAACCTCGCTGGACCCGGATTTGCAAAGAGTGTCTCCCTGGGCTGGAACTCTATTGTCTCCCAACGCCATCTGCTAGAAAAGACGGAGTTACACGCCGCGGGGTTGCCAGCCGCGTATCCCCAAATACCATGCTGGGCATTCGAACTTCAGAGCAGCGACTTCGTTTCGCTGTTCGGAGAAAAATGCAAATCCGCGTGGTACACCAACACATCCACTGGAATGGTGTAGTCCAAGGAAATCCTGACGACATTGCCGTTGGCCACGATTTTGATGTCTTCCCGCTTCGCCGGGATGTCGAGGTCCTGTACAACTTTGAAAATATTGTCGCGAATCTGTTCTTCCGTGAAGTGGTTCACCATCGCGTACCGCGACTGTTCCTGCATCTTGTCGGCCAGCTGATAGTCGTTCACGTAGGGGGGCACCATTTTCCACGCCGTATAAATCCCCAGCACCAAGACGACGACAATGAGCATGCCCTTCAGCCGGCCTTCGCCACGCTCGAACCGGCGCTGCTGAGGTTTGCGTCGCGCGTGCATGCCATTCCTATCCACGTCCAAATCTTCTCCTCCGCCTTCTTCGCCTCGATTGCCGCCCCAAGGCGGTTAGATATTTTCGCCCGTAAAACCAAGCTAGCACCGTGCCGGGAAGGTGTCGAGAAAATGGCAAAGGGATGTTTCGGGAAAGGAAACGGGTGCCGGCAAGACAGACTTTGCCTGTCCTTTTTATCTTCCAGTATCAGTAGGCGCGCGCAAAAATCGCGCGGCTTTTGGCGGGCTGGGTGCAATATACACACTTCCCGTTGCCGCCGTCCTGGTCCAAAGGAATGCACCGCATCGTGGCGCGCGTTTCCTCCTTGATTTTCGCCTCGCACTCCGCGTTTCCGCACCAAAACGAATACGCGAAACCGTCTTCGACGGCTCTTTTTAGCTCTTCGTAATTTTTCGCGTCGTGGGTATGGCTCTTGCGGAAGGCCAGCGCTTTGTCGTGCAGCGATTGTTGTATTTCCACCAGCAATGTGTGGATCGTCGACGGCAAATCCGCAAGCGCCGCGCTGATTTTTCCTTCTTTTCCCGGACGGTCGCGCCGCGCCAAGATCGCGGATTGCTTTGCTACATCCTTGGGACCGAGCTCGACGCGCAAGGGTACGCCGCGCATCTCCCAATCGTTGAATTTCCAGCCGGGGCTCTGTCCTTCGCGCTCATCGAGCGTCACCCGAACATCGGCTTTCGCGAGCTCCGTTTTCAGCTTGCGCGCCGCCTCGAAAACTGTTTTCTTTTCTTCGTCGGTCCTGAAGATTGGAACAATCACGACCTGGTAGGGCGCAAGTTTCGGTGGCATCACCAATCCCTGATCGTCGCCGTGCACCATGATGATGGCGCCCACGACGCGCGTCGAAAGTCCCCAGGAGGTCGTCCAGCAATGCTGCAGCTGGCCGTTCTGGTCGAGATACTTTACCTCGAATGCCTGAGAGAAATTTTGTCCGAGAAAATGCGACGTGCCCGCTTGCAGCGCTTTCCCGTCACCCATCATCGCTTCGATGGAATAAGTGACGTCCGCGCCGGCAAATTTCTCGGCATCGGATTTTTTTCCTGGAATAACCGGGATCGCCGCGTCGGTAATTGCGAAATCCGCGTAGGTGTTCAACATCTGAATCGTTTCGGCTTCTGCTTCTTCGCGCGTGGCGTGCGCGGTGTGGCCTTCTTGCCAATAAAACTCGAGCGTGCGCAGAAAAAGTTTCGTGCGCAACTCCCAGCGCACTACGCTGTTCCACTGGTTCATCAGCACGGGCAGGTCGCGATAAGACTGAATCCATTTCGACCACATATGCCCGATAATCGTTTCCGAAGTGGGACGAATCACCAACGGCTCGGCCAGCTCTTCCCCGCCGCCGATGGTCACCACAGCCAGTTCAGGCGAAAAACCTTCGACGTGATGCCTTTCTTTTTCAATAAAGCTGCGAGGAATCAACAGCGGAAACGCAACGTTCTGATGCCCGGTGGCCTTGAATCGGCGGTCGAGAGCCTGCTGCATGTTTTCCCACAGCGCCCAGCCGTAGGGCCGCACGATCATGCAGCCGCGCACCGGCGCGTAGTCCGCCAACTGCGCCTTCAGCACCAGTTGGTTGTACCACTCGGAAAAATCCTGCGCGCGCGTAGGGAGCTTTTCGTCGGCCATGAAGAAGTTCGTCCGTTCCTATCAGTCAAAATTTGCCGTGCAATGCAAACTTCAGAGCGTATCGGACGCCCCGAAGCGTGTCAACGCAAGCATAGCTGCACAGAACCCGCAGCCTTCACGACCAAACGAGCAGGGCGAAAAGGTGGGGCGGAATCTGTAAATTTCTTCTCGAGTTGACAACTTGTTCTAAGCATTTAGCATCACAATTTCTGCACGGCACAAGACCATGCAAATCCCGAGGCGAGCGAAATGTCTCCTTGCTCCTGTCCATCTTCCAGTGCTCTTCGCTTCCCGCTCCTGCTGAGGCTCAGGTTCTTCGTTCTCTTCGGGCTCGTCTTGTGCGTAGCCGACAGTTCCCAAGCCCAAGCCAAGGTCGAGCTTTTCGGCGGCTACTCCTATGTCCGCGCTTCCATCAAAGAAGGCCAGTTCGGACCGCTAGGCCCTGGTACTCCGTGCCCGCCCAATTGTGGGAATCCGCCGCACATTGCGGAGAACGCCAATCTCAACGGCTGGGAGTTTTCCGGCCAATATAAGTTTCTCCCCTTCTTTGGCGGAGTCGTGGATTTCCATGGCACCTACGGCAAACTTCATGGCGCAAGTACACGCGAACACACCTACCTTGTCGGCCCGCAAGTCTCGCTGCCTTTCAAATACTCTCCCTTTGTGCATGCTTTGGTTGGCTTCGCCAGAGAATCGCAGGACACCATCGCGCCGTCTGCGTTTTTCAGCCTTGGCTCGGATACCTCGTGGGCCAGCGCGCTCGGCGGCGGCCTCGACTGGCATGTGGCTCCTTTCGTCGCCGTTCGAGTTTTGCAAATCGATAACGTCCACACCCAGCTGCACGGCACGTCGCAAAACCAGCCGCGCGTGTCCGCCGGCATCGTCTTTCACTTCTGAGCTAAGGTTTCTGGCTGGACTCGGCTTGCGCGGCTCTAGGTTGCCATTGGCGGCTGTCCGGGCGGGTCAAATAGGAAACAACCAGGAGCACTAGCGGGAGTTTACAAGATGTAGCTGACTTTTGGGATTAGCTTCGTCTTTTAGTCCGCCTATCCAGCCGTATCCGCTTGCAGTTTAAGAAGTTGGCCGATTGCCTTTTTCCTTTAATTGCCGCAGACATTTGTATGACCTAGATATTTGGCGAGCGGGACGCTCCGCGCAGGTCCCCCGAACCGCCCA
>QHYK01000104.1 GCA_003224085.1 Acidobacteriota bacterium | reverse complement strand
ATTGTTTGGCACCGTCGTGTAAGCGGCGAGCCATCCTCGGTTGTGCTGAGCATGACGCCTGCAGGTCGATATTATGTTTCGTTCCAAGTAGAGCAGCCGTTGCCTGTTGTAGGCCCCGCGAGCCATCGCCTATCGGTGGACATGAACACCAAGACGTTCAACTTCTTCAATGGAAGAAGGTGGTCTCAGGTGTCGTTGCCTCGTCCTTGGTTGGCGGCACTGTCAAAGCTCCGCACCGCCCACAAGCGTTTGAGCCGTTGTGAGCAGGGTTCTAAGAACCGCGAGAAGGCGCGTAGCAGGGTGGCTCATATTTGTCAGCGAGTAACCGATCTGCGCACGGATTTTCTTCAGAAATTGAGCACGCAACTGATTCACAAAAACCAAGTGATTATGGTTGAGACGCTCGGCACCAAGAACATACTTAAGAATCGCCGCTTAGCCAGAGCCATCTCGGATGCGGGCTTCGGTGAGTTCGTTCGCATGTTGGAATACAAGTGCAAGTGGCATGGAAGAACGCTCGTCAAAGTAGCTAGGTTCTTCCCGTCATCAAAGTTGTGCTGCATTTGTCACCAAAAGAATGTAGACCTCAAACTCCAAGACCGTTGGACGTGTTCGGGTTGCCATACCGAACACCAGCGGGACGAGAATGCCGTCGTAAACATTTTCGTCGAAGGTTTGAGAATCTTAGCCGAGGGACGCTCGGTATTAGCCTGTGGAGGCACAGTAGGACCTAAACGCGAGTTTAGGCGTGGGCCCGTGAAGCAGGAAACATCGTCGGAGGTATGTGGCCATGCCGCATAGTAACTCCGAGGAATCCCCCGCCTTTGGCGTGGGAGTCGTCAACTAGTGCGTCAGTGCTGGAGCGAGTTCCTGAAATGGGGAACACCGGCGGCGTGACGCACATTGCTGGTCGCCCTACCGGCTGCTTCTGATTGCCTCAAGACCTCACGGTCAGCACCGGAGAATGCGCCTTCGAGACCACTTTATACGCCGTCGTTCCCGGCACATGGCCCGCAAGCCAGTCCGCGCCTTTGCTCATCACCATCAAATCCGCCTTGGTTTTTTCCACAAAGTGTAGAATCTCCCCGGCAGGATCTCCGGCGGCCAGGCGAAAGTTCGTCTCGCACCAGGCCTCCGCGCCGCTGGGAACGAGGTCCCGTAACTGCCGCTTGACGGACTCTCGCTTGAGCGTCAACCCGTCCTCGGAGCAATGCTCGAGATGACGAACCACGCGCAACAGCGTCAGTGTTGCATCGTGCTCCTGCCCAATCGAGAAAGCGAAGGCCGCTTCCCGCGTGCAGCCAGTGCCAAAATCCGTGGGAAAAAGAATGTGCTTGAAAACGACTTCCGGCGTTTTCCCACCGTCGACGCCCGCCCCCACCGTAAGCACGGGCTGCCGCGCAAACTTTCTTCCTTACAACAAGGGGTGGGGGGGGGCCCCGGGGGCACCGTGCGTTCACATCGAATGCCCCGCCACAAAAAGCCGCTTCTCTAGGTCCAATGGAACGCACGCGTGGGGGAAACGGCTTGCCTCCCTCAAAAAATGGGGTGACCAATGAAACGGCTCAGGGTCGCATGGGGAGTAGTTGCATTGGCGCTAGGCGCGGCTGGCACCACAGCCCAGGTCGCGACGTCGCAGTACGACAATTTGCGCACCGGCGCGACGCCGAACGAGAAGACATTGACTCCGCAGAATGTGAACGCGCAGCAGTTCGGCAAGCTGGGCGCGTTTCAGGTGGATGGCGCGATGTACGCGCAGCCGTTGTTCCTTCCCTCGGTCGAAATCCCCGGCAAGGGAAGGCACAACGTCCTCTTTGTGGCCACGGAGCACGACAGCGTGTACGCGTTCGACGCCGAGCGCCCCAACGATCCGCCGCTCTGGCACGTGAGTTTGCTCGACAAGAAGCGCGGCGAGGAAACCGTTCCCGCACGCGACGTGCAATGCCCCTTCCTGCAGCCCGAGGTTGGCATCACCTCCACGCCGGTGATCGACCTGCAATCCGGCACGTTGTACGTCCTGGCGCGCGCCATGGTCGGCCACCTCTTCAGCGACAACCACTACCTTCAATTCCTGCACGCGCTGGCGATTACCACCGGTGCGGAAAAATTCGGCGGACCCCGTCTGATCACCGCTTCCGTACCGGGCAAAGGAGCCGGCGGTGCCAACGGACAGGTGAGCTTCGATCCGTTGAAAGAAAATCCGCGCGCGGCGTTGCTGCTTGCAAACAACACTCTCTTTCTCACCTGGGGTTCCTCCTGCGACGTGGATCCTTATCACGGCTGGGTGATAGCCTACGATCCGCAAACGCTGGCGCAGAAGGCAGTGCTCAACGTCACGCCGGACGGCACCGAGGGCGGCATCTGGGCCAGCGATACAGGCCCAGGCGCGGACGCGAATGGCAATGTCTACGTATCGACCGGCAACGGCACGTTCAACGCCGCCAGGGGTGGCCGCGACTATGGCGACACGTTGCTGAAGCTAGGACTGGAAAACTCTTCGCTCGTGGTGCGCGATTACTTCACGCCGTTTAATCAGGCGCAGCTGAACGACGCCGACGCCGACCTCGGTTCAAGCGGGCCGCTGCTGCTGCCTGACCTGCCGGGACCGCATCGCCACCTGCTGCTGCAACCAGGGAAAGACGGGACGATTTACGTAATCGACCGCGACAATATGGGGAAGTTTCACGAACAAGGCGATGCCATCGTGCAGAGGATGCACATGACTGGCGGCGGCTATGGCGCGATGGCGTATTGGAACGGGCATGTCTACTTCGCGTGCAGCGATGATTATCTGCGCGATTATGCCCTCGAGAACGGACAGCTCAAGCTGAAAACGCGCTCGAGCATTAAATTCGAGAATCCCGGGGCGACTCCGTCGGTTTCCTCGGATGGAAACAAAAACGCCATCGTGTGGGCTATTTCGACCAAAACCTGGAATGGCGCCGAACGTCCGGCCGTGCTCTATGCGTTCGACGCTAACAATATCGAACAGCCGCTCTACGCCTCGGAACAAAACAGCAAGCGCGATCGCGCCGCAATGGCCACGCGGTTCGTGATTCCTCTGGTCGTGAACGGCCGCGTCTATTATGGCGCGCGCGACGAAGTGGAAGTCTACGGGCTAGTGAAGTGAGAAGAAGCGGAAAAAGGAAAAGAGAAATGGGATAAGTCGGTAGATTGCGGGGCAGCTTCAAGCTACGGATGCTGGCAAGAATTATATGCCCATGTCAGAGGGCAAAAAACTCGAACAAAAAGATGACGAAAAAACATTTGAGGGCGCAACCGTCTTGCGACCGCTGCGCCCTCTTTCAATTGTGCCGTTAAGTTTTTGAGGCTTCCCGGCTCAATCTGTGGTCGAGAGTAAGCCTGATGATTTTTCTTGGCAAGCGAAATCTGAAATTTCAACTGTGGAAAGCTGTGCGCGATTGTGCAAAAGTCGGAGACCACCAGGCCGACGCGTGGGAAGGAGAATGAAATGAAGGCTTTCCAAAGGGGCGCGAGGATTCTGGCAGCGTCGCCAACGGCCCTTGTATTGGTGCTCTCGTGGCCATCCGCGAGCAGCGCGCAGGAGACGGTGGGCATCACGGAGGTCACACCGAACGTGCTCGTCTTTGCCACCAGGACTGGCAACGCGATCGCTTCCGTGGGACCGGACGGGGCGCTGCTCATTGGAACACCGTCGGCAGACAGTACGGAGCGAATCAGCCGCGAGCTGGCGAACCGCACGAAGTCGCCCGCGCGATATGTGCTGATTGCGCCACAGGATCCCGGGCTTTCTGAAGGAGATGCAGGCTGGGGGCGGCGCGGAGCGTTCGTGGCCATGCAGGAAAAGGCGCTGGAGCGGATCGGCGGGCATGTAATGGGGGCGCCGAAGCCGCTGTCGGAACGGTTCGTGAACCTGGGGGTGGACCGCCCGCGAGTTTCGTTTTCGGACGTGATGAGCTTCGACCTCAACGGCGAGGCCGTCCACGTGGTGAAACAAAAGTCCGGTTACAGCGACGCGGACGCGCTGGTGCATTTTCACGTGGCCAAACTCGTGTACTGGGGAGAAGTGTTTCCGGGAGACGGCTATCCGGCCGTGGATGTGGTTCACGGCGGCACGCTCGATGGAATCGTGAAAATGCTGGACGGGTGGTCGGATCCCAGGTTCCACGTGGTGCCCGCGCGCGGCGAAGTGACGAACGGTGGAGCCCTGAAAGCGTTTTGCGACATGATTAGGGCGGTTCGCCGGGAGGTGCAGCGTTCGGTTGATGCCGGACGCAAGGAGAGCGAAGTGATTGCGGAGCGCCCGACCGCCGAATTCGACGCGAAGTGGGGCCACGGGCGGGTCGCGCCGGACGCCTTTGTTCAGGAGGTCTATCGGGAGCTGAACACCCAGAAGGGAGCCCTAAAAGATTGAAGGCGCAACGGCCTTGCGACCGCTGCGCCCTCTTTCAATTGTGCCGTTAAGTTTTTGAGGCTTCCCGGCTCAATCTGCGTCGGAGAGTAAGCCTGATGATTTTTCTTGGCAAGCGAAATCTGAAATTTCAACTGTGGAAAGCTGTGCATGCCTGTGCAAAAGTCGGGCATAGAAAATGGAAGAGAGTGGGAACGCATGCCAACAGACGGCGAGCACGGAGGGGAGCGGTCAGCGCCAATACTTGACGCGTGGCCAGAGCGTTTGCAGGTTCCCCTTCAAGCCGCGGCAGAGCAGAATCGGGCGTGTCTCGTAAGCATAGGCGTAAGGAATGTTCAAAGTTGCGGCGACTTCGACGGAGGCGAATTGCTTGCGCGCATCCGATTCCGGCACGCCGACCAGAATGACCATCTCACCGGTGTAGTTGCGCGGCCCCCAGAGAAAATAATTCTGATGGCCACTGATGGCTTTCGGCAGGCCGTAGCGCGGTCCGAAAAAGTCAATGGCGCCGGCCTGGCCGTAGTTGTCGCAAAAAATGGCGGCTTTGGCCTGCTCTTCCGGCGACAACGAGTGATAGACGCGGGCGACCGCGGCGACCTGCCGCTCCCAGGGAAGTTCGTCGGCGAAATACTGCGGCAGCGGCGTGCCGACGAAGCTGCGCTCGGTGGGTTTGGGCTGCAACGGCGAATGCGACAGGTAGCGCACGAGAGCATCGAGCGGGAGCACCGGAAGAACGATGGGCAGAGGAAGCGCAACGCCGATGGCAATCCAAGTGAAACAGACCGGTTTTAGGGCAGCGCGCCATTTGGACGGCTGCGGAGGCGTCTGCTGATCCTTTGCTTGCTGCACTGCTATGCTCGAGAGCAGAAGCTCGGCAGCGGCCGCGCCTGTGGCAAGCAAAATTGGATACGCCGGAGCGGAATAATAATCTTTGCCGTGGGAAATGAGGAAAAACGCGACGGTGACGAGGAAAGTCCAGCCAAACGCTCGATACGGTTTTGCGCCACGAGAGAAAAAATAAAAGAGCAGGCCTCCGAACCAAAACGGAAAACTGAGGGGATTCATCATAACAATTTGTTGCGCGATGTAGGCGGCGGGCGGATAGGCGATGTCCTTGCCAGTGACGCCAATGTTGTGCATCAGCTCGAGAAACGGCCAGTGATGCCGGATGTTCCAAACCAAGTTGGGAAGAAAAATCAGAAGAGCGAGGGCTCCGCCGGCGAAAAGCCAAGGCGTGAACAACAATTTTCGCTGTTGCGTGAGAAGCAGTCCGAGCAGCAGAGCGAAGCCAAAAACCGCAATGGAATATTTGTTTTCTAGTCCAAGGCCGGCGATGGCGCCGAAGGCGAGCCAGAGTTTCGGATTTTGCGTTTGAATCATTCGCAGGATCGCGTAAGCGCAGCCCGTCCAGAACAACGCTTCGAAGGTGTTCATGGCGAACTGATGGTCCATGACCCACCACACCGCGGGAGTGGCCGCCAGCGCGGCGGCGAGTGCGGCGCCAAAGCGCTTTGCGCCGAGTTCACGAGCGAATGCAGCGATCAAGACGATGCGTGCAGCTCCGGCCAGGGCGGGCCAAAAACTCAGCGCGGGGAGCGAGGTGCCGAGGGTATGTCGCGCGATCCAGGCAATGAAAGGAAAAAACGGGGGCTGATCAACGTAGCCGAACGCGAGATGGTCGGCGCAGGCGAGGTAGTACAGCGCGTCGCGGAAGTAGCCGTAGCGCGTGGCCGTCGTCATGTGCAGAGCGAAATAGCCGAGCGAAATAAGGTAAACCCACGGCCACAACGAAAGCCGGGAAGAGGAGTCATGCTCGAGGAGCGTGGAGGACAAGGCGAGCAAGAATAACAACACGCCGGATTCATCGCAATGGTGCACGAAGCGAGGGAAGCAAGAAACCGACACGCTATTGTGCATGGCGACAACGGATGGCTTGACTGCAATGGAGATAACTCCGAGAATCCAGGCACGGAGGCGACAAACATGAAAAAGTTCATGGTCTTCGCCATGGTGTTGTCGGGGCTCCTGGCATCGGCGCAAACAAACAAAAAGGCAGAACAGGGAGCCACTGGAACTACTCAGGCGCATATGGATCTCGAAAACAAATGGGTAGGTGCGCTGGTGAAGGGTGATTCTGCGGCGCTCGATTCCATTTTTGTCGATACTTATGTGGATACGGACGAACACAGCCAGCGGACTGACAAACAGGGAGTTCTTGCAGTGGTGAAATCAGGCCATCTGAAGCTACAGTCCATCAAGCTTTCTGATATGCACGTCTGCGAGTACGGGAACTCCGCTGTCGTGACGGGCGGCGCCGAGCAGGCAGGAAACTTTAAAGGCCAGCCGGTCACAGCCAGAATCATCTTCACGGATACGTTTGTCCGGAAAAACGGGAAATGGAAGGCTGCGGCGTCGCATCGCTCAGCTGTTTGAAACTTCGAGAGTAGCGCGCGGGAGCGGCAGCTGCGTAAAGCGGATGCTACGTGATCGTCCTTACCGACTTCCACAGCAGCGAAAGCAGGTGCTACACGCGCCTTAGGCGGACGTCATTCCGGGAGGGGCGGGCAGCCGGGGAATTCGCGCAGCGAAGTATTGCCGATGTACCCGAGGTCGGCGATGCCGGTTTTGCTGGTATAGTAGCCGTCGCAGGTCATGTTGCGAAGAAACGCGAAGAAAGAAACGCCCTGGCTGAGCGAAGGATCCTGCTTCGCGTTCTTGCGAAAGGCGATGAGGTCAAGGACTTCCTTCTTTTGCTCCGGAGTGCATTCGAGAAACACCTTGCCGTAATGGTCAGTGCAGTAGCCATCGAGCCAGAAAAGGCCGCCGCCCAGGCGCAGTTGGAATTTATCGTTTTCGCTGGTGAGGAGATCGATGAATTCGGGGGCGCCGGCTTCGACGGCACCCCCGGATTTTTCGTCCTTGGGAATAATCATGTCGCAGAGAGCAAGGAGCGTGGCGTATTGCGCGGCGGAAAAGTATTTTGGAGTGTAGTTCCCTGCGGGAGAGGCGGACTTTTCTTTGTGGACCATCTGATGGACATATTCGGCGGCCTCGGCGGGGATGACTTGCAGGACAGAGCCAGCGGCAGCACCGACTGCGAGAGTCCGAAGGATATCGCGACGAGAGATGGATTCGTTTGCCATTTAAATGTTGCCCTTTCTGGCTTCGTCAAGGAGATATTCGGAAGCGCGCCAGGAGAGAGCCATGATTGTCAATGTGGGATTTTTGTCCGGATTGGTGACGAGCGGCGCGCCATCGGTGACAAAAAGATTTTTGACATCGTGTGCCTGGCAAAAGCCGTTGAGCACGGAAGTTTTGGGATCGGCGCCCATGCGCGCGGTGCCGACTTCGTGAATGATTCTGCCGCCGGGCTCGATGCCGAAAGGCAGGTCGCCATGGATGGAAGTTCTGGTTTGGTATTCGCCGCCCATGGTTTCGACGATGGCTTTGAATGTTTCCTGCATGTCCTTGGCCTGGAGCAACTCGTAATCGGACCATTTGAAGTGGAAGCGAAGAACTGGAATGCCCCACTGATCGACGACCTCGGGATCGATTTCGCAGTAGGTGTCGGGGTTGGGGATCATTTCACCGCGGCCCGCAAAGCCAATGTGGCAGCCATACACTTTGCGAGCGCGCTGCTTTAGCGACACGCCATAGCCTTCTTCTTCTCGATTCAGCGCGTTGAACATGCCGAGCCCGGGCATTTCGCGGCCGCCGCCGAATTCGATGTGATAGCCGCGGGGAAAATCATTCTTGCGGTCGAATTTCCACCAGGGCATGTACATGTGCATGCCGCCGACGCCGTCGTGATTGTGGGGAGGCATTTTCTCGAGTTGCGGAAAATAGCCGTAGCCATTGCTTCCCACAGAATCGGTTAGATACTTGCCGACAGTGCCGGAAGAGTTGGCGAGGCCAGCGGGAAACAACGACGACGATTTGGAATTGAACAGCAGGCGCGCTGATTCACAAGCGCTGGCGGCAACAACAATGGCGCGGGCGTTGATGCGTTTTTCGGAGCGTGTGGTCTTATCAATGTAAGAGACGGCAGTGACTTTACCGTCTTTGTCGACAAGGATTTCGCGTGCCATGGCGTTCGGGATAAGAGTGAGCTTTCCCGTTTTCATCGCCGGAGGAATGAAGACTTGACTTGAGCTGAAGTTGGAGGCGGTGATACAGCCGCGTCCGCATTGCCCGCAGTAGTGGCAAGGAAGGCGGCCGTTGATGGATTTCGTGAGAATGGCGAGACGCGAGGGAATGCAAAGGATGCCCAACTTGTCGCAAGCTTTCTTGACCACCAGCTCGGTGCAGCGAGGCTTGGGCGGCGGAAGAAAAACACCGTCGGGCGCGCTGGGAACGTTTTCTTTGGTACCGAAGACGCCGATATAGGATTCGACTTTGTCGTAGTACGGTGCGAGATCGTCGTAAGTGATGGGCCAATCGTCGCCCAGGCCGTCGCGCGTTTTCGATTTGAAATCGATGGGTGCAAAGCGCAGGGCGATGCGGCCCCAATGATTCGTGCGGCCGCCCACAATGCGCGAGCGGAACCATTGAAAATCGGAGCCGGGGGCGGAAGTGTAGGGCTCGCCCTCAATATGCCAAGCGCCGTTGGGCGCCAGGAATTCGCCGAAATTTTCGCGCGCGTGGCCGCCAACGCCTGCGCCGCGATGCGCCGATTCGTACGGCCACATGAACATTTTGAAATCCTTTTCGGGATGAACGTCCGGCCCAGCTTCGAGCATGACGCAATTGAGGCCACCTTCGGTAAGGACTTTTGCAGCCGTGCCTCCGCCTGCGCCGGAGCCGATGATGCAAACGTCGTACTGTTTGGGAGAGCGGATTACCTGGAACATTTGTGAGTTCTCAGCCTTCTTAAATTTTAAGTTCTCAGTAAAAAAGAGTTGCTGACGGCTCCAGTGCATGAAAACTCGAAGTTCGAAACTCGAAAATCACGCTCCGGGATCGCTTGTCGCGCAAATCCATTTTCTAATCTTGGCCCAAAGCAAACAAGCGTTGCCCTACAAATTGTTTTCCCTCATCTCGGAGACGGCGAAATCGCAGGCGCGGGCGGTGAGCGCCATGTACGTCAGCGACGGATTCACGCAAGAGGAAGAAACCATGCAAGCGCCGTCGGGCAGGAAGAGGTTTTTGATGTCGTGCGCCTGATTGTGCGCGTTGAGCACGGAAGTCTTCGGATCGCGGCCCATGCGCGCGGTGCCCATCTCATGAATGGCGAGGCCCGGAGGGTTGATCTGCTGAAAAATCTGGATGTCTTTTGCGCCGGCAGCAGCGAGCATTTCGCCGGCCTGAACGGCAATGTCCTTGGACATGGCGAGTTCGGTGTCGCCCCAGGAACAGTGGATTTTCAGAGTAGGGATGCCCCAGGTGTCGAGTTTTTCCTTATGCACTTCCACGTAATTGTTGTGATTCGGCAGGCATTCGCCAAAGCCCTCCATGCCCAAGCGCCATTTGCCCGGGCCCTTGAGAGAGTTTTTGAAATCCGCGCCAAGACCGACGCTGTTGAGGCCGCGGGACCAGCCTTCGCGGCTGCCGCCGCCCTGATAGCCATAGCCGCGGATAAAATCCTTGTGTTTTTTATCCACGTTGCGGAAACGGGGAATGTAAAAACCGTTGGGACGATTGCCGAAAGGCATTTTGTCTTCGTGGCCGGGCATGATGACACTAGCGCCGCTGCCCATGTGGTGGTCCATGAGATTGTGGCCGAGTTCGCCGCTGGAATTGGCGAGACCGTTAGGGAATTCGGCAGTCGCGGAATTGAGAAGGATGCGCCTGGACTCCAAAGTCGAGGCGCAAAGGAAAAAGAGGCGCGCCTTGAGTTCGAGCCGGGCTTTTGATTGCGCATCGAGGACGCGAACACTGCTGACGCGGCGCGTTTTCGAATCGAAGTTGAGGCTGTGCACAACCCTGTAAGGGCGAATGGTGAGGCGACCGGTTTTCTGCGCGGCGGGCAGCGTGGAATTCAGGCTGCTGAAATAGGACTGCGTGATGCAGCCGCGATGACAAACACCGCAATAGTGGCAGGCGGCGCGGCCTTTATGGACGCGAGTGAGGACCGCCGAGCGGCCGATGGTCATGATGCGACCGTCAAAATGTTTGGCGAGCGCATCTTTGAAATCCAGTTCGACGCAGGTCATTTCCATGGGAGGAAGGAACTTGCCGTCGGGGAGCTGCGGCAAGCCTTCGGCTTGGCCGCTGATGCCAGCAAATTCCTCGACGTGGTCATACCAGGGAGCAATGTCGGCATAACGGATCGGCCAATCCACGGCGACGCCGTCTTTCAAGTAGGCTTCGAAATCGAGATCGCTCCAGCGATAGCTCTGGCGGCCCCAAGTGATGGATTTTCCGCCAACCTGGCGGCCGCGAATCCAGGAAAAATGCTTGCCGGGCTCGAAGGAATAGGGATTCTCCTGATCGTTGACGAAAATCTGGTGGGAGTATTCGTCACAAGCATAGTAGACCTCGCGCTGAATGGGCTGAGTGCGCTCGCGGGCGAAGCGATCATCCCAGTAACGATGCTTGAGTTCCCAAACGGGAACGTGCTCGACGTAGTCGCGCTCGGGAACAATGGGGCGGCCGGCCTCCAGCACCAAGGTGTGGAGACGTTTTTCGGTGAGTTCCTTGGCGGCCCAGCCGCCAGTGATTCCGGAACCCACAATGATTGCGTCGTAGTTTGGCGTCGCCATGGCTTTCCCCTAAAAGTCCGCATTACCAAGGCCGGGGCCTAGCGGTGCGCAACCACGGAACGCACCCGGGATGATTGACAGCTTCAACTCCTGCGTGAATCCGATTTCCGAAGTGTAGTAGCCGTGGAGGGTCATGCTCTTGAACACGGTGAAGAAGTCGCCCTGCATCCGCGTGTGGCGGCCACCGGGCTCCCAAAAGGGCGGAGGTTCTTTTTCCTGTTCCCGAGAGCGGGCTCGCTCGGCGGCCTCGTCCAGGAACCGAGAAGAACAAGCTGCTGGGCGGGAGAGGCGGAAGCGAAGTCTTTGCCGAAGAGCGCGCCGCTTGTTTTGTCCACATCGGCGAGGCCATCGAGGAAGTTGCGGCGCTCCTCGTCGTTAGCCCATTCGGTGAGGATGACGTCAATGAATTCGTTGACGCGGGCGGCCTTTGCGCCGGGAGTGTCGGTGGCAGGAATGATTTGGTCGATCATGGAAACAACGGTCTCGTTTTGGTGAGGATCGAGGGTGCGGAGCGCGTAAGAGGCTCCGGGTTGCGCCTGTTGATAGAAAGCAAAAAGTTCCGGAGTTAATGCGGGCAGAACCGCTCCCGCGGTAAGCATTCGAAGCACATCACGCCGATTCATACTTCCTGCCGGATTCTGATTCGAATGAACGCGCCGCACGCGCGGAGCGGGCGCTCGAAATGGCAAGCTCGCGAGCCTCGCGCAATTCCTTGACGGGATCGCCCAAGGGATGGAATTCCATGGCCACGTAACGGGAATAATGTAGTTCGGCGAGCTTGCGATAAATATTGGCGTAATTGATTTCGCCGGTGCCGGGATGATGGCGACCAGGAACGTCGGCAATGTGGACAAGGCCGACGAGATCGATGTTTTTCTCGAGCTTTTCGATGAGGTTGCCTTCGGCAATTTGCTCGTGGAAAAAATCGTAGAGAAATTTGACGTGGGGATTGCCGACGGAGCGGACGATGTCAAAACCTTCGGCGGAGCTGGTAAGAAAATATTTGGGATTTTCTTCGGGGTCAATGTTTTCGATGAGCAGCTCGATATTGTTTTCGGCGGCGATATCGGCGCCGCGCTTGAGAGTCTCGATGCAGCCGGCGTGCATGTCAGCCTGGGAGAGCCCGGGGATTTTGTCGCCAACCTGCATGATGAGGCGAGAGCATTCGAGTTCGTGCATGGTCGGGATGACGTCGCGAAGGGATTTCAAAAAGGCATCGCGCTTGGAAGGATCGGAGAGAGGAACCCAGACGCCGCAGGTGCCGTCGATCTCGATTCCCAACTCGCGCTTTTTGCGGCGCGCTTCGGCAAAATCCTGCGGCTTCCAGTCTTTGAACTCGTTGACGAGCTCGACGGCGTGGTAGCCGGCCGCGGCCACTTTTTCGAGGCGCTGCGGAAACGGAAGTTCGCGGTAGACAGTCCAGAGCATGATGCTTAGAGAGAAGGGCACGCCGTCAGCTTCCGAGGCCGAAGAAACGGAAGGTGCGGCAACGGAGGAACGCGCGGCGGCGGTCAAAGCGGCTCCAGCACAGGCTCCCATGAATTCACGGCGATGCATTTTCAAGCTCCTAGGATTTCATTGCGAATGTTTTTCAAAACGTAGGCGGCGCGCTCAACGCCAACTTCCCCGGGAAGGATCGGATCCTCATTTTCAATGCTGAGGATGCCGTCGTAACCGACCTCCATATAAGCCTTGATGATGGATTTCCAAAGGCTGGCCCCATGGCCGTAGCCAACGGCGCGAAAGGTTTCCGAGGCCGAGTCGAGATCGCTTTTCCCGAAAGCGAAATTGAGGACGCCGTATTTGTCGCGGTTTTCTGGAAAGAAAACGGTGTCCTTCATGTGTGCGTGATAGATGGCGCCCTGCTTGCCGAGGAAATGGATGACTTCGACGGGATCGCAGCCTTGCCAGAAGAGATGGCTGAGGTCGTTGTTGGCGCCGATTTCTTCGCCAACGGCTTCACGGAGCTTGAGGAGCGTGCGCGGGTTGTAGACCGCAAAGTTGGGATGCATCTCGAGAGCGAGGCGCTTCACGCCGTGGTCGCGGGCGTATTTGGCGGCTTCTTTCCAGTAAGGGATAATCTTTTCTTTCCACTGCCAGTCCTGCATTTTGGCGTATTCGGGAGGCCAGCGGTAGGTGATCCAGTTCGGCTGGGTGTCCTGCGGAGTGCCGCCGGGGCAGCCGGAAAAGCCGACGATGACTTTGACGTCGAGCATTTCCGCGAGAAGGACGGTCTTGCGGAAGGTATCGATGTCCTTTTTGGCGAGGCTGGCATCGGGATGAATGGGATTGCCGTGACAACTAAGAGTGGCCACGCGAATACCGCGGTCTTCAAATTTTTTCTGCCAAGCCTTGGCAGCGGCGCGGTCCTTGATGAGGTCATCGAGAGGACAATGACGATTGTTGGGATAGCCGCCCGTGCCGATCTCCATAGCTTCGAGACCCAGGGCTGAGACCTTGTCGAGCATGGCGTCGAGAGAAAAATCGTCGTAAACGGGATCGAAGACGCCAATGGGGATCTTGCGCAGGTCGCCGGCGGGAGCAGGTGCACGATTAGCGGAGGAGGTGGTTGCCTCCGAGGAGTGCGCCGCGATGGAGCGGCCAGGAACGGTGGCCGCGAGGAGGCCGCCGGAAGCAGCGAGAAACTGTCTGCGGTCCATTGACGAACTGCGGGGTGATGACTTGTTGGGCGACAAATCCAGGGGCCACGAGTCTTGGGGAACAGACCTCATGCGCGTCACCTCGGCAAACGCACACCGGAATAAACCATCGTTTGTTCTGCGGCATTATACGAACGGCGTGACTCGCAAACAAGCACCGCAAATCGATTTTCTAGGGTTTGCTTTGTTATGGGAGGCCAAAGTCGGGATTGAGAAAATTCAAATTGTCAGCGGCGCTTGAGTTCGCTCAGGGAGGGAATGGACACGGGAACGGTGAGGGCGCGCTCGGGCGGCTGCTTGCCGCGCTGGAAAGCGTCCACAAACATTTCGATGGCCTGGCCGGTGTTGGGCGGGACAAAAATGGTGGCCGCGAGAAGGCCGCTTTTGACCCAAGCCTGGCCGGTCTTGGGAAGGCCGTCGCAGCCGAGAAACGGCAAGCTGAGCCAGCGCTCTTTCTCGGTTTCCTCGGGCAATTCTTCGAAGGCTTTGCGCGCGCCGATGGCCATGGAATCGTCCTGGGCAGCAACGAGGTCCATGGCAGCTTTGCGCGAGGTTGTGAGCTTCAACCAGGAGCGGACGGCTTTTTGCGAGCTTTCCTCTGTCCATTGGCCGCGAAGAAGAGTGGGATGGACATTAGCGGGCTTGGTTTCCTGCCTGCCGGCAGTGCGATCTTTGGCGGCGGAATTCTCGGCGGGTCCTTGAATGCAGAGAATGGACCCGCCGCGAGGGACGAGCGTGGCAATTTGGCGCCCCTGGATGCGGCCGATTTCGAGATGGTCGGAAGTGAGGACAAAAACGGGAGCGGACGAGGACTTGCGAAGTTCGGGGATATAACTGGCATCGCGGTTGAGAACCGCCCAGCCGATGCCTGAAGAGGCGGCGGCGCGAGCGACTTGAGGCAGAGCGGTGCCGCCGACGGGCTCAAAGATAATGGCGTCGGGGCGGTGGGCTTCCTCGGCCTGGATGGCTTTGAGGAGCTGGGTGCTCTGGGTGATGGCGTCATTGTCCGCGTAAATCACCCGGAGCTCGACGCCGAATTTGCGAGCCGCTTCTTCGGCGGACTGTGCCTGCTCGATCTGATAATCGTTGTCGTTGGTCGTGAGGGAAACGAGAAAGCGCAGTTTCTTCATTACTGGTTTGTGACCCGGCCGTTTTTTAGAATTTAGAATACCGCCTGGAACATGCGTTGCAACGGAGAAACTATCAGAAACGTCTCGTCAAAGGAAATCCCTGCCGTTGGAGGAACGGTTAGGCAAAGTTCATAGGAGTTTTGAGAGATTCATTTGGCAGGTGGGCGAGTCATCTTCAGGGCCCAAATCGCCGGGATACGGGCGCGGCTTGCCAGAAGCCGTCATCCATGTGGCCGGAATCGAGGGAAGGCTTCTTTGTTCCGGGATGTTCGAGCAGCTGGCCGATGGGGCGCTTCCAGGCGGCTTTGGGAATATCATTGCCACCTCGGGAGGAGCAAGGAAGAGAGAAGTTAGAGTGAAAAGAAGCAGAGAGGACGGCCCTGCGCACTTGCATGGAATGCCGCTCGACGGCACGAAGAGGGGCCCAGGCCTGATCGGGATGCGCCGGTCCGATTTGGGCAAAGCACCATAGCACCATAGAATATCATTATTCTAATTCGTCCAATGGTGTATGATGACCACGCGACAAATGCAGCGTTGCAACGGCAAGGGCGATCACCCGGCGGAAAAGAGGATGTGCCTTCATGAGAGATGGACCGGCACGTCGTCGAGAGGTTTAGCAGTAGTCATTCAAATTGCGGTAGAATCACGC
This sequence comes from Acidobacteriota bacterium, assembly GCA_003224085.1. GTDB lineage: Bacteria > Acidobacteriota > Terriglobia > Acidiferrales > UBA7541 > Acidiferrum. The sequence goes on along the minus strand of QHYK01000104.1, from coordinate 17,968 downwards.
CTAGTTGAGCAGCCGGGAGTCGAGGGCGTGCATTTCCTTTGCGGTCGGCTATGTTTGGCCCTACCCCGATCTTTGTATCTTCACAGAGGCTCCTAGATGATGCAGCCGCCCGGAAAGAAGCAACTCGTTCGCTCCGAACCTAGAGTCACCCTCAAGACCATAGCCGATCACCTCGGTCTTACTCCTGGAACGGTTTCCGCGGCGTTAAATAACTCGCCGGCTGCCCGCTCGATTCCCGAACACACCAAGAATCGCATTATCCAAGCGGCGCAGGCTCTCAACTACCGGCCCAACTTCTTCGCGCGAACCCTGCGACTCAAGAGAACTTACACGATTGGGGTCATCGCTGAAGAGATTGGCGACGCCTACGGCGCCATGGTGATCAGTGGCATTGAAGAATACCTGCGAAGGAACAACTACTTCTTCTTGACGGTAATCCACCGGCACGACCCGAAATTGCTTCAGACCTACGCGCAAATGCTCCTGACGCGAGGCGTTGAGGGCTTCATCACTACTGACACATCCCTTACCGAAAAACTGGCATTGCCAACCGTAGCCGTTGCTGGTCACCGGCAACTGGAGGGCGTAACCAATATCGTGCTGGACCACAAGCGCGCCGCTCACTTAGCCCTCGAACATCTGCAAAACCAGGGGCACGAAGACATCGCCTTTATCAAGGGACAAAGCTTGAGCTCGGATTCTTTGCCCCGCTGGAACGCCATCCGCGAAGTGGCTCAGGAACTCAACATCCCTATTCGCCCGGAATTGACCATCCAGTTGGAAGGAACCGACTCCACGCCCGCCATTGGCTACCCCTTCGCCAAGGAATTGCTGGCAAGGAAGGTACCCTTCACCGCCCTTTTCGCTTACAACGATATTTCCGCGATTGGGTCGTTGTGGGCTTTCCACGAAGCCGGCCTTCGTGTGCCAGAAGACATTTCCGTGGTGGGGTTCGATGACACTCCGGGAGCTGCCTTCGCAAATCCTCCGTTGACTACGGTGAGGCAGCCACTTCTGCGCATGGGGCAAATTGCCGCGCAAACCGTCGTAGATCTTATCGAAGAACGCGGCGAATATATTCCCGAAATCGCCATCGAGCCCGAACTTGTCGTTCGCCAGTCCACCGGTCCGGCTCCTTCGCGAGGCGAGAGCAGCCCCATAGGAGACGGCCAATCCTTGCAGGCGGGCAGGGCTTTCTCTCATTGAGTTCATTGAGTAATGATTTCAAACTGGCCTTGGGCTCGATCCGAAAAGCCTGGGCTAGGGTGTCACCACTATCAATTTGCCCGAGTAAGTCACCATTTTATCTGGCTTGTTCTCCGCAGATATGCCGACGCCGTGGTTCTGGCCGACAAACACGATTTGAAAGCGGCGCTCGGTGAGCATTCCAGGAAAGGCTCCTTTGCGCTCAGCGATCGTCAATGCCTGCTTCGCGTCATCCCAGTGAAAGGGAATCGTGGCGTACATTCCCTTTTCATAGTTGTAGCCGTCGTTCTCGTCTTCGTAGAGCGTGAAATCTCCATCCGCGCCGCGATAGATGCGCAACTCGATGGGGTCTTCGGGTTTCTCCGTGGCCCACTCCTTTTCCGGCCCCATCGGCAAAATCGAACCCGCGCGCGCAAACAGCGGCAGCTTTTCGATAGGCGCGGCCGCGTCCATCATGCGCGGTCCATCCACAGAACTGCCGCTCCAGAAGTCGTACCACTTCGCTTTGGGCAGATAGACGCGCCGGGAATTTACACGAGGATCGGTGACTGGGTTCACCAGAAATGCCGGACCAAACATGAATTGATCGCCGATGGTCGCCGAGTGCGCATCGGTGCGGAAATCCATAATCAATCCGCGCATCGGTGTGTAGCCTTGGCTCGTGGTCATCCAAGCCAGTGAGTAGATGTATGGAAGCAAGCGATAACGCAGCGTATCGTAGCTTGTAAGAATCTTCTGCGCTTCCGGTCCATAGGACCAGAATTCATTTTGATTCGTGGAACGCGTTCCATGCACGCGCACAATCGGGTTGAACGCCCCAAACTGGAACCAGCGAATAAATAGCTCGCGATAACCCGGATCATCAGGATTGCCCGAAACAAATCCTCCAATATCCGTCGTCCAATACGGCAGCCCGGAGATAGAATAGTTCAGCCCCGCGGGAATTTGCTTCTTGAAAAATACCCAGTCCGAATTCACATCCCCGGACCACACGGCCGCTGCATTTCGCTGCGTCCCGGCAAACGCCGAACGCGAAAGAATGAACACACGCTTCTTGTCCGATTCGTTCCGCTGGCCTTGATAAACGCCCTGCGTGGTCATAAGCGGAAACGCATTCGCGTATCTCGCGCCATTCCCGAGGTAAGTTTTGTTGGTTTCCAGAATATTCGTCTCGCGATCCTCGGTTTCCGGCTCCGTCGTGTCCAGCCACCAGGCGTCCACGCCAATCTTGAAGAGCGCCTCGTCCATCAGGTTCCAATAGTATTTCCTCGCTTGTGGGTTAAACGCGTCATAGAGGGCCATCCGAGGGGGATGAAAGGACGGCACTTTTGTCCTGTCGATGAAAAACCCACGTCTGTCCATGTCGTCGTAGGTTTTCGATCCGGGACGGAAGTAAGGCCACACCGAAATCATCAAGTGAAAATTGTTCTTGTGAAGGTCTTCCGCCATCCCCGGAGGGTCGGGATAACGCGCCTTGTCAAACACCGGCTCGCCCATGGTGTTCCACCAAAACCAATCCTGCACGATGTTGTCAACGGGGATGTGCAGTTCGCGGTATCTGTGCGCCACGCCAAGCAACTCTTCCTGCGTGTTGTATTTGTTTTTGCACTGCCAAAAGCCGTACGCCCACTTGCCGAAAAGCGGCGGCGCCCCGGTCAGTTCGCGATATCCCACGATGATGCGGTCGAACTCGGGTCCGTAAAGAAAGTAGTAGTCCATCTCATCGGCTACTTCCGAGCTGAGATAGAGCGCGCCAAGAAAGCGGTTGTTGAAGCGGCTCCGCGAGGCATGGTTCCAGAAAATGCCATAGCCGTTGCTCGACAAAAAGAAAGGAATGCTAATGTTGGTGTTGTCCTGCGAAATATCCACCGCTTCCCCGCGATAATTCCATACTCCTGCCTGGTGCTGGCCAAGCCCATAAAACGATTCGTAAGAACCCCACAGTTTCGAGAAGAGTTCTACGTGGTAGGTCGACTCGCCATTCACGACAACGGGCGTCATGGTGACTTCCGTTTGTTGGAAGAGCGTCTTGCCGCTGGAGTCCTGAAACGTAACGCTACTATCTTTGCGCGAGACAACCGCTTTGATTTGCGCCGCATGCAAAACGACTTGCTCATCGGAAGTTTGCATCTCCCATTTTGTTGCCGGCCAGTCGCTCTTGATCACTACGAGGTCAGGGTGTGCAGGAACATTTTCCGCCGCTGAATAACGCATTCTGAGAATCGAGTCGGAGCAAACCTGAAGGCGCAGGACTCCTTTCTCTAGCGTGAGGCGCACTCCATCCGGCTCTTTTTGCACGCCAACAACGGGATTCAGTGGATTCCATTGCGCCGTGGCAACAGCGGGGAAACATGCAAGGAGAAACCCAAGGGAAGGAATCGAACGACGAGAGCGGAGTGCTTCGATTCGAAAAACAACACCCGCGCGCACGATCATAATCCTCACTCCCCTATCCCCGGCATGGGGGCAAGCGTACCGGAGAGAGTGTACCTTCGATCAGGCTATTAGAGTGAGGCGATCGGGTTCAGTGCAGCTCTTGCTGCCTCCCCGTTCGAACAGACTCGCGCGCGGCGTCCAGGATTTCCATCACTTGAACATTCAGCTTCATGGAGAGTGGATCCTCGATAAGCTTGTTGTTTCGAATGCAGTCCACAAAATAAGAAACAGGATTGCTCGCTTCGCGCGCCGGCGGGTCTAGCGCCACGCGCTCCCCCTCCAGCGGAATGTTGGCCTCTTGCCGACCTGTCGGCCGGGAGAACAAATCTTTCGCGGTCGCAAGCAAGCTGCCCTTTGGCCCAAACACCTGGACCTGTCCCATGTTGTAGGGCCAATCCCAGGAAGCCTCGATAATCGCCGTTCCATCCGGATAATCCAAAACGATCGTGGCGTCGTCATCTACTGCGTTGTGCTGGTCCACTTTCAGCTTCTGGGTGACGGCGGAAACGCGCGCCGGCCGTCCTTTCAGCCACACCGCCCACTCCGCGCCATAGCACCCGAAATCCATGATGGCCCCGCCGCCGTTCTTCACCGGATCATAAAGCCAGTCGGCAAAATATTTCGATACGCCGATTTCCTTCGGGCCCTGGTGCCCGTATTGCACGATAATCCTCTGAACGGGTCCGACTTGGTTGTCTTTCACGCGATGATACAGTTCGTGCGTCGGCACAACCCACGCGTTCCAGTAATTCACCATCACCTTGATGCCCGCCTGATTTGCCAGCCGTTCCATCTCGCGCGCGTCCGCTTCCGTCGTCGCCATCGGCTTCTCCGTTGAATAATGAATATGCCGCTTGGCACATTCGCGCAAAATCTCCAGGTGCCGGTCGTTTTCCGTTGTTACGATAACCCCGTCCGGCTTCATTTCGTTGAGCATCGGCACATATTCGGAGTAAAACTTCACGCTCGCGGGCACTTTCGCCTTGGCTCGGTCTGCCAGCTCGGGGTGGTTGTCGGCTATGGCCACCAGCTCAGCGTTCGGCTCCGCCGCCAAGTCTTTGAGCAATCCCCACACGTGATCGTGGTCCAAGCCAATTACGGCCAGCCTCGTCTTTCCATTTGGTGCGCCGGATTGGCCATGCATTGGCGCGCAGGAGACCAACAGGAACAGAACAGTCAGAGCTGGAACTCGGGCGAATGGACTTGCGGTTAGGCGTTTTTTCATGGTGACCCTCTCTCTGGAAAGCAGTGCAAAGAACCTTGCCTTGGAGCGCCGACCTGGGGGAAGAGTCTTTTCAAACCACGCCGAGTAAGTCAAGGTACTCGGTTGTACTCCCCGTCTTCCCAACTAAGACAATGATTCTAAAACGCTTAAAAATATTTCTGGCTTACCTTCTTGGGCTGGTGAAACCTCTACAATCGGTTCCTCAGGAGCGAGCTGCCGTTACCGGGAAACCGCAAAAAGGCAATTGGGCTTGCCTAGTTTCGCACATGCGCCTGATTTTCCAATGCCCCCAGCACCGCGGTTGCCTTTTGTACGATGAGCTGGAATCCCTGGCCTGACGCCTCTTCCTCCAAGGTTTCCAGGTGCGCACGCCCGGCTTTTGGGTTCCCGGATTTCAGCTCCATCTCGCCCAGAGCCAGGCGAGCTTCCAGAGCAGCGTACATGAATTCGGCAGTTTTTGCCTGCTGCGCAACTGCATTCAGTCGTTTTGCGGCCTCTCTTCGTTGCGCAGGGCTTCCCGCCACCGAATCGATTCGCGCGGCCATCAGTCGGGACATGAGGGAAATGTCCACGTCGTGGGAACGCTCGGCAAACTGGATGGCTCGCGAGACGTTTTCTTTCGCCTCGCTGATTTTGCCTGACGCCATAAGAGTGTGCGCCAATAGGATGCGGGCCTCCGCATCATCCCTCGGGGACGTCGTCTTTGCCAGGAGGTCTTCTGCTCGGTGAATGGACTTCAACGCCTCATTGTCTTCACCCCGGTCAAGAAGCAATTGTGCTAAGCGCAGTTCCGCCTGCGCTTCCGGCGTTTTGTCGCCAATTTCCTGAAATACTTCCTTGGCCTGTATCTCACTGTCCCACGCCCCATGGGAATCCCCCTGCGCTCGTAGAACTTGCCCGAGTCTCATCAAAGCATCTGCTTCACGATCTCTGTCGCCATTCTGCCGGCAAGTATCCAGAGACTCTTCATACATCTTGCGCGCTTCGAAGAGTTTTCCTTGTGCAAACAACGCATCGCCTAAACCGATCTTGGCCAGCGCCATTCCGTTATCATCCCGAACTTCCTGGTACATCTGGAGAGCTTCGTGAGATTTCTGCAAAGCCCCGCGAACATCTCCCAGGAGAAGAGCAATCTCGGCAAGGTTATGGAATTCTCCGGCTACGCTGTGCATGTTGCCGATGTTTTGATGGATTCCCAGTGCCTCCTGATACCGCTGGCGCGCCGAGAAATAGTCGCCTCGAAACATCATGGCTATGGCTTCCCCCGTTTCGGCGTCGGCCACTCCCCTTTGGTCATGAGCGGCGAGATAGAGGTCCCTCGCCCCCTGAATCGCTTTGTCCGCCTCATCCAGCCGTCCCATTTTTTCCAGCAACCACGCGCGGGCAAATAATGCTTTGGCTACCAGCAGCGACGCCCCCGAGGTTCGAGCCTTCTGCACCGCGCTTACGTAAGCAGCCTCGGCGCGTTTGGTATCGCCTAAAGGCATCGCCGCGTCTCCCTCCACAAGCTCAATCCGCGGATCATCCCTCAGTGGAGCCGGCAACGTTTTCAAGGCCGCCAATGTTTCCAGCGCGTCTTTCCATTTATTGGCTTTGTATTCGGCATTGGCGAGCGCGAGCCCGTAATCCAGGTTGTCGGGGAAAAACTGGAAGAGCGCCCGATAGATTTCCGCGGCTTTCTCCCATTCCCGCGAACTTTCATGATATCGGGCCTCTACCAAAAGCCTATCCGCACGCGAGAGATTTGAAGACAGGTCGAAGGCTTTCTTCGCTTCTGCCCTCCCGTTTTCGTCATAGCCTAGTTGCGTCCACGCGGTCGCCAGAGTTGCATGGGCGAGCCCGTAACCGGGCTCGGCCTCAACCGCTTTCTGCAAAAGGTCCCTGGCCTGAAGCGCGTCAAAGGCGCGCAATTTCGAAAGCCCTTCCGCGTAGAGTCGTGCGGCTTCCGCGTTCGAAGGAAGCGCGGTCGCTACTTCCACCGCTTCCTCCTTGGTGATCTTTCGAACGCCCAGATTGGCCCGCAACTTCTCGCCGGCCCGCGAAACCAGGTCGAAAAGGCCTTCCTGCGAGCCCGTCTCGGAATCCGCATACAAAGTTTCCCCGCTCTGCGTATCAAAAAGGCGTACGTCCAGGCGAATCTGAGGATTTGTGCCCAGCGTCGCGTAGGAACCTGCAACCACAAGGTCTGTGCCCAGGTCCCGGTGAATCTGCTCCAGGCTTCCCCGCCCTAAGCTCTCCAAATCCTTCAAAGAAAGTTCCGCTTTCATTCGCGCGATATTTTCCGCCGGCACAGTCCGCAGTTGGCCGCCCGCGGAAAGCTCCGTCGTGAGCCAATCCGAAAACGCGGTGGAAAGCCACGCTTCATGCGGTTGCCCCGAAAGGTTCGTGAAGCCCAGCACGGCCACCGACCGCCGTGGATTGACCACGCTCGACGAGCCGCTCAGCGTCACTGGCTGCAAGACGCGGATGGCCACCAAAACCGCTGCGGTAGCCACGGCGCCCACAGCGATCAAACCGTAAAACCGCCGCTTCCTCGATGGCGGGTGGACGGCTGGCTTTCCGTTGCCTGCAAAAGGTTCCTTCGCGAGTTCGCGTCCCGCCGCATGTTCATGCGCAAGCTCCGACTGCGGCACATAAACCGGAGCGAGGAACCGGTAGCCATGCCGCGGAATCGTTTCCACATACCGGGGATTGTCTGCGGAATCTCCCAGCGCCGCCCGCAATTTCGTCATCGCTTTGTTCAAGCTGCGATCAAAATCCACAAACGTGTGCGCCGGCCAAAGCTTTCGCCGCAACTCTTCGCGGGTCACCACTTCCCCGGGATGTTCCAAAAGGAGCGAGAGAATCTGGAAGGGCTGTTCTTGCAGTTTGATGCGCACGCCGTGCTTGCGCAGCTCGGCGGCCTTGAGATCGACTTCAAAAACACCAAAACCCCGGGTTCGAAAGGGACTCTCCGCCGCTCGCATGACCGTTCACCCCTGCAGTTCCGCGAGCGTAGCACGGCGTCATGCCCTAATCAATACGGCCCTCGCCCTACCTATGCACAAGCGCGCCCAATTTGGAAGCGTTTGCAATCCCTTGCGTTTAACCCATGCCAATGTAAGATTGCACCCATTGTGCTATCCCGAATCCTTGCAAAGGCTTCCTTCTGTGGGCTCCGTCTTCCTGCCACTCTTGCCTTCCTGGTGGCGACGGTTTGCTTTTGTTCCGTGCTGAAGGCGCAATCGGAAGCCACTCCCGAGGATGCGCGCGTGCAGAAGCTTTACGGTGAAGCGAAGGCCGCAGAAGCGCACGGCGACCTTGCCGGCGCCGCGGCGAGTTATGAATCTCTGCTGCAAATTGCGCCGCGCCTCGCTCCTGCCTACAACAATCTCGGCTCACTTTACGTGCGGCTACGCGAATACAAGAAAGCCGTCGCGGTGCTCGAAAAGGCGCTGAAGCTCGACCCGAAAATGACTTCGGCTTCAGCGCTGTTGGGCATAGCGCTTTATGAAATGGGAGACTACGCCGCGGCTGAGCGCAATCTGGAGTCCGCGCTGCGCGCCAACCCCAAGGACAACAACGCCGAACTCTTCCTCGCGAATGACTTGATCAAGCTGGGGAAATTCGAGCGCGCGGCGGAGCATTTGCGTCAACTTTCCCAGCGCCAGCCGGAGAATGAGGAAGTGTGGTATTTGCTCGGCAAGGTGCACATGAAATTGTCGGAGGAAGCGCTTTCGAAACTCAACGGGCTGGATCCCAATTCCGTCTGGGTCCATGAAATCTCCGGCGAAGTGATGGAAAGCATGAAGAATTACGACGGCGCACTGCTCGAGTACAAAAAAGCAGTGGAGGTTGCGCCGCAGCAGGCGGGCACGCACTACCATCTCGGAAATGCGTATTGGGCGCTGAACATGTGGGATGCGGCAACGGAGCAGTTTCGCGCGGAGCTGGTGAACGATTCTTCGAATTGCGATGCACAGTGGAAAATCGGGAACATTATTCTGGAGCAGCACGGCGATTCCGCGCAAGCGCTGGCGGAACTGCAGAAGGCTTTGGCTGCGTGTCCCGACCTGATGGGGGCGCGAGTGGACCGCGCTCGGGCGTTGATCAAGCTGGACCGGCACGCGGAAGCCGTGAAGGATTTGGAGGCAGCCGTGAAGACCGATCCTGGCGAAGCTTCCACACACTTTTTGCTAGCGCAAACGTATCGCGCGCTTGGGCGCACCCAAGAAGCGCAAGCGGAAATGAAAGTATTCAGCAAGCTGGAAGAAAGCGCACGGGCCAAGACCGCAGAGCGGGCGAAAGAATTGTTGCAGGAAAAGAGCAAAGAGCCGTAGAAATTCTCCAAGTCGATGTTCCTGCCAGAACCCTATTCGATTTTCGGCAACGATTGTTCTGGCTTGCGCTCCAAAACTGAAGGGAGATTTCTCTCGCTGCGAGACGGCAAAAAGCGGCGTCCCTCCGGTCGAAATGACACGTCCGCGATGGGATTGGTGGGAGAGGTTCATTGGCGAGGGGTCTCCGGGATGGAGTGGGTGCCGGTGAGGGCGGCGCAGCGGTCGTATTCCGCTTTGGCTTTTTCGGCAAGTCCTTGTTTGCGATAAACGGGCGCGAGCATGCAGTGGAGATTCGGAGTTTGCGGCGAAAGCTCGATGGCTTTTTCTAATTCCGTTTGCGCCTTGGGAAAATCATCCATGCGCAGATAGGCTTTCCCGAGCAGTTCATGCGCGCGGGATTCGCGCGGGGCGATTTCAATGGCGCGAACAAGAAACGGCACCGCTTCCTGCGGACGGCTCCCGTCAATCAGAAGACTGCCCAGATCAATATAAGGGCCGGGATTTTTCTCGAGGGATTGCTCCTGCCAGGCAATCGCCTGCTTGTAAGCGGCGGCGGCTTCGTCGTTGCGGCCTAGGCCGGCAAAAGACAAGCCGAGATTGTCTTCCGCTTTCACATTTTGGGGATCGAGCCTCAGGCATCGCTGAAACGCACTGATCGCCTCCGCGAAGCGGTTCTGGTTGTATTTGGTGCGTCCGAAGTAATACCAGCCTTCGGAATCGTTGGGAGCCCACTCGAGCATCTTCGCCAGCCACTTGTCGGCGTCGGGATAATCCCCGAGCAAGACATAGTCGAAAGCGACCACCTTCAAGTCAGCGGCGGAAGGATCGTGGAATCTTGCGCCGGCGGTGAATTCATCCAAAGAGGACTTGGCCATTTCCTGGGCTGTTGTTGAGACAGGCGGGGCTTGAGGACTGGAAGCAGCGGCCCGCGCGCTTCCCATCGAGCCGTGAGCCTGGGACTGGAACTGACCTTCCAAAACAGCTTGCGCCTGAATTTCGCGGAAAAGAATGTGTCCGAGGAGGAAGTGGCCTTCCGCGGAGTCTGGATGGTCTTTGAGGTATTGGCGGACGGAATGGTCGGCTTCGGCGAACTTAGCTTGCTGGAAAAGGGACTTCGCCTCGGCGAGAAGGTCCCCTTGGACCGGAGATTGGGCATGAGCCAGTGCTGCGAATGAGGTCACGAAAAGGAAAAAGCAGAGCAGGTCGGGAATAAGAGCGATGAGTCTTCCAGCTTTGCTGAAGGCCCCCCTCCCGGGTTTTGCGTAAGTGTTGATTCTAAAGGGAGTTAAAGTCCTTTGTTTTGTTTCATCTCCACTGGGATTATTGATTTGGTAGAAGAACTCATCGCGTGGATTGCGGAAGTGAACCCACAAGTGGCCTGTTTGAGCCACACCCGAATCATCAACTCTTACCACAAGTTCTTTGCCTTCTTCAGTGATGGGTAGGGCGCGGCCTTGGGGGGACGCCAAATACGACTTGGACCCAGCCAATGTACCCTGACGGTAAGACAAAGCGGTAATGATCGGGTTTTGGCTTGGCCCAAAGCCATGTTTGGCACCATATGAGAGCGAGAATGGAACAGGTCAGGATTCGGCCGGCGGGTCGGATATGGACCATCAAAGCCTCCGCTTCGAGAGTCAGAAGTTGACACGTCAGAGACCACTGCCAAGGTCACAGGGCGGGGCCCTGGTTGTCGACCATTTTTTGGGGCTCGAAATTGACGCGCAAGTTGGGGCCTTCAAGCTTGCAGTTGAACTCGACGCTCTTTTCGTCGGTGCCAATCGTGGGCTCACCGGAGGCGGTTTTCTTAGGGAAGAAGAAGACGGCCGCGGTGACCTGGCCTTTTTCATCGTGCTCGTAAACGACATGGCTGGCCGCGATTTTCTGCTTGGATTTTTTGGGCTCCAGGAAAGCGCCGGCCTGGAAAGACTTTTCGTCGTGGCGAACGAAAGGAGTCATGTCCTCAGACTGTACGACGACCTGATACTCCTCCTGCGGCTGGCTCGCGTACTTACCGACATCCAGATCGTTCTTTCCCCCGTGCAGGATCGCCTTACGCGCCGTGGCCGCACGCACGACGCGGGAAGATGCCCAATAAATATCAAAGGTCAAGTCGTTTCCTGCATTATCGTTTGCGGATCCCGGAGTAGGCGTCCCTCTACCAGCACCGGAGAGCTGTGGATTGTTGGGGAGCTCCTTTTGCGTAACCGCGGCCCAAGTGCGAGTAATTGTGGCTTTGCGCGCCCAAGGGGAGTCGGAGAAGACGCGCTGGATGTCCTTGTCGTTCCACTCCGGATAGGGTTTGCCCTTCCAGGGCGGGTCGCTGGCCAAAGCGAGCGAGGCGGCGATCAAGAAGGTGAAGAATGGAATTGAGGCTTTCCGGAAGGCCGTTTTCATGGGAAGACTCCTTTTGCAGAGCGTTCAGTTTAACCGACTAAACCAAAATCCACTAAGTCATGGTTCTCTTGACGTCCGCGATGAGAACTCTCGCATAAGCCGAAAAGCAGATCCCTCACCCGCAAAAGCCGCGGGGATTCGGGATGACAGGTTGGGCCGATGCGCTCTCAAGACGAGAGGCCAACAGAGCCAACGCCATAACTAAGGGCTTCCAGCGGCCAGCCAGTCTCATTTTGAATTTTCCGTAGCAGCACGGACCTTCTGCCCCATTTGATGCCAATACTTTTCCTGCATTCTCATCGAGTAGACTTCCCTGGCTGTTTTGCATCGCATCTGGCAATAGCCCAACGCCCATTCAAGTTCTGTTTGATTTTTGTGCTCAATGGCCTCTTGAATTCGCCGTAGTTCTTTGAAGCGTGTCATGGCCATCCTAAGAGCGCAATTCTTCCGGGCTCAGGGCCGAGGCGTGCTACCGAGTTCGATGCAGCACGGCTTCGACCATGTCGCCCAACTGCTTCGAGGTGTATTCGTTCCCCTCAAGGTTTGCTGCGACTCGTCCCTGCCGATCCACGATCACGGTATGCAGGGAATGCGTCAAGAAGCCTTCATCCTGCCAGGCATTCACGCCGAATTCGCGGCAGATATTCTTCACTTCATCGGCGCGTCCGGTCAGGAAGTGCCAACCCCTGTCGTCCTTCGCCCAGGTGCGGGCATAGTCGGCCAAGGTCTCCGGCTGGTCGTGCTCGGGATCGAAGGTGATGCTGAGCAGGACCAGGTCTTTGTCCATGCGATCGGCAAAACGCTGATGGAGAACGCCGAAATTGTTGGACATGCGAAAGCAGAAATTCGGAAGGGGGCATCTGGTGTAGATAAAGGTGATTGCCAGGACTTTGCCTTTGAAGGCGGAGACCGCGACGCTCTTTCGCCTCTGGTCGATCAAAGTGAAATCCGGAACGGCCTGCCCGATGACCAAAGTCGGGGAGGCACGCGAGGGCGGAGCGGTCGCGGCATCGAGAATTTCCAATTGCCGCGCGGCCATGGGCTCCTGTGCGGTGTTTTCATGTCGATGAACGCGAATTTGCTCGACGTAGGCCGCGTCTTTCCTTACGTCCAGCTTGAAATCGATCATCATGCCGGGCTTCAAGCCATCCATCGCGGCGGCACTGTGCACGGGGAAGGTCATCACCATGGCATCCATGTAGCCGGGGATAGCCTGACAGGAGACTTCGATAGAAAGATGCTCGCTGTCGGCGCGAAGGACTAAACCGGAAGCCGAATACGTTTCAGCGGAGAGGAGGGGGGCGGCAATGAGCAGCAAAAGCAGCAGAGAGGGACGGCACTTCATGGTTGCATTCCCGTTTCTTCGCTAATTCGCGCCATTCTAACGCGGATTGGGCGCGGATGGTTGCATATCTCCCGTTTTGCCCGTTTTGTCCGTTTTGGCGGGATTCGAAGCTCCAAGTCGAAACGGTTTCCGCGAAAGCTTCGTATAATGCTTGGCAAACTCTTTGATCTCGAGGAACTGGTTCTTGTCTACACTCGCGAAGCTCTGACGCGAGTTGGAGGCGGGCCACCAAACTTCCAAGCGCACAATCTTCGCCGATTTCCCGAGACCGATGTGCTGCTGGATGGGATTGGCGCCGAAGGAGCCGCCACTGCCGACAGTGCGGTAAATCGAGCGGGTGCCGTGTCCTTCATTTTCCACGGTCACCTGGATGCGCGCGCCGATTCCCGCGCGGTTCGATTTGACGCCCACCAATTTGACGGTGATCGAATCATTGGCGCTCCCGGGATTCGCAAACACGCGGAACTGATGGGCGTCGCCGGGAGTCGGCCCACCGATTGATACCAATAAATCTTCGCGTCCGTTGTTGGCGAGATCGGCGAAAGAGACTGCGTGGCCCTTGTGCAAGTCCCCCGTGCCTGAAGAAGCGGTGATGTCGGTGAAATATTTTCCTTCGCGGTTGTGAAGGAGCATTTTGGGAGCCATCGCGCCGTACTCGGGGCCTCCGGTGGCCAAATAAATGTCGAGATAGCCGTCGTTGTCCACGTCGCCGAAATTGGCGCCCATGGGCATGTTGATTTTGTTCAGGCCAACTTCGACGGTCACGTCTTTGAAAGTCCCATTGCACAGATTGCGGTACAGCTTGAGTGTTTCGGCGTTCGCGGGAAGCGCGAGGTAACTGCGAAGAGTTTCGTCGGCGGAAAAAAAGTAGGTGGTGACGAAAATGTCGGGCCAGCCGTCGTTGTCGTAGTCGAAGAACCAAGTGGCAAAGGTTTGAGATTGCGGCTGGTGCACGCCTGCCTGCTCGGAAACTTCGGTAAACGTGTTGTTGTGATTGTTGTGGAACAGGAAGTTGCCGCCGTAGAGGTTGGAGACGTAGAAGTCTACGTAGCCGTCGTTGTCATAATCGGCGGCGGTGACGCCTTTGGTGAAGGCAACCTTGTTGACGCCGGAAGCGGCGGAAATGTCCTGAAAGGTTCCGTCTCCCTTATTGAGGAAAAGCTGGCTCGGCCCGTTTTCGTTGCCGACAAGAAGGTCGAGGAGGCCGTCGTTGTTGATGTCCGCCCAAACGGCAGCCTGGGTGCGCGTGGCAGGCTCGGCCAGGCCCGCTTCGCGCGTGACGTCGGTAAAGGTTCCGTCGCAATTATTCCGCAAGAGCGATTTACGCACGGGAAATTCCCAGGCGCCGCGCAGAACGAGAATGTCTATGCAGCCGTCGTTGTTGTAATCCGCCTGAACCATGTTCAGGCCGCCGAGCTGGTCGGAGAGACCCGCCTGCGCCGCGCGGTCGGTAAATGTTCCGTCGCCATTATTGTGAAAGAACCGCAGAGGCTGGCACACGTCGTAGCTGGACACCGCGACGTCCAAGAGACCGTTGTTCTCGAAATCATCCGCAACCACGCCGCCGGCCATGGAAATGAAATTTAAGCCTGCTACGGGCGCCACATCGATGAATCTTCCGAAATTCTCCTTTGAGGCAAAGACAGACCGCGAAATCAAGTATTTTTGCGGGACGCCGTCGGGATACTTTCCCAGGGTCATATAAGCCAGATTCAGCAGCCACTTCACCTGGACGGCATCCGGCCGTTCGGGTAGGAGCTCCAGATATTTCGTGAAGTACTCGATAGCCTTTTCCGAATCGCTAGTCTGCTGGTAACAGAAGCTCGCGCGCGGCGGAAAAGTGCATCGGTCGACCGGGTTACGATAAACGTCGTTTTCCATTTCCGATTTGTGCAAGTAAGCGACACCGAGAGCTTCTGTCAATTGCGGAATCCCTGCCGGCACATCGGTGACCGCGAGTTTGTAGGCGGCTTGCCACTCTCTCATGGCTGGATCCATGTTGCCCTGATAGGCCTCGAGTTGCGCTAATCCGTAGTGCGTTTGAATTGCGTCGAAAGGCGTGGTAGCCGCCATCTTCGCCGTATCGGCCAGCATTTTCTCGAGCGCTTTAATCCCGTCAGCAAGCGACTGTTTTCTAACCGTGCACACTTCTTGCAGATCCTGTTCCCACCCAGAGGGCTTGGGAAACTTCTGGAAAAGCATATCGGCCAAGACTTGCCCCGCCACATCCACGGGGTATTGAATCGCGCCTTTCCCAGCCAGATGAAGGTCGCGGTTCGGACCCATGCCCTGCCCTGTCGCGCCCTGCTCCGCAGAAGCAGGGGCAAGTGTATTGCTTTGCGCCTTCGGTTCCTGTTTCCTGCCCAACAACTTCAAGATGACAAAGCCCGTCGGCACCCGCACGACGCCGCTGACCTGTTCCGGCTGGAGCGATTCGACCGCGGCGCGCAATTCCGGGCGCAGCGACGCAACTTCCGCTTCGCCGACGTAGCCGCCGTTGCTCGCGGTTGGATCGATGGACATTTGTGCCGCAACCGTAGAGAACTTTTCTCCTTTCTTTAGGCGTTCAAGAGCCTCCTGCGCCTTGGATTCGGTGTCCACCACGATGACTTGGAGGTTCACTACTGTGCGCGGAGCCGTTTCTTGCGCCAGCAAGGAGCGAAATCCAGCATAGGAAAGAAGCATAACAACGAGAAAAATGATTAGCGGGACCAATCGTGTTGGTTTTCGCTCGGGCAATTCCGTCCGTCGCGAGGGAGGCGCAGGTCCCGTCGATTTCGTCATCGCTTCACTGGGTAAAAAACGCCTAGGAGCAAAAACTATACCATCCACGGAAGAGTTTTCGCAGGGCCCACCAGAGCATCGTCTTGGCCAATTGCCTGCCTCAGGTGCTTCAAAATGGACTGTGGATCCCGCTGGCCGAACAAGGCAGTTTGCGACATAATGCCCGCGAGGAGCCTATCGCATATGGAAGGTGAATTCCCATGGGCCGATTTGCTTATGCAGGCCGGCGAATTGGCGCTGCTCCTAATCCTGTCACGCCCGCTCTCTGGAAGGGATTGTGATGCAGTTCAACGGAGACGAAGGAGAAGAACTGAGGGGATCCGTAGGTCGCGGGCAATGATGGTAAGCAAAATGGGCAGAGGAAATGTTGCGCGCGCGATGCTCTTGGCGGTTGCTGCGCTGCTCTATGCAGCGGCTCTCGCTGCGGTCGTACAGACCAAAGGCTCGCCTGATGCATCCACGCAGGCCACTTCGCCCGAAGCACACCTTACCGTCCAGACTAATCTGGTTCTGGTTCCTGTATTCGTTTACGACCCAGCGCGGATGGCTCAAGCTCCCAAGGGGGAGATGCCGTGCGCGCGCGAGATGGTGGTTACCTTCTTCAAGCTGACGCCCACACAACCCTATTTGCCGAAGGACTGCGATGTGACGGAAGTTCAAGGCCTCAAAGCCGAGGATTTTCGCATTTTTGAGGACGGTGCCGAACAGCAGATTGGGAGTTTCGAGGCAGCTGCCTGGCGAACTGTGGTTCGGGATAATCTTGGGTGGCACCTGCAAGCCTCGGACACGCCGAGGGGAGTATGGAGTTTGAGCGAACTGAGCGGTCTTAAAAAGGTGCCGTTCGTGACCACGGATTTTCACACTCTGGCGTATGTGCCGCGCGACGCAAAGGAAGGGTGTCACAAAATTCGAGTGGAGGTGGATCGCCCGAATTTGCTTGTCTTAGCCCGCGATGAATACTGCACGGGACAGTCTCCCTCCGATCCTTTGTTGGGAACCCGTCATGGAAAAGAGTTGGAGCGGATTTTGGCTTCGGATAAGCGCGGGAAGATTCCGCTGTCGCTTCAACTAGCAACTTTCTACACTAAAGGAAACCAGTCCTTCGTGGACCTATGTCTCCATTTCCCGTGGAATGATCTATACCGCAAGTGGGACCCGTCCAACTGGACGCTCTACGCCAGGATTGGAGTGATGGGCGTGATTCGCAGGGAAGACGGAACGGTTGCAGTGCGCTTCAGCGATCTCCTCTATCCCTCTTACTGGCCTACCTTTGATCAAGGCGGAGCCAAGTATATAGAGTGGGAAAAGGGTACGGCGAATCTTTCGACCGGTGTCCCGCGCTTGGTCACGCCGAGTACCGGCGGGAAGGTGGCTGTCAGCGATAGCGGCACGGGAAATAGCACTCTGGCCCTGGCCTTCCCGAATGTAGCAAATGAAATTACCCCGGATGAGGCGGCCATCAAAACGGCTTTAGACAGTTCTGACCCGTTCTGGCTCCCAACTCGCTACGAAACGCAGGTTGACCTTCCCGCTGGCAATTACAATCTCGAGGTGGTTCTCAACGACGGGTGGAATATCGGCCGAGCTAAAATGCCACTCACGGTTGAACCCTACGATGGCAAGCAACTGGCGCTGAGTTCGGTGGCTTTGTGCAAGAGCCTTCGGAGCGCAGCCGTCGCCGCCAAAGAAAATGCGCAAGCAAATTTTGCTCCACAGTACGTTCCGTTGGTGAGCAAGGACATTTTGTTTAGCCCCTCCGGCGACAGAAGCTTCGCAAAAGGCGAACCACTGTTTGCCTACTTTGAAGTGTACGAGCCGCAGCTCGCGGAAAACCCAGCCGCGCCCGTGTCGGTGCATATGAGAATTCTCGATTCGAACACAGGCAAGATCAAAGAGGATTTCGCGCCTATCGACGCCGCGTCCTACAAGCAAGCGGGAAGTTCCGTGCTTCGTATTGGACGGAAGATCCCGATCGACCAACTCCCGAAAGGGAGTTACCGCCTCGAAATGCAGGCGACGGGTTCAATGGGAAGAAGCACGGCCTGGCGAACGGCAAATTTCACGGTGCAATGAATCCTTCAGCAGCATGTTGCGCTAGAACGTCTTAGGCTGCAGCGCGCAGCCCCACGGCTGGATACCAGATTCCACAAAGCAAAGCCGAAGGGACTACGACGTAGAGTGGGTGCCGGAGAGGGCGGCGCAGCGATCGTATTCTGATTTGGCTTTTTCCGCGAGTCCCCGCTGGCGATAAACAGC
>QHYK01000159.1 GCA_003224085.1 Acidobacteriota bacterium | reverse complement strand
GCTGTCGAAGCACAACCCGAAAGTACAGTTCCGCGCGTTTGACACCATTGACAACGCGCCGGAAGAGCGCGAGCGGGGGATCACCATCGCGGTGTCGCACGTGGAGTACGAGACCGCCAACCGGCACTACGCGCACATGGACTGCCCGGGGCATGCGGACTACATCAAGAACATGATCACCGGGGCGGCGCAGATGGACGGCGCGATACTGGTGGTGGCCGCGACCGACGGGCCGATGCCGCAGACGCGCGAGCACATTCTGCTGGCTCGCCAGGTGGGCGTTCCGGCGATCGTGGTTTTCTTGAACAAGTGCGACATGGTGGAAGACAAGGAACTGCTCGAACTTGTGGAACTCGAAGTGCGCGAGCTTTTGAAGAGCTACCAATTTCCCGGGGACAAAATTCCGGTGATCAAGGGCTCGGCGTTGCAGGCGCTGAACGGCGACGCCAAGTGGGAAAAGACCATCGACGAATTGATGGACGCGGTGGACAAAAACGTGCCGCTGCCGGTGCGCGACGTGGACAAGCCGTTCGCCATGCCGATAGAAGATATTTTTTCGATCAGCGGGCGCGGCACGGTGGTGACGGGGCGCGTGGAGCGCGGCAAAGTAAAAGTTGGCGAGGAAGTGGAGATTGTGGGCTTCCGCCCGACGCAGAAGAAAGTGGTGACGGGCGTGGAGATGTTCCGCAAGCTGCTCGACGAAGGGATTGCGGGCGACAACGTGGGCTTGCTGTTGCGCGGCACGGAAAAGGACGACGTGGAGCGCGGGCAGGTGGTGTGCAAGCCGGGTTCGATCACGGCCGCAGTTTTACTTCCGCACGACGGATGTGACCGGCGACGTGAAGCTGCCGCCGGGCGTCGAGATGGTGATGCCGGGCGACAACGTGAGCTGCGAAGTGCAGCTGATCACGCCGGTGGCGCTCGAGAAAGGCTTGCGCTTCGCGATTCGCGAAGGCGGCCACACCGTCGGCGCCGGCGCCGTCACCGAAGTTCTGGAATAGGTGTGGAAAACTAAATGAGACAAGGCGACAAAATTCGCATTCGACTGAAGGCCTACGACCACCGCATTTTGGATCAGTCCACTCGGGAAATCGTGGAAACCGCCAAGCGCACGGGAGCGGACGTGGCCGGGCCGATTCCTCTGCCCACTACCATCAACCGCTGGACCGTGCTGCGGTCGCCTCACGTGGACAAGAAATCGCGCGAGCAGTTCGAGATGCGCACGCACAAGCGGCTCATCGACATTCTCGAGCCCACGCCGGATACGGTGGACGCACTGATGAAGCTGGATTTGCCGCCGGGGGTGGACGTGGAAATCAAGGCCTTCGGCCACGCGGTGAAGTGAGTGGAGTTGTAAGCAGTAAGTGAAAGAAAAAGACGCCGGGCCAGGGAAGCGGGAAGGGGAGTCGGAGAAAAGTGCATACCCTCCACAGATTTCTCTGACTTAGAACTCAGTACCGAGGACTTTTGCAGGACGCAGCCAATACCCGCTGAGGCATGCTGCAAAAAGAGAGAACAGAGCGATGGGAGTCGACGGAATCATCGGAATCAAGCTGGGCATGACGCAGGTCTTTGCGGAAGACGGCAGTCTGGTGGGGTGCACGGTTTTGCAAGCGGGCCCGTGCGTGGTGGTGCAGCGCCGCACAAAAGACAAGGACGGCTACGAAGCCGCGCAACTGGGTCTGGTGGAATTCGTCAAGCCGCAGCGTGTGAACAAGTCCATGACCGGGCATTTTAAGAAGGCCAACGTCGCACCCATGAAAGTGCTGCATGAAGTGCGCCTTCCGGAATCGCAGGATGAGACCAAGGTCGGCGACCGCGTGCTGGTGGAAGGCTTCAAGGCCGGCGAGTTGGTAGACGTGAGCGGCGTGAGCAAGGGCAAGGGTTTTCAAGGTGGCGTGAAGCGCTGGCACTACGCCGGCGGCGACAGCACCCACGGTTCGATGTTTCACCGGGCGCCGGGCGGTATCGGCGGCAGTTCGTTTCCGTCGCGCGTGTGGCCGAACCAGCATTTTCCCGGTCACATGGGACACCAGAGAGTGACGGCCAAGAATTTGAAAGTCGTGAAAGTGGACACCGACGAAAACCTGCTTTTGGTAAGGGGATCGGTTCCCGGGCCGAGCGGGCAATACATCTTCATCCGCAAGGCCGCGGCCGCGGTGCGGCCGCAAGGAGACAAGAAGGCGAAGTAAGCGGTTTGGAGACTCAGAGAAGGACCAGAGACATGCCGGTAGTGGACGTCGTCAATTTGGATGGCAAGAAAGTCGGCCAAGTGGAGCTCGCGGAAGCGGTCTTTGGCGCGAAGGTGAATCCGCACCTGCTGCATGAAGCTTCGCGGTGGTATCTGCGCGGGCTGCGCGCGGGCACGCACAAGACCAAGGACAAGAGCGAAGTCAGCGGCGCGGGCCGAAAGCTCTGGCGGCAAAAGGGCACCGGCCGCGCGCGCATCGGCTCGATCCGTTCGCCGCTCTGGCGGCATGGCGGCACCGTCCATGGCCCGGAGCCGCGCGATTACAGCTACGCGCTGCCAAAGAAGATGCTACTCGGCGCGCTGCGTTCCGCGCTTTCGGCCAAGCTGGCGGAGCAAAAGTTGACGGTCGTGGATGCCTGGGCGCTCGAATCGCACAAGACGCAGAACCTGGTTTCCGCGCTCGAAAAGCTGAATGGCACAAAGTCGGCGTTGCTGGTATCACAAGGCGAGAACCGCAACCTGGAGCTCGCCAGCCGCAACATGGAAGGCGTAAAGCTGGCCGCGCCGAACGCGCTGCAGCCCTACGATGTGCTCAAGCATGATCTGGTGCTGCTCTCGAAAGATGCCGCAGCGCGCTTGAACCATTCGCTCGACCCCGAGAAGAAGCCAGTGGTTGTGCCGGATGTGGCAGCGATTGCGCCGGCCGCAAAGCCAGCGAAAAAGGAAGCGGCGCCGAAAGCAGCTGCAAAAAAGCTGACGACGAAAAAAGCGGCGAAGCCGAAAACCAAGAAGGGCAAGGGATAAGCCATGGCAGCCCCTCATTACCAGATTATCCGGCGGCCGATCATCACGGAAAAAGGCCTGGGGGTGAAGGAGTCTCAACATACCATGGTCTTTGAAGTGTCCTCGGCGGCCACCAAGACGGAAATCAAGGAAGCGGTGCAGCAGATTTTCAAGGTGAAAGTGGACCAGGTGCGCACGGCGAACTTTGTCGGCAAGATGCGTCGGCGGGGACAGAACGAAGGCTACCGGCGCGACTGGAAGAAGGCTTACGTGAAGCTCGCCGAAGGCGAAAAGATGATCGAGTACGCGGAGAACCTCTAAGACGGGAGCTCGAAGAGACAAGGATTCCGGAAGGTAAGAGGCAGCGATGGGACTGAAGAGCTTTAATCCATACACGGCGTCGCGGCGGTTTATCTCCGTCGTGGACAAGAGCCATATCACCAAGCAGCAGCCGGAGAAGGCGCTGCTCGAGCCGAAAAAGCGATCGGGCGGGCGCAACAATCAGGGCGAAGTGGTGATCTGGCACCGCGGCGGCGGACACAAAAAGCAGTACCGCAAAGTAGACTTCCGGCGCGACAAAATCGGCGTGCCCGCGAAAGTGGCGGCCATCGAATACGACCCGAACCGCAGCGCGAACCTGGCGTTGTTGCACTACGCCGATGGCGAGAAGCGCTACATCATTCATCCCATCGGCCTGGAAGTTGGCGCCACGGTTTCCACGGGCGAAGGCGCGGACATCCTTCCCGGCAATGCGCTGCAGTTCAAGCACATTCCGCCGGGTACGA
>QHYK01000103.1 GCA_003224085.1 Acidobacteriota bacterium | reverse complement strand
CGTCTGGGCAGGCTTTACCTGATCTCTTTGCGAGCGCTGCTTGAAGGCAATCGAGAAGAGAGCTTGCAAGCCTGCGAGGAGCTGCGCAAAGCCACGTTCCGCGATCCCGAAGGAATCTACTACCTTGCACGGCAGCTCAGTTACCTTGGCGAGCAGGATTGGGCGCTGGAAACGCTGTCTCGCGCCATCACGCACGGATTTTTCTGCTATCCGGCTATGGTGCGCGACCCGTGGCTCGATGCCCTCCGCATGCGACCGGGATTCACGGCGTTGTTGCGGCAGGCCAACAACCTCCAACGCGAAGCCGCCGCAGCCTTCACCGCTGGTGGTGGAGAGACGCTGCTTGGCCTCCGGCCTGAAGCATATTGAAGCCGCCCCCTCCTCGCGACCAGTTCCATAAGGGGCATAAGGGGAAGAATAGCCACACCCGGCAGTTTTCCCGACCTAGGCCACACGGAACTTGGATTCGAGTCGAAGGAGGGAGAAGCGCACTCCCGGCAATCCGTATCGTTATAAAAACATGGGACTTGCTAAACATGATGGCTGTAAGCGAAAAGAAAAGAAGGGTACGCGCGGTGAATACTGACTATCGACAAACACGGGAAAGGTAGCAGGGAGAGTATTCAGTCGCCCAGTCTTCGAAGAGATTGAGGGTTGCGCGGGCGCGTAGGGACTCGCAACGGCGGAAGCCCTCGACGTGGTTCCGCCCCGACGCCTACTGAAGTTGCCCGGTTCGTGGCACGGTTAAGGATCATTCTGCGGTAAGCAGGTTTTGGGCGAAGGGCCATTCGGAGTCGATCCACTGGGCTTCGCAGCGGAAGCCGGTGCGCTCGGCCATCTCGGGAATCTCTTCGGCTTTGTATTTGTGGGAGCTTTCGGTCCAAATGGTCTCGTCTTCGTCGAGCACGATGCGCAGGCTGGCGGCGGGAATACGAACGCTCTGGCGAAGGGTAGAGCGCAAATGCATTTCGATGCGGCGGTCGGAATAATTCCAACGAGCCTCGTGGCAGAAGCAGCTCAAGTCGAAGTCCGCGCCTAGCTCGCGATTCAAGCGCGCCAGCACATTCGAATTGAAAGCGGCGGTGACACCTGCAGGATCGTTGTAAGCAAGAAGCTGCAGGTCGACGGCTTTCTCCAAGTCCGTTCCGAGGAGCAAAGCATCACCGGGGCGAAGAATTTCACGCATCTCGCGCAGGAACCGGTCGCCGGCATCGCGGTCAAAATTGCCGATGGTGCTGCCGAGAAAAAGGACGAGAAGATGGTCGCGCTCGCTTCGTCCGTCCGCGACCGTGCGTAGCCCCTCGAGATACGGCTTTTCGTGACCGACGACGCTGACCATATCAATCTGCGCCAATTCTTTTTCGCACGCAGCCAGCGCATGGGGAGAAATTTCAATGGGGTAGTAATATGTGATTTGCCGCCGCGACAATGCTTCGAGAATCCAGCGCGTCTTTTTCCCCGAACCGCTGCCAAGCTCCGCAACGCGCACGGGCGAGGGAACGCGCGAAACGATTTCGGCGGCATTTTCTTGAAGCAGACGAGTATCAGCCCGCGTTAGTCCATATTCGGGTAGCACGCAGATGGCTTCAAACAGCGCGGAACCCACTTCATCGTAGAGATATTTCGAGGGCAGTTCGCGTTGTCCGGATTTGGTTAGGCTATCGCGCACGTCTGCCGCAAATTCCGACACGTGCTGGAGCGTTAAAGCAGGCGTCGCCATCGTCTCTCTCCTGAGCTGTCCGAGCTGGGGCTGAGCTGGTGGTCTGCTTTTAGTCCTCGACGCAACGGAAGGTTGCGTAAACATACGGATAATGCGGTTGGAACCAGTTGCGGAATGAACGGCGCAGCATGCACGCGGCGGTGCGCGGGGAGCCGCCTTTCATCACATAATGCCGGCCGTCGAAGAAATTTGCCGAGTAGCCCGGATAGAAAGGCATCGGCGTGAATCCCGGAAACGGCGCGAACTCGGTGCGAGTCCACTCCCAACCGTTTCCGACAAGATCATAAACGCCAAACGCGCTCGCACCGGCGGCATGCGCCCCGACCGGTGAAGGATCCCAGGAGCGAAAATCAAAATTTCCGTGGCGCTCGCTAGGTGGCTCTTCGCCCCAGGGATAGGTGCGCTCCTGGTCGCCCTTTGGCGTGCCGTACGCCGCGCGATGAAACTGCGCCTCGGTCGGCAGCTTGCGCCCGAGCCAATTGGCGTAGGCGGTGGCTTCTGCGTGGCTCACGTACACCGGCCATTCCAGGGGCAGACGAACTTCGCCGAACATGGTTCGATACAGCCAGAGATTGCCGTCAGCCCTCCAGAACATTGGATGCTGAATATTCTCTTTGGTTCTCCAGGCCCAGGCCTCGGGGGTCCAAAGTTTGCGATTTTGGTAGCCTCCAGCCTGAATAAACCGCAAAAAATCGTGGTTTGTTACGTTATGACCCTCGATGGCGAACTCCGGAACGGCCACTTCGTGCTCGGCGAACTCGTTGTCCCAGCCGAATTCAGGATCCTGGGAATTGCGAATTCCCAGCGTGGCGCGTCCGCCGGGGATTTCGACCAGGTGCGATTTCACGTGCGGGGCTTTCCAAGCGGCCTTCTGGGGGGGACAAATCTTTTTGTGCGCGGGAAGCCGGTGCAGCATGTAGGTGAGGGTCTCGGCGTGCATCAGCCGATGCTCGATGGCCACATGCAGCATTTGCAGCAAGTGGGGGTGGCCTTCTTCGGGGCGCTGAAGTGCGTGTTCGATGGCGTGATCGAGTTCTTCGCGCACGCGCGTTTTGTAACGTTCCACTTCCTGGCGGGTTGGCCAATCTCCCGGCGCGTCGGTAGGCAGGCTGCCGCCGTCAGGATCGATCCCGAACGAAAAAAGCTGATCGAAAGACGGATGAAAAGAGCGGAGACCGAAAGCGCGCTGCGAAAGCAGGTTCCAATCGAAGGCTTCGACGTGGCCTAGGTAAAAAATAATGCGATGGCGCTCGGCGATGGGCCGGTCATACATGGCCTCTTCGCGGACAAGTTGCAAAAGCTCATCGGTTCTCCCCCGGGCTTTCAGTAAACCGGTATGAAGATCGTGCCGGATGCGGACGGCAGTGGCGGCAAGTGCTCCCATAGCGTTGGCCCCTTCCGTTTGATGCCAGGCCCCAGAGAAGGATGCGCCAAAAATCGGCGTCGGGAGGCAAATTACATTAGTATGTTCGCGCTGGGAATTGAGGCTGTCAACCGAAATGAATGCGAAGACCGAACATTTTTCGAGAAATTTGATTGAATTTCGCGATGTGTCGTATCACATAAACGATATTCTGAGGCGCGAGGTGATTTCCAGCGTGTCCCTGGCAGTTCCAATCGGGGAAACGCTGGTGCTTCTTGGGCGGAGCGGCAGCGGCAAGACTACCCTGCTGCGCCTGATTAACGGGATGTTGCTTCCATCGCGGGGACAAGTGCTGGTGCAGGGTGGCGTGACTACGGAGTGGGATCCTATTCGGCTGCGGCGTGGAATCGGTTATGTGATTCAAGAAGCGGGGCTGTTTCCACATTTCACGGTGGAGGAAAACGTGGCGCTTGTTCCTTCGCTGGAGAAATGGGATCGCTGCCGCACGGCGGCGCGCGTTGGCGAATTGCTTTGTCTCGTAGGGCTTGATCCGAGTGAGTTTGCACGGCGGCGCCCGCGAGAACTTTCGGGCGGGCAGCGGCAGCGGGTGGGTGTGGCGCGCGCACTGGCGGCCGATCCGCCAATTTTGCTGATGGACGAGCCGTTCGGCGCTTTGGATCCGGTGACCCGTGCGGAATTGCAGCGGGAATTTCGAACGCTGGCGCAACGGCTGCAAAAGACGATTGTGTTTGTGACGCACGACTTGCGCGAGGCGCTGCTGCTGGCGTCGCGCATCGTGCTCTTGGAAGCGGGACGAATTGCGGCGGTCGCGCCGCCTCAAGAATTTTTGAGGCTGGAACATCCCGAAGTGCGCGCGTTCGCGGCTTCGCTGGAAACAAATCCGGGAGCGCCGGCGTGAGCCCCGGTTCGAGCGGGTGGTCCTTCTTCGCGGAACATCGCGCGGAGATTCTTGGCGCTACGCTCGATCATATCGAGCTTGTCCTGATTTCCATGGTGATCGCCATGTTTATTGCCGTTCCACTGGGGATGTTCATCGTGCAGCGGCCGGCTCTGCGCGCGGTGTCGATTGGCATCGCGAATATCTTTCAGACCATTCCCAGCCTTGCGCTTTTCGGTTTCCTAATCCCTATTCCCTTCATTGGCGGCATTGGTAAACGCACGGCGATTGTTGCGCTGGTTCTCTATGCGCTTCTCCCGATTCTGCGAAACACATACGTAGGTTTGCGTGGGATCGATCCTGCCGTCCTTGAAGCTGCAGAGGCCATGGGCATGACGCGCGCGCAAATCCTGTTTCGGGTGCGGTTCCCGCTCGCGCTTGCCGTCATCCTTGCGGGCATTCGAACGGCCACCATCATCACCATCGGCATCGCTACGATCGCGGCGGCCATCGGGGCTGGCGGACTTGGCACGTTTATTTTTCGCGGCGTTGCGCTGGTGAGTGATTCGCTCATTCTGGCCGGTGCAATTCCCGCGGCGCTGTTGGCGTTGGCCGCGGATTTTCTTCTGGGAATGCTCGAACGTCGATTGAGGGTCGTGTGAAGACCAGACGCGTTCTTGCCTCACGTTCTTCTTCCCTGGAAATCAAAAAGCAGATCCCTCGCTACGCTCGGGATGGCAAACCTGGCAGCCGTCCTTGTGCCATACATGTCTCTCTAATTCTTTATCTTGTTTGCCTGACTAGCGTTGTTTGTTTCGTTTCTAGCTGCAAGAAAAAGCCACAAAACAGAGTCACGATTGGGTCGAAGTTTTTTACGGAGCAAGTCGTTCTGGCCGAGCTTGTGGCGCAACACATCGAGGCGAAGGCGGGCATCAGGGTAGTTCGGAAGGCGAACCTTGGCGGTACGCTATTGGTGCACAAAGCGCTGCTTTCCGGCGACCTCGATTTGTACGTTGAATATACCGGCACAGCGCTGACGGCGGTTCTCAACGAGGCGCCGCAAGGAACTTCCGCGGCCGTCTACGAGCGCGTCAAGAAACTATATGCGGAGAAATTTCACCTGGAAGTGACCGAGCCGCTGGGCTTTGAGAACACGTTCGCGATGGTGATTCGCGGAGACGACGCGAAGAAGATGCACATTCGCACGCTCTCGGATTTGCCTTCTATCGCTCCGCAATGGCGGGTGGGAGTGGGGTACGAGTTCCTGGAGCGGCCCGACGGTTTTCCCGGGCTCAGCAAGCGCTACCGTCTGCAGTTTGCGGAATCGCCCAAGGTCATGGACCTGGGGCTAATCTATCGCGCGCTGCTGGACCATCAGGTGGATGTGGTGGCCGGGAATTCCACCGATGGGCTGATTGACGCGCTGGGGCTCGTGGCGCTGGAGGACGACCAGCATTATTTCCCACCTTACGACGCGGTGCCCATCGTGCGCGCATCGACGCTCGAGCAGTTCCCGCAACTGCGCGCGGCCCTGGCCGATCTTGGCGGGAAGCTTTCCGCAAGCGACATTCGGAAGCTCAACTACGCTGTAGATGCACAACACCAGGACGCTGCCGTTGTGGTGCGAAGTTTCCGCGAGGCAAAAGGGTTGTAGCCAGAACACGCAGAACGAAGCTATTGCCGAGAATTCAGTTCGTTGTAGATTGCCGCAAACCTAGAAGCACAGGTCGGAACCTACCGAGGCACGTACACCATCTGACCCTAAGCGTAGGCGTAGCGGCGTCAGACGGACCAGCCCTGGCGGTACTCGCGGCGGAGGTAGTCGTTGGCTTGTGGCAGATTGGTGACGCGCATGTTTTCGCCGTCGTAAGAGATTTTTCTGCCTGCCTTCAACGCGACGATGCCGAGTAGCATGACTTCGGTGAGCCGCGCGGCGTATTCGAATGGGCAAGAAGCTTCAGCCTTGCCTTTGGACGCTTCCACCCAATTCATCTCGTGTGCTTCGCCTGGGATGCGCGGGAGCTTCTGGGGCGGTTTGCCAAACGAATCGTGAAGCGATTTGGGAAGCAACCGCGGATGCGCGCCGTAAGTTTCGTGGAGCAGCTTGCCTTTGCTGCCGATGAGCAACGCGCCGCCTTCTTGGTTTAGCTCTTCGTCGCCAAGTTCTTCAGGCTTGTGGGGCTTCAAGCCGCCGTCGTACCAGGTGAGTTTTACTGGCGGCAGCGGGCCGCGGGCGGGGAATTCGTAGAAGGTCATCGTTGCATGGGGATAGGAAGCGCCGTTGAAAGGGGTTGAGATGGTCTCGACACTGGCCGGCATCCCTAAATTTAACGCCCACATGGAATGGTCAATCAGATGCGCGCCCATGTCTCCGATGGCGCCAACGCCCCAATCCACCCAGCCGCGCCAGTTGAACGGGTGGTAGATGGGGTGATACTCGATGTTTGGCGCCGCTGCGCCCAGAAAGAGATTCCACGCGAGCGTGTCGGGAACAGGATAATTGCCGGCCATGGCCGCAGCCAGCCGCTCCGTCACGCCTCGGCCGTTCCAGCTGAGCTTGTCGGCCGGTTCCTTTAGGGCCTCCGGGCGGGGAATGCCTTGCGGCCAAAAGCCGAGAGGGCGATTGGTCCAAATGTGTATTTCGCGGACTTCGCCGATGGCGCCAGCCCAGATGTATTCGACGGCGGTGCGCGCATCGTCGAGGGAGTGGCCCTGGTTGCCCATCTGCGTGGCGACTTTGGTCTCTTTTGCGCGCTGGGCCATTTTGCGAGCTTCTTCGACCGACCAGGTGAGCGGCTTTTGCACGTAGACGTGTTTGTGAAGATCCATGGCCGCAAGAGCGATGGGAGCGTGCATGTGATCGGCGGTGGCGACGAGAACGGCGTCAATATCCTTCTGCTTTTCGAGCATCCCGCGATAGTCCTTGTAGCGTTTGGCTTTTGGGAGATGCTCGTTTTTGAGCCGGATCATATTGTCCAGCCGCGCTTTGGTTTTCGCGGCATCGAAAGGCGCTTGCGGTTGGCCCGTGGCTGGCGGTGAGGGAGGGCCTTCCAAGCGGTCCCGGAGTCTCTGAATGTCTGTGTCCAGGCGTTCGAACCCCTTGTCCGCGTAGCCCCAGTCCACATCGCACAGGGCCACTATGTTTTGGCTGGCTAAGTTGATTAGGTTGGCGCGGCCCATCCCGCCAACGCCGATGCCAGCGATGTTCAGCAGGTCGCTCGGGGGCGTGAAACCGCGCCCCAGCACGTGCCGGGGCACAAGAGCTGCGGCCGCGCTGCCGGCCGCGACGCGGCTGATAAATTTTCGCCGCGTCAGGCTCTTCTTTTCGTCGCTGCTGTCGCTTGTGGCTTCTGCTTTTCTTTCCTTCTTCTGTTCTGGTGCATCTTTGCTCATGAGTTCCTCCCTCATCCCTCGGCGCCACAGACATTATCGCTCGCTCTGTCAATCTTGGCGACCATTAGTCCTGGTTGTACGGTCCTGTAGTATGCTCGGGGACGCTCGGAGGCCCTGTTACATCGCTAAGAGGAAACAGCAATATGAAACTCGCCATTTCGCGGAGGACTTTATTGGGGTGGCTCGCAGCTAGTGTTGTTTTTCTGCTTCTCCCGTATTTTGCAGCGGCACAGACTCCATCACCTGCTCTGTTGGTCCTCGACAAAGAGGACAACACGCTTTCGATTGTGGATCCCGGCACCTCAAAAACAGTCGCGCGCATACCCACTGGCGAAGGTCCGCACGAAATCACGGTTTCCGATGACGGCAAACTGGCGTTTGTCGCCAATTATGGGGCGCGCACTCCGGGGAACACGCTTTCCGTAATGGATTTGGTTGGGCAAAAAGAACTGCACCGCGTGGAGCTCGGTGCATTACGCCGGCCGCACGGAATCACGTTCGCGGAAGGCAAAGTCTGGTTCACCGCGGAGCTGAACCGGCTGATTGGACGCTACGATCCTACGGCGAATCAGGTTGACTGGCTTCTAGGAATTGGGCAGAACGGCACCCACATGCTGGTCTTCTCGAAGGATCGATCACAGATTTTCACATCCAACATTGGGTCGGATTCCATCACTTTGTTGCAACGCGACTCCACTCCCACTGGCTGGAGCGCCGCGAATATTGCAGTAGGCAAAGGCCCGGAAGGCGGGGACATTTCGCCGGATGGGCGCGAATTCTGGGCCGCGAATTCTAACGATGGGAGCATCTCGATCGTTGACATTGGCGCGAAAAAGGTTGTGCAGACGCTCGACGTGCAGACAAAACGGTCAAATCGTCTGAAGTTCACTCCTGACGGGAAGCTTGTCCTCGTGTCTGACTTGGCAGGCAATGAGATGCTGGTTCTCGATGCTAAATCGCGGAAAGAAATCAAACGCCTCAATCTTGGCCGCCAGCCGGAGGGCATGCTTATTCTTCCGGATGGCACACGCGCGTATATTGCCGTCGCGGGGGAAAACAACGTTGCGACTCTCGATTTAAAGACTCTCGAGGTCGCTGCAGCCCGCATTCCCACGGGGAAGGGGCCCGACGGCATGGCGTGGGCCGTGCGTCACTAAACCCAGAGTCGTGCGTTCCCCTACAGCTGGATACGGCAGCGAGCGTTGCGCTGGAAGGCTCGGAGTGGTTAGACTGCGCGCATGAAACCATCACAAATATTCCTCGCCATCATCCTGCCGTTTTCCTCTGGGGCAATCACGGCTGAAGCGCAGCAGCATGAGTCTATTTTCTATATGACGCGCGAGCCGAAGTCGGTGCGCTCGTTTCTGGCGCACGCGGACAAAGTCGACATCGTGTCACCCAATTGGTATTCCGTGGACGCGAGCGGTTTGCTGTCAGGCGGGCCGAATCCAGAAGTGCTGGAAACGGCGCGCCAGCGCCATGTACCGGTCATGCCGCTGGTGGGGAACGGCGGGTTCGTGCAGGAAGAAGTCCACAAGTTTTTCGCGAATGCAGCAGCGCGGCGGGAAGCTATCGCCGCCCTAGCCCGCGCGAGCAAAGACAACGGCTATATTGGTTTCCAGTTGGACATGGAAAACGTCAACTGGACCGACCGCGACGCGCTCTCGGATTTTGTTCGCGAAACGGCGGCAGCGTTTCACAAGGAGAACTTGCAACTCTCCATCGCGACTATTCCCAATGCTCCGGGGCATCCGGGAGAAACAGGATTTTCCACGTGGATTTACGAGAACTGGCGTGGGGCGTATGACCTGAAGGCTATCTCGGAGTCGGTGGACTTTCTCTGCCTAATGACTTACGACCAGCACACGACTTGGACCGTCCCTGGCCCGGTTGCTGGATGGGTTTGGACGGTCGCCAATCTCGAGTACGCTCTGAAAGTCGTGCCGCCTCAGAAACTCGCGCTGGGAATCCCTTTGTATGGCTATCACTGGTTTGCGGGCACGCCGGTCAAAGCGCCAGACAAAGCCGGCGACCGGGCCAACCCGACTGCTGAATACATTTCGACCGACGATGCGCTTGACTTGGCCAAAGCGTACGGCGGGCGTGTTGAGTGGGACGCGCAGGACCGGTCGGCCTGGCTGTACTTTTACAGGGACGATGAGCGCGAGTGGATCTTCTACACAGACCTGCGCACGTTCAAAGAGCGCTACGCGCTCGTCAAGGAGCGGGGTCTGCGCGGTTTTGCTTCTTGGGTGCTCGGCACAGAAGATGCAGGGATTTGGGATCTGCTTCCAGCCCACAAGTGACTTGTCTTTCGCCCGCTAGAAGGTCTGGATACCAAACTTCTTAACACAACCAAAATGGAGCTTGGGTAAGGGGAATCCCTTCATTAGATTGCCCGCTGCAGTGATCACAAGCGTGCAAGCCCAAACTTCAGCAATCTCGATACGCAGGGCGAGCCTTGGGGATGCTCCAGGGATTCTGGCTTGCCTTCGCGAAGCGTTCGAGGAATTTCGGAGCCGCTACTCTCCCGAAGGGTTTCTGGACACCGTGTTGACGGCGGAGACACTTCGGGGGCGTCTGGAAACAATGAGCGTGTTCCTAGCGGTCGATTCTGGGAATAGCGTTGTGGGCACAATTGCCTGCCATGTCCTACGGACGGCCGAAGGACATCTTCGAGGGATGGCGGTGTGCCCATCGATGCGCGGAAAGGGAATAGCCGCGCAATTACTGAGCAGGGCCGAGGCAGAGCTAGGTTCGCGTGAGTGCAGACGCGTTACGCTGGACACCACGGAACCGCTTCAGCGCGCAATGCGGTTTTACGAGAAGAACGGGTATCGCCGGTCCGGAAAAGTCTCGGACTTCTTCGGGATGCCCCTGATCGAATATCAGAAGTTTCTTTCCTAAAAGAGTCTGGACCCCATTAAGGGCAGCAGAATTCTTATTTCTCGGCGGTTTGCAGAACTTGACAATTCTCGACGCAGCGCCAGGCAAGCATCAGGATTTCGGCTTTCTTGTGAGGCACCTTTTCGCCGGCCTCCGGTGCCACAACAAGAGATTGAGGGCCGTCGGCCAGATTGAACGTGCATTCGAATTGCAGAGACTGCACGCCGCGCTGTTGGCAGGAATTCTTCTGAAGAGCAGTCTCGAGCGCGTCCGGCTGCGAATGCAACTGATCCGCAATTTGCGACGGCAGCATGGCCACAACCATGGGCACCGGAGACTTTATTTTGATGCTGACCTGCTCGCCATCGTGATCCGGCTGGAAGCCGCCATAGACTTTCAAGAAGGACGTCAGCTGGTATTTCTCTCGGACCTGCTCCATCCAGCGGAATTCGGGCTGCACGCAATTCTCGACGCAGTCCCAGCGGTAATACTGAATGTGCAGGTCGTTGGGATCCTTGAATTGCCGCGGCGAGGAACTCTGGCGCGTGCTATTGAGCACGGCGGCGATTCCCGAACCGACGGCGCGAACCGTATTGTTTTGTGTGGCCTCCATGGTGTTCAGCACGACGCCAAGTCCTGCAAACACTGGCGTCTCGGGACTGTAGCGCTCATCCCGGATGATCAGGGTCATGGGTTCGACCGGAAGTTGGCAAACATACGTGGTTTCAACGACGTGCTCGCGGAGGCACGCCTGCGGCAGGCTCGCAATGGCCTCGGGATGTTGCAGTGCCGCGTTCCAGTCCCCTTCTGGTGTCATGAAGATGGTGACCGGCTTCTGCGCCTTAATATCTACGTGATTGTTTTGGCCCGGAGCGTTCGGGTGGTAGGTCCGGCCCGTGTGATAATTTGCGGGATCGAGCCGCACGGTCTCGTCATTGGCGGGCAGCCAATTGAAGATTCGTTGCTGCTGTGCGAAGGAGGCCCCCGCAAACGCGGCCACGGCCAGGGCAACCAGAAGGAACCGGGTCTTTTCGCTTCTCATAGTTACTCCTTAACTTCATTCCAGCCTAGAGGAATTGTCTTCGCAACCATCGCGCGAAGAGTTTGTGGCTTGCGAGTATCCTGTCCCAACGGCCAGTAAGAATTTTTGATTCGCGTGTTTGTGATGCTCACTAGCTGAGCGACCACCCGATTAGCGTCATGGCGAGAACCAGGACGAGCATGCCCGTGCTTACGATGCTGAGGGTTCTGCCGTGGCCGAGCAGGTAGTCGCGGGATTCGGGGTCAATGCACAAGATAATGGTTACGACCAGGACCACACCCCAGGCCAGCATCGCCGGCAGGCCTTGATACCTCCCGATCATCGAGAGAAACTCGCCAGGAGGCTGCCCTGCGGGTATCCACCAGGGAATCATGGGCGCTACGCCCGCGGCGAGCGAAAAAGTCAGTAGCTTTCGCGTGAGCCAGCCCTTGAGCTTGGGCCGCGCTTCCTTCCAAATGAAATAGTCCCAGGCGAGTAAACCCAGCGCGATAGGCACCCAGCCATAAAGGGCAGCTTTCTGGTTGAACCAATACCAACCGCGGAACAGGAAACGGCCGCGATGGGAGTCGGCAAGGCGCGGGAGAAGGAACAGTCCGAGAACGGTGTTGCAGAGGACGGCCACCAGGATGGTGACCAAGCTCATGAATTGAAACCAATATCGTGTGGGCACCTTCTTGCAGCGGGTGCACACGGATTGTTTAGGCAGAAAGTTCAGTCCACAGCGATCGCAGTACACAGTATTCTCCCGTAGGGAGGGGATTCGAACTAACTCGCGCCCAGTGTATGGCTTGCGGGCCGCCAAAACTACTGGCCCGAGGAACAGTTTTGGGGTTGGCGTGCTGTATAGTACTAAAGTTTGCCACCAAAGGGCGGCGGTGCGGGCAGGGACAACCCGAAGTTGCTGAGAACCGAGGGCGTTTGATAGAGTGCGTCTTTGCCGCAGCGGTATTGTTCGCAGGCCGATCCTGCGGGAGGACAGCTTGGACATCCCCAAGTACGCGCTCGATATCCTCGTTTGCCCTGTGTGTAAAACCAAGGTGGAGCTCCTTGCCGATGAGTCCGGATTGAAATGCGTTTCCTGCCGGCGCGTTTATCCGATTCGCGACGAGATTCCCGTGATGCTTCCCGAAGAAGCCACGATCGCGGAGGAAAACCGGAGCAAATAACAGGAGTCCTCCCAGCCCGCATGCCCACCCCTCTTGCCAAGTCCATGCCACGTCTGAAGCGGATGCTCCCGCGGTTGCGCGGCAAACGCATCGGCGTCCTCGGCGACATAATGCTGGACTGCTACTTATGGGGCACATCTTCGCGAATCTCGCCGGAAGCGCCCGTGCCGGTGGTAGATTTTGTGGACGAGAACGGCTGCCTCGGCGGGGCAGGAAACGTGGCAGCTAACCTCGCAGCGCTCGGTGCGAAGGTGGAAGCCTTTGGGGTGGTCGGGGCAGATGAAGCGGGGCGCGCCATTCAGAACTGCCTGCGCGAGGCGAACATAGCCGAGAGGGCGGTTCTTGCGGAAGCCAGGCGCGTAACCACCGTAAAGACACGGATTATCGCAAAGCACCACCAGGTCGTTCGAGTAGATCGCGAACGGCGCGAGCCGCTGCAGCCGGAAACGCAGGAGAAGCTGCTGCGAATGATGTTCGCCGCCCTCAAACGGCTGGACGCGCTGGTGCTTTCGGATTACCACAAAGGGCTGATTACGGATGATTTTGCCGATCGCGTGCTCAGAGCGGCGCACCAGTTGAAAGTTCCGGTGTTCGTGGGTGTGAAAACGCCGCGTCTCTACGCCTACCGTGGCGCGCGAGTGGTTGCATGTAACGCCAGGGAAGCGAGCCTGTTGGCGAATCGGTCTTTGGATGACGAAAAATCGTTTGAGGAGGCGGGCCGGATGCTTCTCGCGCGCTTCCGATGCGGAGCCGTCGTGATCACGCGCGGAGAAAGCGGAATGAGCGTGTTTGAGGAATCTTCCCCGAAGCAGGTGCACATTCCTGCGACTGGTCTCGAGCTGACCTATGCTCGCGTGGGGCAGCCGGGAATTGAGCGAGGGGCAATGGGCAGGCAGGTCTTCGACGTGACAGGTGCGGGCGACACGGTCTTGAGCGTGCTCGCGCTTGCGGCGGCGGCGGGAGCGTCCATTGTGGACGCGGCCGTGCTCGCGAACATTGCTGCCGGTGTGGTCGTAGGCAAGCTGGGCACTGCCAGCGTCTCAACAAAGGAGTTGGAACATGCGCTAGAGGAAGTTCGCGGGTAGCAGCGCTACGGCGGGAAGCTGAGAGATTTGTCGGACATCACTACCCACACGCTCACAATTTTCGTTTTTCGGCTCTTTTCCGCGTCGGAGGCGTCGGGCATCGGCGAATAAGGGCTGACCGCAATACGCACGTCCACGGCGTTTGCACCGCGCGGCGAACTCGTTTTCAGGATTTCGTAGCTTTTCACGGGGCCGTAATATCCTTCAGGACCCCAGTCCGCAAGAAAATCCTTCTTCGTATAGCTTGGCCCGGGCTTCCAAAGCTGGTATGCCTGGTCGGTGTTCCCCGCAACCAGCGTGTCGAAGAAACGTTCCGCAGCTTTCTTTTCGGGATAGTAGCGGAAGACGAAATAAAAGGTAACCATGGCAGCGATGACGACTGCCGCGATGGTAAACGGTATGGCTCGTGATTTATGGGGTGTGACGGGAGGTGGATCCAGCAGCGTCATTCGGGTGTCTCCTGCCCCGCGAGCATGAGAAGCAAAAGTATAAGTCGTTCCAGAAAATTCCTGGGCGTTGCGAGCAACATTGAAACCTTACAAAATTTGGATGCCCGAGTAAATGGCCGGCGAGGCCTGAATTCTACCGGTGGTGCGATATCTGGCGTTGCGTGAGCTTACCCTCCCTTGCAGAGATGACGAACTAGGCTTCCAAAGCGCCGGCGGCGCCTTCGGGTAGCTCGATCTCGTACTTGGTGCGGGCTTTTTCGCGGTGCATTTCGAGCGCGAGCTCGATGAGCGTGTCAATCAATTCGCGAAACGAAATGCCGCTGGCTTCCCACATTTTTGGGTACATGCTAATCGAAGTGAAACCGGGAATGGTGTTCACCTCGTTGAGATAGATTTTGCCGCCCTTCTTTTCGAGGAAGAAATCAACGCGGGCCATGCCGCTCAATTCCAGTGCGCGAAACGCCTCCACCGCGTATTCCTGAATCGTTTTCACCTGCGCAGGCTTGAGCTTCGCGGGAATCAGGATCTGCGAGCCCTCTTCCAGGTATTTCGCCCTGTAATCGTAGAATTCGCGGTGCGGCACAATTTCGCCGGGAATCGAAGCCTTGGGATCATGGTTACCGAGCACGGAGACTTCGATTTCGCGCCCCACGATGCATTTCTCGACCAGGATTTTCATGGCGAATTCGGCGGCGAGATTCAAAGCGGGCGCCAGTT
This sequence comes from Acidobacteriota bacterium, assembly GCA_003224085.1. Lineage (GTDB taxonomy): Bacteria > Acidobacteriota > Terriglobia > Acidiferrales > UBA7541 > Acidiferrum. Next base: position 18,944 of record QHYK01000103.1, on the reverse strand, counting down.
CTTCACGGGAGTGGACTTTGGTCATCCCAACAGAAGAGCCGAGCGTTGCCGGCTTGACGAACATGGGGTACTTGAATTTCTTTTCGATGGCCTTCTGAATTTCTTTGGGATCACGCTCCCAATCCGCACGCTGCACGGCAATCCAGGGCACAACAGGAATTTTGGCGACTTGCAGGAGTCGCTTGGAGACATCCTTGTCCATGCCGATAGCGGAGCCAAGAACGCCCGCGCCCACGAAGGGTAGGCCAGCGAGGTCAAGCAATCCCTGGATCGTCCCGTCTTCGCCGTAGGTGCCATGCATCACAGGAAAAACGACGTCCATGCGCTGGCCGCCGCTGCTGCGGTCGAGCGGAATTAGCGCCGCGTCGGTCGGGTCGGCGGCCATCACCACGCGCTGGCCGCCCTTCAGAACCTCAGGCAGCATTTTTTGCGCCGCGCTGCCCACGAGCCAGTGGCCTTCTTTAGTGATGCCGATGGGCACGGCTTCATATTTGTCCAGGTCGAGGCCGCGGATCACGGAAGCGGCGGAGGCCAAAGAAACTTCGTGTTCGCCGGAGCGCCCGCCAAAGAGAATGCCAACGCGGAGTCGTTTCTTGTTGTCAGGGGTCATAAGAGTTCCCAGTTGTCAGTTTTCAGTTATAAGTGAAAACCTGCGATTGGGGCAGAGGTTGTTTTTTGTCGCGTGCGGAACTGTCAATGGAGAATCTTAGTCAGCGGCCAGACTTTTGTCAGTGTTCAGAGAAAGAGAGGCCCAGAAAAAGGCTTGTCAGGGACCTTGCTAGCATTTCCCGTACGGACCGGCTGAAAACGGAAAACCGGAAACCGGGAACCGATCAAAGGATCTTCTGACCCAGTGCGGAGAGGACCAATTCGACACCGAGAAGCGCGGTGCGGTTGTGTTCGTCGAGAATAGGGTTGATCTCCACCACTTCCATCGAAACCATGGACTCCGTGTCGGCAATCATTTCCATGGCGAGATGCGCTTCCCGGTACGTCGCGCCGCCGCGAACGGGGGTGCCAACTCCTGGGGCATCGGTTGGATCCACGAAGTCCATGTCCAGGCTGACGGCGACGCCGGCGGTGTCGTCCATGGCGTATTTCAAAGCTTCGGACATCACGTCGCGCATACCGCGCTCGTCGATGTCGCGCATGGTGAAGACATGGACGCCGGATTTCTTGACGATTTTGCGCTCCTGCGCGTCGAGGTCGCGCGCGCCAACGATAACGATGTTGCCAGGCTCGGCCTTGGGCTTGAAGCCCCCCAACTCCACGAGTTCCGTCGCGCCGTAACCCATAATCGCGGCAAGCGGCATGCCGTGAATGTTGCCGGACGGTGAAGATTCCGGCGTGTTCATGTCGCCATGCGCGTCAAGCCAGAGGTAGCCGATTTCCTTTTTCTGAAGGCGAAAATGCGAAGCCACGCCGGCCGCCGCGCCGACCGCGATGGAGTGATCCCCGCCAAGCACGAGCGGGAGGAAGCTCTCGCCCAAGGATTTTTCGACCGTCTTGCAAATGTCCCGGCAGGTTTCCGCAATTTCCTGAAGATACTTCGCGCGCTTTTCGCCGACGGGCATTTCTTCGGGCTGTTTCACTTCGAGGTTACCGATGTCTTCCACCGTGTGGCCGAGCTTTTTGATGGCGGAATGCAGGCCCGCACCGCGGAGGGCGGAAGGGCCCATGTCCACGCCGCGGCGGCTTTGGCCGAGGTCCATGGGGACGCCGATGATGCGAACCTTTTGCGCCATTTCTTGTCCGTGACTGGTGACTTGCGAAAACCGTGCTGGAACCGCGAGGTACGCGCTGCCATCGAATCCAAACTACTTTCTTAATTTCCACAAAACTCTTGAACCGCGGGAGGACGTTGAACTACCCACGCTAAGGATACACGCGGTAAATCATGCGAGGGAAGGGAATCACCTCGCGGATGTGCTCGGTCCCGCAAATCCATGCCACCGTGCGTTCCAGGCCAAGCCCAAAGCCAGAATGCGGCACGCTACCGTAGCGGCGCAGATCGAGATACCACTGGAACGCTTCTTCCGGCAGGTTGTGTTCATGTAGGCGCTGAACAAGCAAGTCGTAATCGTGGATGCGCTGGCTGCCGCCAATGATTTCCCCGTAGCCTTCCGGCGCGAGCATGTCAAAGGCCAGCGCCAGTTCTGGCCGCTTCGGGTCGGGCTGCATATAAAAGGCCTTGAGCGACGTGGGATAGCGATGGACGAGCACCGGGCGATCGAAGGAACTGGAAATAATGGTTTCTTCGTCGCCGCCGAAATCGTCGCCAAATTTGGCGGGATTGCCATTTTTGTGGAGAACAGCCACAGCTTCTTCGTAACTGATGCGCGGGAAAGGCGGCTTGGCACATTCCAATTTCTTCGGATCGCGTTTGAGTGTTTCCAGTTCACACGATTTGTTTTTGAGGACTCCCTGGACGATAGCGCTCACGAGGCCTTCGCCCAGGGCCATGGCTTCGTCCAGCTCGACATAAGCGGCTTCGGGTTCAAGCATCCAAAATTCCGTCAGGTGGCGCCGCGTCTTGGATTTTTCGGCACGGAACGTGGGGCCGAACGTATAAATCTTGCCAAGCGCCATGGCCAAAGCTTCGCCATAGAGCTGGCCGCTTTGGGTCAGGTAGGCTTTCTGGTCGTCGATGTAATTAACCTCGAACAGCGTTGAGGTGCCCTCGCACGCCGCAGGAGTGAACATCGGGGCGTCTGTGAGCGTATAGCCTTGGCTGTCCATGAATTCGCGCGCGGCGCGAATGGCTTCGGCGCGAATGCGCAGGATGGCTGCCTGGCGCGGCGTGCGAATCCAGAGGTGGCGGTTGTCGAGGAGAAAATCGACGCCGTGCTCTTTTAGCTGGATGGGAAACGGCGTGGATTCGGGAACCTTTTGTACGACCTGCAGTTTCGTGACGCCAATTTCGTAGCCGCCGGGAGCGCGCTTTTCTGAACGAATTTTTCCCGTGACGATGACGCTGGATTCTTGCGTCAGGCCTTTCAGTGATTCGAACGCCTCTGGGTTTTCTCTAAGCGAGGAAACGCCTTGGATGATGCCGGTTCCATCGCGAAAAATGGGGAAAAGCAGCTTGCCCGACTCGCGCAGATTGTAAAGCCAGCCCTGGAGCGTAACTTCCTGCCCTTCGTGTTTTCCCGCTTGCTCAATCGTGATCGTGGTCATAGCGCGATTCTCTGCGTGATTCGCAATCGGCTAGTTTAACAGAGAAGGTTGCACTCTAAGAACGGGCGGCCGCTTGCGATGGTCAGCGGTTGGCCAGTGTCTTGATGACTTGTGCAGTAGCGGCGAGGAAACGGTCAGCCGGATCCCCATGCATAGGCAAATGCAGCGCCGCGAGTGCGATTTCGCGCGTGAAGGGAGCTTCCCGGGTGCCTTCGGTGGATTCTGCGAGCCATTCAGAGAGATCTACCTTCAAACCAATCCCGCCCTTGGAGTCAATTCATTGGTTGGTGCTTACTGTGGGGTGCGCCCAGTCTTTCTCAAACTTATCAAGCGACTTGCGGGCAGCAGTAAGTTGTTCGGCGACCGTGGGCACTTCGAGGCCGGTTTTTTCTTTCAATTCCAGGACCAGCGGCAAGCCATTTTGTGTCCCGGACTTGAGCAGTTTAACGGCATCCGGCCAGTGAATCGAGCCGTGGTAGGGCGGCAAGTGCTCGTCCTTTTCCCCGTGATTGTCGTGAAGATGCACGGAAGACACCATCTCCCGCAGCGGCGCAAAGCTCTTCTCCAGCCGTTCTTGTTCGGGAAATTCCGCGAGATGCGCGTGGCCAACGTCGAAGTTGAAGCGCAAGCCACTGAGCCTCGTTTCATCCACAAAAGCGCGAAGGTAATCGGGACTCCCCATCTCGCTCGTCGTGTTCTCCACGCAAATAGTGACTCCGGCGTGCCGCGCATGCAGAATCAGGTGCTCCAGCGAACTAAAGGCCGCATCGCGCTTTCGCTGGTCGGCCGTTTCCCGCGAGCCGCCCATGTGCAGGATGAGCCGCGCGTAAGGCAAGTCCTCCGCGACATCAATCACCCGTTTCAGTTCATCCATCGCCTCAATCCGCCGGACGCGCTCGACTTCGCAAATCGATAGCGGCGTCCCGCTCTCGCGCATCGCGCTCAGGTCTCGGCTGGTGGGCGCGTGGAGCGACGCGAGCTGAAGGCTCCGCACTTCCAGCGCTCCGGCCATCGCCCGAATTTCCTGTTTCAGCGTGTATTCGAAATGGCTGCGCGTGCAGAAAATTTCAATACCCTCAAATCCTCCGTCCGCGATTTGCCCGAGGAGTTCCGGTGTCAATTTCTTGGAAATGAACAAATACGTCGAGAGCAGTCTCTGCATGATTTTCGCGTTTGATGGATGAGCCTTCAGCAGTTTACCGTGGTTTCGCTCGAGCCTCCCTGCTCTCTCAGGTCCCTGTGCCGAATCATTCCACCCTCAATATCCGACAGCCGAACCTTGGTCGCGCGGATCGGCCGCGCCCAGCCGCTCCCCGGTTTGCGGATCGATGCCAATGGCATTCACCAGGCCCATGTGCTTGCTCAGCTTAGCCTCGCTGCCAAGGCTCGGAGTGTAATACCAGCCGCGCTCCACCTCGTACCCGCTGGCGCGTAGAGCTTGCTCCACGCTCAGCGGAAACTCCGCTTCCATGCGGATGCGATCCGGGAACCATTGATGATGGAAGCGAGGCGCATTGATCGCCGCCTGCGCGTCCATCCCGAGCCGCATCCAGTTGAGAATGCTCAGCAAAGTCACGGAGATAATCGTCGGTCCGCCGGGCGAGCCGGTAACGAAGCTGAGTTGGCCATCTCGCAGCAGAATCGTCGGCGTCATCGAACTGAGGGGGCGGTGGCCGGGCGCGATGGCGTTGGCGTCAGACTGCATCAGCTCGTAGAGCGAGTTCGGAGCTCCGGGCTGCGTCGTGAAATCGTCCATCTCATCATTTACCAAAAAGCCGGCCGCGCAGGTCACGTGCGAGCCGTAGCTGTCGTTCAACGTGTAAGTGCTGGCGACTGCGTTTCCCGCGGCATCCACAACGGAAAAGTGCGTGGTGTGGCGGCCTTCCGACCGGCGGGCGGCGAGATGCGGCGCAGCATCAGGATTTGCGGAAGCACCGCAAGTGTGCGGCGTTCCGGCGGCGACGGTCTTGCTTGGGCTGGCCTTCGCGGGATCAATCGTTGCTGCTCGTTCCTTCGCATGGCACGGATCAGTTAGGCCGGCTACGGGAATCTTGGAATAGTCCGGATCAGCCAGATAAGCGGCGCGGTCCGCAAACACACGCCGCATTGTCTCCGCGACCATGTGTACGCTCTGCGGATCGTTCCAGCCCTTCAACGGCATGTCTTTCAGCATGTTCAGAGCTTCAATAATCGCCACGCCTCCCGAACTTGGCGGGGGAGCGGTTAACAGCTCCCAGGAATGCCCGCCGCTGTCGTATTTTGCGTGCAGAACCTCCCTGACTTTCGGCTTGTAATTCGCAAGGTCATCGAGCGAGAGGATTCCGCCGTTTTTCTCCATTTCCTCCGCTAGCACGTGCGCCGTTTCACCGCGATAGAGTTCTGCCGCGCCTTTCTCAGCGATACGTTTCAGGGTTGCTGCAAGTTCGGGTTGCTTCAACGCCTCCCCGCCTCTGAACCTCCGCCCGCCGTTCAGGAAAATCCGCTTGCTTGTCGGAAAAGCTTGCAGGCCCGGACTTTCTTCCTCCAATTCCGCGGCCAGTTTTTCGCTGACCGTGAAACCTTCTTCGGCAAGGCGAAGAGCAGGTGCCATCACGTCGGCGAGTTTCATGGTGCCGTAAGTCTTCAACGCCAATTCGAGGCCTGCAACAGTTCCCGGTACGGCCACCGAGCGATAACCAATCACCGAAGCTTCTTCGTCCAGCTTGCCATCCTTGCCGATATACATATCGCGCGTGGCTTTTCCGGGAGCCGTTTCGCGGTAGTCAAGAAACGTGGTCTTGCCGTCCGCCAGCCGGATGAGCATGAAGCCTCCGCCGCCAATATTGCCTGCAGCGGGTTCAACGACGGCCAATGCCAACGCGGTTGCCACTGCCGCGTCCACGGCGTTGCCGCCGCGCTTCAAAATCTCCACTCCTGCCTGCGATCCAAGTCCCTCGTCTGTAACCACCATCCCATGTGCGGCGCGGACGGCCTGCTTCGGCCAGCCTTTCGGTGTTTCCGCCTGAGCCGCAGGCTTCGCCGCCGATTGGCCGGAGGCCCGCCATGAAGGAACCAACGGTGCAGCCAGAAATGCGAGGAAAGTCAGCAGAATTGCGTTCCGATTTGCGATCATGACAAAAAAACACTAAGGGATTCGCACCACAGCGTCAAGGCCAGCGACACCAAACCTCGTCTCCGGGAAGCGAATCGAGAGTTCCAGATGTCAGGCGTTTGAAGCGATCAATCCTCGCCCAGGAATTCAACAATAGGTGGCCCCGGGAGGAGCCCAGCATTCGTGCCGCGCACAATCAATTCTTTCACCGCTTGTTTGCCCTTTTCGCCATGGCCGAGCGTCCATTTGTTCACGTACATCCGGACAAACTGATCCGCGAGTTCGGCATCCATCTCGCGCGCAAACTGCATGGCGTAATTCAACGCTTCTTCGCGGTGCTCCAGGCCATAGGAAACGCTGTCGCGAATGGTTTTGGCGATTTGGCGACCAAGCTTCGGCCCCAGCGCGCGCCGAACGGCGTTCCCGCCAAGCGGCAGCGGCAGTCCCGTCTGTTCCTGCCACCATATGCCCAAGTCAATCACCTTGTGCAAACCCTTTTCCGGGAAGAAAAGCTGCCCTTCGTGGATAAGCAGGCCCGCTTCGACTAGATTGTTCTGCACCGCATCGATGATTTTGTCGAACGGCATCGCCACCGGTTCGAAATTAGGTTCGAACAGCTTCAGGCTGAGATAAGCCGAAGTCTTCAACCCAGGAACGCCAATGCGCTTGCCGGCCAGTTCCTGCGGCTTCAAGGCTCTTGGGGAAACGACAACGGGACCGTAGCCCTCCCCAAAGCTGGCGCCGCAATCCAGCAGAACGTATTTGTTGCGAAGCTCCGGATAAGCGGCAAAACTGATGGCCGTAACGTCGTAGGTTTCCGCCAACGCCGCTTCATTCAGCGATTGAATGTCGGAAAGAACGTGCGTGTATTTGTAGCCCGGCGTGGACAGCTTGTGGGTCGCCAGCGCATAGAACATGAATGCATCGTCGGAATCCGGCGAATGCGCCAGCTTGATTTCGACAGTCCCTGGTTCAGTCTTGGAAGCTGCTTGTTGGCCAAGCATGGGCTGGTGATTCCTCTTCTGGTGCGATCCCGGTTGCTTCCGGGCCATCCCCCCCCAATTCCAAGAGCCGGGGACGCTGCGCCGGAGTCCCTGCTAACTTGATTCTCTGGCCCAATTTTTCCGATGGCTCCCCTAGGTTGGGAACGCTCAATCGGAAGACGTACGGAATGCGCGTCGCAGGGGCTTGCCTGACGCGGCGCCGGATAATCTCTTGCCCAAGAAGCCTAGCACATCCCGCCCAGCCGCGACAACGTCACTCGGGGTCGACAATCTCCCTGCATACTCCGTCAAAACCGAGAAATATGCGCCAAAAATGCAGCCTTCGGAATGGCTGTTCCTGCCAGGCGCCGAATGGACAGGACCTCTCATTTTTAGCCTGACCCGAAGGCCAACGTAACCCATTCGGAGAGTACCGCACCACACAAAGCTCGAACCGCTCCTCAGGACGTGGCTTACTGAGGCTAGCCCACGCCCCGCCCTTGAAGTGAGGACATCAATGAAACACAAATGGCTTGTGATCGGAGGAGCAGGAATCACTATGTTGCTTGGCGCCGCCGGGGCTGCCGGGCATTCTTACAATCCTCTCAAGTGGATCAAGAAGAGCCCGGGACCGACCGCCAACGAGCAACTGGCGGCCGACAAAGAGCAAGAGCGAAAGCTCACCATGCAATTGCAGGCTTTGCTGCCTCCGAAAACAACTTTAAGAGAAGCGTGCAGCGGATTCCTTAGCCTGGAAGATTGTGTCGCCGCGCTTCACGTGAGCCGCAACGTCAAAATCAAGTTCAACTGCCTGAAATGGGACATGACCGCGGCTCGTCCCAGTGGTGATGTGAAGGCCTGCGAAGCTCCGCCCAGAGACAAGGCCGTGTCCTTGGACAAAGCCATCCGCCTCCTGAATTCGGATGTCGACGCCAAGACGCAGGCGAAGAGCGCCCAGAGACGGGCCCGCGAGGACATCAAGGACGCCACGTCTTAAACGTCCCCCAACAAACTTAGGGTGGAGCACCTCCGGACAAGGCTCTGTTGCCGGGCGATGATGCTCCACCTTTTCAGACAGACTCCGGGTTGATCCTCGATGAGCAGCTGCAACCATGCTTTCTGCAGCTGCCTATCTTTCTGCAACTTTCGGCCGGTTGCCGGCTTGGGACCGCTCGGGCGGTTCGAACGCTTTTGCAGTGACGAGGGTCACGATGGCTCGTGGCAAATGCTAGAGGGAAGACACCATCCGCGCGATGGCGTCATCAAAGGTAGCTTTTCCGTCGAGGTACGGCTGCCAGAACCTTTGCAGCAGCTCGAGGTAACTCTTCCATCCGCGCTGGTACAGGCCTTCGCGAAAGGCGTAGGCCTTGTATCCGTCTCCGGAATTGCCGCCACCTTTTTCCTTTTCGGCGCCGTTTGCCAAAGGGAGAGTCAGCACCGTTCGAACGACTTCGCCAGTGGTGTAAAAGACCAGCGCGTGCCACAGATCCCGCGGGATGGGTTTGTCGCGCTGGCGGCACTCGCGGATGATGGCCGCCTGCACGGCTCCCGCAATCCCATGCGAGCCTTCGTGAAAAAGTACCTCGAACGCCGAGGGTCCCTGATTGCGTGGATCCAGGCTCGAGATCGTGACACGAAGCGGATCGACAGTGGTGTAGGCGCCGGCCCAATTCGCATACGCAACCACGTCCACGCGGATTTTCTCGTGGGGCCACCGCGTTTGGTAAATGTCCGCCAGGCGCTCCGCAACTCCCTCTCCCTTCTCGCGCACCGGCGGAGCCACTTGCAGAATCCAGTGGCGGTTGGCTTGATCGTGTTCGGGCCAGAGACGCGCGCGGTAGACGGGAGCGGTTGCTTCCAGCACTTGCGTCAGGCTCGGCGGCAATCCGGCATCGCAGAATTTACGCTTCCTGCCGGAGAGTTCGTCGCAATCCTCGAAGTCGCCGAGTTGGTCCTTCAGCTGAATCAGTTCCGTCGTGAAGAGCAGATCTTTTTCAGCGTAATTGGCGGCATAATAGGCGACCGCCTCATCCCAGGTCTTTTGCTCCGCGTCCGTCAGCCCTTTTCCTGCGATCAACGACTTAGTCGTTGCCGAGCTGGACTTGTTCGCGGTCGCTACGCGAGAAGCAGCCGCTTTTCGCTGCCTTGCTTCGTAATACAGCGTGTGATGAAGGTTGATCCAAAACCCGCTGTGCAGCTCAAAAACGGGTAGCTGGGCTTCGGTGTAGTTCGTCTGCGACTGAGCCGTGACGCGAACCGGCGCGAACAGGCAGAATGCCAGCAGCGCACAAAAGAAACGGAAAAGGATTCGTTGATGGCGCACCATAGGAGGTCGAACGATAGTAGCGCCAAGTGAACGCCAGCACAAAGAAAGCCGTTTTGCGTAAGAAGTGTTCAGGAGGGCTACTCGACTTGCGGATCCGTCTCGGCACCGACCGCACCCTGGCGGTCTGCCGCATGGAAGCCGCCGTTCGAATCGCGGAAGAACGACCGCCGCCCCGTCCGGCCATACTTCTGTGGAGTTGCGGACAATTCGTATTTTGCGGGAGCCCCGAGATCGCTGGCTCCGGCAATGACGCAGCGGAAGGCGTACCCGTTCTTCTCGCCCTTCGCGAGCTCGGAATCCAGCAGGCCGGCAGCTTCGGCACTGGGCTTGCCCCGCGCCGGCGGCGCAAGATTCGCCAAAGATTCCGGAAGGCGCAGATATTTCTTGCGATAGGATTCAACGGCGGAAGTAATAGTTTTTAGCGACTCCAGAGCATCTTTTTCTGTCGCCTCGATTTCAGATTCATCCCATTCCACTTCGAGCGCCGGAAGGTCCAGAAGAAGAACCCCCAGGGAAAGCAGCTTCCATTCGCTTTCCTCGCGCACCAGTCCCATGTTGATTTGGTGCGCGCTTGCCCCCGTCGAATCGGTAGCTTCCTGGAGCTCCAGCGGCAAAAACGCGACGTTATCGTGGATGTCCGCGCCGCCGATTTGCATTTCCGTCGTCCCGCCCGGAGTTTCGCAGCGCACGATGGGGCGCCCGGAAGGATTCGCGGAAATCGCGGCTTTGCCGGGTTCGCCGAGGAGAACGAAGCGTTTCATCAGCGCGAGGCGAGCGGCCGGCGTCATGCGAGAAAAGGAATCTTTGTTGCGAACCGTGAGAAAACGCGCGAATTCCGTTTGGTTCTGGGCGCAAGCTGCGGCCAGCGCATTGCTCAAAGCGCTGCCCGGCGCGCTTTGCGCAGAAGCCGCGCTGGATGCGCTTGCCGAGTTGGGCTCCGGATTCGAACGTGAATCTTGCGCGAAGCCATTTGCTGCGGCCAGCAGTATGCCGCCGAACGCGCCGAAAATGCGTTTTTGGTATCTCATCTGGCTCGACAATTCATTTTGACCGCATTCATGGCGAACAATGGTCGATCATTCCTTGGAAGCGCCGAGGATCGCGGCAAGATTTTGCGTGAAGCTCGATCGCGGTAGCACTTCGTTGCATCCTGCGGCTTGCGCTTGTGCCGCCAGTTGCGTCTGCACGTGCGACAGAAATCCCACCACGCGAATGTCTTTGCTCTTCTGTCGCACCTTTTCGATTGCCTGCAACGGCTGGCTGCGCGCGTTCAAATCCACGATCACCAGTTTGGGCGCGCTCTCCATTAAGCCCATCAGCGCATCGCCATTCGTTGCCACCTTCACTTCCACACCGAGCTGCTTCGCGGTCTCCGCCAGTTTCATCTGGAAGAACAAATCGTCCATCAACGCTATAACTCTTCCCATGTCTTCTTTTCTCCCCTGCTCGCCACTGACATTATGCGCTACTTCTTCATTCGCTGAAGGATTGTGAGTAAACTGATCCTCTGCGCGCTATACCGGGAGGTGCCTCATGCAACCAGCCTCTGCCATCGAGATCCAGCCTGCCATTTCGCTCTTAGAAAAGACGCCGCAACTTCTCGAAACGCTGCTTGGCGACTTGCCGGGCGAGCTTCTTCACTGGAAGCCAAAGCCGGACCGTTGGTCCATTTGCGAAGTGCTGGCGCATCTCGCCGCGCTCGAACAGATTTACGCCGAACGCGTTCTGCGTATCGTGGCGGAAGATTCTCCGAAGCTGACGAGATATGACCTAGACGGCGCGAAGTCCCGCGACGAGTATTCTCGCGGCTCCGCCGGCGAAAATCTGGCGCTCTTCACGCGCACCCGCCGTTCAACCCTTGCCATGCTCACGGGATTGCCGGCTTCCGCGGGCGCCCGCACCGCCGTCCATGCGGAGCTCGGCGCCATCACGCTGGCGCATCTGCTCAACGAATGGGCCAATCACGACCTGGGCCACTTGCGGCAGATCGCGGAGCTCTATCGCGCGCACGCGTTCCATCCCAATTCCGGCCCGTTCATGAAGTACTCCAATCCCCAGCCCTGACTGCGAACATGACTTCGAGCCACTCGCCTGAAGAAGCGCGGCTCGCCGCCTGCGGACCACGCGACGTTACGCTCTATTCGCGTCCCGGATGCCATCTTTGCGAGGAAGCCAAAGCCGCGATCGCGCCGTTGCTGCGTGAATTCGGCGCCGCGCTCCGCGAAGTCAACATCGAAGAGGATGCAACTCTGAAGGAGCGCTACGACTGGGACATTCCCGTGATCTTCATCGGCGCGCACAAAGCCGCGAAGCATCGCGTCGACGTCGCGGAATTTCGCCGGCAACTCGAGGAAGCATCTTCAAAATGAAATGCCAATGAGATTGAAATGAAGTTTTTTTAGAACGGAATACTCGAAAGCCTCAAACTTCCAGGGCCGATTTCAATTTTCTATTTTCCAATTTCGATTCTAGTGCTCAGCGCTTGCACTGTGCGCGCCAACCGTTTCGTCTGGCACATCGCCTTTGCGGCCGCGCACGCGGTCGTAAACACTCAGTTGGCTAACGGAACCGAGAGCTTCGTTGTAAAAGGTCGGAACACCGAGAGCGGTTCGCAACTCTTCGTTGAACTTGCGCAGATTTTGCAGGTGCGAGGCCAGCGCCGGAATTTTCAAGCCGTCATCGGTCAGCAAAAACTTCTGGTAGCCCGCGTCCCACAGCCGCGTGAACTGGCCCTTCAGCATGATCGTGGGCATGACCGTCATCTGATAGCGTTCGCCCGCGCCTTTTCTGAATTCCGCGCCGCAGCCGTATTTCTCGACTCGCACGACTCCCCGCGTGCTGCCTACCGCGAACCCCAGCGCCGCCAAACCTTCCATCGCTTTCGGTGAGAATCGTTCTTCGACATTCCACATAATGGATCCAGAGTAACGATTGCGGCGGTTTCTGTAAAGCGCACTAAGGTCGGCCACGAATCGGGCGAACCACCGCGTGGCTGGGTGACACAGGTCAAACCGTGGTATACCTCGGCGCTAGGCGTGCGCATCCAATTCGGAGTAAAATAGTCGTATATCTGTGCCTGTACGTCGCTGTAGGGGCGAGCATTATGCCACCATGGACGCGTGCGGGGTTTAGGGCAAAGCCAAGCTCTAAGACATGGGAATCACCGGTCAAATCGCGACATCTGCCGTCAAATCAACGACTCCACCGAGCCGTAGCGGCGAGACTTTGCTCGACCGCATTGGGAATACGCCCCTGCTGCGGCTGCAGCGAGCGGGCAAGGAGTTCCCCAACGTGGAGTTTTATGCCAAGGCGGAATGGTTCAATCCCGGCGGGTCTGTTAAGGACCGCCCCGCGCTGAGCATGATTCAAGCCGGGCTGGCCAGCGGTGCGCTCGCTCCCGGCAAGACCATCATTGATGCCACCAGCGGTAACACGGGTATCGCCTACGCCATGATTGGCGCGGCGATGCGTTATCCCGTGAAGCTTTGCCTGCCGGACAGCGCTTCGCAGGAGCGCAAGCGCATCCTCGAGGCGTATGGCGCGGAACTGGTCATCACGCCGGGCGACGAGGGCACGGACGGCGCGATTCGCAAGGTGCACCAGATTGTTGCCGCAGAGCCCAACAAATATTTTTACGCCGACCAGTACAGCAATCCGGCGAATTGGCAGGCGCATTACCGCACTACGGCGAACGAAATCTGGGCGCAAACTTCGGGCCGCATTACGCATTTCGTGGCCGGGCTGGGCACCAGCGGCACTTTTGTCGGAACGACAAGGCGATTGAAGGAATTAAATCGCGAAATTCGCTGCGTCAGCTTGCAGCCCGATGCGTCCTTCCACGGCTTGGAAGGCTGGAAGCACATGCCCACGGCGATTGTGCCGGCGATTTATGATGACAAGCTCGCGGATGAGAATTTGCCGGTCTCGACGGAAGACGCGTATCGGCTGGCAAAGCGCCTGGCGCGGGAAGAAGGCTTGCTCGTCAGCCCCAGCGCGGCCGCTGCGCTGCTGGGTTGCTTCGCAGTAGCCGCGAGGATCCCGAAGCAGCTGGGCGCGGTGATGGTCACGGTTTTTGCGGATTCCGCGTTCAAGTACCTGAACGAACGCTTTTGGGACGAGGACTAGACGAAGGGTGGACATGGCGGGCGAAACCACACTTTGGATCAGCAGCCACTTGGCGGAGAGAATCCGTGCGCATGGCGCGGAGACGTATCCATATGAGTGCTGTGGCGCGCTCCTGGGACGTGACGCCGAGGCCACGGATCCGGAAGCTGTGCGCGAAGTTTTGGCGCTGTTCCCGCTGTTGAATCGCCGCGACGATTCGGCGCGCAATCGTTTCTCGCTGACTGGGCAAGACGTGCTCGATGCGGATCGAGCTGCGCAGAAACAGGGCATGGAAGTGATCGGGTGGTATCATTCGCATCCGGATCACCCGGCGCGGCCGAGCCAGTATGATCAGGATCATGCGTGGCCGTGGTACAGCTATGTTATCGTCAGCGTGCAAAATGGCGCGCCGCAGGACATGACCTCGTGGCGGCTGAACGATGACCGCCAAGCTTTTTCGCCCGAGGGCATTGAGATTCGCCATCGCGCCGCAGTTTGAATTTTGTTGTGGCAGGTCTTTAGACATGTGTTTTTTAGGATTTTGTAGAGACCGGGCATGAGCCCGGCGGTTTTTCTTCAAGGATTTAGGGAGAAAATGAAATGCCTGTGAAAGTCATGATTCCAACGCCGCTTCGGCCGTACGCGGGGAAGCGTGCTTCGGCGGAGTTCAATGCCGGAACGGTCGGCGAAGCGCTCACTTATCTCACGACCGAGTATGCGGACCTGCGCAAGCACTTGTTCACCGAAGACGGCAAGCTGCGCAGTTTTGTGAACGTCTACGTCAATGACGAAGACATTCGCTACCTCGCCAAAGAGAACACGGCGACCAAGGATGGAGATACGATTAGCATTATTCCTTCCATTGCCGGCGGCGGTTGTTGTTCCCGGTAGCCTTTCCATCGGCGAGATACGCTCCCCACGGGGGAGCGTGCGCAGGCCCGGAGTGTTTCAGGTTCGTTCGATTTCATCGTAACCGATACCATTTGCCAAGAAATCTTTGATTGGAATTTTGCTATTCTGAAGGAATCCAGAAGGGCAGGAAATTGCAATGGCTACAACCACTCAGGCGCAGCCCGGAACAAAGCCGGCTGCGACGCTTTCGAAAGAAGAGATTCTGCGCTATAGCCGCCATCTGATCATGCCCGAAGTCGGCATGGAGGGGCAGCTCAAGCTGAAAAACGCCAAGGTTTTGCTCATCGGCACGGGCGGGCTCGGTGCGCCGCTCGGTTTGTATCTCGCGGCGGCGGGTGTGGGCAAGCTGGGCCTCGTTGATTTCGACGTCGTGGATTTCACCAATCTTCAGCGGCAGGTTACGTTTGGCACCAGCGACGTGGGCAAGCCCAAGAGCCAGGCAGCCCGCGCGCGGCTTTCGAATCTTAATCCGGACATTCAAATCGAAGCCATCGAAGCGCAATTGACCAGCGCGAATGCGCTCGAGCTGTTCAAGGACTACGACGTCATCGTCGATGGCACGGACAATTTTCCGACTCGCTATCTGGTGAATGACGCCTGCATTTTGCTTGGCAAGCCCAATGTTTACGGCTCCATATTCCGTTTCGAAGGGCAGGTAACGATTTTCGGCATGCCCGATGGCCCGTGCTATCGCTGCCTCTATCCCGAACCGCCTCCGCCGGGGCTCGTGCCGTCTTGTGCGGAAGGCGGCGTGCTTGGCGTTCTGCCTGGAATCGTCGGCTCGATCCAAGCGATGGAAGCGATCAAATTGATTCTCGGCAGCGGCGACAATCTGATTGGCCGCTTGCTTTTGTTCGATGCGCTGGGAATGCGCTTCCGCGAACTCAAGCTGCGCAAGAATCCCAAGTGCCCGATGTGCGGTTCGAATCGCACCATTCACAAGCTCATCGACTATTATGAATTCTGCGGAGTTCGCGGCGAGGAAGCTCCCGCGCCCAACGTCCAGGTTCCGGAAATCACTCCCCGCGAACTGAAGGCGCGTCTTGACCGCGGAGACGACCTTTTCATTCTCGATGTCCGCGAGCCTCACGAATATCAGATCTGCAATTTGAAGGGGCAACTGATTCCGCTGGGGGAATTGCCGCGCCGCGTGCATGAGCTGGATTCTTCGCGAGAAATTGTTGCGCATTGCCGCAGCGGCAAGCGCTCCGCCGAGGCCGTGGACTTTTTGCGCAAGGCCGGCTTCCGCAAAGTGCTCAACTTGAAGGGCGGCATCCTCGCTTGGTCGGATGAGGTGGATCCGTCCATCCCCAAGTATTAGAGACCGAAGTGCCGTTAGAGGGGCGCCGTGGCGTGGGCTTGAGGGCATACTTTGTTCGCGAGCTAGGAGAAAAAATGGCGGCAACCAAGATCACCATCAGGAACAACGGATCCATACGCGTGGAAGGCGATTTTGAAATTGTGGATCCGCAAGGGAAACCCTTCGGGCTGGCGGGACAGACCGCCATTTCTCTGTGCCGCTGCGGCCACTCCGCGAATAAGCCCTTCTGCGACGGCTCGCACAAGACCTCGGGGTTCACCGACACCGTCGTCGCGCGCGATCTCCCTCCGCCCAAGCCTAAGGTGTGATTCGAAACACTCAGGAGAGCCAAACTCCTCTTTGTTCCGCTCTGCTTTGTCGGGCAAACCACTTTGATGCGTTGACGCCATCGAGATAGCGCCACCAGCTGCATGGCGGTGAATCCTGTTTGCTTAGCGGCGCTCGTTTCAAGGCTTGAGACTGTCTCAAGCTGAGACGCCGACAGGATTCTCACTGATACTGGCCCTTTGCCCGGTAACTCTAACGAAACACGAGCAGATAGCGACCCAAACCGGAAACTCGCTACTTTTCATACTGTCTCGCCCGTGTGAATCCACTTCGCTCCCTAGCCTGCTGATGTCTGTAAGTTTTTTAGTTTCAATTTCTTATGAGCGCAGATTTGGCTGCCGAAAAAGGCCACAAACTTGCTCTTTCTGCCGGTTGGCCGTGTTTCTTTGGTAGTTTGGGGGATTTTGTGGGAAGTTGGGCCAGTATTAGCGGGTTTCTCGGAAGCAGCCGTCAGGCGCTTTGCGCGCGGAGTTTTCGGTGGCGCCTCCTTTTTGCCACTGCACTAACCTTGGTGACGCTCCTTTTCGCTGCAATCTTCTATTCGCGGCAAATCACGGTGGCGGCTTCTCCGCAAGCTTATCTGTACCTCGAGGTGGGTGGAACGCTGCTTTGCTATTGTTATGCAGCGAACGCCCTGGTGCGGTTCCGCGGAACGCACGACCGTACTGCGCTGATCTTTTCCTTCGGATTTGCAATCTCCGGAATTATCGAGACCATGGGCTACTTCGGATTCAACGAGGCGTTGAATGCCGGAACGTTGGTGCTCTCCAAAGTTCCGGTGGGGTGGATGGTGAGCCGGACGCTGTTGGCCGTCCTGCTTCTTGCGGCCCTTGCCGTAGAACGCTATATGCCCACGGCGCGGAAACCGAGCAGGGAGACCGCTGCGGTTTTGCTCGTGGTGGCCTTGGCGGCGTACCTGACAAGCGCCGCGTTTCTGGCGGCTCCGGCGGCGCCGGTGGCGAACTCGAAAAACATTCTGTCGCGTCCTTGGGATCTGCTTCCCGCTGCGCTCTACTTGATCGCAGCGGTGTGCTTCCGGCTGCGCATCAAGAGCGAAAAGGACAAGAAGAGCAGCGCGAATCTCCTTGATTATTCGCTGCTCATCGTGGCTTCCCTGAACGCGATCTGCCACCTGTTCTCGGTGTTTTCGCGGCAGCTTTTCGACGGCCCATTTTTTCTCGCGGAGTTGAGCAAGACCTCGAGCTACATGGTGATGCTCGCGGGTGCTTTGCTGGACCAGGCGCGGTTGTTCGAGCAAGTGCGGACCATGGCCGTGAGCGATCCGCTCACCGGCCTGGCGAACTATCGGCGCCTCATCAGCGTGCTCGAGGCGGAGCTGGACCGTTCGCGCCGCACGCAGCGTCCGTTCAGCATTGTGCTTCTCGACATGGATGGCTTGAAGACCGTCAACGATCGGTACGGACATCTTACGGGCAGCCGCGCGCTGGTGCGCATCGGAAAAGTTCTTCGCAACCACTCGCGCGCCATTGATACGCCGGCACGCTACGGGGGCGATGAATTTGCTCTGGTTCTGCCAGAAACCGGCAAGGACATCGCGACGCGCGTGGTAACAAGGATTCACGAACGGCTAGCCGCCGAGACCGAGGCTCCGGCGTTGTCGGTAAGCGCCGGTGTCGCTGCCTTTCCGCAAGACGGCGACACGCCGGAAAAGCTTCTTGGCTCCGCCGACCGCGCCCTGTACATCATGAAGCACGGGGGCCGGAGCAGCGTGCAGAATCTCGCGCGAATCGCCGCGTGCCTGTGAGGATGACCATTCGAAATGCCGCTCAAGACAAAATTCGTTTTTCACCGGGCGGAGAAGCGCATTCCGATGGAAATTCCTGTGCTGATCGACGGCCATCGCGAGGCGCCGGGCATGGAATCGACGTTTACCGAGAACGTGAGCGCGCGCGGGGCGCGGGTGATCAGCGCGCGGTATTGGGAGCCGGGCGAACCGCTGAAGTTCGCCTCGCGCACCGGAGAGTTTCGCTCCTCGGCACGAGTAGCCTACTGCCAATCTTTGCAAGGCGACGGCTTTGCGATTGGCGTGGAGTTCCTCAACCCGAAAGGGCGATGGGTCGTTCAATCCCCAAAATAGCTTGACGCGCAAGCGGCGAGCGGATAGGAGAGCAACGGCTGGAACAAAGAAGGAAGTCAGATTACTAGCGCAAAAGTATCAAAAGGCGAAGCGCTTGGCGGAAACAAACGAACCGCCAGGCGCTTCGCCCTTTTTAGCGGTCAATTTTGTGGCTCAGTCCGCGATTTTCTGGCGATGAGCATGAGGCATTCGCCGAAGAGAAGGGAGAAGGAATGCAGGGCAGAGCGAATCTCTTTGTTGTGTTTTCGCTGCCCGGAATCTTTCTCTTTTCGGAAAGCAATCAGCGTGTACAGCCAAATCCATGGCACGTAAATGGAATAGACGTAGCTGATGGGCTTGACGTGGGTGTGGCGCACTTCGCTGAGGCGGAAGCCCGAAACATGCAGCTCGTAACGCAATTCAGGAAACGTAACCAGGCCGATATGATGAAGCGGATGCCGGGAGGACTCGTTCAGCGGACGCGCATCGCGGCCGAAAAAACCGCTGCCAAAGAAGCGCACGCGTGACCGCAGCGCCGTAATGTTTGGAGTGGTTAGCACGAAAACGCCACCGGGTTTGAGAATTCGGCTGACCTCACGCAAAAACGAATAATGATTCTCAAGGTG
>QHYK01000102.1 GCA_003224085.1 Acidobacteriota bacterium | reverse complement strand
CTTACCACAACTGCCCTACTGAATATGGTGCACTCTTGGTGCTGTGATTACCGAGAATTCCGTCCGTATGTCAACCAGCATCCTTATGCCACGCTAATCGCAGATCTCGTCGATCACACTGGTTTCGTTGTTGGCAAGCATATCGGAGTCTAAAGACTGGCAGTGTCTGCCTCGCTCAGTCGACGTGTGCATCGAAGTGCAGGGAAGTTCGTGTCGCGAAAGAATCCCGTTTTGGATCAGCAAAAGTTTGGTCAAGGAAAGCAGACGTGGACGAACCGGGTTGCTCCGGTTAAGCGGCGCGTCTTTGCCCAAAGCTAAATGAGTACGCGACCGCTGATAGTAGGCAAAATAGCTTTGCAGGGGCCGACGCAACGATCTCTGGTTCCACACCATAACGTGGTCCAGGCACTCGCCTCGGATGGAGCCCACCAACCGTTCCGCAAAGGGATTTTGCCAGCCAGGAACGTCCCGACGGTGGAGTTCGACCGAAAAAAATTCGAAAAAGTATCTCAGAGTATTTCGACGGCTGTGGGAACTCTACGAATACCGGTCTGCTCGTCTCCGTGGCCAATTCCGAAAAGATCTCTGCGCATTCTCCCGTCGGCTTGTCTTGGCAGAACCACAGGAGCGCATCTGGGTCGTGGAGCTGATTCGAGGGCACTGACTCAGTGGCGACTGAAATTGCACAAGCAGGAATGCCGATAACCCTTTCTATTGGCGTTTCGTTCTCCGTGGCGGCAAGGTGCCACCAGACACCGAGGAGCATGCCGCAGCGTTCTACGAACGGGGTGAATACGAACTTGAAGAGGCCGTTTTCCGCCTGCTCGTCGATTATCTTGGGCACATCGCACTCAGGCGGAGCTCGAGGAGGCGATTCGCCACTTTCAGAATACCATCGAGCTCTGGCGAAAGCTGTTCCTCAAGCGGATCGGAAAGAAGCGGTATTGGAGCGACCTTCGACTAGCCTTTACATGCGAGGGCTTAGCAATCTTGCTCCTACCCGGAATCAAGCGGGGCGCTACGACGAATTGTCGCTGTGTTTCGAACCGACGTTTTACTTGCGGATGTTCGTGTATGGCGCAGTTATCCACAAATTATCCACCATGCCGGATGGAATCGCAAAGGCTGGACGCGTATCATAGCCGCGGCAATCTGAGGTCGTTGTCGTTTTCAAAGACGGGCGACCCACAATGTTGAAGAGGCTTACGCGCGTCACTTCGTTTCTCGGGGTAAAGACGCTGTCGATTTGGAGCAGGATTGAAGGAGACTGTTTGGCAAAATGTCGCTCGTGTGCGCAGAAAGGGACTTCGTAAGCCCTAACATGACCACTGAGGAACTCTGCAAGATCATCGATGAGGCAGGCGATTTCTTGATTCAATCAGGCCGATATGAAGATGGTCTGGAACTCTATAGACGTGCTGCAACCCGTTTTCCTCGCATAGCGTTTTTTCATCAGGGTAGGGGCTGCCGTGCGGGCCACCGAGGCTTCCACAGCGAAGCCATATCAGCATCGCAAGCCGCGCTCGCGTTGGAACCCGACAATCAGAAGTTTGTCAATGATTTGGGTTGGTCGCTATACCAAGGCGGCAGGATCGAGGAATCGCGGACTGTCTTGGAACAAGCCGTTGCGATGGACAAAACGGACTCACCGGCAGCCGAAAACCTTCGTGTCTGTATGCGCCGTGGGTAGGCTCGATCATCGCTCATGGGCTACTCGATGAGACTCAAGACAAGCCTACAGCTGTTCGCACGCACCCTTTCTTGCCCAGGACCGCCTCGAAACGAGCACTCGGCTCCGCAAGACGGATATATTGTTCATATGTTGGTACCCCGAGATTTCTAATCAACTACGGTGCTTGGTACCGTCCAGGAGGAAGCCGGTTGCAAGCTGCTCGGGCAAAGATCCTTGGGGTTTGGGACTCCAATTGGGAAACGGGAGATCGTTTCGAAGTACAGGCGCATTCACTCGGTGCAGGGACAATCCGATTGGCTCTTCCAGCAGAGATGCTGGACCCCGCGACAACGGTGAAGTTGCTCGAAGACGGTGCTGGCCGCCCGCTTCTCTTCGTCCACTTGGCCGGCGAGAATTCCATCGAACTCACCAGCACACCTGCCCAAGGAGCATCGGGCGCTGAGATCGAAACGATCTGGCTGGAATATCTTTCGCCCAACCGGTATCGGCTCATTATTGATCGGGTTCCCCCACACCTAGCCAAGGTGCTGGCCGTACCCGCCAAGGGCGCAGTCGACGCGGTCGCCGACCGTGAAATCGAATTTTCCTCTGCCGATTTCAACCTACTACGGCGCTCCGCACCACCCATCACGCCGCGCGATTTCGAACTGGCTTTACGCGCCGTCAAACTGGCCAGCCATCCCGGCTTTGACTCGCTCATTACGCTGCCCATGGTGCGCGACATGGAATTGCTGGAACATCAAATCCGCTCGGCGATAACCGTGTTGCGCCGACTGCGAGGTCGCGCCCTGCTCTGCGATGAAGTGGGCTTGGGCAAGACCATTGAGGCCGGGCTGGTGTTGTCCGAACTGCTGGTGCGCGGCCTAGCGCGCTCGGTGCTGGTGTTAACTCCTCCGTCGCTAATCACTCAGTGGCAGGGGGAAATGCGGCGGAAGTTCGGCATCGAGCTAACCAGTCACGATGATCCCGCCTTCCGCCAGCGCGAGGCGGACGCATGGAAGTGTCACGACCGCGTGATCGTTTCGCAGCACACCGCCAAACGGGAACCCCACCGCTCCGCGATCCTGAACCGAAAATGGGACATAGTCATCGTGGACGAGGCGCATCACATGCGTAACCGAACCACGGCCATCTGGAAATTCACCAGCGAGATTCAAAAGCAATTTATTCTTCTACTGACGGCAACCCCGGTGCAAAATAACTTGGAAGAATTATTCAACCTTGTCACCTTGCTCGAGCCCGGTCTATTGAGCACCAAACGGGATTTCTCGCAGCGGTTCATTTCCAAGGGAGACAAGCTGACGCCCAAAAACGTGGATGAACTGCACACGCTGTTAAGCGAAGTGATGGTCCGCAACCGCCGTAGCACGGTCGGATTGCAATTTACCCAGCGATTTGCCCGCACGGAATCAGTCGCCATGACAGGGGCCGAGAAAGCCCTTTATGACGCCGTCGCGGCCCTAGTGCGCGACCAATTGCGCGCCGAGACAAAAACAACCGCTCTCAACCGCATGACGCTGATCACCTTGCAAATGGCCCTGGGCAGTTCCAGTGCTGCGGCCGCCGCGATGCTCGAAAACCTCCTGGATAAACCGATCCTGCCGGATTGCCAGCGGCAATCCATTTTGGAATTGGCGGGCCGCGCGTCACTACAAGACCAAGGCGCCAAGGTAGATCGCCTGCTTCGGTTGCTGGATGAATTCCCCGACAAACTCGTGATCTTCACACAGTTCCGCGCAACTCAGGAAATGCTGCGAAGCCGTCTGGTCCAAGCCGGTCACGACGTGGCCGTATTCCACGGCGGTCTGTCACGATTGGGAAAGGAAGGGGCCATAGAGCATTTTCGCGAATCGGCGCGTTTGATGATCTGCACAGAATCGGGCAGTGAGGGCAGAAATCTTCAGTTTGCCCACGGCCTGTGCAACTTCGATTTGCCATGGAACCCGATGAAGATCGAACAAAGGATTGGCCGCCTGAGCCGCATCGGACAGAAACGTGACGTTTACGTTTTCAATTTCGTGGCCGCCGGCACCGTGGAGGCGGCCGTACTTCATCTCCTGGAAGCCAAGCTAAACATGTTCGAGCTGGTCATCGGTGAAGTGGACATGATTTTGGGCAACCTGGATGAGGAAAAGGAATTTGAGGACATAGTGGCCGACGAGTGGGCCGCTGCCGCCAATGCCGACGAGTTCGCCGCCCGCATGGAGATGCTTGGCAACCGCCTCTTGGCGGCCAAAGTCGCTTATTTCCAGCAGTGCAGCCAGGATGAAAAATTGTTCGGCAACCGATTCGCTCCGGAAGGATAAACAAGTGAGTCGCCTGATCGACCAACCCCTCTCGCCTTTGGAACAGTTCGTTCGCGATTATGCGGAAGCTCGCAGTGGCGCCTGGGACCAAATCGAGCCACGGGTCTATGACCTTCTTATTGGATCGGAAATCACTCGAGTAGCCTTCGACCCCGAAGCTTTGCCGGAGCATCCCCAAGCCCAGTTGGCCAGTTTGGGATCGCCGCTGCTGGATGGCCTGCTGGCCGACGCCGCCGAAAGATGGCGCTGTGCTCGGTTTTACCGCATCGGGCTGAACCTCCATCCCCACAGCTTGGATTCGCGCTTCCGCCAGGCCATCTCGCTTTCACCGACGGCCATCGCGAACATCCGGCAAGTGCGGACGATGAACTGTCCGCAAGCCCTGTTCTGGTTCAAGGCGACTTTTGTCAGCGATCAGAAGGAAGAAGAGATCTTGCTGATGGGGATCGATCTGCACAGCTTGCGGGAGGTCAGGCATTGGGACTTGCTGCTAGCATCCAGTGGTCTGTCCGAATTACCGGAAGCCCTTTTGCCGGAAGCCCGACATGCCGGCATAATCGCGGGATATCGCTGCGCCCGCGACCGCGTGGCGCCAACCGTCGCCGCCTTGGCCAACACTCGCCGCCGCGAGTGGAGCAGTCGGGTAGCAACGCAAATCCAGCGGATGTCGGCGTACTATTCCCGGCTCCGCGAGGAAGCCAACGAGCCGGTCCGCAACGGCGACGATGTTGCCGCCCCTTCTCCGATCGCTGCGCGACGCGAAGCGATCGACCGGGAAGAACGCTTGCGCATCGCCGAGTTGCGCCAAAAGTCCGCCCTTCGCGTCCAAGTCAAGCCGGCCAACCTGATGATTGTACAGCTGCCGAAATTGCTTATGTCCGTGGCCATTACTGACAAAAATCGCCCCGTGGGCCAGTTAGAGGCCGTGTGGAATCCGCTGTCGGAAGCCATCGAAGCCCCCGCCTGCCCCGCTTGCGGTCAACCGACCTTCACCTTGCAAATTTATCGCAACAGCCTGGGCTGCGCCTCCTGTATGGAATCGGCCGGCTAGAGTTTCAGTGCACGACAATCCTCGAGGTTGGGTCCTCTCGAAGAAGGCTCCTCCTCCACTTGAAACGAAGGTCGAGACCAGCGAACTTGAACCACGAACGGGATCGCCCGTTGGTGCGTCAAACCGACGCCTCCGCCGAGCGCGTTAACGCTTGTCGAGCACCTTGGAATCCCATACAGTAGCCCTATGAGCCCTCTGCGGGTACGTGTCGAGAAAGGGCGGCTAGTTCTCGACGAGCCGACGACCTTGCCCGATGGTACGGTTGTCGATCTGGTTGCCGACGACGAGGGCGATGACCTCACCAGCGAGGAGCGGCGCGCCTTGCACGAAGCGCTGTCGACATCCTGGAAATCCGCCGAGGCCGGCCGACAGCGGGAATTCTAGACGAGCTCCGCCGCCGGCGGTGAGGTTACCGGTCCGAACCACACCCGAAGCGGACGCCCAGATCCGCGAGATCGACAGTTGGTGGCGCAGAAACCGTCCTGCTTCACCAAACCTGTTCGCTGAACTCGCGGCAGCGTTCGACATCGTCGGCCACGTACCACAAATCGGACGCCTGTATCGACAATCTCCCGTACCGGATACGCGTCGTGCCCTACTCAAGGGAACTCGCTATCACATCTACTATGTCCCGCGCGCTGACGAGGTAAGAGTGCTTGCGGTTTGGCATGCGCAGCGTGGCGTGTGACCGCCGCTTCGCGCGTCCCAAGCTAACTTAGCTTGTCGGTCATTCCTCGTTCAGGACTAGAAAGTTCGGATCGGTAGACTGTCGCCGACGACGCTCTGGTGCACTCTAACCTGCAAATGGCAGCATTCCAAAACAACTGAGAGCATCGTAAATTATTGAAAACGCGTGGAAATCGGCGAGCGCAAACAGGGCAGGTGGGTTTAGCAAACCGCCGCATTCAGCCACTCTGCCACCTCTTCGCGTCCGCTGGGCTGTTGCTGGACTCTTCTCAAGCACGTCCAAGGTCGCCTGCATCTGCTGCATCGCTTCCAGCACCGCTGGATCGAACAGCGTTCCTTTCGTGACGTGCGGTTTGGCGTGGCGCAGAATTCCGTTGCACGATCTTATCGTTTGCACCCAACTCGTACAGGTTGGCCTTCGTCTGAAACCGTGCCACCCGTAACCGGGCAGTCCAGCGGCCTCAACTGCCGGACGAATCACGCGCTTGGCTGGCTAAACCTTACTTAGACGTTGGCTACAACCGGATGGTTGGGTCGGCAAGCATGGAATTTTCCCTTCTACCTTAGAAGAGGCGTCTTGGGGACAAAACCTCAGCGAAGGAACGAAATTTTTTGAGATTTCCCACGTTTTACTTTGTTTTTCTCGGAGTGTAGGTTACATTCAACCCTACCCAAGCCCGCCTCGAGGTGCTCATGAAACCCTTTTGGGGTGTGCACGTTCCGGCTATTCCTGTGCCATCCTTTCGTTCAACTGCTGCACCAACTCCCACGGCATTCGACAACCAGACGAGTCGAGAGCTTAGAGCCAGGACTTCTGGCAAAGTTCTGCCGATCAGCGAGGTGATCGAATGAGAATGGGAAAGAATGTGCTCAAGAGGCTCGGAGGAACATTGGCTGTGGCCTTGCTAACCTGTGCCTGCACGTTGTCGCAAACCAAATCCGCTCCCGTGGACCCGGGCGTGCGCGGTGGTCCTCCCGGTGTAGGGGGTCCGCTATCAGGTCTAACAGCAGACGAAACGACGTTCTTCCAGGATGGGCAAGGCAGGTTTGCCGAAACCGAGGTTGTGCAGGGAGGCTCGAACAACGGCCTCGGTCCGCGCTTCAACTCGAATCAATGTTTTTCTTGCCACTCGCAGCCGAACATGGGCGGAACCAGCCCGGCGCAGAACCCCTTGATCGCTGTCGCAACGCTCAACGGGGCAAAGAACGTTGTCCCCTGGTTTATCACGGCGAATGGCCCGGTGCGCGAAGCGCGTTTCAAGCGAAGTAATGGCGCCCCCGACGGCAACGTTCACGCCCTGTTCGTCATCACCGGCCGGAGCGACGCCCCCGGATGCGACATCCCGCAATTTAACTTCCTGCCCGCTGGCAATCCGCTCACCGGCAAAGGCGGGAATCGAAACATTATCTTCAGAATCCCCACTCCTGTTTTTGGAGCCGGCCTTATTGAAGCGATACCCGACTCCGTCATCCTTGCTAACCAGCAAGCCAATGTCGCCCAGAAGGCCGCTCTGGGTATTTCCGGCCACCCGAACGCACATCTAAGCGGCAACGTCAACCGCAGCGCCAACGACGGCACCATCACTCGTTTCGGATGGAAGGCTCAGAACAAGTCCCTGCTCCTGTTTGCGGCCGAGGCCTACAACGTGGAAATGGGCATTTCAAACCAACTGTTTCCTCAGGAGCGCGACGAGACTCCCTCCTGCCTTTTCACCGCAACACCGAATGACGCGCTTAACTTCACGACTCCTGCGACTTCCGCCACCTCGAATCCCGCCGTCATCTCCGACATCGAGGCCTTTGCCAACTTTATGCGCATGCTTGCCCCGCCCACGCCCGCTCCCGACACGCCCTCCCTCTCGAACGGGCGGACCACCTTCATAAAAATAGGCTGCGCCCATTGCCATACGCCTTCGTTGACCACCGGTAAGATGATTGCAAGCGGCTCCTCGACGGTCCCGAACGCTGCCCTCTCGAACCAGACGGCGCAACTCTTGTCCGACCTGCTCGTCCACCACATGGGCAAAGGTCTCGCCGACGGCATTACGCAGGGCGCCGCCGGCCCGGACGAGTTCCGGACAGCCCCGCTCTGGGGCGTTGGACAGCGGATCTTCTTCCTTCACGACGGACGCACATCCAATCTGGTTGAAGCCATCAAGGCTCACAAAAGCCGCGGCAGCGAGGCCAACAAGGTCATCGACCACTTCAATAAGCTGAGCACCGAAGAGCAACAGGGAATCATCGATTTCCTGCGCTCGCTCTAGCTTAGCTAAGCTAGACGAAAGAGCGCCTCGGAGGAGGAGCACTTTTCGAATTTCCGCACACGCTCTGCGACCACTCCAGTTTTGTGGCGAGCCATGCGCGATTTTGCGCTCTGCTGAAATCGATCCCAGAATTGTCGAACGTTTCTAGCAAGCGCGGGCCATACTCCGAGCGGAGCTTTTCGATAGATTCGCCGGCCGACTCAAATGCACTGGGGATAAGACGGCACCAACGGTGCCGTCCTTCTCGGATCTTAGATAACTGCGCGGAGTCAACAAGGACGCGAACGTGTCTTGATGCGGCTGGCTCGCTCATCTTGCGTTGCGCGGCCGGGAGCTTCCCGGACGGCGAGCGGAAGCTCATCCTTGATTGGCATCGACTGTTTGATGTGCTGGTATGCAAAATTTAGACCCTTAGCGAGCCACGGAACGCCCTAGCGGCATAGTAAGATTCCGCACCGTTGTGATACACGAAAACAGCGTCGTAGCGGCGATCACAAAAGAGGGCGCCGCCGAGTTTTCTGATATCAGAAGGTGTTTTCACCCAGCTCGATGTTTTCGTATCGAAATTTCCAATTTTCTGCAACTCTCGGTATTGTTCTTCCGTTAAAAGCTCAACGCCCATGGCAGCCGCCATATCAATAGCGCTATCTTCTGGTTTACGTTCTTTCCTTGACTCCAGCGCTTCTCGGTCGTAGCAAATACTTCTGCGGCCTTTAGGGCTTTCCGCTGAACAATCATAAAAAATGTATTCGCCCGTCCTTTTATCATGACCAACAACATCCGGTTCACCGCCAGTTCTTTCCATTTCATTGAGTGACCACAGTTTTTCAGCATTTGCTTCCAGCTTTGCTTGTACTTTAGCCCATTCAATACCTTTATGGCGGTTCATGTTTTTCTCGAAACGGGCTTTCAATGCTCCGAGTAGTTCTTTACGATGTTCCGATGACAAGTCCTTTTTATTGCTATTTATGTTTCGCGCTCTTGTTGCTCTCATAGGCGTCGCTTCCCGCGTTTCTTATCTGTTACTCCGCTGCGCTCCGCCACATGGGGTTTTTTTCGGCTTGTCTTTGCGTTCTTATCAATTCGCAGTTTCCACGCCGTTCGGAGTGCACCCGTCAGTACATCCTCGCTCGCCGCCGCCAGGCGAATATGCGTGTGTCCCATCTTTCCCCAGCCGGCAGGAATCGGCAGGAAAATCTCGGGCGCATCCTCCACAAACGCCGCCTGCTGCTCCAGCGTAAGCATTAGATTCCCGTACCCCCCCGCTTGTGAGGCCAGCGAAGCAAATTTCCTGCCTCCTACACGAAAAGCCGGCAATCCTGCGAAAGTCTGCTGCGGCCATCCGCTGACTCCGTACGGAGTATCTGACCATCATCGGACCGCATAGGTCTACTGCTCCGGGCCGAATCATGGCAAACCTTCCCTAACCGGATAAGGGAAGGTTTGTCGATTACTCGGGAGGTGTGCCATCGCTCATCCCGTATCTGATCAAAGTGGAGTAACGCAGTTTAGGAGAGGTCCTGAAGCAATGATGCGGCTTCCTTGGCCTAGCCGGCCTAAACCGTCTAGACCGGATTTCCGGGTTATTGAGGTAATTATCGGCTCTTTCTGAGATGTCATAACCTTCTTTTCTCTCTTCATCCTCACAAAAGCCCGTATTGACGCCGAAATTTTCCGATTGG
Source organism: Acidobacteriota bacterium (assembly GCA_003224085.1). Taxonomy (GTDB): domain Bacteria; phylum Acidobacteriota; class Terriglobia; order Acidiferrales; family UBA7541; genus Acidiferrum. The sequence goes on along the minus strand of QHYK01000102.1, from coordinate 97,283 downwards.
ACGATTGCAAGGCGCGTTAGTAACTACGCCGGATGGCGCCTCCGATAGGCCTCACAGCCGCGCCAGACTTGATGTTTTTCGCTCCTGTGGGGTTTCAACCGACGATAACCCGGAAACTCGCGCTAGGCCTTCGAAAGATCGGGAATCATAAGGCTCAGACGCCTTTTGCGCCCCTTTGGCCAGTTGGCCAGCAGCGGTTCCGCATCCAAATATTTTTAGCCGACCAACCATCTGATTCCGTTCATCTTTTAACCTGGGGACATTTAGGGAGCAAATTCGCATTGTATAGTTGGCCAGCCCTGGACGGGCGTCATACCGGGACGTATGATATCTTCCCGCAGTAGTTTGATTTCGAGAGGTCAACAATGAGCTGTCTACATCCCATTCCTAAAGAGTGTCTGGCTTTGTTGAAGCAGGCTGCTGAGACAGGTATCGGATACCAGATAGTCTCCGTCGAACTCAAGGACGGTCGATACTTCGACCAAGTTGTCGTTAGCGAGGGCTGCATAATAGAGGTCAGGGGACATCGCGAAATTCCGTTTTCAGTTGATGAAGTCGCATCACTTAGCGTCAATCACAACCGCTGGAATTTCAGGGATGGGTCAGATTCTCGCCGCAAAGCTAGGGCAGCCTGCGCATGATCCCGCATCAGCCGTTAGGCAGTGCCGACCGTAGCTTTCGAAGATGCCGCCTTGATCGCGCGCAATGCCTGGCCATGCGAGCTTGACGGTGTGCGCGGCTATAAGGAATAGATTGTAGTCGGCATTGCGAGCCGGGAAAGCACCGACTCCATAGCCAAGATAGGTGAAGGTCCAAGGCGGTGACTCTCTCAGTCGTACGATCCTCGCCGATCTGGCGTGGATCTCACTGCGCTCTGTTAGGTTCATCTTTTGCCAGTGTTTCCGTAACGATCAAGTTCACTTCCCAGGTCTTGCTCCCGTCAGCCGAGAATGCCTGATCAAAACGGGCCGAATTAGGAGTGATGTCTGAAATGCTAAATCGGAGGGGAATGCTTCTGCCGCTAAATGTTTCCTGAATCAGGCGAGCGCGGTAAACTCGGGCTAGGCTGGCTAGGCGCGGGAGTCATCTCCAGCCATTCTAAGGTCGCAAGAAACCCTCAATTCAGCGATCTGGATTTTTGAATGATTGTGCACAGCGGCTACGATCGGTTCTATTTTGCACAGCTGAGGAAACGGAAGGCGAGTCTCGTCAGTCCTTTGCAGTGAAAAGGATTGGTAGACCTGCCGGGACGCGAACCCGCGGCCCTACATGCAAAGCAGACGATCTCCCGGTTGATCTAGTCCAACGCTCCGATAATCGGCGTCGCTTTGTGGTTGCACTTTTGGTGCACTTGGGGCTGCAAATGAAATTTTCTCGGTGCTACTCCAGAGCAGCGTCGAATCCTTTGGTGGCAAGAACTTGAAATGAACAAGAGCAAGTGTTGTGGGGCGTCTGCTCCAACCCAGCCTGTTTCAGCAAATTCTCAATGGAAGGGATTAAGTCATGAGTATTGCCACCAAACGTACGATTTTTCGCTGGATTCACATCATCTTTAGCATTCCGATACTCGGTTATATTTATAGTCCATTTGAAAAAATTCCAAACTACGCCCCCGCAACTCGGTTTGTCTTCCTTCCTGTAATGGTCCTTTCGGGATTGTGGATGTGGAAAGGTCATGTCCTTTGGCGACTTGTTTCGAAAAGATCGGCCTGACAAGACCGGACGCTGCAGCGACGGGGCAATTATTGCAAGCAGATATAAGCCTACTTTTTGTCAGAGTACTAATCAATGAATAACAAAAGTCTCGATCGATGGATATTTAAGAAAAAAAACAAAAAGTGGCTGGAAGAATTGCAGAAGTTGAGAATGTGATCATTCTTGACTGTAGGTTTAGCAAACCGCCGCATTCAGCCACTCGGCCACCTCTCCGCGGCCGGCGTTCGGCGCCGATGAACAGGCTGAATGTCGTGAGATAACACCAATTCGATTCGAGCTGAGCGGTACTAGCGCTGCTCGATCCCAAATCGCCGGCGGATCATTGCTCTGTTCGTTGCGTCCGATAGGTAGGTCGGATGCCGGTGACGTGTGAACCTTCTGACTGAGACGGGAGTCCTTTTCACCGCGCGTTAATAAAGATAAAATACGATACTGTAATGCCGCTCTTTGCGCTGGTGTTTCCGTGGACAGTTTGACGTCTAGGACAAGGTTTTAGCTGCGACCCGGGCGGCAATCGAGGAGTCTCGGCGAAACATTTCGACCCGAAGGGGCGTATCTAATTGAAGAAAGCGGTTCGGGTTGAAATCCAGTCAGCGCCCTGCTTCGTAGCCCAAGGATTCGTTGGACTTTGCGGGATGGCGACTTGGAGTAGTGGCCGTAGCTTGGTGGAGCGAAAGGGAAGCGAATGAAGACATGGCACAAGGTGTTAATTGGCGCGGGTGCCCTGGTGGTGCTCGGCGGAATTGTTCTTTTCAGCGTGAATCAGGCGAACAAAGGCGTGGTGACAGTGCAAACCGCAAAGGTTGCGAAGCAGGACAGCCTGGTGTCCTTGGTGACGGCCTCCGGCGAAATCAAACCCACAACTTATACCAACGTGACGGCGCAAGGCTTCGGCAGAATTACCGCGATTCTTGTCAAAGAAGGCGAGCACGTTAAAAAGGGCGACAAGCTGTTGCTCCAGGAGAACGTGCAGGCGAATGCCGACGTCCAGGCGCAAACCGCCGCGAGTATCTCTGCGGAATCCGGCGTGCAGGCCGCAGAAGCCAGTTCTAAAGCGGCACAATCGGATTTAGCCTCTCAGCTGGCGAACCTCGAGAAAGCCAAACTGGATTTTGACCGTGGCCAGGGCCTTTACCGAGACGGCTTGATCCCCAAGCAGGATTTCGACCAGCGAAAAACCACTTATGACGCGGCCGCAGCATCCGTCGATTCGGCAAAGGCGCGCGTTTCCTTATTGAGAGCCCAACTGGAGCAGTCCCGCGCGCAATTGAATCAAAGCCGTGCAGTGCTTGTCCACACCCAGGACATCCTGCACAAGACCATCTACACTTCGCCCATCAATGGCATTGTGAGCTATCTCCCTGAACGTGTGGGCGACTACGTCGTCCCGGGCATCCAAAACTCCAACGGCAGCTTTCTAATGACTTTGTCGGACATGTCCATCGTCACGGCGGAAGTCAAAGTGGATGAAACGGACATCGTCAACGTGAAAATGGGGCAGGAAGGCGACGTGACTATCGATGCGGTCCCCGGAAGAGTGTTCAAGGGCAAAGTGACCGAAATCGGCTCGCAAGCCGTACTGCGCAGCTCCGGCCTGACGACCACACAAACCACGACCAGCACCCAGGAAGCGAAAGACTTCAAAGTTGTGGTGACTTTCAACAATCCACCGGAGAACTTGCGCCCCGGCCTGTCCGCCACTGCAAAAATCACGACGGCGGAAAGAAAAAACGTGGTCGCCATCCCCATCCAGGCCTTGGCCATGCGTACTCGCAAAGAGCTGGAAGAAGCAGCCAAGAACGCCAAAGGACAAGGTTCAGGTGTGACCCTGGCGGCGCCGCCGCCACCGGTGCCCGGCGATCCGAAAAAGGACGAAATCCAGGGCGTCTTCGTGGTAAACGGCAAAAAGGCGGTGTTCCGGTCTGTAGAAACCGGCATCTCGGGCGTCACCGACATCGAAATCACAAAAGGCTTGCAGCCTGGCGATGAAATTGTGATTGGCAGCTATAAGGCGCTCCGCACGTTGAAGCCGGAAGCCCAGGTCAAGGTGGACAACAGCGCCCCCAAGAAGCAGGATGATCAGCAGAGCTGACACGTTTTAGGACAAGGAGATTGACATGCCCGTCGAGGCACAGACAACGGACTCTTACCGGGAAGACCTGGTCAACTCCGGCTTAGTCATCAAGACCGAGGAACTCGCCAAAGTTTATGAAATGGGCGCCGAGCAAGTGCACGCCTTGCGTGGCGTCAACCTGGAGATCCGCAAGGGCGAATACGTCGCCATCATGGGGCCTTCCGGTTCCGGCAAGTCCACGCTCATGAATTTGATCGGTTGCCTCGACTCGCCCACCTCCGGGAAGTATTGGCTCGCCGGCCGCTTGGTCAGTGACCTGGACGATGACGAACTGGCTTACATCCGCAACAAAGAAATCGGCTTTGTCTTCCAGACCTTTAATCTGCTTCCCCGCGCCACGGCTCTTCACAATGTCGAGTTGCCTTTGATCTACAACGGGACTCCGGCGGACGAGCGCATTGAAAAAGCCAAGAAAGCCTTGGAGCGCGTCGATCTCGCCGACCGCATGCAGCACAAGCCCAACGAGCTATCCGGCGGTCAAAGGCAGCGCGTGGCGGTTGCGCGGGCGCTTGTCAACAACCCTTCCATCGTTTTGGCTGACGAACCCACCGGCAACCTCGATTCGAAAACCGGTGAAGAAATCATGGCGCTTTTCGAGAATCTCTACCGCCAGGGAAACACCATTATTCTCGTGACCCATGAAAACGACATCGCCCGGCATGCCCACCGCATTATTCACATCCGCGATGGCAAAATCGCCTCGGACGAAGCGGTCAAGAAATAACCGGTCAATTCGGCTCTTTCCATCCAACAGCCTGCAGGTAGAGTTGTAGAGTTGATCCGCGGCGAAATTTCCGCCAACGGCCCCTGTCTGCCGGCCGCAAAAAAGGATGGACCCGATGCGTCTCTCGCCAAATAAAAGTGCGCCATCACAAATCAGCGAATTGCTCCATCTGGCTGCCGAAAAGGCGATTCGTTATGTGGAAAATGCTTTCGAACGCCGCGTGGGCCCGGCCTTATCCAATCTCGCCGGACTCACGGGCTTCCATGAGCCCTTTCCCGCCGATCCGTGCAATCCCGTCGACGTGCTTCGCCAGTTGGATGCTTTGGGGTCTCCGGCCACGGTAACAATCACGGGCGGCCGATACTTCGGCTTCGTGAACGGCGGCATGGTTCCTGCCGCGCTCGCCGCTAGCTGGATGGTAGACGCCTGGAACCAAAACGCGGCGCTGCGCATTATGTCCCCTGTCGCCGCAGAGATGGAGGATGTTGTTCTTCGCTGGATCTGTGAAGCTCTGGGACTGCCTGCCGATTGTGAAGGAGGGCTGGTCACCTGCGCCACGATGGCGAACTTTACCGCCCTCGTTGCGGCTCGCCACGCGCTTCTCAAGAAAACGGGCTGGGACGTCACCGAGGACGGAATGTTCGGCGCGCCGCCCATCGATGTGGTCGTAGGCGACGAGGTTCACGCCTCCATTCGGAAGGCCCTGAGCATGGCAGGTTTCGGGAAGAAACGCGTCATCACGGTGGAGGCCGACAATCAGGGAAGAATGCGCCCCGACCGCCTGCCGCGCCTAACCGGCAGAACCATCATCTGCATTCAAGCCGGTAACGTGAACACCGGCGCTTTCGACCCCGCCGAGCCAATCTGCTCAGCCGCGAAGGAAAAAGGTGCCTGGGTACATGTAGACGGCGCCTTCGGTTTATGGGCCCGCGTATCGCCAAAATATGCCCACTTGGCGCGCGGATTCGAGAACGCCGATTCCTGGGCCACGGATGCGCACAAGTGGCCAAACGCCGGGTATGACTGCGGAGTGGTCCTTGCCAGAGACGGCACCGCACTCCGCGCCTCTCTCGGGATGGCCGCCGCTTACCTCGAACCCGGTGCCCACCGCGAGCCCATGCATCACACACCAGAGGCATCCCGAAGAGCCCGGGGCATCGAGCTTTGGGCCACGCTGAAATCCCTCGGCAGAACGGGGCTGCGTGACCTCGTCGAAAGAACCTGTGCCCACGCTCAGCAATTTGCTAAAGGATTAAGAAGCGCAGGCTTCGAAGTATTGAGCGACGTAGTCGTCAATCAGGTCCTGGTTTCCTTCGGCGCTCCCGAGGTAACCAGGGAAGTCATCCGGCGCATTCAGGAAGATGGAACTTGCTGGTGCGGGGGAACCGTGTGGCAGGGCAAGGCGGCCATGCGCATCAGTGTCTGTTCCTGGGCCACAACCGCGGCTGACGTGGAAAGAAGTCTCGAAGCGATCGTGCGCATCGCTCGCGAGTCTCACCTCGCTTCAATTCCCTCTTGATCAAAAGGTCAGCGGCTGCGAGCTGCTTCGGAACCTTCCAGTTCCGGCAGCGCCTGCTCCACGCTCAAATAGGTGCGAGAGAGGCGGTCGTGCCAGGTGAGTTCGTCGGAATCCCACATCGCCCACAGAAACCCCAGGAAAAATGTCCCCGCGGAGAGCGCGTAACCCACGCTTCGCAACAACATTTGTCTTGAAGTCGGCGGCTCGCCGGAAAAACTCACCACTTGCAGCCCGCGCAGCATCATCCCGGGTGTGGTTCCGCCAAAGATGGTGAAAAGCGCGAAGTACTGAAGATAAAAAACGGCAAAAGTCATTCCGCAGACGGCAACACTCAGTTTGCTGAGCGTGAAGTGCCCTCCCAGCGAGCCGAAAAGCCCCAGAAATCCGCCATAAGCAAACAGCAGACAAAAAAAGTCGACGAGCGCAGCAAGCCGGCGGTCCTCGATCGAAGCGACCGGATAAAGGCCTTGCCCTGAGCAGGCCTGGCCCTCACCGGGTTTTGCCAGTGAATGAGAGTTTGCGTCTGGCCGCCCCGAAACATCAATTTCTACCGGCAATTCCTCGCCAGTCTTTGCCTTCGGAAATCTCCCTACCGCGAGCGTGAAAGAAAACTCCTCTTTGCTGGCCGGTTGTTCTTCGATGGCAATCGAGGTCCTGGCTTGTGTTTCACCAACAGATTCTTCGAAGGAAAAGTACGTCTGCCTATCGTTTGTCGAGAATTTTTTCCTCCGCGTGCGATAGGCGTTGACGCGCTCCGCCAATTCTCCGCGCCACGCACCCTCTTGCATTGCCTCTCTGGAGGATTCAACGCGGGATTCACACCTGCCCATTCCCAGGTTTTCTGCCTCTGCGTTTCGCGGGCGGATTCCAAGCGAGGAGATGTCCGAGGGCTCCTCAATCGCCGAAAAGCCAACGGAAAAAGAAGAATTACAGAACTGGCAGACGCGGTCTCCAGCCGGCAATACCGCGCCACACTGCGAGCATATTTTTGTCACCGTGAGTTTTGCGCTGCGGACGCTTCCGCTCCGGTGAGGAGAGAGCCTGCGCAGAATAGCACGCCCCCGAAAAAGTCAAGCACCAAATCGGGCAGGCCTGTTTCGAAAGAGATACCGGAGGGAAAGAGGTGAGCGAAGCGCCGTAGAAGGGCTCAGGCGTCCATCTGCTGAGCGAGCATGTCTCGGCTAAACGAAATGCGCCGCTCCAAAGCGATGGCCGCGAAATAGGTGCAATGTCCTCGTTCCGCGTCCGTCCAGGACTTCATCGAGGGAACCAGTCGAGCGACGGTAGCATCCACAAAACTCAGCATGCGGAAATAAGCTCCGATCGCTTGAATCCCTTGCCGGTCTTCCGGCCGCTCCGGGCACAGCTGCAGCAGTTGCATCACTCGGTTGAAGTCCGTGCCCGAGGCCACTCTCTGAATACCTGTTACGTCCTGAACTTCGGGAGACAGCGGCTGCTTTGCGGAAACCGCAATGATCGAACGGCAGTACCAAACGAAGAACTGCAGGAAGAAAACCGCCGAGCAGACCAAAATGATCGCGGCCATCATCGAGGCACCGCCGCCAGACGGGAAGGCACCAGCCTGTCCTCTTCACTCACACGGAGGAAACAATACGCCCACGCTGCGGGCAAGATGCATCCCAAAAGGGGCGTCACAAAACGCAGAACGCCCGCCTTGAAATAAAGATTTTGCAGCGCATAGTTCGCCGCAAAGGCACTAAAGTAGACTCCCAGCGCCAGGACCAGTTGGATCAGGCGTGCTCGTGTTTCCCGCAGCTTGAGAATGGCGCCCCAAAGCGCATACGTCAGCACAAGACCAACAAAATAAAGGTTCTGCGAGAGTTCGTAGGCGAAATGCGTCAGAATCCGATGAGAAGATTGCTGCACCACGGCATAAGAAAACCACGCCGTGCCTCCGAGCAGCACGACAGCGCCGAGACGGAGGTAACCCTCTACCTGCATCTCGTCAAAAACGAGGCTATACAGGTTCAGAAGAGCGAAATAGAGGCCAATGGTGAGCAGCGTGTCGGAGTAGTAGTAGAAATAGACATACTCGTTCGACGCCATCCCATAGTGATTCAGCACATGGTAGCGGCTAACGCTAACTAGAAACGACAAACCCATGTAGAGGTTGAGGAAGATGTATCGCCGGAAGGATTGGCTCTTGACCGCACACACAACCACTGCACCCTCAAGGAGAGTGCAAACGAGCCAGATACAATATTCGAGGGGACCAGGCATCTCTTCCTCTTCATGGCCCCCTGATCAACCGGCGAGGTGCTAGTTCTTGCCTTACCTCGACCGCGTTGAGCTACTTCCAGGGTACTGGAGGCTGAGGTGCTCCTCCGTTTGCCATGATCACAGAGCCGTTACCGTGGGCGACGACCACCGTCTTCAAGCTCATTGCTCCGACCAACGCCAACATCGCTAGCAAAATGACTGAGAGTTTGCGTGACATTGTGCCTCCAAAGTGGAAAACAACTTGGGAGGCATCCTATATCTTTGTACACCAATGTCAAGCAGCTCACAGTGTGAGCTTGTTTTTTATCGATACACCCTACTCAGCCTGATGCTTTCGCTAGGCATTCGCCTTGCGACCGGCTGGGTCGCGGTTCCGATCGCCCCTAGCATAGTTTTATCGACTGGCGAGAGCAACAGTACGACAGTACTAACTAGTTTAGTACCCTTAGGCTATCCCTTCGTGGTACTTTCACCTCTATGAAGACGTCGGCTTTGTCCAGTGCACGCCCAGTGCCCCAGTGCCCGTTTCTTCCCGTCTTCATTCACCTAGGCAACGAGCTTTGATGTTCGCCCGAGCAAACAAATCGCCCTCGCGGAATGCCTTGACACAACTCACGGCCACTCCATAGCATTAGATATTGCTATTATTTTTGGCCGGCGTAGCTCAGTGGCAGAGCGAGGGTCTCATAATCCCTAGGCCGTGGGTTCGATTCCCCCCGCCGGCACCATTCTTTCTTCTTGATTTGAAAGGAATTACACGCGTGCGTTTTTTCGTGTACCCGCCGTGTACCCTTCGTTGCGGTTCAGGAGCTTCCCAGGTGCGACGAACATAGGCCTCCAACTGCTCCTGACGCGCACGAACCCAAGGCGCGTAGTGCTTCTCCGTAATTCGCACGCTCTGATGGCCCAAAATAATTGACACGCGCTCGATGGGTACGCCAGCAAGTAACAGCTCAACCGAGAAGGTATCCCGAAAGCGGTGTGCGTGACCGTCAGGAATACCGGCCAATACAAAGAGCCGATTCAGACTCTCTTGCCAGATTCCCGCTGCGGTTTTGGGAGTCGAGAGTCCCGTCCAGAAAAAATATGCGCTTTCAGGAATCGCATCCAGTGCTTCGATGACAACGGGCGGTAGCGGGCAATAGACCGGCGTTCCTGTCTTTGCCGTGTACAAGAAAAGTTTGTCCCCCTGAATGCGGTTTCGACTGAGCGTAGCCGCATCTCGTATTCGTAGTCCGCTATAGCGAAGAAGCAAAACAAGCGTAGGCAAAGACCTCGATGAGAGTGCATCCAAACTCAGAGGCTGCGACCTAGTGGTACGGAACGATATTTGGGATGTCCTAGTTTCCAAGTTGAAGCCGCCGATCGTTTTCGAGACGAAAGTCACCGAGCGCGCACTTAAGTCAGGAGAGGACTGAAATGGAACAGCGAAGGCCAGTCGATTGTTGACGAAAAATGCTTTTACTGTTCCTCAACTCTCGTTTTCTGAGTTGGAGTTGCCAACGGTGGACAGTTACTTTAGTGTTCGCGGGAAGAATACCCTCCAGTCTGGATCGAATGCTGGATTCTTTAGGCCGTGGCAGAGATGAAAATCAAACTTTACACCATCGGCTCTAGCGAGCACTTGGTTAGCTTCGGCGTACCCAGCCCTTTTAAGATAAAATCCGATTGATTGATGGTAAGGGTAGGTGTAGTCGAACCTCCTCAAGAGAGCAAGCAACTCGTCGACTGATACTCGGTTTTGCGCCAATCTAAATGCTTGGAGGACGCTCGAAACCCCACCGGAATATCCCGGCCGAACGGTTATATCAATGAGAGTTCTCTCCAGTGAGCTGACTTCCACTTTATGGCCTGAGGGGGCGGTTACGAGCACCACGCCTGCGCGGCCCGTGTTTTTTCCGCTCAATACCGTGATTATTACATCTTGGTATTTGTAGGCCAGTTTTGAGCGCCTCTGTTGATTCTGAAAGGCACGGTCAATGGCTTCTTGCGAGAGCTGACCTGAGTTTTTAGGTTTTTCGGATTGCTCTTTGTTTATGAAAATACTCGTGTGATCCTCGCTCAGACCGTGAATCCACATAGCGGACGCGTGAGAAAAGAACGCGCCGTCTTTTTTTTATCGAGATGGCGACGGCCATTGGAGACGCTTTGCCTTCCCAGACGTATCGGACAAGCGAAGCGTAGTAACGTGAGCGAAGCCGGACTTCTTTGAGTTTGGTACGGTTGAGTAACATCTGAACGAATGCCTGTGATCTCATACTCTGCGGTAGATTCCATTCACTGGCCTGTTGGATGAAAAGGAGTTCCAAGTCGGCTGGCGCAAAGACCCGATCTGGATTGCTCTCGAAGAACCAGGTTAAAAGTTCGAAATTGATTTTGGACTTTGGCATTTGGAGGTCATTGAAGTTGAAGGATACACGCCTGGGTATATATACCCAGGCGTGTATGCGTGTTCTCTTGTTCGACCCGTCTGGGTATGTATACCCAGACGGTCGTGAATACTTCTGAGGCAGAATCATATCCTGTTTGTTCTCGATTCCCGGCAGAGGGCGTCAAAGTTTATGCATTGCCAACGAGCGCACGATTACGCTGGCACTCCAAGGCATTGATCATCGTAGAATCGTTTCACGAATCGTTTCATAAATCGTGTCACGAATCGTTTCATAAATCATTTCACTAATCGTCTCGCGCCTAGATCTAAATCCATTAAAACAAATAAGAAGGCAGAAGAAATCATGGTGTATAATCGTTTCATGGCTAGCGATATTATTGCCCAACTGGACCGTGGCGTATTGTCAGCCCCTGACCTCCGGGAGCGACTGGGGGTGTCGCCATCCACGCTTATGCGCATGGTGAGAGAAGCTGGACCGGAGGTCCTACGGATTGGTCGAGGCAGGGCGACGCAATACGGCTTGCGTCAGACATGGCCAAATCTGGAAGGTCCACGGTTTCCGCTATTCCGTATAAGCGAATCTGGCTCAGCAGCCTCTGCGGGAGAACTCATTACACTTGCCGCTCATCAGACGGCCTGGATGCCGATAGGCACGGTCGCGGATGGGCTTCCTGCAGAATTAGCTGACGCTCGTCCTTCAGGCTTCTTGGGCCGACACTTCGCAGCCGTCCATGCCGATCTCAGGCTACCGCCGATATTATCCGACTGGTCTGACCATCACATTTTGCTCGCGATGTCCCGACGGGGAGAGGACTTACCGGGCAATTTGATTGTAGGCGAAGAATCATTCGCTCGATGGCAGGGCATTAAGCTCGTTTCCAAAAGCCGCGATGATTACCCGGCTCTTGCACAGGCAACCATCGCAGGTCATCCGCCGGGTTCTTCGGCAGGAGGAGAACGACCGAAATTCGGCGCGCTAATTGGCAACCAGCATATGCTCGTCAAATTCGCTGGCCGCGGAGGGGTCGGGGATATGGCCGCTAGGCGTTGGTGCGATCTGCTGATCCTAGAAGGAATTGCGTTGCACGTTGCAGCGTCCCATGGCATCCCGACCGCGAATACAAACGTCATCGAAACGCCTGATTATTGGTTTCTGGAGAGTGAGCGATTTGATCGCCTCGGGGTGCGCGGGAGGGCTGCAGTCATAAGTCTTGCGTCTGCTCACGACAATCTCGCGGACTCGTGGGCGGACGCGGCTGTTACACTCAAAGAGGCAGCGCGTTTGAGTGTTGAAGATGCCCGGCGGCTTTCCTGGCTTGATGCGTTTGGAGCACTCATAGCAAATACGGATCGACATCAGTACAACATACTGTTCTTTGCAGAAGGGTCTCGTCTGCGTCTAGCTCCGGCATTCGACCAAGTCTCAATGCTGTATGCGCCCGCGGGCGATGGGCAAGTACCACCGCGCGAGTTTGTCCTGCCGCACGCCACTGCGAATACGTTGGATGTTTGGGAGTGCGCTCGCGACGCAGCGCGGCAATTTTGGACACAAGGGAGCGAGGACATGCGGCTGTCGGATGACGCTCGGCTATTTTGTGCAAGCAACATGAAACTCTTTGTCATATAGGCTGATGGACCTGATTTTGCCAAGCGAGTGAAACGCGGGCGACCATTATGCGGTGTTCAAGGGATACTGACCCTGACCATCCATTCCCTCGCCTGAACGGCCGTGTTGGATTAGATTATTTGAATGACCCTCAACCCTTCAGAAGCCTCATTCAAACTGCGTTCCGCGGTCACAGCCGCCTCTCGTGGACTTGTTGACCGAGAGCCTCTTGTAGAGCTAGTTGCGCTCAGTGCAGTGGCACGCGAGCACTTGCTGGTAATTGGGCCTCCGGGAACAGCAAAAAGCGTTGCGGTGCGGCGGATCGCCCAAGCCACTGGGGGACGGTATTTTGAGTACCTGCTAGGCAGATTTACAGAGCCCAGCGAGATCTTTGGCCCCGTAGACCTTCGCAAATTGCGCGAGGGTACTGTGGAAACAGACGTTAGCGGAATGCTGCCTGAGGCTGAGATCGCCTTCTTGGATGAAATCTTTCAAGGGTCTTCGGCGATTCTCAATACGCTTCTGGGTATCTTGAACGAGCGGGTCTTTCGCCGCGGACACACGCAGTTGAAGTGCCCCTTGCGAATCTGTGTGGGAGCCTCAAATAGCTTGCCAACGGATGAGTCGCTAGCTGCCTTTGCTGACCGCTTCCTCGTCCGCGTTTTCGTTGAAACAATTGAAGACCCACAACTTGAAACTTTGTTGGATAGCGGTTGGAAACTCGATCATTCACAGTTCTCAGAACTTGCATCCATGAACGACATAGATGTACTAGCCGAGATTGCTCAAAACGCCGATCTCAGCTCAGTCCGACCACAATTGGCTCACTTGCTGCGAATCTTGAGAAGGGCCGGCATCGTTCTTTCGGACCGTAGAGTTGTCAAGGCGCAGAGCCTAATTGCCGCTGCTGCAGTAGTAGCCGGTCGTTCGAAGCCCAGCGACGCCGATTTGTGGCCTTTGATCTATGTCGTTCCGACACAGGAGCAGCAGGAAATTGCTAGAGAAAGCCTTCGCGATTTGCTTCGCCACACTGAGAACGTGACGCTGCCCGCAGCAGCAGAGGACGCATCCGCAGGCCCGCTCGTCCGGGCGAGACGACTCGTCCTGTCTGCAAATGAGCTGCTTGCAACACCGCCAGATGGGGATGGAGAGACAGCACAGAGTTGGAGGCTCAAGCTAGAAGGCGTTGTGCGCGAGATAGATGCTTCCTTCACTGCGGAAGCTATGCCCCCCAACCTGAGCGAAGCGCGAACTCGAATAGTGGCGCATCTCAAGCCGCCCAATGAGGTAGCCAATTGAAGTCGAATTCTCTTCAGATCACCTGGCATTTTCGCGGAGAGCCTCGCGTACCGGTCGCAGTCGTGGCCTCAGGTGAAACAGCAAAGGAACTGGCCAGGAAGCTCCTAGCGTCCGACCAAACGAAGTGGACAAGCTTGAAGGGCGTTGCCACCTCGGACGCAATCGTTCTTCTTGGCGAAGCGGAATCACTTCCGTGGGTGGACGGAGTAAGCTACTTGGGCTCGGACGATCGTGCGCCCCATCTCCTCTTGCCAACAAATCGCGAACCTAACGTTCCTGCAGACCTTTTTCAACAGGCATTAGTTGAGCAGAGCCCTTTTCCACCGCCACTGGCGTTTATCGAAACAAGGAATACTGTCGTTTCGCTGTCGCAGGCAAGAGAGCTCTCCCGAGACGTGCTGAGGTCCTGGCTTCTTACCAAAACATGATTTCTCTACCGGCATCGCTGGCTCCTTGGTCCAAGCAACTCAGCGTCTTTCCCAATGAGTTGAGTTTGGCGATAGGTCCTCTGGTCCAGAGGATCGCGGCGGCTATTGACCCTTTGCACTTAGAAGATGTGCCAGGCGACGATGATCCGGATGGCTTCGATGGATTGGTAAACCGAGGAAGCTATGAACGGTTGATTGCCTCAGATTGGTTACTTGCCGACGAAATTCCAGAGGAATTCGAACGCCGTGCAACAATGCACGAGCATCTTTTCTTGAAAACGGCAAAACGTGACCGCGCACACGGCCTTGGGTCGGTTGTTCTGTTTGACTCCGGACCGGACCAGCTTGGCTCACCTCGTTTGGCACACCTTGCAATCCTGGTTGTGCTCATTCGACGCGCTGACCGTGCCCGCGCCAATTTCGCATGGAGAACCTTACAGAATCCGGGACTGCCATTCCTGCACGGTGCAAGTGAATCAGAAATGATCGAGTTGCTGCGCGCAAGAACCTCCGCGAACGTATCTGATTCCATGTTGAGCGATTGGATTAACCTTTCGCTGGAGACAAATCGACCAGAGGAGATTTGGCTTGTTGGGGGTGAAAGACTTCACCAAATCTCGCCACATCATGTCGTTTCCCGCGTGAAGGTAGAGGATGTTCTTGAACCGCAAGTACGACAAGTCTCAGTTGAAATCCAGCGTCGGAAGGGTCGGCCAAGAAGGATTCTGTTGGACCTACCCGACAACGGTGTGTGCGCCCGGCTACTTCGAGATCCTTATCAAGTTAGAGTTAGCATCCCTCGCAAACTCCCTACGATGGCGAGTTCGTCCGGGCTCATTTTTGCACTTGGCGGTAGACGTTTGTTTGCCACAACTGGCGACGGCACCCTAATGTCCTTCCCAGTGCCGAACTCGCCTTGGGACACGCCTGGGAACGCGAAGCAGCTTGCGTTGGGAAACATTGGAAGAATTGTAGCCGCGAATCGCCTGGGCCGCTCGACGATCATTGTGTCGGTGGAAGAGATTTCACTTCGAATATCCTACGTTGGGAAGGAAAGTTACCCTCCGGCGGGCCACTACTTTCTTCGCCTTGACCAATTTGCCTGGCCACGGGAAACCGACCAGGGGCTCCTCTTCCCCTGTGTCCGGCCTCCTGTGCCACAGGGCGACAAGTCCAGCCTGTTTGTCTTGGATGCTTCCGGGAATCTGTTTCGCCTCAAGCCTGAGGCGGATGAGCCGGTGGCTCTGCTCGAACAATCCGGCGTGCTGGCTCTCACGAGCCGGGAAGGGATTCCCGCATATGTCAGTGTGAACAAGGCAAGGAACACGGTTGAGTACACGTCCATGGGGCGCGAACCGTTTCGGGGCGTGGTATTGAGTGGAGCCGATGGTGTCGAACAAGCATTCTTTGGATTCGGCGCGCACGTTCAACCTCCGTTTTGTTTGTTGGCCATCCAGAAAAGTCCATCCCGTTGGTTAGTAGTCTCCGGACAGACCCGAAGTAGCGAGATCGAAGCAGAACAGACGCAAGAAATCGTGGGCGTCATTCAGGAGCCGAATTACGCCCAGGCTCTCATTTCGCTCAGAGAGGATAGGCACGTGGTCACGTTAAAAGGTCCGGACTGGGAACGGACTCTTTTTGAGAGCCGTGATTCTATTGCACATTTGACTGTTTCCCAGGCCAAGCCTTGGATTGCGTACTCGACGACAAAAGGTGACGTCACCGTCTACTCGCTCCCTCTGGCGCAAAGTCTTTGCCGCTACCTGAACGAGGATCGAAATGACTAGCGCAAAGCCATGGTCGGTTGTTCATCGCGGCAGAGTTTCCGCCGATGGTTTTTTCTTCGCATTTAACATTACGACGGAACGCGAAGGCATTCGCCGAATTCTGTCGGCATGGGAACCAAACGCTCGGGTGTATCGAGTCAAGGAGGGGTTTGTACTGGTTCTTCCGAGAGCAGTGCAAGTGTTCGCCGGCGAAACAATCGGCCTGGCTTTGATCCGAGGCAAAGGATTCCTCACAGGCGTGCCACTGAAAGAAAAAGAAATCAGCTCTATTAATCAACCCTTTGGAACTCTGGTCCTCTCTGCGGGAGGGAGCATATCAACGGAACTATTGACCGATGAGAGCCGAGAGGCCGCTCACAGATGGCTTGATACAGAGGGATTGAAGTTTGTTCAAGGGGCTTCCCTGGGTACCGAGCCGTTTGGACCGATCGTCGCGAAGCCACTTGAGCTGCCCAATATCCGCGAGACACTCGGGCGTATCCCTGAGGCTCCGCTGGAACTAAAAAGCCTGCTGGCGCGATTGAAAGGTGAGCCCGAATCGAACAAACGGAATAGGTTTGGCTGGCTGCGTAGTTTTTCATTTCGGAGCATAGCGGGTGCTGCCCAGGGCTTAGTAAGGGGCTTGAGAAGTCTTTGGCCTCGAAACGCTTATGAAGCTCAAAGCCTCACTGGGTCGCAACAAAGCGTTTTTGCCACGCGAGCACCGTCAAAACTCTCACTGTGGCTGGCCTCGGCATTCAACAAGTTCGTCATGGTGACACGACTCGCGCGTGTTCTTGGCTGGAGACAGGGACGCTACTTGAGTCGAGTGATGCAATTGTTCGAACAGGGCGACATGGATGAAGCGCTGAGACACGCGATTCCCCTGTCTTCTATTTCCGATTCTCCTATTTTGAGAATGACTCTTGGGCTGCCGGGAGTCAGACAGAATCTGCGGCTCAACCCATTTGGCCGCCGCCCCAGTTCGGCAATGGTGTTAGGTCAGTCCCTGTATTCCCATCTCCATCAACTCTATAGGTCGACGTTCAAAAGATTGGAAGCTCAAGGCCGGATTGGCGAGGCGGCGTTCGTTCTTGCTGAACTGTTGCGAGCAAACGAAGAAGCGGTCGCTTTCTTAGAACGTAACGGTAGATTGCGCGAGGCTGCCGAAATCGCTGAGGCTCGGGAGCTAGCTCCCGAAATAATCGTTCGGCAATGGTTTGTAGCTGGAGAAAAGGAAAGAGCTATCCAAGTCGCACGGAAGGCAGGAGCATTTCACGGAGCGGTCTTGCGACTGGAGAAGTCGCGCCATCCGGCCGCTGCCGAGCTGCGAAAGTTTTGGGCGCAATCGCTAGCGGACGCAGGGAACGTGGCAGTCGCGGTTGACGTTCTCTGGCCCCTAGAGTCCGAGAGGTCTATTGCTGTCGAATGGATGAGGCGAGCAGCAGAGATCGGCGGTCGACCGGGAGCGCGATCTTTGGCCCGACTCATTAGCGTGGTTCAGGATGGATATCGCCAGTTCTGGCCGCAAGCTCTTGAGCTATTGCAGAGTGACTCTGTGGAAGAGGCTCCCGCCAGAATGGAATTCGCTGAGACACTCCGCAAGGAACCCAAGTCGCCCCAGGCACAAACCTTGGCGCGGCTCGCGGCACGGGCCGCTTTGCGCGATGCCGGACAGGGCCTGCATTCGCTTGGGCCCATTCCTATACGCCAGCTCATCGACTACTCCGGTGACGGAGCTCTGCGTGCAGACATTCCGCCGCGATCCCACGGTAGAAAGGTTGAACTCAATGATTTGGGGACGCCACGACGATACTTCATCGCTGCAAACGATCGAGGCTCGACGCAGATATCAGACGCTGTGCTGCTTCCAAGTGGAAGTTGTCTGGTTGCAATGGGGGAAGTGGGTCTAAAGCTAATTACGAGGGAAGGTCGAACGATAGCCCATTTTGACGAACCTGCAGATCGCGTAGTCGTTTCGGAAAACGGCAGCAGGATCATCACAATGGCCCGTCGGGGTGCCGTGTGGTCTCTTGCGAGGGTGGATGTCTTATCTCGCAAAGCTACGCCGTGGTGTCATGCTGAGATCAGCCATTTTGCGGCAAGCTTCGATGGTGCCACCTGGTACGTCGTCTGTGGTCAAGACTTGTATGCAATCGATACCACGTCACAGCGGTTTGATGCCTTGTGGCGACTACCTGATCTGGGCCATTCCGTCGGCCCTCTCACACTTGCTTCGGCCAAATTGGATTTCGTCACGAATAAGGACAAAAACCTCTGGCTTTGGGAGTATCAGCTGCCGCAACTGCGGCTTAAGAGCAAGACTCTTCTGCCTTTCTCAAGACCGTTCGAAACAGTTAGAGAGTTTCGACTGGCTTCTTGTTCCGAAAGTGGAGTTCTCGATTGTTCTGCCGTTCCCGATCCTCAAGCAGCGACCGGCAGTGAAACTCAGAGTACTTCGACTTCTCAGATCCTCTTTAGAAAAACCAATGGCAGCTGGAACGAATTCTTGACTCTTGTGGATGAACAGGTCGTAGCCGATCCCGTTGTTACCACTAATTGGTTGGCTCTTTGCGTTGCATCGCAAGCGGCGGAGCGCATCCTGGTCTATAGTTATGCCAAAGGTGCGAAACCGGTCCTCCGAATCGAAATAGGAATCGAGGGAAGATGCAATCCCAGCGTTCGATTCGATGGCTCGTTGCTCACTATCGCCGACGATCTGGGGCACTTGCGTGCCTATGAGCTTACTTATGGCGAGCAGATACGAGACCTGAATATCTAGCTGCCAGAAGGCTTGGTGCGGCCTTGACGCAGAACTGGGGACAACCTTAAGCGTGGCACGTTCCACGTGAGGAGCCCTGCGCGAGACTTCAGGAACCACCGGTTTTGAAGTGACCCCCGAGGCCACCGTGTACCCGGCGTGTACCTCAGTTGGGCGAATCCAGTGTTTTTGGCGTTTTTCTCTTTTAGTAGAATGAGTAAGTTACGTGGAATCAGTGGGGTCTGAATTCCGGGTTCCACCCGCCCTGGCGGACCTTTTCGATTAGATCCGGCGTGACCGAGTAGCCTTCGATCGACAGCGAGTGGTAGGCGTCGCTCTGGTAGATTTCATCGACGTTCCGCAGATACGCGTTCTTGTCCTCCGGCAACCCCGGCGCTTTCGGGAAATTCTTGATGACTGTCTCGCGCGTCGCCTGCCACATCATCTCCAGGCGGCCCACGATCGGTGCGGCCTTCGCCCGCGGCCTGCCAAACGTCTGGCCCGCTTCGAACGGATCGCTTTCACGCACGTCATATCCGGCGCGCTTCATCGCGCGGACAATCTCGTCCGCCGGTTCGGCGCGCCCGATGCGGCGGAATGCCCCGCCGAGATAACCCGTCTTTGTCGAGTAGCCGCCGTCGAGCAGGAGCCGTGGAAGGTCCGATTCGTCGGCGAGGGCGCCAGCACCACCGGCGACTCAACCGGATTCCGGGCGAAGAAGATCTCTCCCACTCCCACCAGCGACGCCGCCGTTGAGCACAGACGCAGCCCGTCCCTCATCACGAGATTCTCCGCGGGTGGCATCCCCGGCACCTTCAGGTCATAGAGCGACGTGCCGTGCAAGAGGTTGATCAGGTGATTGGTGCCCTTCGGGCTGCACACCACGATCTGCTCGGGGACGACTGTCTTTCGCCGTGCAGCCAGAGCGACTTCCTCGGCGGACAGGTGCCATTCATCGCCGAACCGTTCGGCGCTGTAGCGTGCGCAGAATTCCCAGAACGACGCGTACCAGGGCGTGCTGTCGCCCACGCGCGCGGTCGGACTCGCCATAAACTCTCACCATCGTTCGGGTCATTACAAGCAAATGATGCTGTGCCGTTACAAGCATATTATGCTGTGTCTATGCAAGTATATTGTGCCGTGCCAATACAAGCATATTATGCTTTACATGAAATAAACCACAAAAATACAATAGCTTATAAAGTCCTACTTGGGCTCGAAATCAGGCTGAAAATGGCCCTCTGGGGACCTGTTTTACGGCGAGCTACGGGACTGGAGCAAGAGACGAAAACAAAATCCGATGGTTCGTTTAGCATTGTGGACCTCCCCATCGCTGCCTATTCCGCGACGTTCTCAAAGGATGGCTTCAAAACGCAGGTCCACTCGGAAATTCTCTTGCAGAGCAATCGCGCGACGACCGTCAATAGCGTTCTGCAGCCTGGCGCGCTCCCGCGGCTGATGGAGTAGCAACGAAGAGACTCTATTCCTTTTTCTTCCGCAGTTTGCGCCGAATGTCGGGCCAGAACTCCTTCACTACATACGTCAGCGAGTCATATCCGACTTGTGTTCCCCAAACTTTTGCTGTGTTTCCAACCCTCCTGTCCGCGTGAGGGTGGTAACTATAGGTGGAAACGGCCGCCGAAAACGCGCTTCCGAAGACCTCGGAATAGTTGAATTGGGATTTTCCATTGTCGCCGCGTGTCACGAGGATGCGGGTGAGCGCATACCAGGTGCGGCGACGAAAGCCGCCGTGGCCGGATTGAAAGAATCGCGGATCCTGACGCAGCAGAGATGGCAGGACCGCGCTGGTCATGAAGTTCTCTATGGTCCCATCCGCAGCCGCAGCTCCGAAGCGCTTCCCGTAGCCTTGCGCGCCCTGGCCGTAGCCGGCCTCGCTGTTTTCTGCCTGGCCAATTCCCGCCAGGAATCCATACCACGGGTATTGAACGTAATCGAACGAACTCCGCGCCACGACCTTGAACTTTTGTCCGGCCGTGAGCGGCGGAACTTGGTTTGCGTTTTCCAGCGTGAGAAAATTTGGCAGCGTGAAAAAAAGGCGGTCCTTGGAAGTACCGCTGGCGTCAGTCTGTCGATCCTGGCTCTTATTGCCCTTGTCGCCGGGAGTCTCGATCTTTTTCTTTTCCGAATTGCTTTGTGGATCGTTGAACGGCGTTTTCTCCGGGGCAGGTCCGGAGGGCTGAGCCCCAGGTTGTTGCGCTAACGCCGGTCCCGCGAGAAGCGCCATCACCATCAGGGTCCTCAAGACATACTTTGCCCTGCCATTTCCGTTTCCCATCATCGATGTCGATTACCTCCCGGGACAGCCAATCGCAGCAAGGATGAAATGCGGAGTTTCCAGAAAATTCTCGTTCCCGCGTTGGATTCCCCGGCGGCAGAAAGGGTTTCTTCGCGCTTGCAAAGATGTTGTTGTCTCGATGAATCAGGCATCAGGCATGAGCACGGAAATGGACTAGCATAAATGGGCTCGATGAATTCAGCCTTTCTTCTTGTCCACCTTGAGATTTAGGACGATGTCTTTGCGGGAGTCGAAACTCGACACCGTGCGTATGGTAGATTTCGCATTGTCTTTTTCTGCGTGCAGCTCGTAGTCCGCGTTCGGGTCGAGTCCGCTGAAACGGTAGCTTCCCGTGTCATCCGTATAGCTGCTTCGGACGGAGTTGGTCCGCATGTTCTTCAAGAAAACTACGCTGCCGGAAAGGGGGTTGTCGGATTTGTCGGTCACCACGCCGCGTACCGTCCGCAGCTGCGCTTCGTGCTTCTTGTCCTGGGCGCCCGCCGCGATCGGCAAGAGCGCCATCAATGTCACGAAGAAAAACATGCGTCGTCCATGCTTCATTTCTTGTCTCCCGCGATTGGCTGCATGCGAAACGCCACGTTTTCTTCGTTTCCTCCGCCCATCGCCTCGATGGTGCGCGTCTGATCGGAAAATCCCTTCATGTGAACCAGAACCTCATAATTCGAACCTTCTGGAACACGCTGCGCGAATTCGCCTCGCGAGTTCGTATAGGTTTCCCACTTGAACTTCTTTTCCCCCACCTTGCGGAAGCGCACGTCAACGCCGGGAAACGCAAACGCCTTTTCGTTGAAGACCGTTCCCCGGATCAGGAAATCATTCGCGTGGCTGTATTTTTTCTTGCCCGGTTTCTCCGCTTTCGACGAAGAATCCTGCACGGAAATGGCGGAGTTTGGTGCCCCTCCCAGTGCCTTCGCTGGAAGGGCCGCCAGCGTGAGCAGCAGCACACTCGGACAAACGAGCAGCGTTCCTGCAAGTTGATTCATCGCGGGATGTTCCTCTTGAATTCGATGGCGGGGCGTGCAGCAGGGATGCCAGGAGCCGGGAATTGGCCCTTCATTCCTCGTCTTCTTCTTCGTATTCCTCTTCTTCCTCGTCCGAGTAATCGCCATCCTCGCCCATCTCGGTCTCCTCTTCTTCTTCCTCCTCTTCCTCTTCATCCAAATCATCGGAGATCACGTTCAAATGGACGGGATGCGTCTGCGACACTTCGAGCTCGGATTCGCACTCCGGGCAGCTTAGAATCTCGCCTTCCTCGACTTCGTCTTCGTCAACGTCAATTTCTGCGGAACACTCTGGGCAACGGATCACGGGTCCAGCCTCCGTAAGCTTTTTTGCCATGCGTGGCGGCACCAGGACCGTCCCCGCCACCCTGCAGCGTATTATATACCGAGGCATGGAAATTCAAGCTTTTGCGCGTGGAAGCTGTCGTCAACAGCACCTCAAGTTCATGAGGCCGGCGAGCAGCGCCAGAGCGCGGCGAATCCGAGGGCTCGCTGAATGGCCTTTTCCAGAGAATACCCGAACCGCCCGGTGATGGGCGTGGGGGGCGTGATTATTGATCGCGGCCGCGCTGTGCTCATTCGCCGCGGCACGGAGCCGTTGCTAGGCGAATGGTCTATTCCGGGAGGCACTATCGAGATTGGCGAAACCCTCGAAGAAGCCGTCCGCCGTGAATTGCGCGAAGAGACCGGGCTCGAGGTTCGCGTTTTGGAGTTAATTGAACTTTTCGACCGCATCTATTTCCAAGATGGGGCCGCCGCGGAAGACAAGAAAAAACCTCGTTTCCATTACGTCATTGCCGACTATCTCTGCGAAGTTGTTGGTGGCGAACCACAAGCCGGCAGCGACGTAACCGATTTGGCCTTTGCGCGGGAAGATGAGCTCGGCAAATTCCATTTGACGGAAAAGGCGACGAGCGTCCTGAAGAAAGCGTTCGCCTTGTCCCGCGCGCGTGCAGCCACTAGATAAACTCGGGCGCAGAATCCTTCACGACTAGCCGCTCCCAACTGAATTTACGGCGCTTGCTAGTCTTGATGCTTCCCTTCGCGCTGTCGAGATGCCAAAAGTGACGAGCGCGGGTGTCCATAATTAAGGCGCTTTGGTGATCTCGATGCTTCCGTTCGCATTGTTGAGCTGAAGCAAGCAGCCGCCGGAACCAATCGTCCCGTTCAGCGTGTCTCCCCCGATGTTTCCTGTCGAAGTCACCGGCAGCTCGGAAGTGATCCTGCCGAACGACGTGTGTCCGCTAAGGTTGTACCCCAAGCCCTGTGGAACTTGCACGCGGATGGACGAGAAAGAGGTCTTCAGCGAAATATCGCGGCAGCCGCTTGCAGGGCGCGCGGCCGTGACTGCGATCGCTCCGTTCTGATTGTCCACGGTGATGCGGCCGCCGATCCCGTCCAGGGTCACGCCGGAGAAGGAGGTTCTCACGCTGGCGTCGCCCTTGATGTTACGCGCCGTCACCGAGCCGTTGTTGTTTTCCACGGTCAGATTCCCGTTCACGCGCTCGATCAAGACACTGCCAGAACTCGTTTTTGCGTAGGTGTCGCCACCAATGTCCGCCAGGGTGATGGCTCCATTCCCATTCGTTGCCCTGATTCCCTTCGGAATATTTGCGGCGTCGATGGCGCCAAAAGAAGTCTTGAGAGTGACGGCTCCGCGCGCATCGCGAACGGTGATCCTTCCATTCATCGTCCCCGCATCCAGCATGTTGCTAATGGTGTCCAGTTCGATGTTCCCGTAGGAATCATGAATGGTGACGGAGCTGCCCGCGAGGGCACTTCCTTTCACACGACCGTTGTTGGTGGTGCATACCACCTGTCCGCGGACATCGGAAAGAGTTACATTTCCAAAACTGTTGGTGACGTCCGCGGCTCCGCCAATCGCGGCGATTTCGACGGTGCCGTTATTGTCGTGCACGGTAAGGTCGCCCTTGATGTTGCGCGCGTCCACGCTCGCAAAAGAGGTTGTAACGGTTGCCGATGCGGCGCCGGACAGCGTCACGTCTCCATTGCCGCCGTTAATGGTCGCGGCTCCTTGAATATCTTTCGTGGTGATGCGGCCGAAGCGGTTGCGCACTTCGAGTGCGCCCTTAACGTCGGACACTTGGACGGGACCGTTGGTGTCCGTCACTGAGGTGTTCCCGGCCACACCAGTAACCTCGATACCCCCGAAGGAATTGTTGACGCGCGCCGGTCCAACATCACGAGCGGAAATGCTGCCGTGGCGGTTCTCAATATCCACGCTGGCGTGGGTACCGGAAGCTTCCGTGCTGCCAAAACTGTTTCGCACATTCAGCGGGGCGTCCGAGGGCATCGCGATGTCGTAGTTCACCGAGTAGGAAGTGTTTTTGCCAAAATGAAACAAGCGCCTCACTTCATCAGGATAGATGGTCCTGATGCGCACGTCTTCGGCGGTTTGGTCAACCTCGATTTGAATCTTGTCGGCGAAGGATTGCGCCTCATCGTGCGAACTGGCTTGAACGCGAATCGTGGCGGAGATTTTCACGTCGCGTCCCGATTCGCCGCGGACTCGTACTTCTCCAAACTTGTGTTCGATGTGCACCGACTGTCCCGAGCCGAGCGTCACGGTTTTTTGAAAATCCCTGGACACTTGCTCCTGGCCGGGATTTGCGGCCAGCGCCGGTTTCCCCGCGGCAAAAAACATCGCGTACAGCAATCCCACTCCTTTGCAAAAATTCCGGCTGGGCTGATTCATTACTTTCCTGCCTCCAAAACCTCTTCGAGCGTGCGCTGCTTTTCCTGGTACATCGCCAGCAGCTGGCGGCGCAGTTGCGCGTTCGAGGGATTTAATCCCGCCTGGCCGCGCAAATCATCAATGGCGCTGTCCAACAGCAGCAGTTTCTCGTGGTAATTCGCCATCAGCGGCGTCACCGGGTCATCCAGTTGCGGCTTGGCCTCCGCGGCTAGTTTGTCGATGGCTTTCTCGTAGGCGCGCTCGGTACTTTCGACCTCCTTGAGGGCTGCGCTCTTCAGCAGCGATGAATCTTGATTGCCTGATGGGACCCGGCGGTCACGAATAACAAGGATCCAACTCACGGAAACGGTCAGAATTAATACCAAAGCGCCTGCCAGTGCGGTTTGCCAGCCCAAGGAGATGTTTGGCAAAAACGAAAACCATCTCTTCCGTCCTGCGCGTTGCGTCTTTCGAGCGTCCTCTTCTCTAAACGAGCGCTCAATGCGCGCCCACAACCCGGGACTTGGCGAATACTCCTGAAGCTCTTTTGCGGCCACGCTCAGCGACTTCCACGTGCGAATTTCTTCCGCGCACGCCGCGCAGCTTGCCGCGTGGGCTTCCAACGCTGCCCACTCAGCCGCGGTGCCGTCTTCGAAAATCCGCTCTCGATCCTTACAAGTCACATTCATCGTCGTTCACCAAACTTCACCACCCCATTCAACGCGTTTTTTCTCCGTTCTCGCCTACCGCAAGTGCGCCGAACTGCTTCGCGGAGGCTCCAGCATTTCCCGCAGATTCTTCTTCGCTTGAAACAGCGTATTCTTCGAGGCCGCCTCGGTAATCTCGAGCATTCCGGCAATTTCGGCGTGCCGGAAGCCCTCCACTTCGTAGAGCAGAAAAACGTCGCGCTGATGCCGCGTCAGTTTTGCGAGCGCGCGCTCCAGCGCCATGCGCAGCGATGGATGCGCCCCGGGCGCACGTGGCTCGATGCGCGGCGTTTGCTCGGAATCGTCATCCGTTGCTACCTCTTTCTTCCGCAACTTGCTGCGCCGAGCGTCGTAGCAGGTGTTAATCAGGATCCGGTAGGTCCACGTGACGAAACTCGATTGCCCGCGAAAGCTGGCGATACTCCGCTGCACCTTCAGGAACGTTTCTTGCACCGCGTCATCGGCATCCGCGGAGCTGCCCAGTACGTTGCGTGCGAGGTTCTTCATTTTGGCGCCGTGCAGCGCGTATAGCCGCTCGTAGCCGCGCAGGTCTCCCGCCTGGCACGCAGCGGCCAGCGCGGCATCCTCGCCAGCAGCGGCGACGGCCCCAAATGGGCCGCCAGTCACATGCTCGGAAGGTTCCACTCGGATCCCCCATTTGCCTGCCTGCGTCAGCGGGCCAGCCGCAGCAGGTTCGCGCAGCGAGAGAAGGATTCTAGCCTTCCAAGGCAACGCAAGTCCCATAGTTCCCATTCCTGGCTCCTGTGGAATAGACGACACGGCGCCCTCAACTGTCAGGGCGGCCCCAATCCGTGGACCGCGGGGGTACCCACTCGTGAAGAAGAAAAGAAATGCAGGCGGGGCACCTTGCAAGTAATTGAACACAAAGTGGATAATTGCGGCGTTGTGGCTGGGGGCGCGTGAGTGCAGGGGGAGCAGAGGGCCTATTAGCACCCCGCCGTTGTGACCAAAGAAGTCCGCAAGGCAATGAAAGAAAATAAGTTAAGGGCGTTTCTGTGGTGCACGCAGGGATCTGCAATAGCCACGGAAGAGGAAGAAAAGAAAAAGCATAAACGTAAAGCGTTCGTTGTATCGAAGAGGGTGAGCGACGAGACCTGGGTGGCGGGCACAGGAATCATGGTGCCGAAGAACTAAAACCAGTATACCATAAAATAGTATTTAAATATAAGTGGCGTATTTTCTGTTGGTTACAACCAAGAAAAAGGGCAAAAAACCACGCGAGAGCAGGAACAACTAACTCTTTTTAGAACCTGTCTCCAACAAGGGTCGTGAGATTGCACCATGAGGGAGTTCCGCCCGGCTGGGCGCTATGTTGATTAACCGGGAGAGAGCCGACTTGCCCTCTGTTCGCGGCCCATCCAGCCGCCATCTCGCTTAGTCCCATTATAGGGTCCCAAACGAGAATTTCGTTCTCGTAATGCTTGCCTTCTTAGGCTGCTTTCAAACCGACAGCCTCGACGAGGTCGTCGAGCGCCTCAATCACGGCAGTATATCGACGATCGAGAGCCGTGATCTTTTCTTTGGGAATGGATTGGTCCGCAGCGAAGGGCTGCAGAATGCCGGCAGTTATCGGCGCATAGATTTTTTCGTAGAGCTTGAGGAATACCAGGCAGATTTGATAGCCGTGGGGGAGAAGCCGGTAGCGACGGGAATGAGGAATCTTTTCCACTAAGCCCTTGGCGCGCAGCTTCCAGAGATCATAACGGAGGGATCCAAGCTTGTACTCTTCCGGTGTCACCTGGAGTGCCTGCAGGGTCTGTGGATATAAGTCGCGGGTAGTGAAGGTGCCTTCGGCGGCGAGGTAGCAGAAGCGCACCAGGGAGTGCATGAGGGCCAGCTGCCGAGGCTGGTCGAGCTTCAGACCAGGAATGCGTCTGCCGTTGGGAAGCAGCGTGGGCTGGGTGAGTTGACGAAGTTCCTCGCGGTCCACAAAGGTTTCCAAGATATCTTGCTGCACTTCCAGATAGCGGTCGATGATGCCGTGAAGCCGCATTCGCAATTCGGGAAGATTCTCCACCGCCTTGCCGATGCCGTAATCGGTAGAGATATTGTTGGTTGCAGATTCGGTGCGGAGGAGGAAGCGATCGCGGACGTATTGCTTGAGGAAACCTTTGCGGTAGTGGCTGCGGATCACCGGGTTGGGTAGATTCAGATCCTCGATCACGGTCTGGAGTTTGCCGGCGTGACGGCGAGTGATGCGGCGGCCGAAGATCAGGGTGAGTTTGTTGGGTTGACCAATGCTGCGATTGGCGTCGAGGAGCCGTTGCTCAAGAGCATCGACGGCAGCGCGACGACGGAAGATCAAATTGTCACAGAATTCTACCTGTGCGAAAAACAGTCGGTGCTGAACCCCGGCGTGCTCTCTCTCCTCGGCGGTGAAAAAGGGAGTGAAGCTGGCCAGCCATTTCTGTGCACAGGTGATCAGATCGTCGGCCGTGAGGGAATCCGCTAGTTTCTGCAGGGCTTTCGGATCGGAGCACTGCAAGAAGGCGTTAGCACACTGTCGAAACCGAATGCCACGCTCCTGTAGGCGCAGGGCCAGCCAGTAATGCTGATTGAGACAGACACGGGCGGAGAAAGGGAAATAGGGGCAAACCCGTACGAACATTCGTCCCCAATGGGAGTCCTGGACATAGAAGTTATATTGATCGACCCAACGCCGCTTCATCTCGAGATGCCAACGATCGTCTTTCCCGATGGCGGTCATGTAGGTGGCGGGCTCACGTGCTTTGATAATGGCTACAACCTGATCGGGTTGGGCACGTTGGAAGTAGCGCTCCACAAAGTCATCGCGCCGGCCTGGGGGATCTTCTTGAATGGGTACACGCCATTTCTGGGAGCGGTTCTTGACCCAATTGTGATACTGGGTGGAGATGTCGCGCAGCAGTTGCCGACTGACGGGATAGATCTGGCGATAGAAGTCGAAAAAGCCGACGGCACGCTCTGGTTGTTGAAAGGGCTGAATCGCGGCATGAAGCAAGATGCGATCGAAGCAACGGTAGGCGAAACGGATGTTATTCTTATGGTGTTCGTAAAAGGCGTTCATGGGGTCCTCCAGGCCTGAGATACTTGGAGCATACCTCACTGAACGCCTCTCTGTTTATGACTGCCCCGAGAGTTGCGGCGCGGACTTTTCAGGACCTTGTGGTGTGGCGCAAAGCGCACGAGTTGGTGCTGGCGGTCTACTCGTTCACGGCGGGCTTCCCGAAAACGGAAACTTACGGCTTGGCGCTACAAATGCGACGAGCAGCAGTCTCGGTTCCGGCCAACATCGCCGAAGGATTTCGTCGGCGTGGGAAAGCGGACAAAGCACGCTATATGAATATGGCCGAGGGTTCGCTGGAGGAGAGTCGCTATTACTTGATCCTGGCGCAAGACCTGGGATACGGCGACACCGGCAGTCTGACAACTTTACTGGAAGAAGTCAGCCGCTTGCTCAACGCTTATGCGTCTGCCATTCTGGCTTCTGAATCCTGACTGCTGACTTCCATATCCCGCAGGGATATCAAGGGCGAAGCCCTTGCCTAGTTGGCCTTCTTGCATTCAGGGCAGCACGAACGGGGCGTTCCCCTTGGCGGCGCCCCTAGGCCTCTCTGCTTTTGTACCGCAATATGCGAACGGCAGAGAATCCGCAAGCCTCGCCTTTCCAGCCGCATCCGGCACATTGAACCCGATAGATTCGCGCCTTAATCTGGTCCTGGCGCTCCGGCTGGTCGCTACGAAAGTTCGCGGACGCCTCATGCCTCCCGCAGTTGACGCAGCGAAATGTCACGTTGTACCGGTGCGCCGCCCTGTAAAACTCCAGCCCCAGCGCATGGGTTTTGGGTTCCAGCCTCTGGCAGTAGGCAACTCTCGCACGCGTCCAAACTTTGCCCCTCGAGGGCCTCACAAACACATGGGTACCCGGTTTCCAGGATAGTTCGGTCCGAACGCGTACGCCGCAAGAACTCACGTTTTCCGTCGAGGTGAGTTCCCCGAACATCGGCTCCTCTCCGCGCGAGAGCCATAGCTTAAGCTTTTGCTTGCTGCGGTCTTCCCTGCGGCCCGCCCCCCGCGAGCTCGATTGGCCGTTTGCGAGGTCAGGTCTGCGGAGGCGTCGAGCTGGGCGGGCTGGGGACGAACTTCCCAATGATTCCCGGAAGGCTCCCAATAAACTCATAAGGGTGACCGTCCTCCTAGAACTAGGATGGCCCTACTCTGCTCCTCCGCACGGCCAACGCAATAGGGTGAATCCTCTAATCCATGTCTTTTTGCACATCTTTTAGTAGTATGCCGTGAGCGCTAAAGGGTTATACGTCTCCCCTTGTGAATTGCCGGCGTTTGGAGTGCCTCTTGCAGCCCGACCGTGCGGGCATAGGCTCGTCTACTCTTGCACTCCCCTTGTGGCCTCGACGCCCCCGCATTTATAATGGTGTGCACGCGGAGTTCAGGGCACAATCCGTGCTTCCCGGACTCCGCCGTATTTTTGAATACGCAAGGATTCCGTGCGCAAGGATTCGCGCCACAAGAGCTCAGAGCTCTCCAAGGGTTCGGGGCGCGGCAAAGACTCCGCACGCGACAAACTTACAAAGCGTCGCAGGCAGAAGACCATGTCCGATCCGCTGGCAAAAATCAAAAAGAAGCTTCAGGAAGAAATCGACCACCTCTCGCACGAGCTGAACATCGAGCTTCCCAAGGAAATCGCCGTCGCGCGGGCGCACGGCGACCTTTCCGAGAATGCCGAATACAAGTTCGCCAAAGAGCGGCAGACGTACGTCAACGCGAAAATCGCGCAACTGAAGAAGCGCATGGGCGACCTCGGGATGCTCAATCTGAACAACATTCCGAAGGACCGCTCGGGGTACGGGTCGAGGATCGTCGTTCTCGACGTTGCTCGCGACGTGAAAGTCGAATACAAGCTCGTGAGCAGCGAAGAGGCCGACGCCGAAAAGGGCCTCATCTCCACGAACTCGCCGATTGGCCGGGCGCTGCTAAACCGGAAAGTTGGCGACGAGATTGAAGTCGCCACCCCAGCGGGCAAAAAAGAGTTTGCAGTCGTGGAGCTTGCGACTATTCACGAGCGTGAATAACCTCCCGGTCTACCCCCGATGAAACCGTCGCTGATCGTTCACGGCGGCGCGTGGAATATTCCTGACGAAGCCATAGACGCCTGCAAGTCCGGTTGCGAGCGGGCGCTCAGAAGAGGCTGGTCCATTCTTTCCAGGGGCGGGCACGCACTCGACGCCATCGAGGCCACCGTCATGGTGCTCGAAGATGATCCGGCTTTCGATGCGGGCTACGGCTCGCACCTGAACCTGGACGGGCGCGTGGAATGCGATGCCATGGTGATGAACGGCGCGACGCTGCGGGCCGGGGCCGCTTCGACCCTCGAACGCGTGAAGAATCCGATTCGGGTGGCTCGAGCAATTCTGGAGAAATGCCCGCACATGATGGTGGTTGGAGAGGGCGCGGAACGATTTGCGAAAGAACAAGGAATTGCGCTGTGCGATCCCGAGGATTTAATCAGCGAAGCGGAGCGAGAGGCTTGGCTTAAGTGCAAAAATGACAAGCACGCCGCCGAGCACCATCGCGGACACGAACAAGGAACCGTGGGCGCCGTGGCGCTCGATAAGGAAGGAAACCTGTTTGCCGCGACTTCCACCGGCGGGACTTGCTGCAAGCTTCCGGGGCGCGTGGGTGATTCCCCGCTCATCGGTTGCGGATGCTACGCGGATTCCGAAGCGGGCGGCGTGTCCTGCACCGGCTATGGCGAAGCGATCATGAAAATCGTGATGGCCAAGGCGGCAGTGGATTTCTTGCGTCAGTCGGAGATTTGCGTGGACTCTTCCGCGAGAACTTCTTGCGACGTCACGACGGCAAAAGTCGCCGCGCGAGAGGCCGTTCATCTGCTGGCAAAACGCACGCATGGCCACGGAGGGCTTATTCTCCTCGATCGTCACGGCAATCCGGGCTTCGCGTTTAACACCCCGCGCATGGCGTACGGCTACGTTGCGCTCGATGGAAATTTTGTCACCGCGGTTTAGTTTAGGGCCCGAGTGCTTCAGTGCGGCAGGATGGTCTTCCCGTGGCCTGTCAAGGTTTTTCGAGGTCGCCCCACTAAGCTAAGACCGATGTCCTGAGCTAACCGTTCGAATTTGTTCTTACCGCCCGCGGACCAGGATTCAGAACACAAAGCGCGCGACGAGCTGCATGATACGCGGGGGACGCACGGCGCTGATAGCTCCAAATCCGTTCTTGGCGTTCACCAAGTTGCCGGAGGAATCGTAGGGCAAATTGGTGGGAGTGGGATCCGTCCGGCTGGTGAAATTGATGGTGGCGTTGTAGCCGCTGAACTGCGTGTGATTGAAGACGTTGAAGGCGTCAAAGCGAAGTTGGAGCGTCACGCTTTCATGCAAGGGGATGCCTTTCAAGAGCGACATGTCCCAGTCGTTGACGCCGGGGCCGGTGAGGAGATACCGGGGGGAATCCAAGCCGATGCTGCCGACCGGCGGAATGGTGAACGCCGCGGGATTGATGCGGTCATAGGGATTGCTCGAGCCGGTCGTGACCGGCTGGCCGGTGAGGGCAACGCGCGGGCCTTCGGTGTAAGAGCCGGTGATTTGCGGGCTGCCGATGTTAGGAATGCTGAAGCCGACACCTACAGGCTGGCCGGAAATAAAGCTCGTGAAGCCGGAAATCTGCCAGTCATTGAACATCGCTTTGGTCAACGGATTGGAAATCGCGCGCGGAACATTCGGGAAATTGTAGACGTAGTTCGCGGCAAAGTTGTGGGTGACGTTGAAGCCGCAGCGCGCGTAGTTGGCCAGATGATTGTACTGGTCAATGCGTTGATAGCTGCCGTCGCTATCCCCGACGTCCATACATTTGCTGAAGGTGTAGGCCACCCCAAAGAAAAGGCCCTTGGCGAAACGCCGGTTGAGGTTGACCTGGAGGGAGTTGTAGTTGGCATTGCCGCCGAAATCATGCTCGGCGATGCTGTTGCCAAAGCCAATGTGGGGAACCAGGAACTGCGCGGGCAGGGCGTTGGAGCCAAGCGTAGCGGCGGGATTGGCTTTCACTTTCGTAGGATCCTGGTTCTGAGGCAAGAACGTGGCGCCGTAAGGCACGGGGTTGAGATTGCGGAGCAAGATCAGGTGGCGTGAGAGCGAACCGACGTAGGACGTGTCTAGAGTCATCTCCCAGGGCAGCTTTGTCTGGATCCCAAGACTGAAATTGTAGACCGTGGGCACGTTTCCCGAGTACGAGAGCGCCTGCAAGGAACTCGGGCCGATAAAAGCATTGTTCACGCTGACGTTGGAGAGTTGGCCATAGTAGAGAGTGGGCACGAAGGTGGTGGGCGGATTCTGCAGCTCCGAGAAGATTTCGTTGCCCTGGTAGCGATCGTAAAAGACGCCACCGCCGGCGCGGACAACAAAATTGTGGCGGCCGGTCACGTCATAAGCGAAGCCAACGCGTGGCCCCAACAGGATGCCGGGACTGGCTATTAGATATTTGCTGATGCCGTGCCCGGCCTGGAAGACGCCGTTGAGCCGGTTGCCGCTATTGGGAACGATCGTGCCGATGGCGCCTAATGGAGCGGTCTGTTCCGTTGCGGGATCAATCGCGATTTTGTTGCCATTGGCATCGAAACCGGGATAGTACAGGCGCGGCGCTTGGGAGGGATCCCACTTGCCGGGAAGGAAATTCGAGGTTTGCAGCGAAGCGTCGAACTGCGGCTGAATCCAGGAGAGGCGCAGACCATAATCCAGAGTCAGGCGCGAGTTTAGCCTCCAGGTATCCTGGATGTAGCCCTCGACATTCGTGTAGCGATACATGCCCGTGGCGTACTTGGAAGCCTGGGTATAAGAGTCGAAGATGCCGAGGGCGGCGTTGGCCCAGCCAAACCCGCTGTCCAAGGGATTGTTTGGGTCGTCGCCAAAATTGACGCTTCCGTTCGAAGGCGCGAAGGTGGTTTGGTCTTTGCGGCTGCGCTGGATGTAAGCTCCTGTCTTAATGGTGTGCTGGTTCAAGATTTTGCTGAAGTTGTCGATGGCCTCGATGGTGGTGTTGTAGTTGTAGAAGGGTGCGTTGGAGGTGCCAAAGCTGGGGCTGTGGTCGATGCGCGTGCCGCCAAAAGAGAAACTCGGAACGTAGTCGGCGTTAGGAGGATAGAGCGTGTTGAGGGCGGTCAGTTTGAGCGCCGTCCGCGTCATGCCCCCTTTAACCGTGGGATCAATATCGATCTGGTTGTGGCCGATGTCGAAGCTCGCTTCGTTGGTGGTGGAAGGGCTGACGAGAGTGGTGGCATTCAGGGTGATCATCCGGCCGGGGCGGTTATCCGAAATGGGCACGACGGGAAAATTTGCGCCGAGCACGAACGACCCGTAGTAGGACACTTGATCCTGATGGTTCAACACATAGCTGCCGAAGAAGCGCCAACGTGGGCCGGCGTTGTAGTCGATGCGAACGAGGTCTTCGAGACGCGGTATCTGATCGGAAATCTGCGACTGGTAGTTGAAACCTTTGTTGCCTGCACTGGCGTCGTTTGGCAGCGGATAGATGTTCAGGATGGCGAGGCCAGCGGGGGAGCGCATGCTTTGCGGAATTACGTTGCCCGGAAAAGGCTGCCCGTTATTAAAGGGATTTTTGATGACCACTGGCTTGCCATTTTTGTCTACGCTTTGAGAAAAATCGCCTTGCCGCTCGAGCGCCGTGGGAACGGTGACCAGTTTCTGGGATTGCGGGAACAGCTGGTGCTGCCACTCGTTGGCGAAGAAGAAAAACAGCTTGTCCTTGGCTACGTTGAATTTTCCGGGAATGTAAATGGGGCCGCCCACGGTGAAGCCGAAATCGTTGTAGTGATACTGCTGGACAGGCAAGTGATCGCGGTTGTTGATCCAGTTGTTGGCGTTGAGGCTTCTGTCGCGGTAGTACTCGTATCCGCTGCCGTGAAAGGACTGCGTGCCGCTCTTGGTGACCAGGGAAATCTGAGCGCCTGCGGAGCGGCCATATTGCGACTGGTAATTCGAGGTTAGCACCTGAAACTCCTGGAGGCAGTCGAGGCTGACGGTCACCAGTGAACTGCCGTTGGAGCCGGTATCCACGTTGCCCGCGCCGTTGAGCGTGACATTGGCTTGATTGCTGCGCGAGCCGTTGACGTAGTTGCTTCCAAAGTTCACGTTGGATTGGGAGTAGTCGTTTGGCGAATAAATGCCCGGGATTAGCCGCAACATGAAGAGCGGGGAGCGGCCGTTGACTTCGATGTTGTGGAGCTGCGTGCCGACGATGTCTTCGGAGCGCTGTGCCGTTTCGGTCTCGAGTTGCGCGCCTTGAGCGGTGACTTCGATGGTGTCCGAGACCGCGCCGACCTGCAACGGCAGCGTGCCCACGTTAAGCGCGCTGTTGGCGTTCAGCACCACATTGGCCTGCTCAAACTTCTTGAACCCGGAAGCCTGAACCTCCAAGCCGTACACGGCCGGCAAAAGCACGGGAAATACAAAGCGTCCCTGCCGATCCGTTTCGGTGGTGTAGACGGCGTTCGTGGCCGCATTTTTGATCGTGATCTTGGCACTGGGAACCCCTGCCTGTTGCGGATCGACGACACTTCCGGTGATGGAGCCAGCAGTCGTCTGCGCGCTGGCCGTACCGGAAGCCGCTAAAGCCATGAATGACAAGAGCATGAACAGGGCGCGCGACCCTCTGAGGCAAACACAAATATCCACCCGCATGGGCAACCTCCACGGGCACGAGACCACACATCTGAGAGTAAGCGAGATGTATCCGGGGAAACGCTAGGCGTCAATTGGGGGAAAACCCGCTAATCGGCCAAGAAAAGTCCGGAGGGGCACGTTGGGCGCCCAGTTCGACAAACTGCGACGGATCGGAGCCTGGTTAGATGAAGATGAAAACGAAAACGAAAACGAAAAGGACGCTTTCGAATCAATCGTCGTCGGATTTCTTCTTGCGACTGCCGGAGGCTTCTTCGGGTTTGGAAATGCCGAGGCGCATGGCCTGATAGGCCGGCAGCACGGCGGATTCCGGTACTTTCGAACCGCCTCCGCGGCAGGCAAACCAGATGATGGCGTTGAGAGTTTGCGGATCGGCCATGTCGGCGTGGGCAAAATCCTGCTGGGTCGTTTTTTTCATCCATTCCGCGGTGGCTTTGTCCTTTGGCTTACCGCTTAGGAAATTGTCGGCAGCGATGGTTGGCAACACGGCTTTGTAGGGCGTCCAATCCGGCTGGTCCTGAAAAATGTCCATGGGAATCGCCGAAGCGTCGAGCTGGTTCATCGGTGAAATCCCGAGGAGCAATTCAATGGTTCGAATCATGCTTACGGTGCTGTGAAACGCGTGGATCAGGGCGCCGGGTTTGTTGTAGGCGCTGATGGCCAGGCCGCTGGAGCGGTGCGAATCCACGTGGTCCGGGCCGGCTTGCGCGTCATCCTCCACGACGAAAATCGCCGTGTCCTTCCAATACGCGCTCGAGGAAATCGCCTCGACCAGGCGCCCGACGGCGTAGTCGTTGTCCGCGACCATGAATTGCGGCGTGGGAAAGCCTTTCTTGATGCCTGTGGTGTGGTCATTGGGAAAACGCAGGACGGTAAGCGCGGGCATGAGATCCGGCTTGCCCGCTTCGCGCTGGGCCACGAATCCCCGAAACTCCGCAAGCCATTCGCCAAACCGCGAGTTGCCCTTGCAGTTTGCATTCGAGTTGTCCTCTGTCACTGCGGCATCGTTTTGCGGTGAGCTTAGTGCGGCTTGGTAGCAGTCCACGGTCATGCTGTCGGGCGCGGTGACGTCAAAGCTGCGAAAGCTCGGGCTGTGATGATCCGCGAGCGAGGCCTTGTTAGGAAGGTCGCGAACCGCTTTCGAAATGTCCGGATAGTCTTTGTGGCGCCGCCGCTTTGCCGCGTCCACGTCGTTGGCGGAAATCACCGTCACGAATTCGCCATAATTCCGATAGGTCAGTCCCGCGCGGGCGGCGGCGTCCCAGAGATAGAGAGTTTTCGGCTCGGCAAGATCCATGAATCCCCGGCGGTAAGGAAGATGGTTTTCCAGCAAATCCGTTAGCGCGGCCAAAGCGTCGCCGTGGAATCTATCGAGTTGCAATTCGCTGGGCGGCTCGTAATCGGGCAAGCGGTTGTAGCCTTCAAAGTCGTAGGTGCGGCCGCGGTCGGAATAGTTCCAGCGAAAGCTTTTGTCCACGTAGTCGGTGGAGAAGGCAGCCGTGGCCCAGTTATGTCCGTCGGGGCTGGCTTCGGAGTTGACGAAAAAGCGGTCAAACAGCCCGAAGCGCTGCGCCAGCGCGTGATGATTGGGCGTGACGGCCTGTCGAGTGCCATCGGGCCGGCGCGCCGTTTCGCTGTCGCCGAAAATCGCAAAAGCGGGCTCGCCATCGGCGGGGTGGCCGTCGCCGGAGGTTTGCACGTCGCCAAAGACCTGGTCGTAGGTGCGATTTTCCTTGATGATGTAAACAACGTGCTTGATGG
Organism: Acidobacteriota bacterium; assembly: GCA_003224085.1. Lineage (GTDB taxonomy): Bacteria > Acidobacteriota > Terriglobia > Acidiferrales > UBA7541 > Acidiferrum. Next base: position 60,488 of record QHYK01000102.1, on the reverse strand, counting down.
GGCTGTCGCCGGCAAAGAGTTTCGGCGGAGCAAAGTTGAGCAGTCCGTCGTTCTGCATGGTTTGCTGCGTGTAACGCGCGAGAGTGGGCTCGTCGGGAAGCGCCACCACGCTGATATTCCCCGAAACGATCGAGCCGCTGTACTGGCCGCCCTGGCGATTTTTTCCTTTGTTTGCCGGAAAGGCAGCGTTGGGCGGATTCGGGGTGCGGCCGCTATTGCTCACGCGCATCGAAGATGGTTCGAACCCCGTGCCTTTGCCATTTCCGATGAAAAGCTTTCCGTCCGCCACGGCAACGGCGGAAGGGTATTGTCCCGAGGGGATAAATCCCAGAATTTTCGATTTCGCCGCGTCTCCATTCGTTGTGGGCGATTTCCCGCCTCGCGCTTTCTCCGAAAGCGATGCGACGGCGACCGCGTTGCTGTGCGCGTTCGCGATGTAAAGCGTTTTTTCATCTTCGCTCAGCGCGACTCCTTCGGGACTTGAGCCGGGGAGAGCATTCTCCGCGAGCCGAACGCCAATTCGTTCGATTTCCTGATCGGAGCCAGTGTCGATTACCGAGACGCTGTCGGCGTTCGAATTGGCTACAAATAGCCGCGTCCCTTCGGCATTCAGAAGCATTGCAGTAGGGTGCCGATCCACGCCGATGAATTTCTCCACGGCTGCCTTTCCATTCAGTGAAATCACGGCGACTGAAGAGTCGTTCCAGCAGGAGACGTAAGCCCGCGCTTTCTTCCCGTCCTCGAGCAGGACGACGCCGTAGGGATAGATGTTCTCGTTGGGATTTGCTGAGTGATGTAAATCCAACCGCTGCATTTTCCGTTCACCCTGGAGGTTGCGGACAAGTGTTACGCTGTCGCCGAGATTGTTGGCAACCACGAGGGTAGCGCCGTCCCGTGTCACCGCCAGCCCGGTGGGATAGAGAGCAGCTTTGCCGTGGTTGTAGTCCTTTGCTGAAACCTCGCCTGAGTTGCTGACCTCGAAGAAAGGCGCCCTAACTTTGGTGTCCGGGCCGGGCGAGGGGGGCTGGACGGGAGCGGGCGCTTTCGCGTCAAAACGGAAGACCCACACCTTGTTTTCGAATCCACCGGAGACGTACAGAGGGAAACTTCCATCAGAGGATCCCCCAGGGCCAAAGGCCACGCCGACATTCGCGCTTTGCGGCGTCGGGAAATAAACGTTTTGAATCACGAGGGGCTCAGGATTTGCGTTCAAGTCGATCACCGCGATCGATTGCTGCGCCCTGTTCGTCGCTTCGCTGAACTGCACACCAAAGCCGCTGTTCACCACCAGGAGATAGCGGCCCTTGCCGCCGCGCCCCAAATTATCGGGGCTGCGCAACACGGTCATGGGCATGGCACCCACGGCGGGGAGCCGCGTTGCCGCATCGATCACCAGCGAGCCAGCGGGCGTGATGGGACGGCCTTCGCCGGCGGGTTGCTGCTGGCCCTTGGTGACTACCGGAAAGAAAAGCGTTGTTAGTACAAGGCCCGCGAAAAATCGGCGTGTCATAGATTCACCCTTGGCAACTTGTGAGAATATTCCCTGCTCCATCGTCTGTCGTGCGGCTCTAAATGTACGCGTATCCGAGCCTAGGAGAAAATTGTTTCATTACGGTGAAATCGCAAAGCCCCGTCTTGCGGGAATGGATTTGACCAGAACGGCGGCGGGCTTTTAGGATGAAGGTCTCGCGGTGCTCAGCCGCCAAAAACAAACCAACGGACTAAAGATGAAATTCAGACTTCTGCTTGCCGCATTCTTATGTATTTTGCCGCTACCTGCTTCACGGGCACAAACGCTCGATGAAATCATAAAAAAGGCCATCGAAGCTCGCGGCGGGACTCAAAAGATCAAGGCGGTGCAATCCGAACGGATTATGGGGACCTTTTCTGCGCAGGGCGTCGAAGGGACGCTGGTCCTCGAGCTGATGCGTCCGCATAAGCTGTATTCGGAAATCACCGTGGAAGGACGGAAAGTGCTGCGCGTTTACGATGGAAAATCCGGCGGCTGGACGGTGAATCCCTTTACCGAAAACAAAGAAGTCCAGGAAATGTCCGCGGATGAGCTGAAAGCAATGCCCGATGAATCGGACATGGACGGCCCGCTGGTGGATTATAAAGCCAAAGGATCCGAAGTCGAACTAGTTGGAAAGGAAGGCGCCGAAGGCAAGACCGTCTACCGGCTAAAGATAACCGCCAAAAGCGGAGAAGTTCGCTCCTACCTGATTGACGGCGCAACGTTCCTGACCTCGAAATGGGAAGGAATCCGCAAAATCGGACAGCAGAAGCTGCCTTGGGAGACCACGCTTGCCGATTATCGCGAAGTCCAAGGTCTAAAATTTCCTTTCAAAATTGATCAGGGCAGCCCGGGTACGGACTACCAACAATCCCTCACGATCGAAAAAGTCGAAATTAATCCGAAGCTCGAGGAGTCTCATTTTTCCAAGCCAGCAGCACCGCGCGCACCTGCGACCGCTGCGCCGGCCGCAACGAACAAGCCGTAGATCCTCGTTCGGCGAAGTGCCGTTTTCGTTGCCTTTCTTAATCAGCTCTCTGTTGCTTCAGCCGTTCGGGATGCATACTATAATTTGAAGATCATGGAACTGACGCTCAATCTCGTTTGGGTCTGCGTGGCCATTGCGGCGGTTCTCTCGCTAATCACCACGCTATCGGGCAACGGCGCACAGGTGCGGCGGCCCGCGAGTTACGGCCAGAAGGTCGTAGCCATGGGCTGCGCCCTGGTCATTTTGTTTTTTGTCATCTCCATGACCGATGACTTGCACAACCAGCAAGTTCTGGTCGAAGAAAGAAGAGGCTCACGAATCGCGGCGATCCTAGGAGCCGCAGCACATTCCGCGCCTGCCCGCGCTATTCCGGGCAATTTTCTTCTGTTCTTCCCGCCCGAAGCCCTATCTCCTACGCTTCCTGCCATAAGAAGGCTGCTGGAGCCTTCCGAACCGCATTTCGCGGCAGTCATCGAATGTGCAAGCCTTTGCGGCAGGGCGCCCCCCGCGTCTCTCGCCTAATTCGTTCGTTCCCCGTTCGTAAAAAGTCGTTTTTGCCGAGAGGTCAAAGAATTTGGATGACCCCCTCCGGTATTTTCGATTGGGTGGCAACGCTTTAGGGAGACTGAAGTCCCCGGAATAACAAAAAAAGAAGAGGAATGAGCATATGCGGGCTTTGAGAACGTTCAAGAACCGGCTCTGCCTGAGTGCCCTGCTAAGCACCATTGTGGCGACAAACGCGTTTGCCCAGCGGGCCCTCAGCTGGCAGGAGGTTCGTGACCAATTTGAAGCGCTGAACCCCACGCTGCGGGCAGGCCTGATCAGCGTTGATGAGTCCAAGGCGGAAGAGATCACCGCCTATTTGCGGCCCAACCCGAACCTGGCCGTGACAACGGACGGAATTCAGGCCGCGCCTTATCAGGGAGTCTGGCAGCCTCTCAAGGGGGCAACGATTTCGCCAAACATCAGCTACCTGCACGAACGGCGGCACAAACGGGAATTGCGACTCCGGAGCGCTCAGAAAGCGACCGCCATTGCGGTTTCGAACCAGGACGATCTGCACCGCACGCTTGTTTCCACTTTGCGAGCCGCGTTCATTCAGGTGCTGCAAGAAAAGGCTATTCTCGCGCTGGCCAAAGAAAACATGGCCTACTACGACCATGTCCTCGAAGTGAATCGCGAACGGTTCAGGGCCGGAGCAATAGCCCAGGTTGACCTGGATCGGCTGGAACTACAGCGTGTTATTTACGAAGCCGATCTGCAAACTGCTATGGAAAGTCTGGAAACGGCGAAAATCCAGCTGCTCATGCTTTTGAACGATCGCACTTCTCCCGACCAGTTCGACGTCGCTGGTCCTTTCGACTTTTCTCCGCAAATTCCGCCTCTGGACGACGTCCGCCAAACGGCCCTGGATAGCCGGCCGGATTTGAAAGCCGCAGTGCAGGCCATTGACAAAGCCAAAACCGACCACCAGCTCGCTATCGCCAATGGTTCCACGGATCCGACCTTCGCGGGATGGTGGACGTACAACCCGTCCTTCAATAATCCCTTCGACAACCAGACCATTGGCGCCAGCGTCAGTATTCCCTTGCGCATCTTTGACCGGAATCAGGGAGAAAAGCTGCGCACGAAATTGGACATCGATCGCAGCGACAAACTTGCACAAGCGGCGCGCTCGCAGGTGTTCAGCGAGGTGGATTCCGCTTACGCAACGGTGGAAAGCAACTTGATTCTCCTCAAGCCGTACAAAGAGCGGTACCTGCAGATGGCCTCGCGGGTGCGGGACACGATCGCATTCTCCTACGAGCACGGGGCCGCTTCTCTTCTCGATTTTCTGAATTCTCAGGCAGAGTACCGAAGTGTGGAGATCAATTACCTAAATTTAGTCGCCTCTTACCTGGATGCTGCCAATCAATTGAATGAAGCCGTAGGGCGTGAGGTAATTCCATGAGACGCCGGCAATTCGAAAAAGCCCTCTTTCTGGCCTCCATCGGGTTGTGGCTTTCCGGCTGCGGCGACTCCAAGGGCGACCCGAAGGCCGAAGCGCCTCCGCCGGCAGTCGTCGAGCATGCCGAGGATGCCAACATTTTTCAGGTGGACCATCCTGAGCAATTTCCGCTGGCCACGACCGTGGAGCATCTTTCTGCTTCTCAATTGAGCGTAACCGGGACGGTCAGCCCGGACGTGTCGCGCAACGTGCCGGTCATTTCGATTGCCGCCGGCCGAGTGGTGGAAGTCAAAGCGCGGCTGGGGGACACCGTCAAGAAAGGTCAGGTGCTGATGCGCGTGCAGAGCGCGGACGTGTCCGGGGCGCTTTCGGATTATCGAAAGGCCGTGGCGGACGAGAAACTGGCGCGCGTTCAGTACGAACGCGCCCAGCTGCTGTACGACAAGGGGGCCATCTCCTTGAACGACTACCAGGTGGCCGAGGACGCTGAGAACAAGGCCAAGGTAGACGTGGAAAACACGGCGGAAAAGCTTCGCGTGCTGGGAGGACGCATTGATCATCCGGCGTCGATCGTCGACATTCTCGCCCCGGTTTCGGGGGTCATCACGGATCAGCAGGTCACCAACGCCGCAGGCGTTGCGGGCCTCGGGTCGCCGAATCCCTTCACGATTTCCGACTTGAGCCGCGTCTGGATTCTTTGTGATGTCTTTGAGAATGATTTGGCAAGCGTGCACGTGGGCGAGACGGCGGAAATCCACCTGAACGCGTATCCCGACAAAGCTTTTATCGGCCGCATTGGCAACGTCAGCCCGGTTCTGGACCCCACGCTTCGTTCCGCCAAAGTGCGCATCGAAGTGGCCAACCCCGGACTGATGCGCGTAGGCATGTTTGTCACGGCGACATTCCACGGACAGAAAAAGGAAAATCATTCCGCCGTTCCAGCGGCCGCCATTTTGCATTTGCACGATCGCGATTGGGTCTACGTTCCTGAAGGGGGGAAGAAATTCCGGCGCGTGGAAGTTACCGCCGGGAGCATGCTTTCTGGCAACATGCAGGAAATTCTCTCTGGAATCAAGCCGGGCGAAAAAGTTGTGCAGAATGCTTTGGTCTTTCAGAGCACAGTGGAGCAGTAGATGATTCGCAGGCTCGTCGATTTTGCGTTGGAAAACCGCTTCCTCGTGCTCGCGGCGGCGAGTTTGCTTTTCTTTTGGGGAGCCGTTTCCTTCCACCAGCTTCCCGTGGAAGCCTATCCCGACGTCGCGAACAACTACGTGGACATCATCACGCAGTGGCCCGGCATTTCCGCGGAACAGATCGAGCAGCAGGTCACCATCCCGCTCGAAATCGCCATGAATGGAATTCCGCATGTCGTGCACTTACGGTCGTTCTCGCTGTTCGGACTTTCGGATTTGAAGCTGATCTTCGACGACGAAGAAGAAAACGCCTGGAACCGGGAAAGAGTCCTCGAGCGCTTGTCGCAGGTTACATTGCCTCCGGGAGTCACACCCCAGATGGGAACCGATTGGAGCCCCGTCGGCCAGATTTACTTTTTCACGCTCCAAAGCACGAATCCGAATTACGACGTGATGGAGCTGAAATCCATTGAAGACTGGGTCATCGAGAAGAATTTCAAAGCGGTTCCTGATGTGGTGGACGTCGCAAGTTTTGGCGGGCCGACGCGCGAATATCAAGTTCGCGTGGACCCCAATAAATTGATCGCCTACGGACTTAGCCTGGCGCAAGTGGAGCAGCAGCTCACCAACAACAACGCCAATGCGGGCGGAAGCTTCATCGAAGCAGGTTTGCAGCAGATTAACGTCCGCGAAGTTGGTCTGGTCCAGAATGTCCGCGATATCGAAAACACCGTAATCATGACCAAGAACGGGACGCCGCTGCGGATCAAAGACATTGCCTTGGTCGCGCAGGGCCCAAAAATTCGGCTCGGTCAGTTTGCGCGCGCGATTCACCGCGAAGACGGCAAGATCATCGACAACGACGATGTGTGTTCGGGAATCGTGCTCCTGCGCAAAGGCGCCAATGCGGACGAGGCCCTCCGGGGAATTCATGAAAAAGTGAAGGAGCTGAACGAACGCATCCTGCCTGCCGGAGTAAAAGTGGTTCCTTTTATTGACCGCAGCGACCTGTTGCATTTCACCACGCACACCGTGCTGCATAACCTCACCGAAGGCATCCTTCTCGTGGTCATCATTCTTTTCCTGTTCCTCGGAAATGTTCGCGGAGCCACGATCGTTGCCCTGACCATCCCGTTCTCACTTTTATTTGCCGCGACCTGTTTGAAACTCAAAGGCATTCCCGCAAACTTGCTTTCTCTTGGCGCGCTGGATTTCGGAATGGTTGTGGATGGCGCCGTAGTCATGGTGGAGAACATCGTCCGCCACATGAGTCATGGTGAACTTACTCACAAAACGCCTTTGGAGCGCATTCGAGACGCCGCTCACGAGGTCCAGCGGCCCGTGTTCTACGCGATCGCCATCATCATTACCGCGTACTTGCCGATTTTCACGCTGCAGCGTGTGGAAGGCCGTCTTTTCAAGCCCATGGCGTGGACCGTGGCCTTTGCTCTTCTCGGCGCTTTGCTCTTTTCCATGTTGGTCGCCCCCGTGTTCGCCGGTCTCTTTTTTGCCAGAGGCACGCGGGAGTGGCGCAACCCTCCGATGGACTTTCTAAAAAGGATCTATCGCGAACATGTGCGGCGCGCCATCGAAAACCGCTGGTGGACCGTGGGCTTCGCAGGGCTGGCGCTGGGTGTCGCGTGGTATCTCACGTTTGGCGGGGCCATCGGTTCGGAGTTCCTTCCGCACTTGGATGAGGGCGCGCTCTGGGTGCGCGGAACCCTTGCTCCCAGCACCGGACCGACGGAGGGAATCCGCGTAGCAAATCAGGCGCGCGTCCTGCTTTGCTCCTTTCCGGAAGTCACGCAATGTACGAGCCAAGTGGGACGCCCTGATGACGGGACCGATACTACGGGCTTTTTCAATACCGAATACTTTGTGGACCTGAAGCCGAAGGAACAATGGCGGCCCGTCTTTCACGAAAACAAAGAAAGGCTCATTGCCGCCATGGATCGCGAGCTCGAGAAAGTTCCCGGAGTCATCTGGGGCTTTTCTCAACCGATCGCGGACAACATGGAAGAGGCGGTCAGCGGCGTAAAAGGCGAGCTCGCTGTAAAAATCTACGGCGACGACTTGAAGCTTCTGGAAGAAAAGGCGGACCACACTGTTACGGTCATGCGAGGAATCACGGGGATCGAAGATCTTGGCGTATTCCATGTCTTGGGCCAGCCCAACATCGAGGTGCAAGTGGACCGGCAACAAGCCGCGCGGCACCAAATCAACGTCGCCGATGTTCAGGATGCCATCCAAACAGCCGTCGGGGGCACGGCTCTCACCCAGGTGCTGCAAGGAGAGCAGCGCTACGATCTGGTCCTGCGGTATCTGCCACAGTACCGCAACACGAAGGAAGCCATCGAGAACATTCGCCTGCTATCTCCTGCCGGCGAGCGCGTGGCTCTTGCGCAGCTCTGCGCCATCACGCAGCGGGACGGCGGATCAGAAATTTATCGCGAAGGGAACCAACGCTACGTGGCCATTAAGTACAGTGTCCGCGGCCGCGACCTTGGCGGCGCCGTCGAAGAGGCCATTCGAAGGGTAAGCGCGCAGGTTCAGCTGCCGCGGGGTTATCACATCGATTGGGCAGGCGAATACGAAAGCGAAAGGCGAGCCGAAGCCCGCCTCATGCTGATTGTTCCGCTGACCCTATTGCTCATTTTCGGCATTCTCTACACGATGTTTCGTTCTTATAAATGGACGCTGCTTATTCTGGCCAACGTTGCGATGGCGCCGGTTGGTGGTTTGCTTGCGCTACTGCTCACAGGAACGCATTTCAGCGTTTCCTCCGGCGTCGGTTTTCTGGCGCTGTTTGGCGTGTGCGTCCAGACCGGCGTGATCATGCTCGAGTACATCAATCAACTGCGTGCGCGCGGTCACACCGTGGAGGATGCGGCTATCGAAGGAGCGGTTCTGCGGCTTCGTCCGATATTAATGACTTCCTTGGTGGCCACTCTCGGTTTGTTGCCTGCGGCCGTTTCGCGCGGCATCGGTTCGGACTCGCAGCGGCCCTTTGCCATTGTGATCGTGGGCGGCCTTCTTGCCGCCCTGCTGATGAGCATTTTTTTGCTTCCCACACTCTATGTTTGGGTCGCCAAGGACGGCGACAAGTTACCTGAGCCGGAAACGGAATTTGAGGCATAGGTGTCCCGAGCTCTTCCTGGTAGAAATGAGCTTGACGTGAGAGAGTCTCGTGCCGCAGCCAAGGAGCAGGCACTGTGAATAAGGAAGAGGTTCGCGCGCGCATCGAGGAGATCGCTATCATTCCCGCCGTGCGCGTGAAATCTGCGGAACACGCAAGATACGCCGCCGAATCGTTGCATCGCTCCGGAATTCCGATCGCCGAAATCACTATGACCGTGCCCGGGGCGCTCGAAGTCATTTTCGATTTGGTGAGTAGCCTTCCCGAAATGATCGTGGGGGCAGGAACGGTCCTGGACGCTCAAACGGCCGAGCGCTGCCTGGATGCTGGCGCGAAATTCCTCACGAGCCCAGGTCTCGTCCCTGAAGTCGTGGAGTTCGCACGGACAAAAGGCGTGTTGGTTATTCCTGGCGCTCTGACCCCCAGCGAAGTAATTCACGCGTGGAAGGCCGGAGCCGAATTCGTCAAGATTTTTCCCTGCGCGCCCCTTGGCGGCGAGGCCTATATCCGTGCGCTGAAAGCGCCGTTTCCGCAAATTCCTTTTGTGGCCGCGGGCGGCGTCAATCAGCAGACCGCTGCGAGTTACATCCTGGCCGGGGCAGCCGCGCTGGGTGTGGGCGGAGAGTTGATTCCAAAGGAAGCGCTCGAACACAAGCAGGAAGAGCGTGTCCACGAATTGGCGCGGCGATTCCTCGCAAGAGTCAGAGAAGCACGCGGCAGAATGGCGGCCGCACACTAGGAATTTATTGGTCCGATTTGCTGACGGCACGCGTTTTCCCCTGTTGCGCTGCGGCTGCTATGCTTTCTAGGTGTCCAAGAACTCAGCGCGGGGCGATAAGGTTGGGAACGCAGGCCTTTGCGCTGATTGTATCCACGCCCGTTGGATTCAATCCGATCGCGGCTCGACTTTTCTTCTCTGCGAACTCTCTGCCCGTAATCACAACTTTCCCAAATATCCGCGTCTGCCCGTTCTTTCCTGCACCGGCTACAAGAAGAAGAATTCGCGTGACTGACTCGGAATCCGAATTTGCGAAGCCTGATTTTATCCCGATCCGACAACCTCCCACGGTTATCCCGACCCTCGGGCCGCGGTCCTCCGCGGCCAGGGGATCCGCTTTTTAAGTTGGAAGGACCTCGGTCCGGTACCGTTCCGGCAACGGTCCTGGCACATGGATTCAGACCGATGCCGTCATCAATCCGGGCAACGGCGGCCCGCTGGTTGACTCGGGGGGTGAAATCATGGGCATCCATACGCTAAAGGTTGTCAGCAAGGGTTTCCGTGGCATAGCTGTTGCGCTCAGCTCTTCCGACCTTCTTGAAGTCTTGCATCGCTTCTATCCGGATCTCACCGCAACCAGCGTGCAAAACGCCACGCCTTAAGAAAAAAGCAGGTTGATGAGGAATACGCGGCCGAACCGTCGAGCGTTTCTTCGCCGGTGGTTCCTGACGGCGTGGGCGCGGTCATGATTAACTCGGTTTCCGACGGCATGGAAATCTTCGTGGGCGAGAAATTTCATGGCACCACTCCCGCAACTTTGAGGATTGCGGCGGGCAGCCACGCGATTGTGCTGAAGCGCGGACTCCCAAGCGCACGCTCGAAGTCCTTGAAATCGAGCCAAGTCACTCTGCGAGCCACTCTCGACCCCGCCCACTAATTTTCAGGTGAATAACTCCAGCTCCCCTCGAGCCGCAAAAATAAACGGCAGCAGGTTAAGAAACGCCCGGCCGGAAAAATCCAGGAAAAGGCAAAACTATCGCGGCCCCAGCAAACTCATTGCGGCGGCTGCGTTTGCGGCGGCGTCTGCGGCGGCTGTGGTTCGGGCTGCGAATTCGGCCGATTCGGGTCCGCCGCGGTCTTGTCGGAAACCGGAGTCAAAGCCGCACCGCTCGCGCCTGCAGCCAGCTCAGATTCCTTGTACTTTGGCGCGCTGATGTAGCCGTGCACTTCATTCTTGCCGATCTTGTTCACCACGATTTGCACCGGCTGCCCGCCGGTTTCCGAATGGATCCAAATGGGCTCAAATAGATTCACTCGCTTTTTGTCGAGCCGGTTATCATCCACGACCATGCTCAAGTCATAGTTCCTGTGCTTGGCATCGGTCCTGCGCAACGATAGCGTCAGCGGCCCAAATCGCTGGAACTGCTTGGACTTGGTCAGGTCAAATTCGAAATAGTTGCGCTCGCCACGCCTTTGCAGCACAACCAGCTCATCGTGCGTTTTGGCAATCGAGCCGTTGAGCTCGTCTTTCGTGGAATTCAGGCCGGTCTCGAGGTCTGTTCGGTTCTTGGCCACCAGGTCCTGGGTTTCCTTTAACTGCTTCTCCTGGTCTTCCAATTGCGTCTGTAACAGCTTATAGCGCTTGTCCACGGTCGAGCCCTGTTTTGGGGTACCCGCCGCTGAATGCGGCTTCTTTTGCGCCGCTGCTTGCTCAGCAGCCTGCTGTGCGGTGACCATGTCGTTCAGCCTTGTATTTACGCTGTTGAGCTGGCTTTGCAGTTGGTCGATCGTGGTTTGCGCCACGGTCTGTTGCGCGGTCAGATGCCCCGCTGCAATTTGCTGCCGATAACCATAACCAAACGCGATCCCAGCCACGATGAGCAGCGCTACAGCGCCAAGCAGCAGCCCCCGGTTGATGTCCGTCCGCGGGGAGTCCCAGCCGCCTCCGCTTAGGATTTCTCGGTGCTGTTGGTTCTCTTGTTTCTCATCCAGGTTCTCTTCCATTCTCGTTCCTCCCCAAATTTCTCGGCTTCCTCAGGCAGAGAGATCCCCCCCGCTTCACACTCCTACGTTGGATGACAGCCTCTGTGGGATTGCGCTCCACTCCAAGCCCTGAAACCTATTGCAAAAAAGCGGCCCAACCGCGTAATTCCTGCCTGTGCTTAACTCTTGCGCAGCCAACGACTAACAAGCCGATGCGAGGAGATTGCCAGTCTTTCCCAGGTACTAGTCCTTGCAAATTTGACCTCGCCTAGCACGTCTTTCCACAGTCCTCCAAACGAAGAAATTTCTCGCTGCGAGCAGATTTTCTCGTTTTTTCCTGTGTTTCGTTGCCGCAGCTTTACCCGTGTGTTAGCATCCGCGTGAAAGAAGAGCGTTCCGGGGAATCTTTCGATTCTCCTTCGCCTCCGCCGCTCGGAGACCCAGGGACCCTCGCACACACGAGGGAAAGAACGGCAAGGAGCGTCAACGAAAGACGGTGCGCTCTTCCTCCTAGCTTGACAATTCGCTCAGGCGCAAGCCCGCGCTTGAAACCTGGTGGCGGACTTTCGCCGCGATTGCCTCACGATCGCAAAAGGCGATCCCCGGATCGCCAAGGAGAGTTCGCATGAAACCCTATCTCACCAAGGACATCCGAAACGTTGGCATTGTAGGTCACGGCGGCACCGGCAAGACGCAACTGGTGTCGTCGTTGTTGTACACCGCGGGCATGACGCCGCGGTGGGGAAAAGTTGCGGATGGCAGCGCCACCACCGACTGGGACGACGAGGAGGTGGGGAGAAAAATATCCATTCAAACGGGTCTGGCTTACGCCGAGTGGCCCGCGACGCCGACTGGCCCCTCCGGCTCGTCCGACAAAGTGAAAATCAATTTTATCGACCTTCCCGGCTATTCCACCTTCATCAACGAAACCAAAGCTTCGCTGATTGCGGCCGATGCCGCGCTGATCACTGTGGACGCGCACGTGGGGGTACAGGTCACCACGGAAAAAGTTTGGGATTACTGCACGGAATACGACATTCCGCGTGCGTTTGTGCTCACCTGGATGGATCGCGAGCTTTCCAGTTTCGAACGTTCGATCGAATCGCTGACGGAAGTCTTTGGCCGCAATGTCGTCTCTTTGCAATTGCCGATTGGCTCGGAAAAAGGATTTCGCGGCGTCATCGACCTGGTAGCCATGAAAGCGCACGTCTACAAGCCCGGTGGCGATGGCAAACCAACCATTGAAGAGATTCCCGCCGCGCTCGCCGACGAAGCCAAAGAAGCGCACGAACAATTAGTGGAAATGATCGCCGAAGGCGACGACGCCATGATGGAGGAGTTTTTCCGCGAAGGCACGATTCCCATTCACGATTTGATTCCCGCCGTCCGCAGAGCCATCGTCGCGGAAAAAATCTTTCCTGTGCTGATGACCTCCGGACTGCAAAACATTGGACCCGCCAGCCTGCTCACTTTTCTTGCCGATGCATTGCCCCATCCTGACGAGCACGCGCAGGTCGGCTACAAGGAGCCTGGCGGAAAAGGCGATCGCGTTGAGCGCAAATACGACGACGCCCAACCGGTTTCGCTTTTCGTGTTCAAGACGCTCGCCGATCCTTTCGCCGGACGCGTCAACTATTTCAAAGTGAAAAGCGGCGTGCTCAAGAACGACGCCACACTTCAGAACTACAATCGCAACACGCCGGAGCGCCTCCAGCACATTCAAGTCGTGCAGGGCAAGCAGCTCACCGAAGTTGGCGAATTGCACGCCGGCGACATCGGGGCCATCGCCAAGCTGAAAGAAACCACAACGGGGGAAACGCTGGGCGACAAAGCCGCGCCAATTTATTACACGCCCGCGCGCATACCGGAGCCATCCATCACCTTCGCAATTGAGCCGAAGAGCCGGGCCGATGAAGACAAGATTGGCGTGGCCATTCACAAAATTCTCGAAGAAGACGGCGCCCTGCGTTTTTCACGCGATCCGCAAACAAAGGAATTCATTCTCGCGGGCTCCGGCCAGCAGCACATCGAAGTCGTCGTCGCCAAACTTCAGAAACGCTACAACGTCAACCTCACGCTCAAACCTCCCAAGGTTCCCTACCGTGAAACTATTCGCGGCAAAGCCGACGCCGAAGGCAAGCACAAGAAACAGTCCGGCGGGCACGGCCAGTTTGGCGTGTGCCGCATCAAGATGGAGCCCGTCGAGCGCGGCAAAGGCATCGAGTTCGTGGACGATATTTTCGGCGGCGCAATCCCGAAAAACTGGATTCCGTCGGTCGAGAAAGGCATTCGTGATGCCGCCGCGCGCGGCTACCTTGCTGGATTCCCGGTCACCGATTTCCGCGCTATCCTCTACGACGGCAAATACCACGACGTGGATTCGTCCGATATCGCGTTCAAGATTGCCGGTACGCTGGCGTTCAAGGAAGCCATGAAGCAGGCGCGTCCAGCGCTTCTCGAGCCCATCATGAACGTGGAAGTTTACGCGCCCGATCAATATTCGGGCGACCTGATGGGCGACCTCAGCTCGCGTCGCGGGCGCATCTCCGGCAGCGAAACACGCGGCCATAACGTTATCGTCAAAGCCCAAGTGCCGCTAGCGGAAATGCTGAGCTACGCAACCGATCTAACCTCCATGACGCAGGGCCGCGCCAGCTACTCGATGGAATTTTCCCATTACGACTACGTGCCTAGCGAACTGGCGGAAAAAGTGATCGCGGCTCACAAAGCCGCCCACGGCGAAGCCCTCGTCGAAGAAGAAGCCTGACGTCGTTCGCCGCCAACCGCGCAATTTGTCGTTCCGAAGCAACCAGGCTGGTCTCTTTTCTGCGTGCGCAGGAGCGAACGCGTCAGCCTGCGCAGGTGAGGTATTCTGCGCCATCGAGCTGTTTTGGCTCGATGAATCTCTCTTGCCCGCTAGATCGTGCTCTTGGGCTCGCTAATTTCCGAAATACTTCTCTTCCCCACCTGTCCCTTCCCGAAACCACGCGATCCTTCGGTCAGTGAAGCTGCCCATCCGGCTTACCCAGCAAGCTGCCAGCAGCCGTCATTTCCCGGCCATGAAGCAGGCGCTCGACATGCTCCCAAGCATCGAGGCTCAGCGGCCAGGCATGGCCACCAGTTTGCGCACCAAGATGGGGATTGCGGAGCGAATACCGGAATTCGTGGACGAAGCCTTGCGCGCGCGGCGTGGCGGCTGGGCTCACCACAGTGCTGAAAATGCTCCCGCAGATCACCATGGAGCAGCTGGCAATCCGCTTCAACCGTTGCAGCTTGCACGTGGCGAATCTCGCGTCCGATCTTGGCGAGGAAGCTGTGCAATATCTGCGGTGCGCCGTCCGCGAGGGACCAATCCGGGAAGCTGCCGAAATGGTCGGTCTGCTCAGCCGGCTGGACCCGCAATGCCTGATGGTCTTTCTGCCCGATGGAGACCTGCCAAGCGAAGGCGCGGAGTTCCTGCGCGTCAAGGCCATCGAAGCCTTGGGGCGAATCCAGGAACCAGAAACAGTGAGCACCCTGCAGCGCTTCGTCGAGACGAAGAAACTGTTTACCTGGGCCTATCCACAGGAGCTGCGCATCGCCGCAATGCAGGCCCTCGAGAAGCTGGACCGGCAATGGTGAACGAATTCTGGGCCAAGAGCAGCATCAACGAGGAAGACATGACGCTCGCCCCGCTGGATGTTTCCCTGCAGTCGCGCTTTGTCCGCAACCGGCGGCAGCAGCGCGTGCGCCTGCAGAAGCCCCTGCGGGCGATCAGCTTGAATCTCAAAGAGAATTGCCGGTTGGAAATCAGGACGGCCAGCCTGAGCGGCGGGCTCGCCCCGATCAGCCGCCACCTCGCGCCTGGAACCTCGGTTCAACTCCGGTTGCAAGTCGGTATGCGCCACATGCAGGCCACGGCGCTGATGCGGGATTATCGCGCTCAGGACATGGCCTTCGAAATCGTGGACACGAACCTCGAAGAACGAAGCAAATACCGGCGCCTCCTGGCCGGTAGTCTTACCCAGGCCATTCCCGAGAGCGAGGACCCCGCTCCGAGGTTGGACCTGGCCGCCGCCGGATAACCCTCTCGGCTCCCTCAAGAAGCTTCTTTGCCGGGAAAAGGCGGTCCTGCCTGGCTGTTGTGAACAACGTCTACTACAAATTGCCTGACCGCGTCCGGGTCGCCTAGCAGGTGGATGGTCGCGGCAGCCGCGTGGTTTGAAATCGCTTGCATGAGGAGCGGACGGCTTCGGCGGCGATACCGCAAAAGCCAGAGCCAGAAATCGACAGGCTCCCGCGATCGCCGGATCGCTCGCCACGCGCATCGGAAGAGCGAAAAATCCAAAAAGATAACCGTGTCCGCCGCTCGAAGTCGGACCTCGATGGCGTCATAGGGCCCCAGATCTCCATCCATAATCCACCCGCTCTCGCCGACAAGTTTCAGCTGGAGCTCCAGCCACTTGTCCCGCGGAGTGCGCACAAGGCCTGGCTGCCAAAAAATCTTATCCAGCTCTATCACGCGTAATCCTGTGATCTCGCCGAGCCGCTTGGCGAGGGTCGACTTGCCCGAGGCTCCAGGACCGAGAATCACCACGCGTTTCATACCCGTCAACCTAGTCAGGAGTGCCGAGACCGAATTCCCGCTACTCGCCACTCGTCACTCGCACTTCCTTGGCGCTTCCGCATCCAACCAGTTAGAATAGCTTGTTTGCACTTGAGGTAAGAAAGCGGCCCTCGCGGACGTACCTCTGAAAGACCGTCAGGAGACGGCAAAACCCATTCCATGGACGCAGCAAAAGTTCTCGACCAGGTCATCGCTCGGTTTATCGGCACCAAACACGAACGCGACCTCAAAAAGTTGCAGCCGGTCATCGCGGCTATCAACGCCCGCGAGCCGGAGGTGCAGGCGCTTAGCAGCGAAGCCCTCAAATCGCGTTATGCCGAGCTGCGCAAGCAGGTCCAGGAGCAATTGAAGGGCGCGGACCCTGCCGAGCCGGATTACAAGCAAAAACTCCAGGCCGCGCTGGACCCCGCCATCGTGCCGGCATTCACCCTGGCGCGCGAGGCCGGCCGCCGCTTCTTGAACATGCGCCATTTCGACGTGCAGCTCATCGGCGGCATCGTTCTGCACGAAGGCAAGATTGCCGAAATGAAAACGGGCGAGGGCAAAACGCTCGTCGCCACGCTGCCTGGGGTCTTGAACGCGCTCGCCGGCAGCGGCGTCCACATCGTGACGGTGAATGATTACCTCGCTCGCCGCGACGCGGAATGGATGAGCCCGCTTTACAAGGCGCTCGGTTTGAGTGTCGGCGTCATCGTCCATGATCTCGATGACGACCAGCGCCGCGCTGCCTACGGCGCCGACATCACTTACGGCACCAACAACGAGTTTGGCTTCGACTACCTCCGCGACAATATGAAGTACGACCTGGCTCACTGCGTCCAGCGCGGTCATCACTTCGCCATCGTCGACGAAGTCGACTCCATCTTGATTGACGAGGCGCGCACGCCGCTGATTATTTCCGGACCGTCGGAAGAGTCCACGGACAAGTACTTCAAAATCGACAAGATCATTCCCAAACTCATTCAAGAGATTGACTACACCATTGACGAAAAGCATCGTCAGGCCACGCTTACCGAAGAAGGCTTCGCCAAGTGCGAGCGCCTCCTCGGGCTCGCCAACATGTCCGACCCCGCGAACATTGACGTGATGCATCACGTCTACCAGGCTCTGCGCGCGCACACGCTCTATAAAAAAGATGTGGATTACGTGGTGAAAGACGGCGAAGTCATTATCGTCGATGAATTCACCGGACGCCAGATGCCCGGCCGCCGCTGGTCCGACGGCCTGCATCAGGCCGTGGAAGCCAAGGAAGGCGTTAGAATCGAGCGCGAGAACCAGACGCTCGCCACCATCACCTTCCAGAATTATTTCCGCATGTACAAAAAGCTCTCCGGCATGACCGGAACGGCGGAGACCGAAGCGGCGGAGTTCGGCAAGATATACAAGCTCGATGTCACGGTCATCCCCACAAATCGTCCGCTGATTCGAATCGAAGCCCCCGACGTCATTTACCGCACGGAAAAAGAAAAGCTGGAAGCCGTTGTTAAGGGGATCCTCCAGGAAGACAATTCGCTGGCCAACGGCATCCGGCATTATCACGAACGCGGTCAGCCGGTTCTGGTGGGCACGATCTCCATCGAAAAATCGGAAAAAGTTGCGGAATTGCTGAAGAAAGCCGGCATTCCGCACCAGGTTTTGAACGCCAAGCAGCACGAGCGCGAATCGCGCGTTGTGGCGCAGGCAGGGCGCAAAGCCGCGGTCACCGTGGCCACCAACATGGCCGGCCGCGGCACCGACATTCTTCTTGGCGGCAACCCGGAATTTCTCACCCGCGAACACTTCTTGAAAAACAAATTGGCGATGCCCTACGCGGCGGCGCCAGCGGTCATTGCGGCCGATCCCGCCGATGGAAACGGTTCGAATCCCGGCGTGCAAATGGTTTTGTTCCAGCACGAAGGAAAAATCTTTCAAGTTCCATTTGAACAGTGGAAGCCGGTCTACGATCAGTTCGCCGAGCAGTGCAAAGCCGAACACGACGAAGTTGTGGCGCTGGGCGGATTGCACATTCTCGGCACCGAGCGACACGAGGCGCGCCGCATTGACAATCAGTTGCGCGGGCGCGCCGGCCGCCAGGGCGATCCGGGCTCTTCGCGCTTTTTTATTTCGCTCGAAGACGATCTGGCGCGCATCTTTGGCGGCGAACGCGTGAAAGCGCTGATGTACCGCCTCGGCATGACCGAAGGCGTTCCCATCGAATCGCGAATGGTTTCGAAACGCATCGAAGAAGCGCAAAAGAGTGTGGAAGCGCAAAATTTCGAAGCCCGCAAACATTTGCTTGAGTACGACGATGTCATGAATAAGCAGCGCGAGACGATTTACGCGATTCGCCGCTCCGCACTGGAAGGAAAAGATCAGCGCGATTACGTGCTGGGAATCGCGGAAGACGTTGTGCGCGAGATGGTCGAGACGTATTGCCCGCGCGAGCAGCACGCCGATCAGTGGAATACCGCGCAATTCTTAGCCGAGACGAATGCGCAGTTTGGCATTGACATGAAGGCGGCGGGCGCCGATCCCAGCTCGAACGGTTATGATCAGCTTTTGGACGCGGCGGTCGCGGCGGTCACCAAGCGTTACGAAGAAAAAGAAAAACAATTTGGCGGGGACCTGATGCGCTGGCTCGAGCGCCGCATCATCCTCGATGTGGTCGATTCGCAGTGGAAGGACCATTTGCTCTCGCTCGACCATTTGAAAGAGGGCATCGGGTTGCGCGGATACGGGCAGAAGGATCCGCTCGTCGAGTTCAAAAAAGAAGCGTTTGTGCTGTTCGAAGACATGATGGCGCGCATCGACAACGAAACGATCCGTTATCTCTTCCATATTCAGGTGCAACAAGCGGGACAAGCGGGACAAGGGGAACAGCCGCCGGAGGGCTCGCGCCAACCCAGGCCGCCTCAGCCTCCCCGTCAACCCCTGGGAGCTGCGGCGGCCGCTGCGAGCGCAGCCGCGAGAGCGAGCGAGGAACCGCCGGCAAATCTGCCGGGGTTTGCGCGTGAAATGGAGCGCCGGCAACAACGTCAGCAGCAAAATTTGCAATATCAGACTGGCCCGGGGCAGGCCGAAGCGCCCAAGCCGGTGCGCGCGGGTGCGAAAGTTGGAAGGAACGATCCTTGCCCGTGCGGCTCGGGGAAGAAGTACAAGAAGTGCCACGGCGCGTGAAAGCAGGAAGTAAGGACGTAAGGAAGTAATCAGGTAAGGAAACAGGCTGCGGGCGTGACGGGCGATTGGAAGGGGTCGGGATTTCTCGACTGAGCGAGCCGAGGCTTTGTCCCGGCTTGGCGCACGGGACGCGCAGATCGCCGAGGAGCGAAGCGAAAGAGAAAATCGGCTCGCCCCGCTCGGAATGACGCCTCTAGGAGAGAAACACAAACCATGCCACCAGGCCCAGCACAGCAGCAGACGCCCGAACGCCAGCCGATTCCTGGCGTGAAAAATCTTGTCGCGGTCGCCAGCGGCAAAGGCGGCGTGGGCAAAACCACGGTGGCCGTGAATCTTGCGCTGGCGCTGGCGAAACTCGGACACAAAGTTGGTTTGCTCGACGCCGACGTTTATGGCCCGAACGTGCCCATCATGCTGGGCACCAGCAAGGAGCCGCAGGCTACCGCTGACCGGCATATCATACCGGTGCAGGCGCAGGGCCTGAAAATGATTTCCATGGGCCTGCTGAATCCTGGCGACAAGCCCATGATCTGGCGCGGGCCGATGTTGCACAGCGTGATTACGCAGTTTCTGCGGAGCGTGGAGTGGGGCGAACTGGATTACTTGATCATTGATTTGCCGCCGGGCACAGGCGACGTGCAGTTGACGCTGATTCAAACCGTGGCGGTGACAGGAGCCGTGGTTGTCACGACGCCGTCGATTGTGGCGCTCGCCGACGTGCGCAAGGCCATTGAAATGTTTCGCCAGGTAAACGTGGAAGTTCTCGGAGTCGTCGAAAACATGAGCACGTTCACGTGCCCGCACTGCGGCAAGCCCGTGGATATTTTCGGGCATGGCGAAGGCTTGAAGACAGCGATTGCGTACGGTGTCCCGGTGCTGGGTGAGATTGAAATCGATCCGCGCATTCGCGTTGGAGGCGATACGGGCAAGCCCGTCGCGGCGATTGGCGAAGATGGCGCCGGGGCGAAAAGCCTCTATAGTGTGGCGCGCGCGGTGGCCAAACGCCTCGAAGAAGTCGCCACCACGGCCAGCGGCCCCACCGTCCAGATCGATTAAAGGCAGTGGCGAGCGATGAGAGAGGAAAAGGATTTAACGCAGCGGACACAGAGGCCAAGAGCACAGAGGGCACAGAGAAGCTGTCTTGCCTTGATTCCCTGTGCGCGGGCTTCTTGTCCGGGCAACTGAGAACCGACGACTGAGGACTGCGAGTTAGTTTGACCCGACAGCCTGACATCCGGCCGTATCGCGGCAAAAGCCCGCAAATTGCGGCTTCGGCCTACATTGATCCGGCGGCAGTGATTATCGGCGACGTGGTGATTGGCGAGGATTCGAGCGTGTGGCCGTGCACGGTGGTTCGCGGAGACGTGCACTACATCCGAATCGGGGCGCGGACGAACATTCAGGACGGCTCGATTTGCCACGTGATGCGCGACGAGTATCCGCTGATTCTGGGCGATGATGTGACCATCGGGCATTCCGTGACGCTGCACGGCTGCACCATCGAGTCGCGCTGCTTGATTGGCATGGGCGCGGTTATCCTGAATGGCGTGCTTGTGGGCGGCGGCAGCATCGTGGCGGCGGGCACTCTGATCACCGAGCGTACCGTGATTCCCCCGGGCAGCTTGGTGATGGGCTCGCCCGGTAAAGTGAAGCGCCCGCTGCGGGAAATCGACAAGCACACCATCGATGCCTACGCCAAGCGGTATGTTGGATACAAAAATATTTATCGTGAGGAATCCACTGCGTGAGCGAAGGGGCAGCCAAAAAGGAAGAACGGCGCAAATTCCAGGCCATTCGCGGCACGCGCGACCTGCTTCCGCCAGAAACCGCGCTTTGGAATCGCGTCGAAGAGACGGCGCGCGAAGTCTTCGCCTCCTACGGCTTCGGCGAAATTCGCCTTCCCGTCTTCGAGCAGACCGAACTCTTTGCCCGCGCCGTCGGCGGTGAGACAGACATTGTCTCGAAAGAGATGTATACGTTTCAGGACCCCCCGGAATTCACAAGCAGGCTGATAGCAGGTTTTGCCCGCGAAGTAGGGGCCGAAGAAATAAAACGTCTTGCAACGAACCAAGCCGAACTCCTGCAGCGATTGTACGAACATAAGGAACGCGCCGCGGTCAGGGCAAAGCAGGGCATTAGATCGCCTCTTCTCGATCTTCTTCTAGAGCCTGAAGAAAACGTCGAGTCGCTTAGCCTCCGTCCAGAAGCCACTGCCTCCGTTTGCCGGGCTTACATCGAAGAGAACATGCAGCAATGGCCACAACCGGTGAAGCTGTACACGGTCGGGCCGATGTTCCGGCGCGAGCGGCCACAGAAAGGGCGCTACCGTCAGTTCTATCAGATTGACGCGGAGGTTCTTGGCGGCTCCGACGCGCCCGGAATCGATGCGGAATTGATTGAAATGGTGATGACGTTTTTCGAGCGCTTGGGATTGCAAGGCGTTCAGTTGCACATCAACTCTATTGGAGACAAGAACTGCCGCCCGAAATACGTGGAGCTGCTTCGGGACGAACTGCGCAAAGTGAAGGACAAGCTCGGGCCGGACAGCCAGCGGCGCATGGAGACCAATCCGCTGCGCGTGCTGGACTCGAAGCTCGAAAGCGAGCAGGACATCATCGAAAAACTGCCACGGATTGCTCAGCATCTGTGCGATGCCTGCCGTGAGAATTACGACGAAGTGAAGCGGCAGCTCGCTTTGCGCGGGATCGTCTATTCCCAGAATTTCCGGCTGGTACGCGGACTCGATTATTATGTGCGCACGACCTTCGAGATCACCGCGAAGGGACTGGGCTCGCAGAACGCCGTGTGCGGCGGCGGCCGCTATGACGGCCTGATTGAATTGCTCGGCGGCCCTCCGACGCGCGCGACGGGCTTCGCGATTGGGGAAGACCGGCTGATTTTGTCACTTCAGGAACAAGCCAAAAGCAGAGGAGTGGCGAGTGAAGACCCCCGCGTTGAAGTGTACATCGCATGGATGGGGGAGAAAGCGTATAAAACCGCTATTCATGCGGCGAAGAATTTGCGCGCGGCGGGCTTCAGCGTCGAGCTGCCTCCGGTGGAGCAGAAATTCGGCAAGGCCCTCGGCCAGGCAGACAAATTGGGCGCCCGTTATGCGCTGATTCTCGGCGATAATGAAGTAGCGAGCGGCGAATGGACGCTGAAGACGTTGGCGACGGGCGAGCAGCAGAAACTGAGTGAATCGCGACTGCTGGATTTTCTGGGGAAGAAACGAAGTGGCGAGTGACGAACGGCGAGTGGCGGGCAAGAAACAGATCCCTAGCGCCCGGGACGAAAGCCGGCAGGGGCCTCGCCAAGTGTAGAGGTGGCAGGACGGGCAAGAAAAGCGGTAGTCAGGCTGCTGCGGTCCAAAGGTGTCGCCGCTGGATTTTAGGAGGCTCATTAGAAAGGAATAAAGAAACGCGTGCTCGATTTTCTTGGCAATTTGAAGAGGACACACTACTGCGGCGAATTGCGGGCCAAGGACGAAGGCCGCGACGCGGTCGTCATGGGCTGGGTGCATCGCCGTCGCGACCTGGGCAATTTGCTCTTTCTCGACGTGCGCGACCGCACCGGGCTCGTGCAAGCGGTGTTCAACAAAGAAACGCAAGCCTCCGCTCACGCCAAAGCCGAGCAGGTGCGCAGCGAATTCGTGGTCGCTGTGGAAGGCAAAGTCGTCAAGCGGCAGAAAGCCAATGCTGAGCTAGCCAGCGGCGAAATCGAGCTGGTCGCGACGAAACTGCATATCCTGAACAAGGCGAAGACACCGCCGTTCGCGATCGAAGACGAAATCACCGCGGCGGAAGAGACGCGTCTGCGGTTTCGCTATCTGGACCTGCGCCGCCCGAAGCCGCGCCGCAACCTGGCGCTGCGCCACAAACTCGTCCTGGAAATGCGCAAAGTGATGGACGAGCTGGGCTTCATCGAAGTCGAGACGCCGATGCTGACGCGCTCGACGCCGGAAGGCGCGCGCGATTACCTGGTGCCGAGCCGCATCCATCACGGGCAGTTTTACGCGCTGCCGCAGTCGCCGCAGATTTTCAAGCAAATCCTGATGATCGCGGGGATGGACAAATACTTCCAGATCGTGAAGTGTTTCCGCGACGAAGATTTGCGCGCCGACCGCCAGCCGGAATTCACGCAGCTCGACCTGGAAATGTCGTTTCCGCGCCAGGAGGATATTTTTCACGTTATCGAGACGGTGATGGTGAGGACGTGCGCCGTCGCGGGAATCACGGTGACCGCGCCGTTTCCGCACTTGCTGTACCAGGACGTGATTCGCAAATACGGCAGCGACAAGCCGGACCTGCGCTTCGGCATGGAATTGCACGAGGTCACGCACTGTTTTCCGGACGAAGCCAAGCAGAAGCTGCAAATCGAAGGGAATGTTTTCGCGCTGGCGGCGCCGGGCGCTGCGGGCTATGCGCGCAAGCAGCTCGACGATTTGACCGAGAAAGCCAAGGCCCTGAAGGCGCGCGGCGCCTATTTTGTGAAAGTGGCCGCGGAAGGGTTGAGCTCGACAGTGGAGAAAATCATTGGCGAGGAAAACGTGAAGAAGTTGGCCGAAGCTTGCGGCGCAAAACCGGGCGATTTAGTCGTTGCCGTTTCCGCGAAAGAGCAAATCAAAGGCACGGAAGCCGCCGCGCTCATTGCCGGGCAATTGCGCTTGCAGCTCGGCGAAGCGCTCGGCTTGGCCGACAAGTCGCAATGGAAATTCCTGTGGATTACGGGCTTTCCGCTCTTCGAGTGGAGCGAAACGGAGAAAACCTGGGTCAGCGCGCAGCATCCGTTCACGGGCATCGTGGACGAGGACCTGGACAAGCTGGAATCCGCGCCGTGGGAAGTGCGCTCAAAAGGCTACGACCTTGTGCTGAACGGCTACGAGCTTGGCTCCGGCAGCATTCGTATTCACCGCCAGGACATTCAGGAGCGTTTGTTCAAAGCGCTGGGCCTGAGCGAAGAGCAGCTTCGCCGCCGCTTTGGCTTCTTCCTCGACGCATTGACCTACGGTACGCCGCCGCACGGCGGGATTGCGCTCGGCGTGGATCGTATCGCCATGCTCCTTGCCGGCGAAAAATCCATCCGCGAAGTCGTTGCTTTCGCCAAAACCACCGCCGCGCAGGATTTGATGGCAGAATCTCCCAGCGAAGTGGACCCCGCGCAACTCGAAGAGCTTGGCCTCACCATCAAGCCCGAAGTCAAGAAAGCCGCCGAATGATATTCTTGTTGGCGAGTTTAGGGCTTTAACCGAAAATGGCAAGTGGCGAGACCGATTGATGTCGCGCATTCGCATACTTCCTGAATCCGTCGCGAACAAAATTGCGGCGGGCGAAGTGGTCGAGCGGCCGGCGTCGGTGGTGAAAGAGCTGCTCGAAAACGCGCTCGACGCGGGCGCAAAGGCGGTTCGCATCGAGGTCGAGCAGGGCGGGAAGCGCATGATTCGCGTGACCGATGACGGCCACGGGATGACCCACGACGACGCGCTGCTGGCGTTCGAACGCCACGCTACCAGCAAGCTCAAGACCGCGGACGACTTGCTTTCGATTGCCACGCTGGGCTTCCGCGGCGAAGCTCTGCCATCGATCGCGGCGGTCTCGCGTTTGTTGCTCGAAACCCGAGATGAATCGGAAGGCGAAGGCACGCGCGTCGAATTTGCCGGCGGCAAACTTGTCGGCGTAAAACCGGCAGGATCGCCGGCAGGAACCACCTTTAGCGTTGCGGATATTTTTTATTGCCTGCCTGCGCGCCGGAAATTCCTGAAGTCGGACACCACCGAGCTGGGGCACATCGCTTCGCTCGTCACGCACTACGCGCTGGCCAACCCCGGCAAGCAATTCATACTCACGACGCCGACGCAGGAAATCATCAACTGCGCGCCGGCGGAAAAGCTCGCCGACCGCATTTACCAGCTTTTTGGCCGCCAGGCGCTTGAGGAGCTAGTGGAAATTCCATCGGTTTCCGCGCCGTTTCGCGCGGCCATCACCGAGCCGCAACTCGATCCCGAAGAAGAAAAAGCGTCGCTTACTGTGACCGGCTTTACTTCGCGGCCGGAAGTGCAGCGGCTGAACCGCAACGGCATCTACATTTTCGTGAACCGCCGGCTGGTGCGCGACCGGCTGATCCTGCACGCGATTCACGAAGCCTACCGCAACATTTTGCCGCCCACGGTTTTTCCCGCGACGCTGCTGTTCCTCAAAATGCCGTACGACGAAGTCGACGTCAACGTGCATCCGGCAAAAATCGAAGTGCGCTTCCGCCGCTCGCAGTTGGTGCACGATTTCACGCGCGATACGATTCGGCAAGCGCTAATGAGCGCGCGGCCCATCGCGAGTTTCGCGGCGGCTGCGGCAACCAATCCAGCGCCGCAAGCTGCTGCTGGCTTCGGGAATGGAGCGCTTTCTGGCGGAATCACGCCCGCGCCGGCGGGGTTGGCGGTTCCGCGGCCGGTTATTCCGCCGATGGAAGACATCGGACTGGGCTCCGGGGTCGGCTCCGATGGCGGATTCGGTCTTTCGAATGCGCCGATGCAACCGGTAGAACAGCGGATTCCTTTCGGTGCCGGTAGCGCGTTTGGAACAGCGGCCGCTCCGGCGCAGGTTTCCACGGCGTCTACTTGGGCGGGAAACCTTGCGGCGGCAAGCGCAGATGCTCCGGCAACGCTTCCGCAACCCGAACAGATTGCTGATCTGAAACCGCTGGGCCAAGTGAACTCGAGCTTCATCGTCGCGGTAAATGGCGAGGGCCTGTGGATTGTGGACCAGCACGTCGCACACGAGCGCGTGCTGTTCGAACAGCACCTGGCAGCGCGCCGCGCGGGACAAATCGAGTCCCAGCGCATGCTCATGCCCCTGGTGATCGAGCTATCGCCGCGGCAAATCGTCACCTTTGAAAAAATCGCGGAGGAACTAGGCGCAAACGGCTTCGAAGTGGAGCTGATGGGGCCGAAGAGCGTGGCGATTCAAGCTGTTCCTGCGGGTATCGCCGCTCCGGACGCGGAGAAACTGCTGCGCGAGATTCTCGACGGTGTCGAACGCGAAAACACAGCGATTTCGATCGAAACTCTGCAGGCAAAAATCGCCGCATCAACTGCCTGTCATGCCGCGATCAAGGTGAACATGCCGCTCGAACATTCGAAAATGGAGTGGCTGCTGGAGGCGCTGGCAAAAACGGATTGTCCGATGAGCTGCCCGCACGGGCGGCCGGTGGTGCTGCGGTATTCCGTAAAAGAAATTGAAAGGGCGTTTCACCGGATTTAAAAGAAGGTGGCGAGTGGCGGGCAACACAAAAGTGAAGCACACCGGGGCACGTGTCTGCTCTTATTCAGAAGACTTAAAACCAAGAAACTGAGAACTGAGGACTTGAGGATGAGCGACTCGCAGAAGACCGCGGTAATCTTCGGGCTAGCCAACAAGCGCAGCATCGCCTGGGCCATCGCGCAAAAGCTGCACGCGGCCGGCTGGCAGCTGGCGATCACTTACCAGAACGAACGCCTGGAGCAGGAAGCGAAAGATTTGATCGCCGATCTTCCCGGCGCGGCGGGGTTCATGTGCGATGTTTCCTTCGATGACCAAATTGCCAAGCTCTTTGAAGAACTCCATTCACGCTACAGTGTGCTCAACGGCGTTGTGCACAGCGTGGCGTTCGCTCCGCCGGAGGAACTGAAGGGCGAGTTTCTGAACACCACGAGGGAAGGCTTCCGCATCGCGCACGACGTAAGCGTGTACTCCCTGATCGCAGTGGCGCATGCCGCGGCTCCGCTGATGACCTCGGGCGGAGGCATCGTTACGCTGACTTATTACGGCGCGGAAAAAGTTGTCCCCCATTACAACGTGATGGGCGTGGCCAAAGCGGCGCTGGAAGCGACGGTGCGCTATTTGGCCAACGATCTTGGCCCGAAAGCGATCCGCGTGAATGCCATTTCCGCTGGCCCCATCAAAACGTTGGCTGCACGCGGCATCTCCGGACTCAGCGACATGCTGAAATTGCACGCCGAACGCGCTCCCTTGAAACGCAACGTGGATCCCAGTGAAGTGGGCGGGACCGCGGCATTTTTGCTTTCCGATGCGGGCTCTGGCATTACGGGCGAAACCATTTATGTCGATTGCGGTTACAACATCATGGGATTTTGAAGAAGTTGACAGTCGACAGTTTACCGTTGACGGTGCAAAGAAGGATCGCTGGAGGCTCGCACTGGCTTGCGCCCTTCTGGAGGCGCGGTCAAAACGTGGAACCGGAGAAGTCAGGAACAAGGAGCCGAAAAGGCCGAGACCGAGAAGTCACTCTTCCATGCCCCGACCACTGACAATCACGATTGACGGCCCGGCGGGCTCCGGCAAAAGCAGCGTGGCGCGGCGCGTTGCCGCGCTTCTTGGATATTCCTACCTCGATAGCGGAGCGATGTATCGGGCACTGGCGCTGAAAGCCCTTGAACGGAATGTGGCGCCCGATGACGAGGCGCGCCTGGAGGCGCTCGCAAGAGAAACGCACATCGAATTGCACGCGCCCACGCCTGAGCTGGAGGCAGCCGGCGCCAAAAATCGCGTGTTTCTCGACGGGAAAGAAGTGACCCGCGAAATTCGCACCGCGGAGGTGGCCCAAGCCGCTTCGCGACTCGCGACCATTGCCGCCGTCCGCCGCGTGCTCGTGGCCGAACAACAGCGGGCGGGTGCCGGCGGCTCCGTGGTGATGGAAGGCCGCGACATCGGGACAGTCGTTTTTCCCAACGCTGAGTTGAAGATTTTTCTCGACGCCTCACCCGAAGTGCGGGCCGAGCGCCGCTGGAAAGAGCATCAGGAGAAGGGCGAGAGGATCACGGTTGCCGAAGTGTTCGACGAAGTGATTGAGCGCGACAAGCGCGACCGCGAGAGAAAAGTTTCGCCGCTTGTCCGTGCATCGGACGCGGTTCTTGTCGACAACACCGCAATGGGCATCGAAGAAACCGCGCGGCTCATCGTCCTGCTTGCCCACGAGCGTCAAAACGAAGCGACCGCATCCGCCGGAACGAAAGTCTGACTCGCACGCATTCCCTTCTTGCCGGGAATCACTCGCCCAGCCAAAAAACAGCCTCCCGATACCTGGGAGGTTGCCTTGTCCGCACGGAAGGACAAGCGCGAGAACGTCGAGCGCCTCCGGCGCGACGGGCAGCTCGGGGCCTGGGTGGAAGCGGAAGCCGCGGCATAACCAGGACCCTGATTTCAGGACGTAAGTGGACGCCACGGTTTCCCGTTGCGCCTTTCTTATTTGACCTCGTGAATTTAGCTCAGGCGGGAGACGACATCGAGCTCAGGAATTCCATGTTCGACTTGGTCTTGGTCAGCCGACTGAGCAGAAGCTCCATCGCTTCCACAGTCGAGAGCGGGCTCAACACTTTGCGCAGCACCCACACGCGGCTAAGCTCTTCCGGAGGAAGCAGCAATTCGTCCTTGCGCGTTCCGGAGCGTTGGATATCAATTGCCGGAAACACGCGCTTATCGGCCAGGCGCCGGTCGAGGTAGATTTCCATGTTGCCGGTGCCTTTGAATTCTTCGAAAATCACGTCGTCCATGCGGCTGCCGGTATCGATCAAAGCGGTGGCCACAATGGTGAGCGAACCGCCCTCTTCGACGTTGCGCGCTGCTGCGAAGAATCTCCGCGGCCGCTGGAGCGCGTTCGCATCAATACCGCCGGAAAGCACTTTGCCGGAAGGCGGTGTCACCGCGTTGTAAGCGCGCGCGAGGCGTGTGATGGAATCGAGCAAAACCACGACGTCGCGCTTGTGCTCCACCAGGCGCTTGGCCTTCTCCAAGACCATTTCCGCAACCTGGATGTGCCGTTGCGGCGGCTCGTCGAACGTCGAGCTGATGACTTCGCCCTTCACCGTGCGCTGCATGTCGGTGACTTCTTCCGGGCGTTCGTCAATCAGCAGCACGATCAGCGCAACTTCCGGATGATTGGCGGCGACAGCATTGGCGATGGCCTGCAGCATCATGGTTTTGCCGGTGCGGGGCGGCGCGTTAATCAAGCCACGCTGCCCTTTGCCGACCGGACAGAGCAGGTCCAGCACGCGCCCGGTCATATTTTCCTTCACCGTTTCCATCTTCAAACGGCCCTGCGGATAGAGCGGCGTCAGGTTATCGAAGAAAATCTTGTTCCGCGCGACTTCGGGGTCTTCAAAATTGACTGCTTCCACTTTGATCAGCGCGAAATAGCGTTCGCCGTCCTTAGGCGGCCGGACTTGGCCGGAGACGGTGTCGCCAGTGCGAAGATCGAACTTGCGGATTTGCGACGGAGAGACGTAGATGTCGTCCGGGCCGGGGAGGTAGTTGTATTCCGGCGCGCGGAGGAACCCGAACCCGTCGGGGAGGCACTCCAACACGCCTTCGGAAAAGATCAAGCCGTTCTTTTCGGTCTGCGCGCGCAAAATCTGGAAGATCAGTTCCTGCTTGCGCATCCCGCTCGCGCCGGGAATGTTCAATTCCTTGGCAATCTTGGCGAGGTCGGTAATGTTCTTTTCCTTTAACTCGGCAAGGCTGATGCTCATTTCTTTGTTTCCTTCAACGTGTGTTTCTTTTGGCATGTAGTTCCCTGATGTGTTTTGTGAATTGACTGAACCCTGAGAATCCGGATTGTGCTTGAGGTGATTCACCAAACTGCCGGTTGAACGCATCGCAGGTCATGAACCGAGACGCGAACCAGCCCAGATGGGTCAGTCCGGACTTTCCCCACCGGAGCAATTCCCGGCCCACTTCGAAGCTCACACTCTCCTTCGTCTGCCCGCAATTGCGGGCAGACTCGCGGGGGGATGAGCCTTTTCCGGAAGTATTGCTACTTAGTTGGTCAAACTCTTGTCTTTCTCGGCGCCGGTCCCAAACGATTCCGTAACGGGCGCTACCGCGGCATGCTCAAGCGGGACGACGGGCCGCTCCAGGGCAATCTGCAGCACTTCATCCATGGTCTCGACAAAATGGATCGTGAGACTGGAGAGAATCTCTTGCGGGATATCCGCTAGGTCTTTCTCATTGTCCTTCGGAAGCACTACGGTACGCAAGCCCATTCTGTGGGCGGCCAGGAGCTTTTCCTTGACGCCCCCGATGGGCAGAACTTTGCCGCGCAGGGTGATTTCCCCGGTCATGGTCACGTCGCAGCGCACCGGGATTTTCGTCAGCGCGCTCACGATGGACGTGCAAATGGTGATTCCGGCCGATGGGCCGTCCTTGGGAATCGCGCCTTCGGGCACGTGCACGTGAATGTCGATCGTGCGGTAGAAATCTCGCTGCAGGCCCAAAAGATTCGAACGCGACCGCACGTAACTCATAGCGGCCTGCGCGGACTCCTGCATCACATCGCCCAGTTTTCCGGTCAGCGTCAGCCGCCCCTTCCCTTCCATCAATGTCGCTTCCGTGGCGAGCACCGAACCGCCCACCTCGGTCCACGCCAGGCCGGTCGTCAATCCCACTTCGTTGTGCTTCTCCAGCCAGAACTCGCGGTACTTCAGCACGCCGAGGAAGTCCTTGCCGTTTTCGGGCGTAATCTCGACCGCCGAATCCGCGCCGTCGCTCACCACTTTGCGCGCCATCTTCCTCGCGATGTTCTGAATTTCCCGCTCCAGGTTGCGCACTCCGGCTTCGTGCGTGTAGTGCCGGATGATGTGCAGCAGCCCTTCCTCAGTGAACTTGAGATTCTTTTCCGTCAGACCGGTGGCCTCGCGCGCCCGCTTCACCAGGAAGCGCGTCGCGATTTCCATTTTTTCCTGTTCCGTGTAGCCCGGCAGCCGCAGGATTTCCATGCGGTCTTGCAACGGCTGCGGAATCGTATGCAGCACGTTGGCCGTGCACACAAACATCACCCGCGAAAGGTCGTACTCCACGTCCAGGTAATGATCCGTGAACGAGTGGTTGAGTTCCGGGTCCAGCACTTCCATCAACGCCGCCGACGGATCACCGCGGAAATCGGTGGACATTTTGTCCACTTCGTCCAGCACGAAAATGGGGTTCACCGTTCCGGCCTTTTTCATCATCTGGATGATTTGACCAGGCAAAGCGCCAATGTAGGTGCGCCGGTGGCCGCGAATTTCCGCTTCATCGCGCACGCCGCCCAGCGAAACGCGCACAAACTTGCGGCCAGTAGCGTGGCCGATGGACATTGCCAGCGAAGTTTTCCCGACGCCCGGAGGCCCGACAAAGCAAAGAATCGAGCCCTTGGGATTTTTCACCAGCTGGCGCACCGCTAGAAATTCCAGGATGCGGTCCTTGATCTTCTCGAGCCCATAATGCTCTTCATTGAGCACTTTCTCCGCCGCTTTGATGTCGCGGATTTCCTTCGAACGCTTCTTCCACGGCACGGCAATCAGCCAATCGAGGTAGTTCCGGCTGACGGTTGATTCCGCCGACATCGGCGGCATCAGCTCCAGGCGCTTTAGCTCCTGAATCGCCTTCTCGTGGACGTCTTTGGGCATGCCTGCGGCGTCAATCTTTTTCTTCAGCTCGTCCGTTTCGCTTTTTTCGCCGCGCCCGAGCTCTTTCTGGATCGCCTTCAGTTTTTCGTTCAGGTAATACTCTTTTTGCGCGCGTTCCATCTGGCGCTTCACGCGCGTGTTGATGTTGCGGTCGACGTTGAGTTTCTCCAGCTCGATTTCCAGGATTTCTCCGATGCGGTTCAGACGCTCCATCGGGTCCACGGTTTCCAGCAAATCCTGCTTCTCATCCACGGGGAGCTGCAGGTTTGCCGCAATGGTATCCGAAAGACGCGACGGGTCGTCTCCGCGCGCGGCCGCAATCATGGTGTCGTAGTTCAAGCTCTGCGACAGCTTGATGAATTGCTCGTACAGCCCCGTCACTTTCTCGACCAGCTGCTTGACCTGGGGCGAATCCTCGACGCGCTGTCCCAGCAAACGGATGGTGGCCCGGAAAAAGCCTTCTTCCGTGGCAATCGACAGCGCCCTCGCGCGCTCCACGCCTTCCACCAGCACTTTGATGTTGCCGTCCGGCAGCTTCACGCTCTGCACGATATTGGCGAGCGTCCCGACGGCGTAAATTTCCTCGGGCTTCGGGTCATCCACCGAAGCGTCATGCTGCGTGGAAAGGAAAATCTTTTTGTCGCTGGCGAGCGCTTCCTCGAGCGCCCTGACGCTGGCTTCGCGCCCAACGATGAACGGGGTCATCTGCTGTGGGAAGATGACCATATCGCGTACCGGCATCATCGGCACGCGCCTCATCTCTTGTTTTTCTCGTGTAAACATGGGGACCCCTGAACTTCTGGCATCCGCCTCTTAAGTTTTATACGGCCGAAGAGTGGCCGCACCCTGAATTTGATGCGCGAACCGTCAACCGGCTTTTTCGAGCAAGCTCCAGTTGATTTCGCGCGTCCGCACCATCTCCGCGCTGACCACGAATTCGCGCACCTTCCGCTGCATGGGAAGGTGGTACATGAGCTCCAGCATGAGGTCTTCCAGAATCATTCGCAAGCCGCGCGCTCCCACCTTGCGCTGAAGTGCTAACTCTGCCACAGTTTCCAAAGCTTCCTCGGTAAATCGCAAGCGCACGTTCTCAAACTCAAACAGCCGCTGGTATTGCTTTAGCAGCGCGTTCTTCGGTTCCGTCAGAATCTTGACCAGCGCAGCTTTGTCCAGATCGTTCATCACGCCCGCCACGGGCAAGCGGCCCACAAATTCCGGAATCAGCCCGTAGCGGATTAGATCTCCCGGCTGCACCTGTTCAAGCAGTTCGGTGTTCCGCCGCTGCGGCGTCGAAGGGGCGGCGTCGGTGTGGAACCCTAGCGACCGGCGGCCCGTGCGCTTTTCGATGATTTTCTCCAAGCCGACAAACGCTCCGCCGCAGATGAAGAGGATGTTCGTCGTGTCCACCGGCGTGAATTCCTGATGCGGATGCTTGCGCCCGCCCTGCGGCGGCACGTTGGCCACGGTGCCTTCCAGAATTTTTAGCAGCGCTTGCTGCACGCCCTCGCCGGAAACGTCGCGCGTGATGGACGGGTTCTCGTCCTTCTTCGCGATTTTGTCGATCTCGTCGATATAAATGATGCCTTGTTGGGCCTTTTGCACGTCGCCATCGGCGGCCTGCAGCAATTTCAAAATAATGTTCTCGACATCTTCTCCGACGTAGCCCGCTTCCGTCAGCGTCGTCGCATCCACGATGGCAAACGGCACTTCCAGCATGCGTGAAAGCGTTTGCGCCAGCAGCGTCTTGCCCGTGCCCGTCGGCCCAATCAGCAAAATATTGGACTTGCTCAATTCCACTTCGCCCGGCTGCTTGTTCAGGAAAATCCGTTTGTAGTGGTTGTAGACCGCCACGGCGAGCTTCTTCTTCGTGCGGTCCTGCCCGATGACGTAGCCATCCAGGAACCGCTTGATTTCCGGCGGCCGCGGAAGCTGCCGCGTGGGAGCGGTGGCCTGCTCGCGCTTCTCGTCTTCCAAAATGGTCTGGCAAACTCCCACGCATTCGTTGCAGATGTACGCGCGCGGATAGTCCGAAGGCGAGCTGATCAGCTTTTCCACCTGCTCCTGGGTTTTGTGGCAGAAGGAGCAGCGCAATGGCTCATCTGGGTTAAATTTTTTCACAGGTTTGGAGGCCTCAGCTCCGCTGGTCTGCTTCGGAGTTTCTAATCTCTTATTCTAGGCCCTTTTGTCCCCTGAGCAAGAGAGAAAGTCGCGACCCTGCGGACTATCGGGAACGTCTCCTCCGCCCTTACTTCGAACGGCAAAGGACTTCGCGCCTCAAATCCAAAAACTAGCGATGCTTGTAGATGATCTCATCGATCATCCCGTATTCCTTGGCCTGCTCCGCATTCATGATGTAGTCGCGCTCGACGTCCTTTTCGATGCGGTCGATGGACTGTCCCGTATGTTTCGCCAAAAGCGAATTGATGGTCGTGCGCATGCGCAGGATTTCTTTCGCGTGAATATCAATGTCCGTGGCTTGCCCGCCGAGCCCGGAGAGCCACGGCTGGTGAATCAGAATGCGCGCATTGGGCAGCGCAAAACGCTTCTTGGGAGCGCCGCCTGTCAGCAGCACCGCGGCAATCGAAGCCGCTTGCCCAACGCAAGTCGTCACCACGTCCGGCTTCACGAACTGCATGGTGTCATAAATCGCGAATCCCGCGGTGATCGAGCCACCCGGCGAATTGACGTACAGCTGAATGTCTTTCTCTGGATCTTCCGCCTGCAGGAACAACATCTGCGCGGTCGCCAGATTGGCCACGTGGTCGTCAATCGGCGTGCCGATGAAAATAATGTGCTCTTTCAGCAGCCGGGAATAAATGTCGTACGCGCGCTCGCCGCGGCTGGTCTGCTCGACCACCATGGGTACGAGAGTCGTTGCGTGATAATCAGAATCGTCCGATTTTTTCATGGAAGTAAAACCGCTGGCCCCGGCCGGAATGTTTCACTTTGTCCCGCTCTGCGGGTTCGCTGCTTTTGCTGCCGCTACGGTCTTGATTGTCGCGTTTTGCTCAAGCCACTCGAGTGTTTTGTCGCTTCGCAACTTGGCTTTCATCCTATCGAGCGTTCCCTGCTTTGTCAAACGAGCCCGCAACGCTTCCGCCGATTCGTTACTGTGCCCGGCCATGTGTTCCAGCTCGCGCGTCACATCTTCTTCGCTTACGTCAATGTTTTCCACCGTTGCGATGCGGTCAATAATCAATTCCGCTTTCACGTCGTCCCTCGCCCGCTCTTCCTGCCGATGCCGCAGCGCCACCCAATCCACGTTCACCGCGCGCGGATCCACGCCTTGCGCCGCCAGCGAGCGCACCACGCGCTCCAGCCGCACATCCATTTGATGTTCGACGAGCGATTCCGGCACGGGAAAGTCGTGCTTTTTCACCAGCTCGGCCAGAGCTTTTTCATGCAGCAATTCCTTGTGCCTGTGATCGCGCTCGTGCTCCAGGCTTTCGCGAACCTTTTTCTTCAATTCGTCGAGCGTCTTCGCGTCACTCACGTCCTTCGCAAAATCGTCGTTCAGCTCGGGCAGCTTCTTGGTCTTGATTCCCAGCACGTCCACGGCGTAGTGAAATTTCTTGCCCGCCAGTTTGGGATCGGGATAATCCGCCGGATACTCCACGTCAAAATTCTTGCGGTCGCCCGCGGTCGCGCCCTTCAAATTTGTGTTGAAAGGCTCCATCGTCTCTTCCGCGCCGATGTGGCAAAGCACGCTCTCGGCCTGCAGAGGATCGCCGCCGCCCTCGGGCGTGCCCAGCAGTTTCACCTGCGCGAAGTCGCCATCCTGGATTGCGCGGCCTTCGACCGGCGCAAACGCCGCGGCTCGTTCGCGCATTTCCTCCAGGGCCTTCGCAATATCTTCCTCGGTAATGTCCATCGTGGGCATTTCGAGTTCAAGACCCTTATAGCTTCCCAACTCGAATTCCGGCATCACCTCGAACACCGCGCGAAACTTCACCGGCTGGCCTTCATTGAAGTCCAGCTTCTCCACTTTCGGCTGCGTAACCGGCGAGAGTTTTTGCTCCGCCAAGGCCTTTTCCACGCGCTCCGGCACAAGCGTCTGCAGCACTTCGCCCTTAATGTCGTCCGCGAATCTGCGGCGAATCAGCGAAACGGGCGCCTTCCCGCGCCGGAATCCCGGAATCGTGGCCAGGCGCGCGAACTCTTTCGCCACGCTCTCGATCTTTTTAGACACTTCTTCGGCGGGAATCTCCAGTTCCAGCTCGCGGCGGCAGCTTGCCTCAGCCATGGCGGTCCTTTCCGTGCAACGTCACTCAGCCTGCTAAGGGACTTGCGCTGGTCTCGATGGCGGCGGCGCACAGCGCCCACGCAATTTCAATGCACCCCGGTCACAAAACGCATACTGACTTTCGGAAGAGGCCAGACAGGTGAGGGTTCTCCCTGCAACTTGAATCATCAGTATAGGCGAGACATAACGCCGGGTCAAACATCACGCTGTTGCAGAAAATTCTTAATTTCCTCGAGGAGCGATACCCCTGAAAGCTAAACTACCTGGGCAATCAGGAACGCGCCGGGAATGCGCTTATCCAAAGTAGCCATCTCAGTTCGGTTGTAAAGCCATAGCAGGAAGCCTGAGCGATCCCCCACATTCGTCAGGCTTCCCGGAACAGGCTCGCTACGCGCGGGTACAAGCCCTCAACGGCCAGGAACAACTCGCGCATTCCGGTAGTTTCCCGAGTCACTTCATGAGCTTCCAGGTCTGTCTTTATGGCTATGGTCAACTGCGTCGCGCGTCGAATGCGTTCTGAGGTGATTAACGGCAGCACCGTCTGCGGGTCGTGCTTCCGCAGTTGGCGCTCCTGCCATTCCTGAACCGCCCAGGCTGTCTTCCGCACGTAGTCCACTGCGTCTCGGAATTCTTCGAGTATGCGGGTGTCTATGCCGCCGGTCTTGATCTCCTGCTCAATGCGGACAAGTTCGGCGCTGGTTTTCCTTAGCTGGAAATTCAATCCCCAGAACGCGTCGCTCGGAGTCACAAGCTCGACAGCAACCCTTAGAGCGCCGCCTTCCCTGGGAAGGCGCGTGCCAACCACACGCGCTTGAGTCGCGTGTTTGGAAAGAAGATTGGTCAGCTCGATCTCACTACCGACTCCGGGAAAAGCCTTCATGTCCAGCAGCCCGCCCAAAGCGCTGACCTCCATGGCTTGGGCAGTTTCCTTTATGATCTCCCCGCTGAGCCCTTGCCACTTGACCTCTACGAAAACAACGACAGGAAAGCGGCTGCCCCTCCGTTTCTCTTTGATGGGTGGTTGTCCTTCACCTGGCTTATCCATTTGGAGGCCCTCCGTCAAACCGATGGATGAGCTCTTTATACCACTAACTCTGTCTTACATTTCTTCTTCCGGTGCGTACTTCTCCCCTAACCCCAGCTGTTTTTCGTATGCCGGTCAAAACAGTGAAGCGAACAACTCCGAAGACGGACGCAGTGGAATTCACTAAAGTCAGCCTGGAGGGATGGCCCTGTTTCGTTATTCAGTTCGGTCCGACGGCAGCGAGTTTGCTTTCGTCTGGGGTTTTGAAACGCGTTTGTCCGATAGTTCATCGGGGCGAAGCTCGGCCCCGCACTGGCGGCACTTCGCATCCTGCCTCCATTGCACGACCCCATAACGCTTGTGGCAGTTCGGGCATCGATAGCGCCTGATGAGTTGCCAGTCCTGTGCCGTATGCATTGCGAGTTGACTCTAGCATCGGTGATAATCGGGAGGCTGTAGGGTCTTTACCCGGTTGACGGTGAGAGCGACCTCCCGCCTGACGCGCTCCAAGAGAAGTAACCCGTGCCCGGAAGGACCGCACCGCCAGAATACTAATCGGCTGCTGCTGGCCGGTCCAAAGCCCTCGTCAAATCCGCGTGCAGCAGGCGGTGAAACAAATGCTCGCCTGCTTCGCGGCGCACGGAAAGACGTCCGGCCACATAGGCTCGCGAAGCCAACCCCCGCTGCACGGCGTCGCAGATAGCCATGTCTTCGTCCTGCACTTTCTCGCTCACTTTGATGCTTGCACTGTTGTGCTTTGCCGCCTTCTTGCTGACGTCTGCGAAATAGTAGTCAAACACGACCGCGCATTTGTCCACCGCCAGCGGCAGCACCAGATTCGTGTCCATCACGCCTTCGTAGGCGTTGATCATAAAGTTCGGATAGATCCACAAATAAAACGCCCGCCCTTGCCGCGTCGCCGTCACTCCGCCGTCGGATTTCTTCCCCGAAGAAAGCGGGCTCGACTGCAAGCACGCCTGCTCGAAATTCTCAATCGCGTATTTCGTGTACTCGATGACGCTGCTCAGCCCTTTGTGCGCATGCGGCACGTGATACCCGCCGTCCAGATAATTGTCCACGTACACTTTCCAGTTGCAGTGCAGCGTGTAAACCCGCCGGTCGAAAAACTTCATTTTCTTCGCCAGTTGCAGCGGCGCAACAATTCCGGACACTTCCCCCAGAAAATCCTGGAGCGGCGCCGCCTGTCCGTCCAGATTCACAGACACAAAACTCTCCCAGGTGTCGACTTTTACCGGCACAAGCCCGTTTTTCGCACGGTCGAAATTGCACACCCCCTCAAACTCCACCATGCCTTTAAGCGCGCCGTCGTTCCCGTACGTCCAGCCGTGATACGGGCAGCGAAATTGCTTCGTGCAGCCTTGCGCTTCCGTCACTACCGCCGCGGCATGGTGCCGGCAAACGTTGTAAAACGCACGCAAAGCGTTGTCTTCACCTCGCGCCACCACAATCGGTTCTCCCGCGAGATCCGCCGTGAAAAAATCCCCTTTATTCCGCACCTGGTCCGCCCGGCCGACAACTTGCCACGTTTTGCCAAACACGCTTTGCTGCTCCAGCTCCTCGATTTGCGCGTCGAAATACCATGGCGAAGGAATCGTCCACGCGTGGTCCAGCGGGTCGCGCGGGTTGTACAAATTCAGAAGCTCGCGAAT
Source organism: Acidobacteriota bacterium (assembly GCA_003224085.1). Classification (GTDB taxonomy): domain Bacteria; phylum Acidobacteriota; class Terriglobia; order Acidiferrales; family UBA7541; genus Acidiferrum. The sequence continues at coordinate 21,940 of QHYK01000102.1, read as the reverse complement.
GTCTCTTTCCATGGAAGCGCTCCCTGGCCGCGTCACACAAACTCAAACGCAAACGCCTTGCATCCCTTGATACTCCGAAACGCTTTCCGAGAAAAGCAAAAACAACTCCAGGTGGCGGGGCGCATCTGCGCCGTTGTGGCCGTTGTGCCGCCTATCAGGTCCTGACAGCTTCGAATCCCCTGGAAGCCATCCGCCTCGCTGACAATCATCACGCGCCACTCCATTTGCTTCTCACCGATGTCGTCATGCCCGATTTGAACGGCCGTGAACTTGCCAAGCAGCTTCTGGCGAAACGGCCGGAGATGAAACTTCTTAATATGTCGGGCTATACGAATGGGGTTCTCTCGGAACACGACTTTCGCGCGGAAGAAGTGGCTTTCATCGAGAAGCCATTCTCCCGCGAAGCGCTTTCTCGCAAAGTGCGCCGTGCGTTGAACGCCGGGGCCTCATTTTAAGCGGAATTCTTTTGTAACCTTTAGCGTCAGTCGCCAGCCAGGCTTTCCAGGGCTGGTTTGTTCTTAAGCACGAGCGTCGAGCCCTTATGAGCGTTCGGCCGTCGCGCGTTGGTGGTCAACAGATTCACCCGCCCCTGCCGCAGAATGTAAACTCCGCGAGCCAGCTGCCCTTCCATAAAGATGATCGCACCCGCAGGAAAACTCGCGACGTGCTCGATCTTTTGTAGTGCGCTCTGGGTCGCGACGGAAAGGCCACAATCGGGCTCGCTTTTGGTCTCCGGGCTCGCGCTTCGCTCGAGGAGTGACGGGCTGGGCATGGAGCTTGCCCTTTTGGGCTTGTTCGCCCAAGGCTGCCAGGAAGCAACTGCGGTTCTGGCTGCTATCCCGGGACTCGCCATAGTGGTCTCCTTCGACCCCAGTGGTCTCTGAACCAGACAGGCAAGCGCAAGCGGAGGGCCTTAACATTCCGAGACTTTCCGGAGGCGGGAAAATCTCCTATTCAACACAAACTAAAAGGCTTAGGAAGGCCTCTCTCCCTCGATAGCAAGCGCCGCCAGATTCCCATCTTGAGCCCTCCTGCGCCATTTCGCACATCTCTAGGTGATCGACATCACTTCCACTTGTGAGTAGGGTTAGACCTCTTTGTGGCTTCTGCTTTCATGCGATGTTGCGCCGGGAAACGCCCTGGTTCCTCCGGGCATATAATGCTTGCTCATGGCAGACTCGCCTCAGGAATGGGTTGACGGCTCCGCGGTTCGCCTGGATCGCCAGGATCCTTATCTGCGGCTTCAATCCATAACCATCTACGTTCGCGATTTGGACCGCAGCCTGAGTTTCTACGTGGACCAGCTTGGATTCCAATTGGTCTTCGACGCTCGCGATAAAGAATTTGCCGGCCGCCGTTTTGTAACCGTCGCGCCTCCCGACGGTACCGCGAACCTGACGCTCACCGTCCCGGAGCGCGATTCCGAGCAGTACAAGCTCATTGGCCGGTCCACGCAAATCACTTTTGTCACCGAAGATGTTCTCGCCAAGTTCCGTGAATGGAGCGCGCGCGGCGTGCGCTTTCCCTTCGCGCCGCGTCTGAAGCGCCTCAAGTATCCGGTGGCCGTGCGCGCATCGGGTGCGGGAGAGCCGGCGGCGCAGTCCGAAGATCATCCGCCGATTTGGGGTGGCGTCTTCGCCCGCTTTCGAGATCCCGACGGCAACAGTTTCTCGCTGGTCAGTTTCGATGAGGTCACGCACGCAGTGGAAGCGCAACGCCGCGCCATCGCGGAGAAATTGGAAGCCGAACGCCGCGCGGCGCAGGAACTTGACATCGCCAAACAGGTGCAGGCGCGCCTGTTTCCCCAAACGCTTCCGCCGCTCAAAACTCTCGAGTACGCCGGAATTTGCCGCCAAGCGCGGCAGGTCGGCGGAGACTATTACGATTTCCTCGATTTGGGGAGCGAGCGCCTTGGTTTCGTCATTGGCGATATTTCCGGAAAAGGAATCGCCGCGGCCCTGCTGATGGCCAACTTACAGGCGAATCTGCGGAGCCAGAGTGCCATCGCGGTCGATCAACCCGAGCGTCTCTTGCGTTCCGTGAACCAGCTCTTTTGCGATAACACCACCAATGGAGCCTTCGCCACGCTCTTCTTCGCCGAATACAATGACGCTGCGCGCCGTTTGCGCTATGCGAATTGCGGCCACCTTCCTGCCCTGCTGATTCGCGCCGACAATTCGCTCGCACGCCTCGAATCCACGGCCACGGTTCTGGGCGTCTTCAAGAAGTGGGACTGCGAGATCAGCGAAGTCGAAATGTCTCCCGGCGACATGCTCGCGCTCTACACCGACGGAATTACCGAATCGTTCAACGACGCCGGCGAGGAATTCGGCGAAGAGCGCCTTGTCGCAGCATTATGCCGCCACCAGGCGCTTTGTTCCGGCGATCTCCTCTCCGCCGTCGTCGATGAAGTACAGCGGTTCAGTCCACGCGAACAGCACGACGACATTACGCTCATCGTCGCCAAAGCCTCGTTTTGACTCGACGTAAGCATGAGTGAAGCTCCCTGTAGGAGCGGAAAAGCACGGGTCTGAAGATCCGCCACTACACCCGCTTTCTCGCCACCATCAATCCATATACAAAATTCCCCGACGCAAATCCGGCGCGCATGTCCTTGAAGGCGCGAAGAAAACGGACGAAGGCCGGGCCATTCTGCACGGCCGCGGCCCACAACGCCTTGTCCTTGATAATGTCCAGGCAAAAGTCCCAGGTCTTGGCACAATGTTTGTTCAACACTTCTCTGCGCGTGACTTCGAGGCCAGCGGCGGCCATGTGTCCGGCGTAATCGTACATGGTCTGCAATTCCACCATCATGCCGTGTTCGAGATCGTGCAGGAACTTCTTGTGCTCGCGAGGCGTCAGGTTCTTTTTTTTGAACCAGTCCGTAATGGCCAGCGTACCTCCCGGCTTCAACAGCGCCGCGACCGAGAGGAAGAACTTCGGGATGTTCTGATAATGCGAGATGGATTCCACGGACCATGCCACGTCGAACGGTCGGTCAAAGGTCATGGCTTCCGCGTCCATGAACAGGAACTGTGCGCCGACCTGCGCTGCCGCGGCCGCTTTGTTGGCCATCTCCACTTGCACGGGCGAAATGGTGATGCCCGTCGCTTCCGCTCCGTATTTCTGCGCCAGATAAATACTGCTCGCGCCAAAGCCGCAACCGACATCGAGAATCCTGGCGCCCGGCGGGATTCCCGCGGCTTGCGCCAGGTGCTCGATGAGTTGCACCTGCGCGGTCTCTTTCGATTCGTCGCCGCGAATCCAATAGCCGTGATGAATGTGCTCTCCCCACAACGAATGGTAATAGAGGCTCATGCGGTCGTAGTGCTCGCGGACTTTCTTTTTGTCATTCGGCCGGGGCACGGTGCTCATAGGGGAACCTTTCCTACCTTTCCCCCACGTTCTCGAGGTTGCCTCAGGGGACATGAACAACGAAAGCTGCCCCGCATCCTGTCCGAATTACCGCGCATCACAAGATTAATAAATAAATAACATAAAAAAATTATTTGTTTGGTATGGGATAGGGATGGGCGGCCAGCCAAGCAGGCTACTCGTGTCGAAGGGCGACCAGGGGATCGACGCGCATGGCGCGGCGCGCAGGTACCCAAGAGGCGGCAAGCACGACACCGGTGAGGAGCGCAGCTGCTAATCCATACGTCAGGCTGTCCGTTCGGGAGACGCCGTAGAGAAAAATTCCCGAGCCGCTCCAGCCGATGCCTTCCGTAGGAAAGAAGTGCGTCACCGCAAAAGCGCAGAAGGTGCCGACGGCCAGGCCTGCCAAGGCGACCTTCAGCGAATCCCGGAAAACCAGCCCGGCTATTTCCAGGCGAGCCGCGCCGAGAGCCGTCCGAATGCCAATCTCCCGGGTGCGTTCGGCGACGGAGTAGGACGTCACTCCAAACACGCCGACAACAACCAGTATCAGCGCCAAGCCGCCAAAAGAAGCGAACAAGGTGATCAGCGGCCGGCGAAGGGTCAGCGATTCGGAGTCGTGAATCTGCGCCGGCATGCTGCCCAATTCCCAAAAGAGCTGAGGATCCACGGGCTGAAGCCAATTGCTAATGCGTGCGGCAACATTCCCCGTGCCTCCCGTCGCCCGAACGCGGATCGCCATACTCCATCGGCCCGGCAGCGTTTGTGCCACCGGGAAGTAGGCAAGGGGCCTCAAATCCTCTTCCGGATTGCGCTGGCGGAAATCTGCAACCACGCCAACAATCTCCCTCCAAGCTGTGGGGGAATCCGCAAACGCCAGGTGATAGCCGACAGGGTTGAACCCCATAAAATACTGCTTCGCAAAAGTTTGGTTGACGATTGCAACGGGACTGCTTTCTTGACTGTCTGCTTCGCGGAAAGGGCGCCCGGCCAGCATGGCGACTTTCAGGGTTGAGAAATAATCAGGACTGACGGAGACAAAATATATGTGGTCTTCAATTGGTTTCGCATTGGGAGAAGGTCCTTCCATTCGGAATTGATCACTCTCCGCCCCCTCCATCGGAACTGCGGTGGCAACGCCAACGGACTCGACACCGGGCATCTGGCGCAAGCGCTCCACTGCTTCGCGCATCAGGCGGGCCCGATCTGACGGGGCCGTGTAACGCGTAAAAGGCAAACCGATGGTGGCCGTCAAGACGTTGCGCGGGTCATACCCTAGATTGGAGGATTCCACGTGCAGAAAGCTGCGCAACAGCAAACCGAAGCCCACGACCAGCACCATGCCGAGCGCAACCTGGCCCCCGACGAGGCCATTTCGCAAACGCCGCGAGTGCAATCCGCCGCCCGCATTGGGGGCCGACTCTTTCAGATTTTCATTCAAACTCACACGAGTCGCTTGCCACGCCGGAATCATTCCAAAGAGCCAGGGCGCTCAGAAAGGAAACCGCCAGAGTTACTAGGAAAACGCGCACGCCCACATTCAAATACACGCCGGGAAGCATTTCTGACGCCGTCTTTGTGATAATCTCTTCCCCCCATCGCGTGATGATTACGGCGATAACTCCGCCACAAAAGAACAGCAAGGCGCTCTCCGTCAGCAGTTGCCGAATCATGCGCCCGCGGGTGCAGCCCAGCGCTGCGCGCACGGCGATTTCTCTATGGCGTTTCACGCCCCGAGCCAGCAAGAGGCTGGCAACATTGGCGCACGCAATCAGGAGCACAACCCCGGACGCGACCGCTGTCATCCACAAGCCGCGCTGGGCGTTTTGTGGGGTTGGTCCGGGATGACGGAACATCTCTCCAAAGTCTTCCACGACAAAACGTTCACTTCGATCAGCCTCAGCACTGGGATTTCTAAACTGACTGGCGATGACTTCTGCTTCCGAACGCGCTTGTGCCAAAGTCACTCCCGGCTTCAGGCGCGCGATGATCTGAACTCTCATTTTTCCGGCTCTGACGTTTCCTTGTCTTGCGTAAGAGCCAAGGACCAGCGGGGCAAATATTTCCTCTTCGTTGTAAGGTCCCAGGGACTGAGGGAGGACGCCAATGATGGTTACGGGACGATGGTTCAGAACAATCTGTTTTTCCACGATGCCTGGATCCGCACGGAATCGACTGTGCCAGCAATCGTAAGAAAGCATGACAACGGCATCACGTCCGGCGATTTGCTCCTCCTCCCGGAAGTTGCGGCCAAACAGTGGCGGTACACCGAGCGTGGTTAGCCAGTTCGGGGTTACCAGACGGCCCGGCAAATCTTGCGAGACGGAGCTATCAGGGCCGTAAAAGTAATCGGCCCAGCCCGCAGCCGCGATTTGCTCGAAAGACCTACTGTTGTCCCGGACGGCCTGATACTGCGCTGGAGTAGGCGTATGGACGTCATGATCGGCCTCGATGGTCCAGATATGAACCAAGCGCTCGGGTTCGTGGTACGGCAAGCCGCGCAAGAATGCGGTGTCCACTAAGCCGAAAATACCAGCGTTGGCTCCGATTCCCAGCGCAATGGTAAGGACCGCAGCAGCCGTGAAGCCGGGAGATTTGCGCAGCACCCGCAGGCCGAAGCCGACGTCTCGGAGCAGTGTCTCGAGGAAGTTCACGCCACGGGCGCCGCGGCATTGTTCTTTGCGCAGTTCCAGGCCATCCATCGCGCGCATGGCGGCGCGGCGAGCGTCTTCCGGTGACCGGCCTTGCGCAAGGAATTCCTCAGTTTTGCGGTCAAGGTGATACTGAAGCTCTTCATTCAGTTCCTGCTCGACGCGGTTGCGGCGGAAAAGCGAGCGCAGCCTTAATGGAATGGTGTAGAGCCAATGTTCGAGGCGCATGGTGTGCTCCTTGCAACACGCAGCGTTGCGAGCAGAAAAGCAGATCCCTCGCTCCGCTCGGGACCACAGCCAGCCGCTTCCTGTCTACGCTTCCTTCAGCTTTACGACATGCGAAATGGCCGCGGAGAGGCGGTTCCAGTTGCCGGCTTCCTTTTCCAGGTGCCTGCGGCCGAGCCGCATCAGCGAATAGAATTTGGCGCGCCGGTTGTTCTCGCTGAGTTTCCATTCGGAGGCGATCCAGCCTTGTTGTTCGAGCTTGTGCAAAGCGGGATAGAGCGAGCCGTCACTGACTTGAAGAACGTCCCCGGATATTTGCTTCAGGCGCTGGCTGATGGCGAAGCCGTTCAGCGGCTGGAGCGCGAGAATTTTCAAAAGCAGCAGGTCCAGCGTGCCCTGGACGAGGTCGGATGGCTTGCTCATGCGCTCTCCTCGGTTACCGGGGATTAAGGTACACCTGTTCCCCTCGGTAAGCAAGGGGAGGAGGGGAACTCGAAAATGGAAATTGAGAAGCAGAAAATGGCGAGGTAAAGTCGCCGCTACAAGCAAAGGGCGAGCAGCGTAGAGCAGGGCTAAAGCCCGGCCCCTACCGGAGAGCGTTCGGTGCGAAATGTCTTGAGGTATTTCATGCCGGTGTCGCACAAAACCGTGACGACCGTGGCGCCAGGTCCCAGTTGTTCGCCGACGCGCAAAGCGGCGACGAGGTTGGCGCCGGTGGAAACTCCGGCGACGGGACCCTCATACGTCATGCAGCGGAAGAGATTGTGCAGCATCCCTCCGACTACTACACTCAGGGTAAAGCTGCGCCCTGCGAAGATTCCAGAAAGCGGGGAGAGATTTCTCGCGGCGCTCGAAATGACGGCGCGGCCAAGTCTGCGGCCTCAGCTGGAGGCTTCGGCGGGTTCTTCCTTCTTGGGCTTTTCCTTCTTTTCTTTTTCCTTGTACTGGTATCCGACGATTTCGAGGATGGCTACTTTGGCGTTGTCGCCCACGCGATTGCCGGCGCGGATGATGCGGGTGTAGCCGCCGGCGCGGTCGCCAAATTTTGGCGCGATTTCGCTGAAGAGTTTTTGCGTGACGGCCGGCACCAGGAGATAGGAAGCCGCCTGGCGGCGCGACTGCAGCGTGTCGCGCTTGCCGAGAGTGATCATTTTTTCGGCCATGGGGCGAGCGGCCTTGGCGCGCGTGAGCGTGGTGGTGATGCGGCCGTGCTGGAGCAGATTCGTGACCAGGCTGCGCAAGACGGCGCGGCGATGGTCGGGCTGCTTGCCGAGTTTCGATCCAGAGTTGAGATGTCGCATGGTCAATCCCTTAGTTGAAAGTCGAAAGTTTAAAGTTGAAACCCAGTGCCACTGGCCTGACGGTCATCGGCTGCCATCGCGAGCGCCAGAAGGGCAGCAGAGCGGGGCTAAAGCCCCCCCTCTAGAAAACTCGTGAGAGAGCAAGCTCGCAAAGGGACGGGCTGAAGGGCGCCCCACCAATCGCTACAAGACCAGTAACCTTATAGGCCGCCGCCGATGGTGTCTTCGGTCGGCGCAGCGGTCTGGCTCGGGAGCGGCGGCCAGATGATGCGGCCGTGCTCATCGAATTTCATGCCCAGCGAAAGCCCCATCTTGGTGAGAATTTCCTTGATCTCGTTCAGGGACTTGCGGCCGAAGTTCTTGGTCTTCAGCATTTCGTTTTCGCTCTTCTGCACGAGTTCGCGAATGGTCTGAATATTCGCGTTCTTCAAGCAGTTGTAGGAGCGCACGGAGAGCTCGAGCTCCTCGACGGAGCGGTCCAGGTGCTCGAGGCGCGGATCGTGCGAAGTGTCCTGCGGAGCTTCCACGGCTTCCACGGGCTCTTCAAAGTTGATGAAGATGCTCATGTGGTCTTTCACCAGCTTGGCGGCGAAGCCGATGGCATCCTTGGGCGTGATGGCGCCGTTGGTCCAAACTTCCATCATCAGCTTTTCGTAGTCGGTCATTTGGCCGAGACGGGCCGCTTCAACCGAGTAGTTGACCTTGCGCACTGGCGAATGGACGCTGTCCACCGGAATGTAGCCGATGGGCAGATCTTCGTCGTAGTTGCGGTCGGCGGCGACGTAGCCGCGGCCGTTCTTGGCGCGCATTTCGATCTGCAGCTTGCCGCCTTCGCTGACCGTAGCGATGTAGACGCTCTTGTCGAGCACGGCGAAATCGGCGTCTTCCTCGATATTCGCAGAGGTGACCGTTCCGGGCTGCTCGACGTTAAGATAAATCGTCTTGGGCAGATCGGTGTTCAACTTGATGGGCACCTGCTTGAGGTTGAGAATGATGTCCGTGGCATCCTCAACGACGCCGGGAATCGAAGAAAACTCGTGCAAAACGCCTTCGATTTTCACGGCGGTGACCGCCGCGCCCTCGATCGAGCTGAGTAGCGCGCGGCGCAGAGCGTTACCGACGGTAGTCCCCCATCCGCGCTCAAACGGCTGCGCGGAGAAACGCCCGTACTTTTCGGTCAGCGATTCGAGATCCGACGCGAGGTGCTTGGGCTTTTGAAAACCTTTCCACATCTTGTTCCTTCTTTCCGTGGCCAACCTTGTTGACCACAAAACTCTAAAAAAGTTCTTAGTTGCTGGTCTTAAGTTCCAAGTAAAGAAAATCTTTGAAATTGAAAACTGGTTTTACGTTCGCTTGTGGACCCGTCGAACCTGGTTCCTTCCCGTCCACTGAAACCACAAGCCGAGTTTTTCGAGCATGCCCTAAACCAAAAACTAAGCACTAAACAGTCGACACTTATTTCGAGTAGAGTTCGACGATGAGCTGCTCGTTGATGGGCGGCGTCTGCACGTCTTCGCGCTTGGGCAGAGCCACTACCTTGGCCTTGAACTGCTCGCGCTGCTGCTCGAGCCAGGGCACAGCATTCTGGCTCTGCGCGACATTGCGCGCGTCGAGCACCGCGGCATTCTGGTGCATCTTCTCCTTAATGGAAATTTCCTCGCCCACGTTCACAAGGTAAGAAGAAATGTTCACCTTCTTCCCGTTCACCCGGACATGGCCGTGCAGCACGAGTTGCCGCGCTTGCGCGCGCGAGGCGGCCAGGCCGGCGCGCCACACCGTGTTATCGAGGCGGCGTTCGAGCATGATGATCAGGTTTTCGCCCGAGGGGCCCTTCATGCGCACCGCCTTTTCGAAATAATTGCGGAACTGGCGCTCGAGCAGCCCGTAGGTGCGCTTCACCTTCTGCTTTTCGCGCAACTGCAGGCCGTAGCCCGCCACCTTGGCCCGCCGCGACTGGCCGTGCTGCCCCGGAACGAAGTTTCGCTTCTCAATGGCGCACTTCTCGGTAAAGCAGCGCAGGCCCTTCAAAAACAGCTTCTGCCCTTCCCTGCGGCACAGGCGGCAGACGGCATCACGATGTCTTGCCAATCTATTCTCCCTTCACAAAACTCATTCGGTCAGCCTATTCGCTAACTGGGGCGCAGCATGCTGCGCCCCTACAAGCCTAGACGCGGCGGCGCTTCGGCGGCCGGCAGCCGTTGTGCGGAATCGGCGTAATATCGCGAAGCAGCACAATGTGCAATCCCGCGGCGGACAGCGCGCGGACGGCGGATTCGCGTCCCGAACCCGGTCCCTTCACGCGAACTTCCACGCTCTTCATACCGTACTGATCGCGCGCAACGCCCGCAGCCGCCAGCGAAGCCTGCTGTGCGGCGTACGGCGTTCCTTTGCGCGAGCCTTTGAAGCCGACCGCGCCGGCCGAAGACCAACACATGGTGCGGCCGTCGGGGTCCGTGATGGTGATCTGCGTGTTGTTGAACGACGCAGCCACATAGACGACGCCGTGCGGCACGACGCGGCGTTCGCGCTTCTTCTTGAATTCTTTCTTGCGCTTCGCGGCGGCTGGTTTCGCCGGTGCTGCGCCTTCCGGCGTCGTTGCCGCAGCTTTTGGTTCTTTTGCCACGATGCACTCCGTTTCGTTGTAAGCCGAAATCTAAAACCCTGCCACGCTAGGGCGCAGACGTGCTGCCCCCTACAAGCGTTAGCCCTTCTTGCCGACGGTCTTCTTCTTCGCCGCGATGGCCCCGCGCCGCGGACCCTTGCGGGTGCGCGCGTTGGTATGCGTGCGCTGGCCGCGAACCGGCAAGTTGCGACGATGCCGAATTCCGCGATACGCCTGAATTTCAATCAGCCGGCGAATGTTCATCTGAATCTCCTTGCGGAGATCGCCTTCGACGCGGCCTTCCTGCTCGATGGCCTGGCGGATATGGTTGACTTCATCTTCGGTCAGGTCGCGAATCTTTTTCGTGTGATCCACGCCGGCCTTCGCGGCAAGTTTGCGCGCGCGCGCCTGGCCGATGCCATAGATGGAGGTTAACCCGATCCAAAGGCGCTTTTGCGGCGGAAGATCTACACCTGCGATGCGTGCCATGCTGTTCTCCTAAACCCTATCCCTGGCGCTGCTTGTGCTTGGGGTTGACGCAAATCACCCGCACCACGCCGCGCCGGTGGATCACCTTGCATTTGTCACAAATCTTTTTTACTGATGCCCGAACTTTCATGTGCTCCTCAATCCTTCGGCAAACCACGCCGAACTGGGACGCGCTAAAGCGCGCCCCCTACAAAACCACGGGTCTAAAGACCCGCCACTACAACTTCTTTCCCACCCGCAGCCCTCGGCTGCTCTCAGGGTAAGAGGCAGCCCCGGCAAGACCCGCCGCTACTTATAGCGATAGACGATGCGCCCGCGCGTCAAATCGTACGGCGAAAGCTCGACGGCGACCTTGTCACCCGCTAGAATGCGAATAAAATTCTTGCGCATTTTGCCGGAAACGTGCGCCAGAACCTGGTGCTTGTTCTCCAGCTCGACGCGGAACATGGCGTTGGGCAACGGCTCGATGACCGTGGCCATCACTTCAATGGCGTCCTCTTTCGGATTTCCCGAGTCGCCTTTGTCGCTCTTCTTTTCGAACCCCTTCGCCATATTCTCCTGTTGCTTGCCGGGACGCGCGCAAGCCTGCCTCCAGCCCGGCGCCTTGCAAAATCAACTACCAGGCCGGGCCGGTCACCTCTTTCGGGCGCGTCAGAATCCACGGCCCGTTGGCAGTGACGGCCACGGTATGCTCGAAGTGCGCCGACGTGCTGCCATCCGCAGTTTCCGCGACCCACTCGTCCCGCATCCGCACTTCCGGGCGGCCGGCATTGACCATGGGCTCGACGGCGATGACCATGCCTTCCTGCAACCGCGCGCCGCGTCCTTCCTCGCCGTAATTCGGAAGGTTGGGCTCGTCATGCATCCTGGTGCCGATGCCGTGCCCGACAAACTCCCGCACCACCGAGAAACCGTTCTGCTCGACCCAGCTCTGCACGGCATGGCCGACGTCGCCGAGGCGGTTGCCAGCGCGCATCTTGTCAATCGCGCGGTCGAGCGACTCGCGGGTCACATCCAGCAGCTTCTGCACCTCCGGCCGAACCTTGCCCAGAGCGACCGTCACCGCGGAGTCCGCATAATAACCGTCCACTTCCATCCCGAAATCGATCGAGACGATATCGCCTTCGCGCAACTTGCGCTTGGGCGACGGAATCCCGTGCACGATCTCGCTGTTCACCGAAGTGCACAGTATGCAGGGATACCCGCGGTAGCCCTTGAACGCAGCGTGCCCCGGCTTGCCAGCGATTTTTTCCTCGGCCAGCTTCTCGAGGTCCATCGTGGTCATGCCGGGCTTGACGGCGCTTCGCAGCGCGGTCAAAACTTCGTAAACGATGAGCCCTGCGCGGTGCATTTTTTTCAGTTCTTCGGCACTTCGCAGGTGAATCGCCATCGTTCCTTTTTTGCGGTGCTTACCGCACCACCTTTAAGCTTTGCGGTGCTTACCGCACCACCTTTAAGCGCTGCTGGCCGCGCCCACTGGCCCTCAACGGGCCGCTAGCGCGAATTGCGCACAATCTCAAGCACTTGCTTCCTTACTTCGTCGATGCTTTTCGAGGCATCTACGTCATGCAGGCGGCCCAGCCTCCGGTAATACGACACCAGGGGCTCGGTCAGTTTCTCGTACGCCTGCAGCCTCGGCATTACAATCTCTTCCCGGTCATCGGGCCGCTCGATCAGCTCACCGCCGTCGTTATCGCAGCGGCCATCCACTTTTGGCGGGCGCTCGTAAATATTATAAATCTCGCCGCCCACCTTACACATGCGCCGGCCGGTAATGCGCTTGAGCACCAGCTCCGGATCAAGCGCAAAATGCACCACCAGCGGGGGCCGGTACCCGTGCTGCCGAAGTAAAACGCCCAAGTACTGCGCCTGCGCAACGGTCCGGGGAAAACCGTCAAACACAAAACCATGCGAACAATCCGGCCGCTCGATGCGCTCCCGGACCATTTTCAGGACCAGGGAGTCCGGAACCAGCTCGCCGCGCGCCATGATGGGCTGAACTTCTTTGCCCAGCGGCGTCCCCAGGCTGACATGCTCGCGAAACATGTCGCCGGTCGAGAGATGCGGCACGCGGTAAAGCTTGGCCAATTCCTTTGCCTGCGTGCCTTTTCCCGCGCCCGGAGGCCCAAGAAAAATGACGGCCCGGTCCAGTCGTTCCAGGGCCCGAGTCTCCGGAGCCACTCCGATTGCTCTCTCCTAGCGCCGACCGCGCAAGCGGCCCTTCCGAGCAAACCCTTCGTAATTCCGCATCACCAACTGCGCTTCGAGCTGCTGCACCGTATCCATGGCAACGCCGACGACAATCAAAAGCGAGGTGCCGCCAAAATAAAAGTTCACGCCCATGCCCTTTAGGAACACGGAGGGAAAGTGGCGGTCAAACCACGCGCCGATGCCCCAGCCGAGATGGTCCAGGTGAATCCCGGCAATCATCCACTCGGGGAGCAAGCACACGAGCGCCAAGTAAATTCCACCAATCAGCGTAAGCCGCTTCAAAATCTTGCTGACATGATCGGAAGTCGTGCGGCCGGGCCGAATCCCCGGGATGAATCCGCCGTTCTTGCGCATGTTGTCGGCAAGTTCCGTGGGGTTGAAGACGATCCCGATGTAAAAGAAGGCGAAGACCAGAATCATCGTCACATAAAGGAGCGTGTAGAGCGGTTCCCCCCATTTGACGTAAGACTGGATGGTGTCCACAAAGGCGTATTTGTGGTTGAGAGCCAGCGCAATCGTGGCCGGAAAAGCCAGCAAGGAACTGGCGAAAATCGGCGGAATCACGCCACCGGAATTGACGCGCAGCGGGAGATAGGAGGATTGTCCGCCCATCACCCGGCGCCCGACGACGCGCTTGGCGTACTGCACCGGGATACGCCGCTGGCCGCCCTCGACGAAAACGATGAAAGCCACCACGGCCACCATCAAGGCAAGCAGAAGAATGATGTAGATGGGAGTGAAACCACCCCATTGGTGTGTTACGAAAGCTTTTTCGTAAAGATCGTTGATGGCGCGCGGCAGGCCGACCACGATGCCCACAAAAATAATCAGCGACATGCCGTTGCCGATGCCGCGCTCGCTAATCTGCTCGCCGAGCCACATGATGAAAGCGGACCCTGTGGTCAAGGTGAGAATGGTCATCAAGATGAAACTGGGGCCCGGGTGATAAACCAGATTGGGCTGCGACTGCAGCGTGCCGGCGATGGTCAACGACTGGATGATGCTGAGCCCGATGGTCAGGTAGCGCGTGTACTGGGTAATCTTCTGGCGGCCGAGCTCGCCTTCCTTCTGCAACCGCTCGAGGTAAGGGAAAACCACTTGCATCAGCTGAAGGATGATGGAGGCAGTGATGTAGGGCATGATGCCCAGGGCGAAAATCGTGAGCTGGCGGAAGTTGCCGCCGCTGAAAAGATCGAACAGCCCGAGCGCCGAACCCTGCGCCTGGTTGAAAAGGCGCGTCAACTCGTCAACGTTGATGCCGGGCGTGGGGATGTGCGCACCAATGCGGTAGACCGCCAGCAACGCCAGGGTAAACAGGACGCGGTTCCGCAAATCCTCGATGCGGAACATGTTTCGGATAGCTTCGATAAATCGGTTCATAACAAACTCCCCAAGGGCTCTTCCTACGCTACCACCTCAAACGTGCCGCCGGCCTTGGCAATTTTCTCCTTGGCAGACGCGCTGAACGCGTGCGCGTGAACGGCCAGCTTGTTCTTCAGTTCGCCGTCGCCGAGAACCTTGATGGGATCGGTGGCGCGGCGGACAAAACCGTGCGCGCGCAGCAAATCCGGAGTGACGGTTTCTCCCGCGGGGAAGACGTTCAGTTCTTCCAGGTTCACCACGGAATAGGTGACGCCAAACGGATTGTGAAAACCGCGCTTCGGGATGCGCCGATGCAGCGGCATCTGGCCGCCTTCAAATCCCCGGCGGCGCGAATAGCCGCGACGGGACTTCTGCCCCTTATTGCCGGCACCCGCCGTTTTGCCGAGCTTGGAACCGATGCCGCGGCCCACGCGGACTTTGCGGATGCGCGAGCCCGCGGGCGGACGCAAATTCGCAAGCGTGAAAGAGCGATGCTCCTTAGATGCCGGCGTCGCCGGCCGGCGTCGGCCGCGCTTGCGAGGGCGGCTTGCAGTCTTTTTCGCCATGCTCCTACTCCACTACTTCCACGAGGTGCCGCACCTTATGAATCATGCCGCGCACCGCCGGTGTGTCCTGGCGCTCCACCACCTGATGCAATCTCCGCAGACCCAGGCCGCGGATGGTTTGGCGCATATCATCGGTGCAGCCGATAAAGCTCACCACCCACTTAATCTTCACATTGCCGGAACTTGTTCCGGCCGTTTTTTTTTGCGCGGTCATGCGTTGCTCTCACTGACGGCAGCTTTTTCTTTGACGGGCTTGCCGCTGATTTCTTCCAAGGTCTTCGAGCGCGTTTCGGCCACTTGCGCCGCGTCTTTCAGGCCCAGCAGCGCCGCGAAAGTCGCTTTGACGACGTTGTGAGGGTTGGAGGTGCCGATGGATTTCGTCAGCACGTTGGTGATTCCCGCAACCTGCATCACTTTGCGCACGGGGCCTCCGGCGATCACACCCGTGCCCTCCGAAGCGGGCTTCAGCAGCACTTGCGCCGATCCATAGCGGCCCAGGACTTGATGAGGAATCGTCGAGCCCTTGAGGTTCAGCTTGATCAAGTTCTTCTTGGCCTGCTCGATGCCTTTCTTGATGGCCATGGGCACTTCGCGCGCCTTGCCCATGCCAAAACCGGCGTGGCCGTGATTGTCGCCAACAACCACGAGCGCTGAAAAACTCAGGTTCTTGCCGCCCTTGACGACTTTGGTGACGCGGTTGATGGCAATGACGTCATCCTTCAAATCCGAAGGATTTACTTCGAGGAGGCGCCGAACCGCAAGGCTTTCCCTTAGAATTTGCTTCGACATAGGCTTAGAACTGTAACCCCGCTTCCCGCGCCGCATCCGCGAGCGCTTTGACGCGGCCGTGATACTTGTACCCGCCGCGGTCGAACACCACTTTGCTCACCCCGGCGGACTTGGCGCGCTCGGCAATGGTTTTGCCGATGACTTTCGCAGCCGCGATGTTGCCGCCGCCTTTCAAATTCTTCTTCGTTTCGGCATCGATGGAGCTCGCCGAAACCAGCGTCTTCCCGGAGCGGTCGTCGATGACCTGCGCGTAGATGTGACCGAGCGAGCGGTAAATGCTCAGGCGCGGACGCTCGGGAGTGCCCTCGACGCGCGTGCGCACGCGCTGATGCACGCGCTGGCGATGCAAGTCCCGGGATAGCTTTCTGACTCGTGCCGATGCCACCGTCTCTTCTCCTTATGCCGCCGCTCCGCCAGCCTTGGCGCCCGCCTTGCCGGCTTTCTTCTTCAACCGCTCGCCGGTGATGCGCACGCCCTTCTGCTTGTAGGGGTCGGGGGGACGCAACGCGCGCATGTCAGCGGCAACTTGCCCAACCTGGCCCTTGTCCGCGCCGCTCACGATGATGTGGGTCTGCTTGTCCACGGCCACCTGAATGCCTTCCGGAATGGAAAAGCCGATCGCATGCGATTTGCCAAGCGCAAAAGACACCGTTTTGCCCTTCAGTTCCGCGCGATAGCCGACGCCGACAATGTCCAGTTCCTTCTTGAAGCCAGAAGTGACGCCGTGCACTGCATTGGCAACCAGCGCGCGAGCCAAGCCGTGCAGTGCGCGGTGATCTTCGCTGGCGCGCTTGGCGGTCAGGACGCCATCCTTCTGCTCGAAGGTAATGCCCTGGGGCACGGCGACCGAAAGCTTTCCTTTCGGTCCCTGCACCTCGACTTTGCCTTGCTGCAAGGCAATCTTCACGCCGGAGGGCACGGCAATTGGTTTTAACCCGATACGTGACATCTGTCTCTTCCTTGCCTAGGGATTCCTCTTACCAAACTTCACAGAGAATTTCGCCGCCGATTTTGTTCTTGCGCGCCCCGCGCCCGCTCATCACGCCTCGCGGCGTGGTCAGAATGCTGATGCCCAGTCCGCCCACCACCGGGCGAATCTCCGTGGCGCCGCAGTAGGCCCGCGCGCCGGGCTTGGAAACGCGCTTCAGCCCGCTGATGACGCTGCGGCGGTCCGGCGTGTACTTCAGGAAGACGCGCAGCACTTTGCGCGATTTGTTCTCGTCCACCAGCTTGTAGGTCGAGATGTAGCCCTCTTCCTTGAGGATGCGCGCAATTTCCGTCTTGAGCTTCGAGACGGGCACGTCGACACGCTGATGCTTGGCGGCCGTCGCGTTGCGGAGGCGCGTCAGAAAATCGGCAATAGGATCGGTCTGCATAGTTCTCCTACCAACTGGCTTTCACCACGCCGGGGATTTCTCCGCGCAGCGCCATGCCTCGAAAACAGATGCGGCACATCTGGAACTTGCGAATATAGCCGCGCGCACGGCCGCAGATGCGGCACCGGTTGCGCACGCGAACTTTGAACTTCGGCTTCTTGCGGGTCTTGGCGATTTTTGCCGTTCGTGCCATGGATTAAGCCGCTCCTCTTTCGCGCAGCGGAACCCCGAGGCCTTTCAGCAGCTCGCGGCCCTGCTCATCGTTTTCCGCCGACGTGGTCAGCGTGATGTTCATGCCCTTGATCTTGTCCACGCGGGTGTAATCAATCTCCGGGAAGACCAGCTGATCTTTCAGTCCCAGCGTGTAATTCCCGCGGCCGTCAAAAGCGTTCGAGGGCAACCCGCGGAAGTCGCGCACGCGCGGGAGCACCACGTTGCAGAGCCGGTCGAGAAATTCGTACATGCGGTCGCCCCGCAGCGTGACCGCGCAACCAATGGGCATGCCTTTGCGAATCTTGAAGTTCGCGATAGACTTCTTTGCCCGGGTGATGACCGCCTTCTGCCCGGTGACTTGTCCCAACTCCTGCGCCGCGGTGTCCAGCAGCTTTACGTTCTGGCTTGCTTCGCCGAGGCCGATGTTGAGGGTGATCTTCTGCAATTTGGGAACGGCCATGCGATTGTTCCAGCCAAAGCGCTTCATCAGCGCGGGCACGGTCTCTCCCCGGTATCTTTCCTGCAATCGGCTTTTCATCGCATTCTTCCGCCTCGTCTTACTTGTCCAGAGTCGCCTTGCAATGCCGGCAACTGCGCATCTTCGAGCCGTCCGGCAAAATCATGTGGCCGACGCGCGTGTGTTTGCCGCAGCTGGGGCAGATCACCATCACGTTGGAAACATTGATGGCGCCTTCTTTTTCCACGATCCCGCCCTTGATGTTTTTCGAAGGGTTGGGACGCGTGTGGCGCTTGATGATGCTTACGTGCTCCACCACAACCGTGTTCTTCACGGGGTTGACGGAAAGCACGCGGCCGCTTTTCCCGGAGTCTTTACCCGCCAGCACCTTCACGTTGTCCCCTTTGCGGATCTGAATCGGGTGCCGCTCGGCTCTTGCGTGTGTCAGCGCCATGGCCTACCAAACCTCCGGAGCCAGCGAAACGATTTTCGTGAACCTCTTGTCGCGCAGTTCGCGCGCCACCGGGCCGAACACGCGCGTGCCAATCGGCTCCAGCGCATCGTTGATCAAAACCGCGGCGTTGTCGTCGAAGCGAATGTACGTGCCGTCCTTGCGCCGGTGCTCCTTGCGCATCCGCACGATCACGCATTTCACCACTTTGCCTTCCTTGATCTGGCTTTCCGGTGTGGCTTCCTTCACCGACGCGGTGACGATGTCGCCCAGCCCCGCTTTCAGTCCGGTATCGCCGCCTACGGGCAAAATGCACATCAGCTTCCGCGCGCCGGAATTGTCCGCCACCGTCAGCCAGGTTCGCATCTGAATCATTGGTCTGCTCCCCTGTCTCTCTTACTTGGCCGACGCTCTCGACGCCAGCACTTCCTTCAACCGCCACCGTTTCAGCTTCGACAGCGGCCGCGACGCCACAATGCGCACGGTGTCGCCAGGCTTGGCCTGGCGCTTTTCGTCATGGGCGTAGAACTTCTTCGCGATGCGCACCACGCGGCGGTACTTGGGGTGCTGCACCAAGCGGATAATTTCCACCACGATCGTTTTTTCCATCTTCGCGCTCGTGACTTTTCCTGTGAGCACCGTGCGTTCGCCGCGCGCTCCCGCCGTTGCGGCCTGGGTCTCGGTTGCCATTTATGCCTTCCTCAGTTCCTGGGCGCGCAGCAGCGTCTTCACCCGCGCCAAATCTTTTTTCGCTTCGCGCAGCCGCTTCAGCGCTTCCGCCTGCCCCGTGGTCAACTGAAAGCGAAGCCGGAAAATCTGCTCCGTCAGCTCTTTGTTCTGCGCTTCGAGCTCTTCCCTGCCCGCTTCGCGGATTTTTTCAATGCGGCGCGGCATGATTAGAATCCTCCCGCGCGGGTGACGAATCGCGTGGGAATGGGCAGCTTGTGCGCCGCCAATCCGAGCGCTTCTCTCGCTGTCGCTTCGTCAATTCCCGCCATTTCAAACAGCATGCGTCCGGGCTTGACCACGGAAACCCAGCGCTCTGGAGCCCCTTTGCCTTTGCCCATGCGCGTTTCGGCAGGCTTTTTGGTGAACGGCTTGTCCGGGAAAATGCGGATCCACAATTTGCCGCCGCGTTTGATGAAGCGAGTGATGGCGACGCGCGAGGCTTCGATCTGGCGGTCGGTGATCCAAGCGTTTTCCAGCGCTTTCAGGCCGTAGTCGCCAAAGGACAAATCTCCGCCGCGCCAGGCCTTGCCTTTGCGACGCCCGCGCATCTGCTTCCGGTACTTCACTTTTTTGGGCATCAACATCGTTCTGTTCTCGCTTCCCTAGTCCCCGCTTCGTTTACGCCACAGCCGCCGTCTCGCGCGGCTCCGGCACCTTCGAGCGCCGCGGAATGTTCTCGCCCTGGTAGATCCAGCACTTGACGCCAATCACGCCGTAGGTCGTGTAAGCCTGGGCAAAGCCGAAATCAATATCCGCGCGAAGCGTTTGCAGCGGCAGCCGTCCCTGCAGATACCACTCCTTGCGCGCGATTTCTGCGCCGTTCAGCCGCCCGGCCACCCGCACCTTGATGCCCTTGCAACCGAAGCGGAGCGCCGAATCCACCGCCTTGCGCATCGCGCGGCGGAACGCCACGCGCTTTTCGAGCTGCAGCGCAATCGATTCGGCGACGAGTTGCGCGTCCAACTCGGGCCGGTGAACTTCCTGAATGTCAATGTGCACTTCGCGTTTCGTGCGCTTTTGGACGTCCTGCTTGAGCTTGTCGATTTCCGCACCTTTGCGGCCAATGATGATGCCCGGCCGGGCGGTGTAAATGCGCACGACGAGCTTGTTGGCCGCGCGCTCGATGTCAATCGAGCTGATGCCCGCACTTTTCAATTTGTCTTTCAGCTCAGCGCGCAGCCTCACGTCTTCGTGCAGCAGGTCGGCGTATTCCTTGTCGGCGTACCAGCGCGACTTGAACGGCTTGTTGTAGCCAAGCCGGAACCCGTAAGGGTGTGTTTTCTGTCCCATAGCGTTTCCTTCAGGCGGCCCTCGCCGGGCCGACTACTTCTTTCCCTTCTTCGGCGGCGCTTGTTTGCCGGTGAGGGCCTTGCGAACACGCCTTGCCGTGCCGCGCACGCCCTTTTGCGCTTCCGCTTCCGCCACGTTGGCAGCGACGCGCTCCGCCGCGGCCACATGATGCTCCGCCACGCCGACCCAGAGGTGGGCGGTGCGCTTCTGGTAGCGGAACGCCCGGCCCATCGGCGCGGGGCGCAACCGCTTCCAGCGCGGGCCTTCGTTCACGAAACAGTTCGAGACGTACAGCTCATCCACGTCCAGCGGCGCTCCCGCTTCATCCGCCTTGCGCTCGGCGTTGGCGATGGCGCTCCGCAGAACCTTTTCAATGTGCTTCGCCGCGCGCTTCTGCGTGTACTTCAGCGTTTCCAGCGCGGTCTGCGCTTTCTGGCCGCGAATCAGGTCCATCACCAGGCGCGCCTTTTGCGGCGACATGCGCACATGCCGCGCCAAGGCGTGCGCTGCAATCGATCCAGCAACGACTTGCTGTGCTTGGGCCATGGCTTAACCCTTCGGCGCCGCGGGTGCCGCGCCGCCTCCCGCAATCGCCCCCGGAGCAGCGCCTCCTGCCGGCGCCACGCCGGCGGCCTTTTCGAGCGCCGCTTTCACGCCGTGGCCCTTGAACGAGCGCGTCGGCGAAAACTCGCCCAGCTTGTGCCCGATCATCTGCTCGGTCACGTAAACCGGAATAAATTTTTTGCCGTTGTGCACGGCGATGGTGTGCCCGATCATTTCCGGCACGATCGTCGAACGGCGCGACCACGTCTTCACTACTTTCTTTTCGTTGCGCGTGTTCAGCGCTTCGACCTTTTCGCGCAAGTGGCCGTCGACAAACGGCCCCTTTTTCAATGAGCGTGCCATTGCTTCGCTATTCCTCCACTCGTCGCAAGCGGCCCCACTGCGCCCGGCGCACTTTTTTGAACCCGCGCACGGGCCCGGGAACGCGGTGCGACTTCGGACAGAACGGGCAAACAAAGCGCGTGCCCTGCGCGTTCGGGATACGCTCGACGATCACCGCCCACCCCGGCTTGCACAGCTTGTAAAGCACCGGCTCTGGGGGAGCTACGGGCACGCGCCCCGCCGGACGCGCCGGCTTGTGTAGTTTTGCAATGCGGCGCTTCGCCGTGCGCTTCACTGGCCGGCTGCGCCGTCCCGCTGTTCGTGTTCTTGTTGCTCGCATCATTTTCTGCCTCACCGGGCTGCTCTTCCTTCGCCGCCCGGTCTTGCCTCAGTTTCCATCTGTCCTTATTACTTCCGGCGCTCGACAATAAATTTGTCGGTGCGCTTGTTGTGCCTGGTCTTCTTGCCCAGCGTCGGGAACGCCCAGGGCGTCTGCGGATGATTGCCCTTGACGCGCCCTTCGCCGCCTCCGTGCGGATGATCCACCGGGTTCATCGCTACGCCGCGAACCGTGGGCTTGATGCCGCGCCACCGCGTGCGCCCGGCCTTTCCGTAGGTTTCGTTTTCATGGTCGAGATTGCCCACCTGGCCAATCGTGGCCATGCAATCCACGGAAAACCGACGCACTTCGCCGGAAGGCAGCTTCACCAGGGCAACCTCGCCTTCTTTGCTTAGCAGCTGCGCGGAACTGCCGGCCGAGCGAACCACTTGCCCCCCGCGCCCCGGGTACAGCTCGAGGTTATGCACCATCGTACCCGGCGGAATGTGCTTGAACTGCAGCGCATTGCCGGGAAGGATGTCCGCGCCTTCGCCCGTGGAAACCGTGGCGCCAACTTCCAGGCCGATGGGATGAATGATGTAGCGCTTCTCGCCATCGGCGTAGTGCAACAACGCCAGGTTCGCGCTGC
>QHYK01000101.1 GCA_003224085.1 Acidobacteriota bacterium | reverse complement strand
ACGTCATCTTCTGGAAATGTATCGCCGTCAGTTGGGCGATGAGAAAATCCGCCGTCGATTGCGGCGCCTCGACAAGCGCCTCCTCACTGTTGCTTCCCAACTGCAGAGGATCCAAACAGAGCAAAAATGAGGAAAGATTGGCCAGTTAATAATCACAATTGTGCCGGAGCCGAGACAAATCGACGGGAATCAGCTAGTTCTAGCTAAATGGGAGTAGTCAGATTTACCTTCTCTTTGCGGTCTTTATTCACTTTTTGCCGCCATTCATCACAATTCATATGACACTGGCATGACACTTCAAATCGTCGTTTCCGGCGCGTTTCGCGTGACATTTGTGTGGTAACGGGAAACGCGCATCTCGGCAGTGCTTGATTTCCTGACGAGATGATCACCTCATGTCGGAAGCGTTGGAAAGAGCGTCGGCGCCATTTGCGTCGCGAATTCCTTGAACACGCGCACGGGCCGCGTGATGTAACGATTGCCAAGATGGACCACCCACAGATGGAAGATCGAGAAGTGCCATCCCGGCATGACTTCCATGAGCCGCCCGTCGCGTAGCAGCTCAGGCTGCACCAGCGGCGGAAGGTCGCCAATGCCGGTGCCCGCCAGCAGCGCGGTCGCAAGGCCAGCGAAATCCCACTACTGCATACGCGGCGGCAAGGTCCGATGGGCCGGAATGTGGTCCCAGAAAGAGATTGACGCCGGACGAGCCGCTGATCGACTGGCGAAAAACAGATATTTCGAAACAGATACCACGGCGCGTCCCGCGACGCCAGAGAAAGAAAAACAACCTTTCTGGAGGAAGCTGAAATGGTGGTAGCTCGGGTCAGCCGCGACAAGTCCTTGAATATCGCGTTCGATTAACTCCTCGCCCGAGCCGGATGCAAACTCTCCCACAGCGCCTGCTCCCGCTGATGGCGGTCTCCGGCTAGCGTGCGCTCTTCGGACGTCAGGTCCGCAAGAAACCAGAAGCCTCTGACGCAATCGGCGCAGATTCTCTCGCGGTCTATTCTTGCGTCACGCCGAACAAGGTCGCGGAGGTCATCCCAGTCGAACTCCGCGCCATGCTCGAATTTGTTTATGAGGCGCGCAGGGTCGAACGTATCGCGGGCCTGCCAGAGCTTCAGCACAACCAGCCGGCGGATGAGCGGCTGATCGAGAGGCCGCGTCGCATATATTCCGAGATCATAAATGTCGCGCGCCTTGTTGCGCTGATAACACGCGCGAATCTTTTCAGTCAGAATTTCCGGCAGAGCGAGACAGTTGATTTCAGCGGGAGCGAAAGGCAAGAGATCGAAATAACTCTGTTCGATTTGTGGCATCCGCACCGGCGCCAGCGTCGGTGTCTCGCGGCGGCTGATCTGCAATTTTATTTCGCTGTTGCCTGCAGCGTTCCATTCATGCGCATAGGTTGGTTCACGCCCCATGACAGACCGTCCACGGTTTCGTAGTAGCTGCCATCAGGAATATTGAACCTGATCCCGCGGAATTCCTGTTCGAAGGCCCCCATCATGCCGAGGATGACATCCTCGTGATCGTGCTCCTCAAGGCCCGTGAAATCCAGATCAGTTGAAAACCGCCCCTGGCTTCCGATGAACATTTTCCGCAGGCAGGTGCCTCCCTTGAAGGACAGCCGGTCCAGATTGCCGCGCTCCGAAAGAAGCTGAAGCAGGAAGGTAAGCACGAATCTTTCTCAGCGATCATCATGTCGCGAAGACCGGATTGAGCGGAGTAGCGACGCACCTGGGTTTGCGTGAGCATCCTTACCCGTCCTTCTTCAGGACTTTTCTATGGCCGAGCCCCGCGCTCTCGCGCAGCTCGTCGCGCGGCACGTTGACGAACAGGCGCCACGTCTTGTCATAGCCGATGGCCCCACGCACCTTCGTCGTTGGGTTGGGCCCCATCCAAGTGCGAGGGCCGCGCGCGGCGAACCGGAGCAGCCGTTCGCGGATGTCGGCGGGCATGTCCGCCTTGACGTGATCCATTACCCACGCGAACCTGCGCACCAGCGCCGTCGAATCCATCCGTTCGAGATACTCAGCCGCCTTCGGCCAGTCGAAACGGCGGCTCGCCGTTGCCAGAATGGAAACGGCTTCTGCCACGCCGCCGGCGAGCGCCGGGCGGTCGATGCAGTCGATGGCCGTCTTCTCTCGGTCGGACATCATGACCTTGAAGCCAAATATTTCGACCGGAGCGAATCCGAAAAATTTTCCGGGCTTAGGATTGACGACGCGCACGCGCTCCTCCCCCACCTGCCGTTCCCGCACGCGCACCGACGTGACCACGAAGATCACCCGGCGATGTTGCGTCGTCAGCCCGTAGTGCGCGGCCGCGCTGCCGAATCCGATATAGTAGGGATCGGCGATACGGCTCGCGAGCGCGAGCAGATTGGTTTCGCCCAACGCATCGGGGGGTTCCGGCCCTGCCTGTGAGGTTTTCTTGCAGAAAAACTCGAACCGACCTGATTGCCTGCGACACGGCCACCCTAGCAATTCCGGATGCGATAGCAGAGTCACAGGGCAGAGTGATACTGGCATGATACTGGCAGGTACTGCTTGCCTCGATTAAGGAAAAGTAGTATATTTTTTCTTAATCGATGGGATCGAAAAAGCCATGCAAACAATGCGGAATCAGATACTTAGCAGGATTGAGCATTTCGAGCACGGTAAAGCATTCTCCGCAAAGGACTTCCTAGATATAGCCACCCGGACGACGATCGATGTGGCACTGCATAGCCTGACGCATGAGGGAAGGATCCGGCGTATCCGTAGAGGCCTTTACGATAGACCCCGGTTCAATGCTGCCCTGGGTGGCCAACTAAGCCCTGACATTGATGAGGCCGCGCAGGCGATAGCAAGACGCCAGAGGTGGAAGATCGTGCCCGAAGGGGCGTGGGCTGCAAATCTCCTCGGGCTTTCAACGCAAGTGCCCTCGAAGATCATTTATCTGACAGATGGCCCAAATAAGAAAGTGGAGATTGGCCGGCGGAGCATTCTTTTTAAGCATGCCCGGCCGAAAGCGATGGCAGGCCTGGAGGGTAAACCGGCGCTCGTGGTTCAAGCCCTTCGACACCTTGGGAAAGGAAATGTTGGAGCGCGGGAGATTGATACACTGCGGAGCCGTCTCTCTCTTCAGGAGAAGCGACGTTTCCTGAAGGACACGCGCTTTAGTGTGGATTGGATTTATGACGTGGCAAAGCAGCTTGCGGAGAAGAGTGCGTGAACAAAGTCGCCATCATGGAAGCACGCGCGCGCGCGGAACTTTTTTCCGAAACAGCTGAGCGCATGAATGTGGCCGAGGCTATCATCGAAAAGGATTTCTGGGTTTGTTGGGTGCTGAAGCAGCTCTTTTCGAATAAGGCGTTTGAGGGAAGGCTGCTTTTCAAGGGTGGGACTTCGCTTTCGAAGATATTCAAGGCGATCAATCGCTTTTCGGAAGACATCGACCTCGCGGTGGATTATGAGACGCTTGGGTTTAACGGCGAGAACGATCCGCGGCAAGAAAACATTTCAAATACGAAGCGGAATAAGATTCTCGGAAAAATGATGGAGGAGTGTCAGCGCTACATTGGAGGTGAGTTTCTTGACCTTCTCGGAAAGCAATTCAGAGAGACTCTTGGGGCAGGGCACGGATGGGGCTTGGAGGTGAGTAAGGACGACAAGAATGTCGTTCTCTTCCACTATCCTGCGGCGAGCACGAAAAGACTGGCGTATCTGGGACCCCAGGTAATACTCGAGCTCGGGACGCATGCTGAGTTTGTTCCGCGTGATCGTTTTGCAATCCGGTCATTCGCGGGCGAGCACTTTCCCAAGGTAGTTGTGGACAATGATGTGCCGGTCGTGGCGCTTCTCGGAAAACGTACGTTTTGGGAGAAGGTGACGATTTTGCACGTGGAATATCACCGGCCGGAAGACAAGCAAATACCGGATCGCTATTCGCGTCACTTCTATGATGTGGCGATGATGGCGGAAGGCAAGATCAAGGAAGAGGCTCTCGCTGACAGGGAATTGTTGGCCCAAGTCGTAAAGCATAAAGAGACTTTTTATTCCTCTGGCTGGGCTCGATATGATCTGGCTAAGGCTGGCAGCCTTCGGTTAGTGCCACCTAAGAATCGGCGAGGGGCGCTGGAGCAGGATCACAAGAAAATGGCCGCGATGATTTTTGGTGACCCTCCTTCCTTTGGTTGGATTTTGGATCGGCTCGCTAAGCTTGAAAACGAGATAAACAAATAGCCCGCGCCAGCAAGGAGGCCAGCGCGGGCTTTGCGCTGTTCAATACTCGCTGAGCAATAGGATCACATTGTTCGCGAAGTCGAACTTGATTTCATTGAGTGGGAAGTCGGTGTACTCGATCTCCATGGTGTAGATGATGTTGTTGTTGGCGTCGTCGCAAACGACCGTGGCGGAGAAACCGGCGCGAGCGGTGAGCTTCCACAACTGAAACTCCTCGCCACGCACGCGCTTGTCGTGTACATCTTTCGAGGGGCAACGCCCTCCATCACAAAGGAGTTGGCTCCCCGGGCTAGATTCGAACTAGCAACCCTTCGGTTAACAGCCGAAGTGGTTGAAATCCTAAATGCTTTATCGTGTGTCGCTTACCGGGAAACACGACCGATTTTCAGTCCCTCAGTTGGGCTACTTGGGCTACCAGCAATTGACTCAGTAACTCCAGCGACCAACCTAGATTGGGAGATTGGGGTCGGACCAAAAACAAGAGCTCTTACGCCGAAGTGACGCAATGCCTCCCTCGATAACTCAACCAGGAGAGCACCTGCTTTGCAACTAAGCAGGTTAAATCAAATAAGTGCCGCATCTGGTCGCTTACACGCAGACGTACGGCGCAATCATCGCCTTGAATTGGACGGAAGTTGGACGGAAAGCGGTGGGCGACATGTGGCTTCTCATCGAGTGCCCTTCCAATTCCAGTCCAGCGAGAACAGCTCCGCTTTGAGCTCGCCAGTCATGGCCACTCTAAAGCGAGGGCATAGATCTCCTCGCTGCTGGCTTCTCGCATAAGCAGAATAGAACCATTGGGGACGAGGGCAGACCACGACAGGAACCCCAAGATTCCGGTCCCACGCTGAATGCCTCTAAGGCTAGCTACTTGTTCGGAATATCTATGACGAACATTCGCACGATAAAAAGTTCCATCATTTTCATAATAAATGTATTCATCATTTCGTGACCAACCCAGGATTCTCCCTCCGGGTTGACTCACTGTAGTCCATTTCCGAGTTGCAAGTTCAGAGGCCATCAATTTTGAGTTATCGACAGTACTCGCTGCAATGTAACGTCCGTCTGACGACCAGCGCGCTGAGTAAAGTCCCTCTGAGCCCGGCAGAATTGAAACTTGATGTGTTCTCAGATCAAGTCTATGGATCACCATGTCCCTTGCGGCGCTGCCCAGTTGGGGGAATTGGCTAAACACGAGCTGACTGCCGTTCGGAGACCAGTCAGGCTCGCCTTCATTTTCATCATCCGAGACAAGTTGCTGCGGGCTGCCGCCTTCGGCAGGCACGACATAGATTTGCCAGAGCTGGGGCGGTAGTCGCCCCATGAACACAATTTGCCTCCCGTCCGGCGACCATCGCGGCAAGGCAACTTGGAGAGGAGGGAAACTAAGCTGCATGCGCTCGCTGCCGTCGGGCTTGCTCCGCCATAGAGTGCCCTGCGGAATCGCCACGTAAGTTACCCATTGTCCGTCTTTGGAAAAGTCTGCGCCTTCGGCAGAGATTCCCGATAGGTAACGCACGAGCTGTTTGGTTCCAGCGTCGTAGCGCACTAGTTCATTCTTGCTTTGGATCCCGAGCGTAAACAGTTTCGTGCCATCCCTACTTGAATTGGGGCCGAGAAAGTTCATTGGGCCCGCCGTCAGCTGGACCGGTCGGCGGCCGCCCTGCTGGAATGAGTTGACTTTCTCGCGCATCGCCCAAAGGTCAGTCCTGCCGTTACGTGTGGATTGAAAAATAAAGTATTTTCCGTCCGGACTCCAGACCCCGCAGCACTCTGCAGGAGGATTGTTCCAACCCGGAAGCAAGGGATGAAGATTGCTTCCATCGGCAGAAACCTCCCATATGGCGTAGGAAAGTGTTCGCGGGTCCTGCACGCTAAAGCGAATCCGGCTCGCGTCTGGCGACCACCGGGGCCAACCAGGGATGTAAGACACAACCCATCCCGGTATGCCCGGCACCGTCACAAGTTTGTGCGGGTCGATGCCGTCATTGCTTGCGAGGTACAAGTCGGAGCCTTCAGCGTAGACAAGTTTTTTCCCGTCGGGTGACCAGGCCGCGAATAGACTCTTCACATTTGCTAAACGGCGCGGTGAGCCACCGAGCACGGGCACAGCCCAGAGCGCATGGTCCGTATCAGAGTTATTGCTGAAGCTCGCCACCAGAAGTTCCGAGGCACTCGCAGAGATGTCGAGTATAACGCTCGCGTCAAACGGAACGGGGAGTGGGACCGTTTCCCCACCGCCGCTTGATACCTGCGCCGGGTGGGGGATCAAGCCATTGTCCCCGGCGCCTTCAGTGAAAAAAACGCGCGGGCCATCGGTCACGCTGCCCGTCTGCTCACTTCCGGTAGCATGTTTTCGATGGCTGTCATGCGTGATCTGGGTGTAGCTGAGGACCCTGGGAGGCTGCACAGCGGAGTACCGCCAGTAGGCAAAGGCGAGCCCTGCAATAGCAACAACACCGAGAACGATCACCCACCTGAAGCCAGCGGAAATGGCGAGCGCTGTCCCCGGCTTCTGAATCTTTCGAGTGCTTGATGCGACTTCTTCGGTGACGCCGGAGATCGTGTCGAGCGCAAAGGCCACATCCAATGCGGATTGGAATCGCTGGCTCGTTGATTTTTCAAGACATCGGCTGAGTATTCGCTTGAGCGACGGGGCGATGTCACCACGCTCTGCGGTTATCTCTGGTGGCTCCTGGTTCAAGATTGCACTCATCACATCAGCTGGCGAGTTTCCAGAGAAAGCTCTCCGCCCAGCCGCCATCTCAAAAAGGATGGCCCCCAGCGCAAAGATGTCTGAGCGATGGTCGGCTGGCTCCCCGCGCACCTGCTCAGGTGACATATACCCGACCGTTCCCAACACCGCGCCGGGCTCGGTGTCCAAAGTCTGCTTTGTAACTTGAGTTTCGCTTTCGGCGTGCGTCAGCTTCGCTAAGCCAAAATCCAGGATCTTTACCCGGCCTTCCCGCGTGATGAACAGGTTCTCCGGCTTGAGGTCCCGATGCACGATTCCCTTTTCGTGGGCCGCAGCCAGACCATGGGCGACCTGCACTCCGTAATCGATTGCTCTCCGCAGCGACAAAGGCCCACACTTCACCTGTTCGCGCAACGTCTCGCCCTCCAACAACTCCGAAACCAGGTACGGCGCGTCTTCGTAGGTGCCCATCTGAAAAACAGCGAGGATGTTGGGATGGTTCAAAGCCGCAGCCGCTTTTGCCTCCTGCTCGAAGCGCCACAATCGTTTACTATCGAACGAGATGAACCGTGGCAGCACCTTAATGGCTACATCGCGGTCCAAGCGTCGATCCCGGGCGCGGTAGACTTCGCCCATGCCTCCGGACCCAAGCAGAGAAAGGATTTCGAAGTCTCCCAGTCTTGTTCCCTTGATGAGCCTCAAGTGCACATTCGGAGCAGACTGCAAGAAACTGGAGCGGGCCTCGTTATCGGAAGAGAGAAGAGATTCAACTTCGCCGCGGAGCGAATGGTCGCTTGAGCAGGCGCTGTCGAGAAACGCGGGGCGCTGTTCAGGCGCGAGCTCCAAAGCCTCTTCGAGTACAGCCTTCACTTGCTGCCAACGCTCAGGCGTCATGTTTTCGCCCTACTTTGCTGAGCAGGGAGAGAACCTCGCGACGCAGGTGCTCGTCACCGGCGCACGCGCTATCCACGTAGGCGAATTGGGACTTGGGATCGAGAGCTGATTCCAGGATGGGCCGAACTTTTTGCCATTCTTCAGGCGTCATGCGCACGTTACTCCGTGGCCCATTTCGCGCACCAACCAAGCACGCGCGGAGGCCCAACTGCTCTTGACCGTCGCCGGTGAAATGCCCAGAAACACCGAAGTATCTTCAATCGCAAGCCCGCCGAAATAACAGCTACGCTTCTCTCAAGGCCATTTAACTTTCAGTGCATAGATTTCCTGCGTGCCTACATCGCGGGTGACGAGCACGGACCCGTCGGGTGTCACACCCACCCAGGTCGGAAGGTTGAAACCACCAGCCACCTGTTCGTCCACAACGCGGCGGATTCCCTTGAGGCTAAGCACGGTTTCCACTTTTTTATCAGCGACTCGCAATCG
This sequence comes from Acidobacteriota bacterium, assembly GCA_003224085.1. Lineage (GTDB taxonomy): Bacteria > Acidobacteriota > Terriglobia > Acidiferrales > UBA7541 > Acidiferrum. Next base: position 30,941 of record QHYK01000101.1, on the reverse strand, counting down.
CACAACCTGAGCACCTCCGGAAGCGTCCGGCATTTCATCAGTGTAGAGATACTTGCGATCGGGGGACAGAATCCCAAGGCCAAATTCTGAGCGCGTGAACTCAGACCATCTTTGCGTCTTGAAGTCATAGGACATGATCTTGCCGCTGCTCATTTGCGTTGCAAGCAGGGTGTTGGGTTCAGGCCATAGAGGCACGATTATGCCCACGGAATGGGGAATCGCGGAAGCTTTCTTGGTGCGGAGGTCAACCACATATTCCTCCAGGGAGTCTCTCTCGCCGAAGCCCTTGCCGGGTACCAACTGCGTATACGCGAGGGAATTCTCGTCCGGCGACCACGCCAGCGCTCCCGCTCTGGTGATCGCCTCAGGCACGCCCCCGTCGATGCTCACTATATATAGGCTGAGATACTTCTTCGCACGCTGGAACCCGGCGAACGCCACCTTCTTTCCGTCTGGCGAAATCTGGGGATAAAAGACTAGCATCGGTGGATACGTCAGCTGCAGGCGCTCACTCCCGTCAGGCCGACTGCGCCAAAGCGTGTGGTCCGGATAAGAGGAATAGGCCACCCACTTCCCGTCCGGAGATACATGCGCATCGATCGCAGACGGCCCTCCCGCATAGCTAACGTACTGCCGCGTCTTGGCATCGTAGCGGACTAGTTCGCCCCGCCGTTTTGAACCAACCGCAAAGATTTGCTCGCTATCGCGGCTGGGACAAGGCAAAACGTAGGACAAGGGCCCGTTGGTCAAACGCATCGGCTCTTGGGTAGTCCGGTGAAACCAGCCGCTTTGCTCTCGCAAGGCCCACAGATCCCAGCGCCCCTCGTTCTGATACTGAAATACAAAGTACTTTCCGTCTCCCGTCCACTTGCCGCAGCACTCGTTTGGCGGGTCGTGCCAGCCCTTGAGCAGTTGATGCAGTCCTGTTCCGTCCGCCGCAATCTCCCATAAGGAAGAGGTTAGACCGGTGGCTGCGATCATGAAGCGGATGCGTTTGCCGTCCGGCGAGACATTGGGCCAGGCGCCAATCCCCGCAAAATCGGTAATCTTGCGCGAGTTCGACCCATCCCCTTCCGCAACATACAGCGCCGGGCCGTTCACGATCACGATATGCCCGTCTGGAAAAAACCCGGCATCGAAGTTCGCATCTGGGGCGGCGGTAATCGCGCCCAAGCGTCGCGGTTCTCCGGCAGGAAGGGGCAGAAGCCATAGGCCGGCACGGCTTCCAGTGCTGAAACTGAGTAGCGCGGAGTTATCGGAGCCAACGCGGCAATGCCGCCAGGGCGTTCTAGAGTTGTGGGCACGGCTGCAACCTGGCCTCCAGTGGCGGAAATCTGCTTACTGACTATTTGTCCAGAATCCATTTCGTCGAAGTACACCCGAGAGCCATCGCTCACGATCGTTGACCTGGTGCTCTTCGGGTTGCCGTCGTCCGTTAGTTGCCTGACCCCTTCAACTTGTGGCACGGCGGCGGGGCTTATCCCCCAAACACTGAGTGCAGCAGCAGCCAGTGCGATGCTCGCTCCGGCCAGCCAAGGCACCTTTGCTCGCGAGCCTTGCAAAGGCAGCGGATGGGTGGCTGAAACGGTCCCCGAATCCGAGAGTGCCTCGAGAGCGAAAGCCAGATCCGATGCGGATTGAAAGCGGGCCTCCGGCCTTTTTTCCAGACAGCGATGCACTACGCGCTGGAGCGCGGGCGGAACGTTGGGCGTCAACTGCGACAACGCCGGCGGGTCCTCATTAAGAATCGCAGCTTGGGTCTCCGCCGAGGTGGGCTTCTGAAACGGCCGACTGCCAGCCAACATTTCATAGAGGATGGCTCCGAAGGCGAAAATGTCGGCGTGATGATCGACGCGGTCTCCGCGCACTTGCTCCGGCGCCATGTAACCGACCGTGCCTAGGACCACACCAGGTTCCGTTCCTGCGCTGGTCGTGCGTGCGGTACTGTCCACCACCGATGTGTGTTGCCGGAGTTTCGCTAGGCCAAAGTCGAGAATCTTCACGCGTCCATCCTTGGTGACGAACAGGTTCTCCGGTTTTAAATCGCGGTGCACAATTCCTCTCTCGTGGGCCACCGCGAGGCCGTGCGCGGTCTGGATCCCGAAGTCAATCGCCTTGCGAAGAGCCATTGGGCCGCGTGTCAGTTGCTCTCGCAGCGTTTCGCCTTCCAGCAACTCCGAGACCAGGTAAGGTGCGCCCTCACACGTCCCCATCTGATGCACTGCAAGAATGTTTGGATGATTCAACGCAGCGGCAGCAGTCGCTTCTTGCTCGAAGCGTCGCAAGCGTTCGGGATCGGAAGAAACAAAGGCCGGCAAAACCTTGATGGCCACATCGCGGCGCAAGCGTAGATCCTGGGCTCGATAGACCTCGCCCATGCCTCCAGCCCCGAGCATGGACTGAATTTCATAGTCTCCGAGGTGTGCGCCTTTGACAAGCCGCATGACAGGCGAAGACTGCAGAAAGCCGGGGCGACCCTGTTCATCGGCAGCGATGAGCGATTCTACTTGGCCGCGCAAAGCTGGGTCAGGGCAAGCTGCATCCAGAAAACTTGATCGCTTGAATGGATCTAACTCGAGCGCCGACTCCAGGATCGGCCGGACGCGTTGCCATTCTTCAGGGGTCATGCGCGGACCTCTCCGCGGCCCATTTCGCGTAGCAACCAGGCACGAGCCGAGGCCCAACTGCGCTTGACCGTGGCCGGCGAAATGCCCAGAAATTCCGAAGTATCTTCAATGGTAAGCCCGCCGAAATAGCGCAGCTCGATGATCTGGCTTTGCTGGGCATCCATCTTGGCGAGTCGCCCGAGGGCTTCATCGAGCGCTAGAAGGTCAACTACTCGGCCCGCGGAACCGGGCGCGGCAATGTTGTGATCGAGTGTCACGCGTGTGGCCCCGGCTCCCCGTTTGGCCGCGCGCCGGTTGCGCTCGTAGTCCACAAGAATCCAGCGCATGAGCTGCGCAGCAATGCCCAGAAAATGCGCGCGGTTTTCGACCTGCGGTGATTTTTCCTGAGCTAAGCGCAAGTACGCCTCATGGACCAGCGCCGTGGTTTGAAGAGTGTGATTCGGGCGCTGCTGTTGGAGGCGATAGCGAGCCAGGCGTCGCAGCTCGTTATAGACGAGAGGTAAAATCGCTTCCAGTGCCGTGCGGTCTCCATTTCCCCAATGGAGAAGCAGTTCGCTGACAGGAATGGATGGCTCTATAGCCACTTGCTGGGCCTCTGCTCCTTAACTCATGCGGAGAATATGCTCCGAGCATACTGAAAAGCGGACATCGATTTCAACGAATTTGTTCCACCCATTTCGTTGAAAAGGTGCGACTTGGCAGCCGTGGAAGTCTCGATGGCCGTTCACGCGAGAATTTTTTCTGCCACCTGAGCCAGTTTGGCCGCTTTTTACGAATTATAAGGTAAAGGAATGACCGCAGGAGGCAGACAATGACCCAGCAACGCCGGATTCTTTCGTTCACATTTTCTGCCGCCGCGCTCCCACTGCTGCCGAGCAGTGAGCCAGTTTGCCTTGTTTTTGCGATTTATAGGGTAGCAAGAGCTTCCAGAAGGAGTGCCATGACCATGACCAAACCATTCCGGCGCAGGGCTTCTTCGAGTACGGGCCCTGTCCCCTGGGAGAAAATGGCTTGGCGCCATGAATATCTCTCAAATGGGAGATGCGGGCAAACCTGCTTGCTCGTAAGGTTAGGCGATAGTTTCTGAACAGTGCCCGCGCATTGACCGTGTCAGTTGGGGTTTCTCCATTATTTTTTCGAGGAAAAGCCCTCCGGCGACGGCTCGCACGAAGGCATCAAGGTTCACGGCCATTGGACCATCGACGTACTCAAGCCTGACGGCACTATGGCGAGTGATGAATTTGGAAGCCCGGTAAGCGGCGGTGTCTTTCCGCGCGGTGACGGGAAGATGTTCGAGATGGCGGCGGATGTCCTGTGCGAACTGCTCGACGGAGACATAACGGCGCTGAGGCTCTTTGTGCAGCGCCATTAGGACGATGTTGTCGAGGTCGCCGCGCAGACGTTTGCTGAGCTTTTCGGTTGACCCTTCTCGCACCGCGCTGAGCGCTGAATCGTCGGTCCCCTTTCTTTCGCCAGTGCCAGTTGGCAATTGCTTCCGCCGCGCTGCCGTGCTTGGTTTCTCCGGCGCGGCTTCACAGATGGCGCGGGAAAACTCGTGAGGCGTGCGCGTCGGGACATAATAAGGAGTACGACCCGTGAGCAGCTCGTATAAGACCACTCCCAGCGAGTAGACGTCGCTGGCCGTGGTGATTGGCTCACCTTTGACCTGCTCCGGGCTGGCGTACTCGGGCGTCAGCAGACGAACCAGACTGAGAGTTTGCTCGGGCTGATCGGCGCCCTCGCTCGATTCCAGAATCTTCGCAATCCCGAAATCCAGCAACTTCGGGACGCATTCCACGTTTACCAGAATGTTGCCCGGCTTGAGGTCGCGATGAATGACCAGATGCTGATGCGCGTATTGCACGGCGGAACAAACCTGGAGAAAAAGGTGCAGGCGCTCCGTTGTGGCGAGCTTGTTCGTATCACAGTATTCATCAAGGCGCTGGCCTTCCACGAGTTCCATTACGAAATAGGACATGCCCTCCGCGGTCGTTCCGCCATCCAAAATCCTCGCTATGTTTGGGTGATTGAGAGTCGCTAAAATCTGACGTTCGTTTTTGAACCGGGTGGCCGTAAGTTCCGTGCCCAGCTCCGAGCGCACGATTTTCAGCGCGACTTGCTGCTTGTATTGTCCGTCGGCGCGAATGGCGCGATAGACGGCGCCCATGCCGCCCACCGCGATTTCCTCGAGAATTTCATACGCCCCAATGCGCTTGCCAGACGGCAAGCGGAATCGAGGTTCCTCGTCAAGGTTCAGATTAGGTGAGGAAACAGGATTCAGCACGTCTGTCCCGGCTTGCTCGTGAGAAGCAATCAGCGAGTCGAGTTCCCACCGGAGAGATGCGTCAACACACGCTACATCTAGAAAGGAAGCGCGGTTGGCGGAATCCAACTCTAGTGCGGATTCAAGAATGGGTCGAACTCTTTGCCACTGTTCCGGGGTCAAGTCAACCCCCACACCTTTGAAAAACCAAACCCGAAAGGGTGCGGCGCCCAGTTTGGTCTTCGCGCTTGTCCTCTCGCCCACACGCTAGATGAACTCCTACCGTGCACCCGTGCTGATTTGTTGGAGCGCGGCGTCGCAGCGACGCAGATTTGTTTCCACATCTTTCGGACCGCCGGTATCAAAGCCATTGGGGCTGACTCGCGTGGGATGCTGGATTTTCTTCCACGTCTCCAAACTGCGCGCATACCAGGATCGCGCGCGTTCCCAATGCTCTCGACTCCTCGCGAGCCCCAATGTGGGAGTCTCTGCTTCGCGGCTTTCGATATCGCCGAGGCCCGCATAGGTATCAGCTGCAGTATACAGAGCTTGTTGATCGAGGACTTTTTCCACAAGAAGCGGCTCGACGATGACGAGTGCCTGTCGAAAATTCTCTAGCGCAAGCTTCGTATTACGCATTTGCCTCATTAGAGTGCCGATCGCTGCTTTGCTGGCAGCTGCGTTTAATCGGGCGGCCTGGTTGCTGCCATCTAGCCTATAAAGGGCCTCATAAATGGAAAGGGCCGCTTCGTATTCCTTGAGGGCTTCGGGACGTTTGCTCCACCCAGCGAAGTTCTCGGCGCGACTGACATGCATCGCCGCCAAAACGCCTCGTTGCTGCGCATTTTGCGGATTAGCTCCTACGATCGCTTCCATCATGGCAAGTCCTTTGCCGATGGCCGCGAGGCCGGCCTCCCTGTTTCCACCTTTGCCCATTGCATTGCCGACGTTCACCCAAGCAATGGCCAGCCCCTGGCTCAGTAGCGCATTCTGTGGATCTTTGGCGATCAATCTCTCGTAGATTTCCAAAGCCTTCTGATTGTTTTCTCGGACGCCGTTCCAGTCTCCTTTATCGGTGTATATGCCGGCGATGCGGTTGTAAGCCACGGCTACCTCGCGCTGACGCCGTATGGCCGTACTATGTTGAGCTATTCTTTGCGCTATCTCGAGGGTGCGCTGATAATTCTGGAGCGCGGCTGACTGATCTCCAAGGATGAGCAGACTGTCGCCGAGAAACATACTATCCATGGCCAAACCATGTTGAGCGGATTCGTTGCTCGGATCGATCGCCAACATGGCATCATCCACTTCGAGAGCTTTTCGATAGTTTTCCAAGGCACCTGGTTCGTCATTGAGGCCAACCGCGCTGTCGCCGCCCTGAATGTGACCGGCAATTTCATAGTCAGAGGATAATTCCTCTAGAACAGCCATATCTTCGGAGTGGGAGGCACGAATCGACTCACCCAAGGCTACGGCCTTCCTAATACTATCGAATGCCGAATGCGTGTCACCGGTCGCCAAGAGTTGGCTGGCGACGATGCGGTAAGAGTGCGCGAGGGCCAACTGATCGTGCCAGTCGATAGAGCGAATCGCCAACTTCTGGCGAACTTGCAAAGCCTTTTGGTAGCTGCGCACGCCAGCTGCCGTGTCGCCTAAATTGTCATTCAGATAATGGCCTTGGACTTCGCCCACTCTCTCGTACGCCGTAGCCAATTCGCGCATCAAGGAGGCATCGTTTCCAGCTTCGGCGGCAAGGCTGTCGAGGTATTGCAGCGCTCTCTCAATCAGAATCCTTCGCGCTGGTGTAGATCCCGGGAGGTCGCGGATGGCATCGTGGATATCAAAGAGAAGAGAGTTGGCGAGCTTTCGGACATCGTTGAAGCGCTGCTCGGCGCGAGCGCGTTCAGCGCGGGCGATGCGGGCCTCGCGGAGGGTCACGCCCAAGGCCGCCAACAGGGCAACTGTCACCAATGCGGTTGCACCCGCGCCGACCTTGTGTCGAGTGATGAATTTGGAAGCCCGATAAGCGGCGGTATCCTTCCGCGCGAGGACTGGCAGGTGATCCAGATGGCGCCGAATGTCCTGCGCGAATTGCTCGACAGAGGAGTAGCGCCGATGCGGCTCCTTACGGAGTGCCATCAAAAGAATGTTGTCGAGGTCGCCGCGCAGGCGCTTACAAAGTTTTTCGGGTGAACTTTCACGCGCCAAGACGCTGAGAGTGGAATTCTTCGCGGCCTTCTCCCCGTCGTCGCTGGCTGCGATTTTATTCCGTCGCACTGCTGTGCTGGGCTTTTCCGGCTCGGTTTCGCAGATTGCGCGGGCAAACTCGTGAGGCGTGTGGGTCGAGACGTTATAAGGAGTGTGTCCCGTAAGCAGTTCATACAAAACTACTCCCAGCGAGTAAACGTTGCTGGCAGTGGTGATCGGCTCTCCCTTGACTTGTTCTGGGCTGGCGTACTCGGGCGTCAGCAGATGGACCAGAGTAAGAGTCTGCTGCGGGTGATCGTTTGCCTCGTTCGATTCCAGAATCTTCGCGATTCCGAAATCAAGCAGCTTCGGGACCCCTTCCGCATTGACCAGGATGTTGCCCGGCTTGATGTCGCGATGAATAACGAGTCGTTGATGCGCGTACTGCACGGCGGAACAAACCTGGAGAAAAAGATCTAGCCGCTCGTTGGTAGCCAGCTTTTGCCTGTCGCAATACTCGTCCACGCGCTGGCCTTCAATGAGCTCCATCACAAAATAAGGCATGCCCTCGGTGGTCGTTCCGCCGTCCAAAATCCTCGCGATGTTTGGGTGATTGAGAGTCGCTAAAATCTGGCGCTCATTCTTAAACCGGGTAGCCGTAAACTCTGCGCCCAGCTCTGAACGCACGATTTTCAACGCGACATTTTGCCGGTACTGCCCGTCGGCACGAACGGCGCGATACACCGCACCCATGCCGCCTACTGCAATTTCTTCCACAATTTCGTAAGCGCCGATGCGTTTGCCTGGAAGCAGCCGGAAGCGTGCTTCTTGTCCGGAAAAGAAAGCTGGGGCAGCCGCGGAACTCAATAAACCTGTGCCCGCCTGTTCATGCACGGCAATCAAGGATTCGACTTCGCCGCGCAGAAGCGGGTCAGCGCACGCTTCGTCCAAGAAGGTGGCGCGGTTAGCAGAATCCAACTCCAATGCAGATTCCAGTATCGGCCGGACGCGTTGCCATTCTTCCGGTGTCATGCGTGTGCGTCTCCGCGCCCCATTTCGCGCAGCAACCAGGCACGTGCGGAAGTCCACCCGCGTTTCACGGTCGCCGGCGAAATTCCCAGAAATTCCGAGGTGTCTTCAATGGTGAGCCCGCCGAAGTAGCGTAACTCGATGATCTGGCTCTGCTGGAAATCCATCTTGGCGAGCCGGTCGAGCGCTTGATCGAGGGCCAAAAGGTCCACTTCCTGGCTTGGCGAATGAGGCGCGGCGATGCTGGTATCAAGCGTCAATCGAGTAGCTCCAGCTCCGCGCTTGGCAGCGCGCCGGTTGCGCTCATAGTCCACAAGAATCCAGCGCATGAGCTGCGCGGCAATGCCCAGAAAGTGGCGCGGTTTTCGGCGTGTGGTGCTTTTTCCTGGGCCAATCGCAGATACGCCTCATGGACCAGCGCGGTCGTTTGAAGGGTGTGATTCGGGCGCTGCTGCCGAAGGTGGTAGCGAGCCAACCGCCGCAACTCGTTATAAACGAGCGGCAAGATAGCCTCAAGCGCTTTGCGGTCGCCATTCCCCCAGTGGATAAGTAGCTTGCTGACCGGGCTGGATGGTACTTGGCCCACCTACTTGACCTCAAAGTTGTTGCAGAAAAACGCGAGGACGATGCAAGGAGAATACCCAAAGGGTAGGCAAACTTCAAGCCATACCGTTGAAAACCAACGAATTGCAGGGCACGCTTCGCTCTAGTCTCACCACGCCTAGGAAATTTTCAGTTCGATGAGCCACCTCGCGTTTTTTTTACGAATTATATAGTAGCGAAAGTTTACGGCGAACGGTACAGCCGGGCATTCGAATTGGTCTGATGGGATTTCTCCATCCTCCGGCAGCGAAACCGCAAGGGGTGTTTGTGCACTCGTCGGAAGCCAGGGGGCAGCTGATTGTCGCCTTTTTTCTAGGGGAACTGGAGTCAGCTATGAACGGGAAAATATGCAGGATACTCAGTTGGATGTCCTTGATTTTTGTCAATCTTTTTCCCATTTCGCTCATGGCCCAGCTCACTCCGAATCCCCCACAGGCGTCCGCGACAGTCCCGCAACCGAATGGCGCATACCAGAGCGCACCGCAGAGTTTCCAAGCTGTTTCGCAAACAGGGTTGCTGCCACTTTTTGCTGTTGATATGCAATTCGACCCGTCGTGGGTCGATGGCGATGACTTCCCCAGCAAATCTGCCAAGTACAACCATTCGGGTGTGAACGATACGTTTCAGAAAGCCTGGGACGCGCTCAAGCCTGGCGGTTTTAACATGATTCGATTTCCCGTAGAACCAACAGGCTCGCATGCGGCCGCAAGGCTCGCCAATCTCTGCATTTGGGCAAAAGCGAACAACGTCTCTCTGATCCCTATTCTCAAAGGTGCCGGGACCAGTAAGAAAGACAAATTGCTTGCTGCCAATGATGCGAGCACCTTTCTATCGGCCCTGGTGTCGCGTGTCCGCGCAGGCGACGCGCAGCAGCTCGCCGCATACACCCAGATCTCGTACTTCCAGATTGAAGAAGCGGTGAACCATCTGGGTCTTTATCCGAAAGTGAGCCCCGAAGCCGCGCAGCAGGTACTTCTCAACGCATCCGATGCATTACGCAAGGCCGAAACGCTTGCGCTGCAGGGGGCAGGAGTGCAGCCTACGCCGATCATGGTCAGCGCATCCTTTGACTATGACTTGATCGGGCAAGGCGCCATTGCGGGAGTCCCGCTCGATTCTTCCGCCGAACAGAAGGCGCAGGCCTCGCTCAAACAGTTCCTGTCGCCTCTAGCGACAGCTGCAAGCATTGATGCGGTGAACGTCGAGTGGTTTCCGCGCAGCATCAGTTCAGGTGATGTCGACCATTTCGCGGCTTTGCTCCGTGCCCTCAAAGTTTCGCTTCCCGACAAACACTTGACGTTGACCACCGGATTCTCAGATGCATTTAACCCCATTGACCAGCAGATGCGTTTCTACACTCTGACCGTTTCCAATTTGGGGGACTATCGCGCCTCCGATGGCGTGAACAGCAATTTCTTGGGAGTCGTCTTTCGTCAAGCTTTCAAGGGAGCGGATGCTGATGCAAAAGCACCGGCCGGAAGTAGCGACCCGAATCAATGGGATTGGAGTTCAAAAGCTCAGCAATTATTCGCAATGTGGACGCAGGGCACTGTTTCCGAGGAACTTTCGTGGTGGCTGAGCAAAGTGCAGGACAACATGGGACTCCTTACGTTGCAGCCCAATGGATCGGGCGGAATGAACGTCGTTCCACTGCCTGCTCAGCAGGCATTCCAGCAAATCTCGACTACCGTTGCGCAAGTCAGTCAAAACGTAGTGCCGCCGGCGACCGCATTTGCTCCCTCGTCCTTCACTCCTACTAACTCGGGCCCGGCCACGGTCGCCATGCCGCAAAGCGGAATGCCAGCGTATGCCGTGGGAGCGCAACCTTCGACGCAAGCGCAAACTGCGGCTTCTCCTTTCCAGCAGATGCTGTTCACCATTCTGCAGCAATTCACCACGCAGATGACGAGCAGTCTCGTGTCGAGATTGGCGGGGTCACCGGGACAGGCGACGCAAACCCAATACCCTACTTTTCCGGCTGCCTCATCACAGAATTTCGCCAATCCATCCCCACAACAACCGCCCTACGGAACGCCCACGTATGGAGCTAACCCGCCGGTGCAATCGAGTTATGCGCAAAATGCTCCTTCTGCATATCCCAACCAAGCGCCGACGAGCCCAAGTTCTCCTGCGAGCGGCGTATGGCTTGGACCGCAAGATATTAATGTTGATACGACCAATGCCGCCGTTGGCCAGCCGGTGCGCATCACGGCTCAGATTCACAACGGAAGCACCGATCAGGATGTTTCAGGGCTGACCGTTCAACTTGTTGATCCGTCCAACGCTACTCCGAACAACCAAACAATACAAAGAGGGGTCGCTGTGCCGCGTTCGGGCGTCACGCCGGTACAGCTGTCTTGGATCCCTAGTCAGCCAAGCGCCGGACAGGTTCAGCTGGTCTTGCAGGTGCTCAGCCCAGACGGCTCTCAGATCGCAAACACAGTGGTGCCCGCAATTACAGTTGCGAACACCTTCTCAGGTGGAAGCGCAGGATCTGCTCTCAACCCCAACATTCCCTCTTCCAACTCGTTTATGGCTCCAGCGTCCCAAGCTCCTGCAATTCCTCCAGCGCAGGGAGCGAATTCTCCAGGTGTGCAGTCCGCCCCGCCGGATGCTCTGTCCACTGCACCGCCTTTGCAAGCAGGTCCCGTTCAGCCCCAAATCACATACTTCGGCGCAACAGATGCAAGCTTGAGCGCCACAACGGCGCAGATCCCACCCTTGTCCTTGCAAATTGCAAATCCTTCCAACGCTCCCATGCAGCCGGCGCAAGCTCAACTCTTCGTGGATGGCGCGGCTCAGCAAGTTCAGGCGCTCGGGCCATTGCTGCCGAAGCAAACCCGATCAGCGGTGTTCGCCGCCATTCCCGCTCCGTCCGGGCCTCACGCCCTCCAGGTTGTGGTGACCACCGCTGATGGTGCGACAGCTTCGGGAACAAGTAGCGCCAACGTGGCCCCGCCAACAGTTTCAAACACAACGACAGGCCCAGTCGCTCCCCCTTCCAGCGGAAACAATGTGAGATCTGGGACACCAACCAAATTCACGATCGGAGCCGTCTCGCACTCAACGACTGTCTCTCAGCGCCCGCCAACGCTCACCATGCCATCCAGTGCAAGCCAGCTCGAGCAACCCAGGTCCACATTCGCTGCGGCAGCTCCTTCATCTTCCATCGCTCCCGCGTCTACCACTGGACCAGCAGCGACCCCGAATCCGTCGAACACGAATCTCCCCACGCGCCCTGGGTCAACGGGTACGCCTAACCCAAGTGCTTCACCCTCTGTCGGCACTCCAACGCTCACCATCACTCCGGGATCGGCAGTGGCCGCACCTCCGACAAGCGTTGCTGTCCCCACAAAACCAGGGCCGACGGCAACGACAGGCGCGGCGGTCACGGGCGCAGCACCTACCGCAGGAACAGCGTCAACGACGACTACTACATCAATCGTTGCGGGCGCGCTTGGCAACACTGCTTCACCGTCTACCGGTGCTCCAACGCGCACCATTACTCCGGGACCGGCAGCCGCTTCACCTCCAACAAGTGTGGGTGTCCCCGCGAGGCCGGGGCCGACGGGAACGACAGGCGCAGCACCCACGGGCGCGGCAGCAACCGCAGGAACGGGAACGTCAACGACGAGTAGTCCATCAACTGCTGCGGGCGCGCCAAGAACGATCCTTTCTCCGCGACCGGGCCCAACGGGTGCGACTGGCAACACTGCTTCACCGTCAACCGGTGCTCCAACACGCACCATTACTCCAGGATCAGTAGCGGCGGCGCCTTCAACAAGTGTGGGTGTCCCCGCAAGGCCGGGGCCGATGGGAACGACAGGCGCAGCGCCCACGGGCTCAGCAGCAACCGCAGGGACGGGAACGTCAACGACGAGTAGTCCATCAACTGCTGCAGGCGCGCCAAGAACGGTCCTTCCTCCGCGACCGGGCTCAACGAGCGCGACTGGCAACACTGCTTCAACGTCTGCCGCCGCTCCACTGCGCACCATCACTCCAGGATCAGCAGCGGCGGCGCCTCCAACAAGTGTGGGTGTTCCCGCAAGGCCAGGGCCGACGGGCGGAGCAACGACGACTCCGCCTGCGCCAGCGCCGGCACCCGGGAGGCCGGCGACGGCCACGGCTTCGCCAGCGACTGCACCTGCGAATCTCGATCTGTCCGTGACCATGACGGACATTCACTTCAGTCCCGTCAATCCCCGGGCGGGCCAGTCCACTACGTTTACAGCAGTCGTGCGAAATCTCGGAACATCGGCGGCTCAAGGCGCCAGCGTAATGTTCAGGCTTTTAGCCGACGGTCGGCAGGCGGCAATCTCACAGCCCGTCGTCTTCAACATCGCGGCGCACGGAATTTTTCAAGCCAGCTGGTCCACGCCCATTCCTGCGGGACAGCACATGCAAGTCGTTGTCTCCGTGAACGCGAACGGTGATGTGAACCCGGCGAATAATCAGGCGACAGTTGCATTTGCGGGAGCGCCCGCGAATTCGCAGCCGGCACGACGTTAGCAAGTAGGCGACCCGAATGTGTGGAACATAGCGCAGTAAAGCAGCAAGCGATAACGGAGGTAATTCAATGCGGAGACTCAGCTCAGTTTCGATGTTGACCATCATCGCGATGATGACAGGCGCAATCGCCACGGCGCAGAAAAGCGGCAAGCCGCTGGCCAACCAGGACGTCATCTCGATGGTGAAGAACCAGTTGCTGGAGAGCGTAATTCTTAGCGCCGTCAAGACGAACGACACCGACTTCGACATCTCAGCGGACGGGTTGATCGCACTAAAGAAAGCGGGAGTCACAGCGAAGGTAATGGAAGCCATGTTGGAGGCAGCCAATAGCAAAAGGAACGGCGCAAGCGCTGCGGCACCTGCAAGTTCTGGGGGCGGGAACATGCCTCCAAATGCTGCGGCTTTTGCCAACAACGGCGCCGCAGCTGCTGCCACCGCCGCGGGAGCAGCGCCAACATGGCAACCCACCGTCTCCGCTCTTCAAGGCGCGACAAAGATCGCTTTGACTCCTGAAGCAACCCAAATCGTGCACACCAAGACAAAGCCCACTTCATTATCCGCTTTGGCTGCCGACCAGGCCTTGAATCAGGCGTTGCAGCTCGGCACGCAGATGGCCCAGCAGGCCGTGATGAAATCAGGTTCCGCTATGGGCCTCACTGCCCTGAATCCGGGCACGGCCATTGTCACAGGGCTCTTGAGCCATTGGGCGAAGCAAGCCAAGGTCACTTACGTCTGGGCGCTCAATGGCGGAACTTCCTCGGCCAACGTGGGGGGCAACTCTCTCACATTTGAGGTGAACTTCGCTGGGCTTCCGGGAGTCAATCCGGATCAATTTGAGCCTGTGATCGTGAAACTTTCGCCCACGCCGCAGACGAGTTTCAGGCTCGTTGGGGCGACGGAAGCGGCCGGCAATGTGGAGCAGAGCACGCAGCAGGATTGGCCGATCTATTCGTCCTTTGTGGAAGACCGCGTGGCGGCCAAGGTCGAGAAGATCGCTGCGGGCCACGCAAAACTCACTCCTCGAGTGGCCATCGGCCCGGGTGAATATGCCGTCGCTCTGCGACCGATTGACAAGGCCCATAAGTTCTCGGGTGAGGAAGTCGGGAAGAACCAGGCCGAAGGTTTGTTGTTCAACTACGCCTGGGCGTTCTCGGTCAAATAGCGGCACGTAACGGTTCGAAAGGAGAAAAATATGCGTCTACGACAGTCAACTGTTCCAAGAGTTTTACGCTTCTTGTCGCCTTTGCTTGCGCTAGCGATTCTTGCGACGCCTGCACATGCTCAACTAGGTATGACCGGGCCGGTGGAACCACCAGACGAACCTTGCAGTATTCAATTTGACCCAAATTTGCCCACGGGTCTCCTGCCACCGACATACCGCTGGGCGCCGGCGGCGTTCGTGGAGAATGATCCCAATAACGGAGGCTTTACTAAGCCAGACGAACAAAACGGCCGGCTCCACTATTTTCTCAGAGACATGGCTGGTTTGGCAGCATCGCCAGACACCGCCACGAATCAGTCGGTGCTTGTGGAGGCCGTCCTGCTTTATTTAGGGCTAACAAAACCAGCAGTAGGATCCGGGCCGGTTATCAACGCAGACCCCAAAGCTGTGGCAACCGCCGTTGCGCAGATCGCGGTCACAGGCAGACGTGCCTTTGCCCACTTCACCTCGTGGAACGCCCCGCTGAGTGCATTCTCTGGTCCCCAGGATGCCAACCTAATTCAGCTCGTTAACAAAACCAATCCCAATGTTAACCAAGTGGCTTTGCAGCAGGCAGTTCGCTTTGTGCTCGAGGCATCGTATTCCGCTCTGTGGGCCATTCGTTCCAATGATCCCGTCTGGCGAGCAAAGCGCGCACAGATGGGCTGGATCGCAGTTTCTGGTGAAGACGATACACCCCACCGGCCTGTGAACGTGCCGACGGCGCCATATCCTCAATACGATCTCCCCGTCACTGTTAGCGGTGCAAGCGGCCCAATCACGGCTACGACACGCTACATGGTCGCGTCCTACTTAGGCTTCTTGGGTCCGGATGCTCCCCCATATGGTTTTCCCCCGCTTCCGCAGGCCAGTTCAAGTCTGAATGCTGGTGGCAAGACGCTGAGTTCCGGGGCCGGAGTTAGGGTCGGGACGACGGTTCAAAACGGGCTGCCAGGTAATTTGATCAATTCAACGCAGTCGCTGCAGCCCCCCCGCCAATTGCCCGTCGACGGCCTACCCGTTATCCCGGCTGGAAACAAGATCATTATCTATATTCATGGCGGCGGGTCGCGGTTGGAAGAGGCTGTTCCGCTTGCCAACAATCTCATTCTCGCAGGCATGAGACCCGGAAGCAAATACGGCATTGGAAATCAGGACTACACGGTGATCTCTTTCGACCAACCCAGCAGCGCATACGGCGCGCCTTTAGACCCAGCCATGGTCTACGGCAGCACCTACCATCCCAGCATGTTCCATATTCTAAGTTTCGAGGAACAGTACGTTATTAACTTCATCGAAGCACTCGATCAGAAGGTCGGAAACGTCAAGAATCGCGTTGCGGCCGTCATGGGCGGGAGCTTGGGCGGCAACTTGTCGCTGCTGCTAGCTCGCGAGAGCACGCTGGTTCATCCCTATCTCAAGACCGTCGTGGCATGGTCACCCACCAGCATGATGCCCGGCCACGGAGCTGTTGATGACGGACTTATTTGGAATGGGATAGTCGGCAACGCGTCGGCCACAAATTGGGGGGCCGAAGTACCGAACACTAGGCACGACTATTTTCATCATCTCTACTTCGAGATGCTTAGCAAGGTAGCCAATCTGCCGTCGAACCCAACAATGTGGTTCCGCGACGATTGGCCGAACAGAGACGGCACCAATACCTGCAAAGCGTCCGAAATTGCCCAATCCCGGTTTGACCGTTACGAAGTCTACTCCTCGTCTCTTCGTCGGTGGACTACCGCGATCGACACGGAACAGGCCATGTACAGCTTCCAGGATGAGGATGCGCCCGGTTATGGGCCGCGGTACCAGTCGATATCGTCCCGACTTCTGCTCGTTGCTGGCCAAAAGGATTGCTACAGAAACGGATGTACCGGAAGCTCGGACGCGCGGAGTGCTCTTCTAGCTGACACGCTAGACATCTATGGGTATACGCATGACGTGGCTAATCAGATGCGCGGGGCGCCAGGACGCACACTCTTTATCAATAACACCGGTCATTCCATCCATGATGAACGACCACAATTCTTCGCAGGGGAAATTGTCTCATTTCTTAAGGAGCCAGACACTAACTTGACGTTGAGTGTCTCTGTCGGCTCCACAGGGCTGCGTTGGAATAGCAGCATAGCTGCCTTGTCCTATCTCAACAATGGAGGAGTGGGCATGCTTGACCTCAATGCTTGGTGGCACCCCTATCCGCCTGTCGGAGTTAGCCCGAATAACCCTTGTGGTGCCTGCGGGGCCTTAGATCATTTCGAGCTTCGGGGTAATCAGAACTACATCTTCACATGGGGCCTCTCGCGTTTGGGCTATGGGCCTGCGGACATTCAAGGGTTCGGGATTAATTTCTTTCCCGGAAAACGTGGCGGAGCCAACGTTTTCGACACACCGGATAGTTTTGCCCTCAACGGCATATCGATCACAGCGGTGAGCGGCCCAGCGGGAACCGGCCAGATGGTTGGTGCGTCAGGTCAGCCATTGCAGCTTCTCACGCCGTCGCGTGCGATCTGGCAAACGTCTCAGATCACACAACCTCAACCTGCCCTTCCGGCGCTTTCCGCCCAGGCTTGCCCGACTATCGATGGCATCACCTGTTCCTCGCCTCCGAAATTGCCTCCGGGACAGGAAACCACGACCCTTCTTAAAGCCATTGTAAATGTAAGCAGGAATGGCCAGCCGATTGTCGGAGCGAGTGTCAGAGTCGACGGTGGTACAAGTGGCTCAACCGACGCACGAGGCTATGCGGTGGTCTCTTATTACCTTTCAGCCTACTCGCCGCAGCAAGATCAAGCGCTAGCTGGTTCAGCGACGGACCCACGGGGCAAGCCAGTGCTAACGCGAACGCTTGGGAATACGAGCCGCACCATTTTGACGGTGCCGGCTGCGACTGCCAGCAAGCCAGGCTTCCAGCCAGCGAACATCCGCTTGCCTAAGCCGTTAAGCACAAGTCCCGTGTCCTGAATCGGACGGGGAGAACCCTGATGAACCGAAACTCTTCCCGCCGTGAATTCTGAAGACGCAATGCGATCCAGGGGTGAGAGCCCTGTGAGCGAAAAGGAAAAGCGCGCTATGGTTAGCCAGCCCATCCACATCGTGCTGCTTAGATTCGTAAACGTTTTGCTCCTATGGCAGCTGTTAGCCAGCCCAGTGGGAGGTGGGTTATCTCTGTCTGCTTTTGGGCAGACACGTCCAGCGCAGCCGACACCCGGCAGTGTCCCCAAACAGAACCCGGTACCCATCACGCAGCTGGTTCAGGCATACACGCCACCTCTGGTTGTCCAGGGGGCACTGATACCGCGTCCTTTCAATATGATTACCCTAGGCGACTCGATCATATGGGGCCAGGGTTTGCCCGAGAGCATGAAATTCCGCACGCTGGTGGCTAATTGGCTCCAGTCACAATACGGCGGTTCGCGCAAAGTTGTGCAATGGTCCACTCACGCACACTCCGGAGCGGTAACTGGGTGGGGAGCGTATCCAACGGAGACGTGCCCCAGTCCCCAAAATTGCAACGACCCTGATTTCTGGTACCCGATGCACCCCAGCCCTGGATACGGTCCTGGATATCCGTACCCGGGAGAAGTGCCATTCGGTTATCCCAGCATCTCATTTCAGATCGGGATGACGGTCAATGACCTCAAGGGCAAGATTGATCCTGCTGATGTGGATCTGGTCTTGTTCGATGGCTGCATCAACGATCTTTCAGCCAACAACATTCTGGACGTTGCCAAGACAGAGTGGGGGAATGGGCCTAACTGGGTGAGGACGAACACAAACCAGTTGTGTGTCAGTCACGCGCAGAGCCTGCTTCCGCAGGTCATGACACAATTTCCAAACGCCATAGTTATTATGACTGGCTATTATCCGATTGTCTCTGGCAATACTGATTTGATCAAACTGTCCGAGTATTTGACAGTTATTGGGCTAGCAGGCGGGGCTGGTCCTCCTGCGGCCGGTATCGTCGGTGGCCCCGGCGCTGCTCTGGACTACCTTGTTGGGGTCCCAGTGGCTGCTGTTCCCATAGCGGCAGCGTTGAGAGCCGCGCTGGCGGATCGCTCGCAGGCGTTTGCCACAACAGCATTCAACGGCTTGACCGCTTTAGTAACTCAGCAAAATCAAGGTCTTACCACGCCACGAGTGGCGTTGGCTTGGCCGAGTTTTTCGGACGACAATGCGTATGCGGCCCCGAACTGTTATCTATTCCTTCTCGAAGATTTTTTGGCCGACGAGATCCGGGGCAGCAAGTGGCAAGCCCCTCCCGGAGATTGGAACACGCCGGAGGGCGTCGCCTATTACCTGGCCGAGGAATGTTCGATAGCTCACCCTTCTGATCCCACGTGTTATGCCGCCTTAGTAGGGCATCCCAATATAAAGGGGGCTCAAGCTTATGCCCAAGCAATCATCAGTCAGCTGCAAGGAGTTTTAAGCGCAAGGCTCAGCTTCCCCCAGCCGAAGACAGTATTTACACGTTTGAGCTCAGGGACAGATACCAACGGGCCAAACGTTTCCATCAGCAACTATGTGACCCAAGTACCAACGTGGATCCAGGTGAATGCCGTAGACGGTTCAAACAACCCCGTACAAGGATATGTAACCATGGGGCCACCGACGCAGTTGGTCGATGGTTATTTGTTCGGAGTATTGCCTAATGGATATTCCACAGTACAAATAGATCAGACAGGGCAAAGAATCTACTACATGTGCCTGCCGCACGGTACTCCCATCACTCGTTTCAGTGGGCAACCTTCGAACTTGACGCCTCTAGAGCCCTTCCCTGGCAACCAGCAGGGCTGTTGGGTGGAAGTAAGTGCCTCCGGTTACGCAGGTTGTATTTTACCATTAGGTAAAGTTAGCAGCAGCGGTACGGCCCCAATACAACACTGTCCGGCCGCGCCCGCGATTGGCGGCGTTGTTGCCGCTGCCACCAATAATACAACCGCGGTTACGCCCAACGCAGGCTTGACAGCACAACAACTCCAAGTCCAACTACCCGCACTATCCGCTTCGGTCTGTCCCACTGTCGACGGCAAGTCGTGCACTTCGTTCGGGCCGCTAGGCAGGCCTATAGGGGCACGAGCAATGGATATCGTCACCGTGACGAGTGGTGGTAAACCCGTCGCAGGCGCTACGGTGAACGTGTCAGGTCAGCCGACAGTTGCGGCTCTCAGCAACGCGAACGGCGTCGCAGTCATCGCTCACTTGGCCTGTTTCGCGCCCGGCGTCGTCCCCAAAGTCGGCCAAACCACTGTGCCCGTGCGCGTGCCGGTGGCGTGCCCAGCAACAGTTAGCAAGTCCGGGTACGAACCATTCAACACCACTCTACCCTGAGCTGATCAAGGAGGCAGTATGATTTGCAATATCGGCTTCCTCAAGAGGGACTGTACGCGAGTAAGCCTTCGGGTCACGGCCTTGTTGGGCCTGCTTTTCACGATGGCGCCGCTGATCCAAAGCCAAACTACAACCTGTCCCATGAGCGTTCCACACGGTTGTAAGCCAAGTGACGTTTTCTTCGGCGACCCATCCTCATTGCAAATCGCCGAAGACAAAATTGCATTAACATCCATAGGACAAGAAGTGGGAAAAAACTACCTGTCCCCTCATTCCATCGTCGCCAAGGATGTCGTCTTGAGGGGTTGGCTCGCAAAGGATCCAGGACCGGTCAGTCCGGTTGTTTCCGTCGGTTTTTCACCCATTGGAGCGGGCATATCAGACGTGCACTACGAGTTAGTCCTCGACTACGACTTCATCAACTCGACCTATGGTGCCGACGTTGGAGTCTTGACTGGTGCCGTGTTGCACGGGCATGGCCCTAATACATGGGACGCCCAAGCGACGCCGATTCCGATGAAGAATTCCGTCGCGAAGACAGCGTCCGGGATCGATATCAACTCCTTCTGGCTCGCGACCAATCAGATAGGCAATGTCCCGCTCACGATCCATACTGAGCTGAACGCCTGGCATCCGGACAGCTCGCATCGTGGCTGTAAGTGGGTGTTCGGCAATCCCGTGAGTTGCTCCACACACAATTTCGAGGGGAGAGAAGCAGCCCCTGCTGGGTGGATCGAAAAGGATTATGGTCCCGTGGAAGTGAATTCCAGTCACAATTGGTGGCCCTTCGATCCCGATAACCCAGATGGCCTAAACACGCCGCTGAGCGAGGGAGACTATGTAGAAATGCGAGGCACGCTTTGGCAAGACATCAAGCACTTGACTCCCGGAGATTTGGGGACGCTGTGCTGGGGGCAATCATATCCGAACCAGGACGGCTGGTTGGAGATTCACCCGGTTGATTCCCTAAGAAGAATTCCTGCGCCCGGCCGTCACTCTCCTTTGAGCGACCCACTCGGATCGGCTACAGCTGGAGTAAAGAGAGTTGTCGGCGTGCCGCTGTGCTCCAACGGGCACGAAGTCACACCAACTGGATCCTACCTGGTCATTTGCCCTGAAGCGAATTATGCTGCAAATGATCCAAATCTTGCTGGCCGAACGCCAAAACCGCTAGTACCGAATATCTTGGAACTGATTGACGGCAGGTTCACGGATATTGCGCCAGGCCCTGCATCGAACCCGCGACGAATGGCTCACGGCATCAGCGCGGAGGCTGACTGCGTTAGAATATACGACTACTGGTTACCCGGCACGACGGCGCATTACAAAGCAACTTATGTGGTCTCGTGGACGCCTGCAGCAAACCCGATCGGAATACCGACAACCACAACTAAGCCACATTTGGGTGGTCCGGCGCTCGCTGCGCAGCCACTGCTAGCCGTGTCGGCTTGTCCCACAGTAGATGGGAAAACATGCCTGGCATCAAGGCCGTCAGGGGCAACCAACAGCTTAGTGGCTATTGTCACTGTAAGAGGCGGGACCAGCAACGGCGCTGCCGTGGCCGGGAGCCACAGTCAGTGTGTCAGGCCAGAATAGCACTGCCTTGACAAATGCAAACGGTGTTGCCGTCGTGACCTACCAGCCTTGTTTCGGTAAAAGCATCAGCCCGACGGGCGTACCGGTAGCGATACCGGTGCTGTGTGCAGCAACAGTCAATGCGCCCGGATACCAATCCGCTCATATCAACTTGCCCTGAGCCGATCCATTTTTGTCAGTCAAGGAGGCGATATGGCTAAAGTCCCTAGCACTTTCGAGCTTCACGGGCGCCGAGCAATCCTACTTCTCGCGCTAGCCGCTGCCATGGCGCCACTCTTGCGCGCGTTCAAAATCGGGGCTGCTGGCTTCGCTCCGATTCACGAGAACATCACTTCCGCCGCAATGCTGGCTGTGGTGCCACAGGCAGATCCGATGTTTGTCATCAACGTGCAAAGTGGTGTGTACAACCCAGACATATCGCACCACTTCAGCTCAGAATTCCACTTCGATGACAGCACGGCTGGGGATGGGAGCGGTGGATTTACGAATGGTTTCGTTAGGATCGACGACATGCTTAATCGGGCGCAGTCCGAAGCTACGGTGTGTGACCTTAATGGAGTGTGCGGCGTTAATCCGCTATTCCTCAACCCTCAGCACAGCAACTTCCGGGACTTGGCCAAAGACATTGTGGACACGTATTCCTCTCTGAGCCTGAACAGCGGTTGTTTGAACGAGCCTGCCTGCCCTAGCGCCGACTTCGGTGCTGGCGCAGCCTTCATCGAGACGGAGGTGGTGCTCATGCTGCTGGACACTGACCCTGACCCGGATGAAGTCACTGCGTTTACCATCGCTGGTCTCAACATCAACGTCCCCAATTTTGCCCCCGGCCTTGCAGCAGTGAAGTCTAATCTCGATGCCCTGCTTGGCCGCCACTGCCGCCCTTCTTGGCTCGGCGGAATGTGCTTTGACAGCCTCGAACTTATGGCTCCTGGCGATAATGACTTTCAACTTCTAGCGGGCCATTTGCGGATCTTGCAGTATGAATATCAGGCCTACTACGCTTGGCAACACCTCGGTCACGCTTTTCACACTACCCAGGATTTTTTCGCTCATTCCAATTACGTGGAGCTGGCGGCTGGGCGCACGGGCCCGCAATGTGATCCAAATTCGTACCAAGCCGCAACGATATGCGATGCTCCTCTGGACATCACCAAAAGCGGCCCGTGGACCGCGATTCGCTTACCAAGCGACGGGGCTGGATTCATGACCTCTCTAGTCGATTTCAGGAGCGTCTTTAGCACGCAATCCATGCAGGTTACCCTAAACGGCCTCCCCTCGATATTCGGAGCCGGGACTAAGAATTTTGACCATCTCCAAACCGGTTATTATCCCTGTGGTGGTGATCCCGATGGCGTCGGCACTGCGCCGCAGGGTTTCCCGTATTGCCATACGTCAACCCAATCCTGGCACCCTGGTTCGGCCGGCCTGAATAAGGACATGCCATACCAACCCGGCGACGAATTGAATCACCAAAACTGGGGTTGGGCAGCGGTGTCTGCACAACGAATGTCGGTTGTATTGTTCGAAGCATTTATGACGGACCTACTTGGAGCCGCTAGTGGTAACTATATCTCCGCAAGTTCGGCCGTCGCTGGTTCGCAGCGAGTCGGCGAAATGGCATGGCTGTCCTCGGGCGCGACGACCGGCAAAGTAGGAAACCTGGTATCTCCGTGGCAGTTAGGGCCAGGAGGAAGAAGCGCAGCCGGTCTGACCACGAACATTACAGGAATCCAGTTGGCCCGCCAATTATCCGCCTCGGTTTGTCCCACCGTGGACGGCAAATCGTGCGCCTTGATCGCAGCCGGGCCTCCAAACTCCCGGGAGATGGACATTGTCACCGTGACAAGCGGTGGCGCTGCTGTGCCAGGCGCTACCGTAAGTGTTTCAGGGCAGCCGACTCCGACCTTCACGGTTGTCACCAATGCGCACGGCGTAGCCCTCATTACCCACGTCCCCTGCTATTCGTCCGGCACTCAGATCCCCGCACCCGGTCGGTCGCTGCCCGTGCCCCTGCTCGTTCCGTGCGTAGCAACGGTCAGCATGGCCGGATACCAACCTGCAAGCATTACGTTGCCCTGAAGTGAAGGATCCTGTATCGCTGAGCTCAAGGAGGCCATCATGATCAAGGCTCGGAGTAGTCTTGAGGCCAACTGGCGCCGCGTGTTCGTGGCTCTGGCCATGTTGGTAGCCGTTGGTACAAATATCTCTGGAGGGATCATTCGCCCACCAATCCACAGTCTCCAAGTTCAGTTGAAGCCCGCGCAGCCGGTAGTTGTCCCGCCTGTAATCCAGCGCACCTTGCCACCGATCACGCATCCGGAGCTTTTGCGCTCGAACCCGCAGCCTCACATCTTCGTCAAGACTTCTCCCAATCGTGCCTTTCGACCCGGGGAGCAGGTATTGCTCACGGTGAACGCATTTGATGCCAAGACTGGGGCGCAATTGGACGGCGCACCCGTCACGATTGACATCGCACGTGGAGTTACGGGAAGGCCGATTCCGCTGACTATCGGATTGACCATGGCGCGACGTTGTGGCTCGATGGGGGGCCAGCCATTCTGCCTCAACGTGCTTACCCCGCCCTCTGGACAGGTAATGACACCTGTGAATCAGTTTCCCGGTGGTGGTGGAGCTTTCACCCTGTCGGTAGTGCGGCCCACCCTCCTGGTCGGAGTGGCGGGAAGTCCAGTCCTTCGGCCTGGCACAGCGACGTTTACCGTCTCGGCGGTTGATGCACGCACCCGCCAACCTGTTGCCGGCGCCGAAGTTCTGGTGAATGGGAAATCGCTTGGGCCGGCGAACCGCCCCATTACATATACACTGAACGCGGCAGCACCACTGCGGGCAACGAGCCGCTTGGGTTTGGAAACACTCCCTGCATCCTTCGGGCCGATATTGATTGTGCGGGCCCCCGGATATTCTGACGAGATCGTGCACTACGTGCTGTCCATGAGGTAACGATTATGAGCGCAACCTCTTCACGCCGTGAATCATTTCCAGAAGCAGAAACGAGATGGATGAATGCGTCTATGAAGACAGCGCGCACAACCTCTCCTTCGGTTGTAACGTGGGCACTCGCAGGCCTTCTGGCCAGCGCAATTTTTTTGTCGCGTGTATCTTGCACAGTTGCCGCAGCCCAGCAGACAGGTGCATTGGCAAGTGAAGTGCGCTTCCCCGTAGCGCATGCTCACACCGGGTCCTGGTGCCTGGGCTACCTCTACATCTCAGCAGACAGCATTCGCTATGAAGTGATTCGGCCAGACAAAGATAAGAAGCATAGCTTCCGAGTCTCGCGGTCTGATCTAACGGTCGTGCAACAGTGGGTTTTGCTCGGGACACCTGAAAAGGCTACGGAGATCAAAACCGCGCATGGCGCGTACCACTTCTGGTGGATGCCGAACGAGAACGACCTGCAGCCAGGGCAGCCGTCCCTTTTTAATCCACGAGACGCGGCTGACCCTAGCACATTGATCGCCGCGATCAGAGATCCGTCGACGGTGCTGAGTGGCACTGGGACAGTGGGTCAAACACCTGGCGCTGCTAACAGTTATGCCCCGGCCCCCGGGTCAATTCCACCGGCTTCCTCGTCCCCGGAAATTAGCTCTGGAACGCAGCCGCTTTCAACCGCGCCAGCGACCGTCGGATCTGCCGTCGCCTCAGCCCCACGGGGGCGCATTGGCCTTGGCGTCACAGATCTACCATCACCATCAGTTGGCCTTTCGCATGGCAATGGCGCGCTGGTGACTAAGATCGAACCAGAGGGTCCTGCAGCACAGGCGGGAGTGCGCGTCCACGATGTGATCACTGCCCTCAATGGAGCCCCGATCGGTAGCGCCGCAGATGTAAGGGCTGCCATGACTCAGCTCATGCCTGGCAGCATGGCAAACCTTCAAATCTTACGCGACAGTCAGCCGTTCACAGTGACCGTAAATGTAATCGAAAGCAGCGCTTCGCTGCGATCCAGCCAACGAGCACCCTTTGGCGGAGCAGCGCCACCGGCCGCTGAATTGTTCTCAGGCGCGGACGACTCAGCTGCTCAGCTGTTGGTTTCTGGCAACCCGCCTCTGACAAGTCAAATGGTGAACAAAGGAATCGGCTTGTTCGAGTGGTTGCTCGACGCCCAGTTGACCATTGAGCAACGCGCTCAATTTCGGGACTCGCTCGTGGACTCCTGGAAGACCAGCCGCCGGGATGACATAGACGCGACCGTCAATGTTCTCAACTTTCAGGACCAACTCGGCCGAAAGACTCCGGAGGAGCAACGTTTGCTGCGCGAAGTACTTCGCGAAAAGTATCTCGATCTTATGCGGCAAACGCCAAACGATGTGCTCTCGCGATGGGTGCTGAATATATACGATTCGGCGCACCGGCCCATCGCCGACGGCAACCCGCCGCTCACCTTGCAAGTCGCCGATGCCTATGCGGAGTTCGTTGCTTTCATGGTTACCGAATGCTTGCACAAAAAGGCTTTTATCGCCAACCGACATTTCAAGGACCAGCTTGCCCAGAGTCTTGCGGCAAAATACAGCAGTTACTCAGGAGAGCAGCAAAAGCAGTTCTCACAAATCCCACTTCTCTGGGAGGCGCTGCGCTTCCGATGGGCGCGGCTTTCTGAGCCGGAACGTCAGACATTCCGCCAGCAGTGGATCCCGGCAGCGCAGTCGTTGCTCGCAGGTCCGCCGGAGGCTGCCGCAGACGATTCAGCGGCTTACGCAGGCGCTCCGGGGTCAGCCCAGAATTACGTGGAGAGTAACAGTGAAAGGCTGTTTGTGAACTCCATGTGCAACAGCTCCTTTGCCTCCACCATGAGCCTACATCTCTCCATGTGGCACTAGCTCTTCGAAAGTAAGACAGCGCGGCTGAGCGATGTCGGATTCGCAACGGCGTTCGTCGATTAGTGGTCAAACAATAGGGTCGTACACCGCGGCTGCAAATGATAAACGAACCCACCAGAAAGGTAGTTGCGTCAAAACCTGCAAGGTGGTTCCACTAGGCTCGAATCAGAACAGCGCGCATTGAATACCAACACCCTTGCTCCTATCGTCGCTCAGATTCCCGCAGGGACAGCGGCGGCGAGGCTCACAGGAAACAT
Source organism: Acidobacteriota bacterium (assembly GCA_003224085.1). Classification (GTDB taxonomy): domain Bacteria; phylum Acidobacteriota; class Terriglobia; order Acidiferrales; family UBA7541; genus Acidiferrum. The sequence goes on along the minus strand of QHYK01000101.1, from coordinate 4,503 downwards.
CAATTCACTTACGAAGCCGGAAGCCGTTCAGGCAGTCACACGACTATCACCAGAGGAAGAAAGGCGGCTTGGCTTCTTGGAAAAGGCCCTGCAAGATTTGCAGGCCAACAATCCTGACAAACTGATTGCCCAACTCAATATCCGCGCCAGTCGCGTCCGTGCACTTGGCGAGCATCTGAGCCGAGTGGAGTCGGCATTGTCGGATGTAGAGGTTGCGGCAGTGTTTGACGCCAGGAAAGAAGGTCGCCGCAAGAGCGAGGAAGCGAAGCGCTTGCGTGAGGTGACATTTCCACAGAGCTTGCTCTCAGGAACAGGTGGCGAGCAGTGGAAGGCGATGTGGGAGTCATCTCGGGTTTTCTCCGAGCAGCAGGCTTATCCGGGGAAGGTTTTCCCGGTCACAGAGGACGGATCGAAGTGCGTTCTGTGTCAGCAGGACCTCGATCACGCGGCAGTTCACAGGCTTAGGCAGTTTGAGGAATTCATAACCTCGACGACTGAGCGGGAACTTCGCCAGCTTCGGGAGGACTTCGTTCGCAGACGGAACGCCTTCGCTTCCCTCAAGACAACCACAGAGGCGGTTGGGGAAACCATAAAGGAACTTCGTTTAGAGCACGACTCGAAAGCTGAGATTATCAACACTGCAATCGCCCAGAACGAAAAGCGCCGCGCCACGGTCGCCGCCGTACTCACAGAGGACAAGGACCTAGACGAGGACTGTCCTCCTCTCGCGTTGGCCTCAATTACTTAGACACCAGTACACCGCGAAGAGATTTCTCAGTTTAGCTTGCTCTTTCTGCAAGCGCTTGGTAAGTCGCCTTACCGGTAAAGTGGGTCTCGGTGCCTAGCCGCCATTCTGATATAGACTGTTCGTCGTGACGCTGCGCGATATCTTCATCGAGAACTTCGCGGGTGACTGATTAGGGCGGGAAAATCGGAAAGGTTCCTACCAGATGCCCCTCTCAGGTCGCGCGCACAGTAAGCTCGGTTACTTGACTCTACTAGTCACACAGCCCACAATGCGAGCAACGCAATGCTAAACAAACCTGGCTTGCTCGACTCAGCTTCGCTCGAGAGCGCATCTCCGTCCCAGGGAGATTACATTCAGCCTAACCTTGGCCATGGCCTTCGGATTTGGTGGGCCTACTACTGGCCGACATCCCTGATTTCGTTCTTCATCATCGTCGTTCTCACGGTCCTGCTACGCAAGGCATGGGAAAACGATGTGCTTTCGACCCAGGTTGTGCTATGGGCTAATCGGATCTTGCCCTATGTCGTCATCTCCGCGGTTTCGGTGCTTGGCATCTGGCGCATTCTGGGAAAGAAATTCCGCTCTTTCTCCATCGCATTGCTGCCCCGCGCTCCTGGTTCTGGCGGCGACCCTTTGTCCCGGTCCTTTCAACGAACACTGCGCGTATGGTGGGAATTCATCTGGCGCAACGTTGTCTACTCCGTGATTCTCAGGATCGCTGGTTCTATAGCTCTAAGTATGACGATTGGAATTCTTGCCGCGCTGGGTGGCCCGATGCGTGCCATAGTACCCTTTGTCTCGCAAGTCCTCATTGACGCCGCCGTAGGCCTATTCGTTATCTATTCGGGAATCCTCGACGAAGAGTTCGGGGATTTTCGCGTGACTTTAGTGCCGAGGGAGGGTGTCCTGGGCGCTGCCTCTGCCGTTGAACCTGCTGCGCCGAATCTCGTTCCGTGATAAAGCGCCTGGCAAACCGCTTCGGCTCCCATCGACTTCAGTCTACATGCCTGGTCGCCTAACCGGAGAAGTGGCTCGTTGACGTTCGCTTCCGTGGGAGCACGTTGGAAACGATGATGTTGCCTCGCCTCCTACGTCATTGCTATTGTTACGCTGACTCAAGATTCAGCAACCCTATTGTACCGGCCCGCACTCGGCAGGGAAAATCGTCCCGGTTTGATGTGTTGATCCGACCGAGCGACGCGTCGGGAAACTCTTTCCCCCGAACCCTGCCAATGCACAAGGTGGAGCTGCGCCGACAAGTGGGTGCGTTAGTGCGCGGGAAAAACGGAAGAGGATTTTCAAGGCATGCGGGGGTCTATTCGTCCGATGTGGGGAGAAGTGTGAAGCCCACCAGGTTATCCCTCGGCGATGGTTGCATCCCTGCAGTGCCCGCTTCCGTTTCACCTGGTTTCGTTGTTCCGCTTACCCACTTAGCGGATCAGTTCTTCGACACACGCCACAGAACTCGGGTCACGAAGAGGTGTGGGCGAATTCCCGTTCCCGTTCCGCCGCGCATACACGGGCGTGCGGGAACGGCGGGAACGATCGCAAGAATCGGTGGAGAAAACGATCCCCACGGCTTCCCAACTTGTCCCACAGCGTTTCGGGATTTGCGAGGCTTGTGTTTTGAGACCCTTACAGGCTGTCCCAGGTCGAATCGGAAGATCCGCATCTCGCCCTGTCCCATCCCGCGATCCCATGGAGGAATTCCTGTGACCGGAACGGCTTCCATCACGCGATTCCCGACGATACTCCGGGACGCTAGCATTCAAAACCGCCGCGTATAATTCGCAACGGAACACCCTATGGTCTCCGGTTTGGCTGCCTATGCCATGAAGAGGTGCAGTATGAAGCGTAAATCGATAGATTACGACATTCGAAATTTGTCGGGCTTCGAGAAGACAAGAATCCTCGAAGCGTGGTCAAAGAGCACGTTGGCGAAGCCGCGTCGGACTAAGCAAAATCGGCGGAGCCTGGATACGTCTGGCGTTCTATGAAACAATCCGCTTCAAGCCAGGAGGCGTCCTCATGCGAAGTATTGTCTTTCTTGGTATGACGCTACTCGCGGCGTCAGTGGGCATCGGCCAAAATCACCCTTCACTGCCATCTAGCTTCCGCGCAACTACGATTCACAGCCCAGAAGGCGCGGACATCTTCGTGCGTTCGGGTGGGCGCGGGCCGGTCGTTGTTCTGCTGCATGGATATGCCGAGAATAGCGATTCCTGGGCGCCGCTAGCGGCGGATTTGATGAAAGACCACAGTGTGGTCGTTCCTGACCTTCGGGGCATCGGTCGTTCGTCGAAGCCAGAGAGTGGGTATGACAAGAAAACCCAGGCCAAGGACATCCGGGCGGTTGTCACGGGGCTGGGGTATGACCGCACGTTCGTAGTTGCCCACGATATCGGGAACATGGTGGCTTATGCGTACGCCGCGATGTATCCCAACAAAGTGAAACGCTTAGTCGTCATGGATGCTCCCATTCCCGGAATCGAACCGTGGAACGAGATTGAAGCGGAGTGCCGTAATTCCATGTGTACCAAGATGAAGATACTTCTCAATCCCGGTGTTTGGGATTTGCATTTTAACTTTCATGCATATCAGGCAGCAACTGTTCCGGGAATTATTCCGCCCGGAAGTGCTTATGGACCTGCCGCGGAAAGGTTGGTCGCGGGCCGTGAGCGAATCTATTTTGACCGTATATGGGATGACTTCACAGGAGATCCCAGCAAGCCCGACGAAGCCACCCGAAACTTTTTCGCGGCGACCTATGCTCAGCCGGGAGGAATGAGGGCTGGCTTTGCGCAGTTCACCGCCTTTTCCCAAGATGCGAAGGACAACAAAATCTTCGAACAGACGAAGCTCCCGATGCCGGTGCTCGCTGTGGGCGGCGAGAAGTCCTTCGGCGCATTGCAAGCCGTGATCATGCGCCACGTGGCGACGAACGTTCAGGAGGCCGTGGTTGTCGGTTCGGGGCATTGGCTGATGGAGGAGCGCCCGACCGAAACCGTAGCATTGATTCGGAATTTTCTCGATGCCGGTGAAACGAAGCAATGAAGAGGACCCTGTGTTTATCCCGGCGGGTGGGCGCGCGTTAATCCCGAAAGACGCCTTTGGGTGGCCCATCCTTGCGGGTTTTGCAAGGGTGGGGCTGCTTTTCGCTAGCCTCTTTCTTTGAGGGGTTGCCGGTCGTTTCAGTCAGGGCAAAGAAGGGCGGCGTTTGGCGCGTGGCCCACCCTAAAGGAAATCGCCTTCACCGACTATCACAAGTTTCGGGTAAGGGCGCGTCACCGACACCGTGGAATAAACGTTTCGTGACGCAGGTCAACGGCATTCGGCGGGATTCGCGTACAACGTTGAAAGTCGTGCTATCGTTGCGCCCAGTCGTCACGGAGTAGTCTTTGGGCCCGTGATTTGGTGACCCACGCCATGAAGGGGTGCAGTATGGAGCGTAAGTCGATAAGTTGCGACATTCGAAGTTTGTCGGTTTGCGCGAGGACAAGAATCCTCGAAGCGTGGTCAAGGAGCAAGCCAGCGAGCCCGAATAACTTCCTGTTAGCCGTGATACGTCCCAAATAGGACTGGTCCGCGATTGACGGCGCGAGCAGGGAGAGATATGCGAAGAATGTGCTTCAAATGTGGGATATCCCGACATCCGGCTCATCAGCTCCGGCGCGGGAGTAGGTTTCGTAAGGGGAGGTCATCGTGAAACGCGAACGCATGCTGCAAGTCGCCTTGGGACTCGTGGGCCTCGTTTA
>QHYK01000100.1 GCA_003224085.1 Acidobacteriota bacterium | reverse complement strand
CAATAAGATCTTCATGCGAGCCGAAATAGCACCACGTGCTTCACTGTCTGGTGATAAGAAAATCGCCGAGGACCAGGGCGCGTCCATTTGCGTGCGTTGGAAGCAATCGATGGCCGTCAGTGATGACCACCGCGGTGCGGCGCATCAATTCCCCTTCCTTGAGTTCGGCGATTTCGCAGCCTTTTTGTGCCAGCTCATTTGAATCGATTGCGCGGCGAATCTCCTCACGGGAATATCCCGGGCCCCAAAAGGCTTGACTCATCACAAACGAGCGCGGCTTGCCAAGAATCTGGCCGCCAGGTTGCGGTGCCGCTGCTCTAACGTTTGGTCTGCGGCGCGCGCTGGACCGAACTGCCTCTCCATGGCCTCCGAAAACAACTTGCCGAGCGCGGGCGTTTTATCCGCTTCCGCCCAAGACATTTCCGGGCCCGTGCGATGCGAGAAATAATCAAGGCCCAACTTAAATCCATTTGCGCCAGAACCATTTTCGAAGCGCACGATGTCGCGGAACGGTTCCAGTTGTTGCGGTTGCCCGTAGGCCGCCAGGCCCACGACGTTATATTCGTCGCCGAATCTCAAGAAGCCGAGGTATTGCGTCACGGCACTGTAAAAAAGTCCCAAAGAAGGCGGAAACGCGATGACACCTCAATGGGTACGCGTTGACCCCCAAAATGTTCATCGCATGACTTGCAAGTGTACCGCAGTGGACAGGTTCATGCGGCGAGATGCCGGCGGCACCACTCATTCAGCACGTAGAGAGACCATGGGCGAGACCATGTGGTTTTTGCAGCGAGGAAGTCGTTCCAAACGCTTTGTGTTCCACCGCGGCGCAGCACGGGCTTTAAAGCAGGTGCGGGATTCGCGAAACTCGCCTCCAGCTTTTTTCGCAGAGGTCCACGCAACCATTCTTCCCAAGGCAGCGCGAACGTGCGTTTCCTTTGCGCGAGAATTTCTCCTGGCAGCAAGTCTCGAATCGCTTCCACAAGCAAGGCTTTCGGTTGGCCGGGCCGGCGCCGCGCTGCATCCGGCAATGCGTTCGCAAATTCCATCAGGAGCGTGTCAAGCAGCGGAACTCGCACTTCGAGCGACTGCGCCATGCTTACAGAATCCGTGTCCCGCAGCAGCGTGCTCGCCATGTAACTGCGCATCTCCAGCCACGAAATTCCCGCCACCGGTTCCAGCTTGCGCGCTTCGTCGGCAGCTCTTTGCAGCCATCCAACCCATGTCGGTTCGAGCGTAACGCCATCCGGCCCGATGGTGCTGGGACGGAACCGCGGCTCGATGATTCTCTCCAGTCTTCCAGGCGGAAAGAGCGTTCTCGTGAAAAAATAAGGATGTGGCAACGCGTCGGGAGAGACCCAGGCGGCGGCCGCCTTGCTCCCCGCATCCGGTGAGCTACGATTCCCAGCAAGCGCAGCAACGAATTGTTTCGTCCAACGTCTTACCACTGCCGGCGCGAACCAGGCGGTGCGAATCAGTCTTGATAGTCGCGGCGTATCGGCGAACGTCGAGTATCCGGCAAAAAGCTCATCGCCTCCCAAACCGGAAAGCGCCACTTTCAGGCCTAACTTTTTCGCCGCCCAGGAAACGAAATACGTATTCACCGCGTCCATAGTGGGCTGGTCCAGTGCGGCAATGGCTTCGTCCAGCCGCTCGACTACGGCCTTACCATCCAGTGGCACCTCTGAGTGCCTGGTTCCGCAATGCTTCGCGATCGCTCCTGCGGCTTCCGCTTCATCAAATGGCGTGCCCGGAAACGTCAACGTAAAGCTCTGAATCCCTGCTTGCGCCTTTGCTGCCAGCGCGGCAATGGCACCCGAATCCAGCCCGCTCGATAAGAAAAGTCCTATTGGCACATCCGCGATCAGATGCGCCCGCACGGCGTCTTCAAGCATTGGGCGCAACTTTTTCGCCGCCGCAGCAAGGTCGCGCGGCTTTCGCGTATCCCGGGCTGCAGGTGAAAGCACTTGGTCCCACCATTGCCGCGCACGCGGAACGCGACGGCGCTCGGGAACGTGCAGCAACATGCGATGCCCCGGTGGCAGGCTGAACACGCCTTCCACGAGCGTCACTGGCTCGCTAACACTGCCGAAGAGCAAATAAGAGGTCAGCGCATCTCGCGAAAGAGTCTTTGGAGCGGCTCCCGCGGCAAGCAGCGCTCGCACTTCCGAAGCGAATGCAAACCCTTCCGGCGTCTGCGTGTAGTAGAGCGGCTTGATTCCCAACGGATCGCGGGCAAGAAAAAGAATCGGCGTCGTTGCATAGCGCTCGCGCAGATCGAGCAAGGCGAACGCAAACATTCCGCGCAGTTCATTAAGCGCGTCTTCCCCCCATTCTTCCCAGGCGTGAACGAGAATCTCCGTGTCGGATTGTGTTACAAAGCGGTGCCCGCAGAGGACCAGGCGCTCACGCAAGTCGCGGTAGCCGTACAACTCGCCGTTGAACACTACGGCTACGTCGTTGGTTTCGTTCCAAATGGGCTGATGGCCGCCTGCCAGGTCGATGATGCTCAGCCGGGTCATCCCCAGCGCGAGACCTGGGGCGCGGACTTCGCCAAGCAAAAGCCCCTCTTCGTCAGGGCCGCGGTGGCGCATCGCAGCGACCATCGCCCGCACTCGCGCTTCCGCTTGCGTATTGCGCGAACTGAAGGCGACTCCGCAGATGCCGCACACGCTATTCTTTGATCTCCGGGGTCGAAAAGAAGGCGACACTCGCGCGAAGCACGCGGTCGCGCAAAGGAAAACGAGGCATTCTCAACCGGCTATCTGCATACCAGCCGGGCAGAAAGCGCACCACGAGGAGGAAAATCATGGCTACCCAGGCAAGCGTAAAGTAAAAAAAAGATTCACGTTCTAGCAGCAGGCTCCAATCTGCCGCTTCATCCCAGGAAGGACAGATGGTGTCAAGAACCTTTCGCAGATGCCACGCGGCGAAGAGCGGCACGCGTTCCAGGCGTACCTGTGTCGTATGTTCGTAGTTATAATTCCGGGGATAATCCGCGACGGGACCGACCGCTTGCCGGAAGACGGCCGGGTTCTGAAGATCTTGACGCGTCAGAAGGCGTCCCTGGGCGTCCTTCATGATCAAGTGGTATCTTGGATCGACCACGATCCAGCGACCATCCATGAACACTTCGGCTACAACATGTTTGGTGCTTCCGTCGAGAGCCAATAAGAGCAGACGGCGCACGGACAAATCATCTTCTCGTGCGAGGATCAGGAAGGCATTCGTGGCGGTTCCGCAAACACGCAATAACTGCTGGTAGTTGAGGGTGATGTACGGGTCTCGCAAGGAAAGCGCGCGGGGATTCGCCGCGACGGCCCGCAATGGCTCGATGCGCATCCAGTTCAGAATGGCCTGAACTTTTGGCTCCGCCGGTAAGACGCTGGGAGCAATGGCGTCAGAAAAACCATCCAAGTAATAGCGCAGCCCAAATTCCCGCAGTCCTGCGACGAGGACGCCTAAGAACGCCGCCGCCAAGAGCAGGTTGCAGCTCCACCACACAGAGCGGAAGACGGGATGTCGTGGTTTGGGCACTTGGAGACCTATTCTACGGGTTCTACTGGCCTAACTTTTTCCGGCGTTGTTCCAAGAGAGACACCGAGCATACAGGTCCTGGATTTCGCTAATAGGACCTTCCCATCCCGGGGTCAGGTGGACTTTAGCGCATCCGGCCCGGAAATGTCTACGGAGTTCGCCATCGGTCAATATCCGGGCAAGCGCCTCGGTTAGCTCTTGCAAATCATGCTTCACCACCAGGCCAGCCTCATCGGCGAGAAGCGGCGCGATCCCGCATTGTTCGGTCACACGCCACTGGCGTGCCGGCTGCCACCGCCTCCGCAGCCGTGTTCCGAAATTCTCGCTTTGCGAGGGGAGCACGAAAACATCCGCGTCCCGGTCGCCGCCCACATGTCCTGGCCAAACACCGGCCCAGGCAACTGAACTTCTCTCTTAATGTCCAATTGGGCCGCCATTTGCTCCAACTGTGCTTCACGCCGCTTTCGTCTGGCCCGGCAAACACCAACCGCAGAGGCACTCCCTCCAATCGCTTCTTCACTTGGGCAAAAGCTCGCAACAGCAAAGCCGGACTTTTTTCACGTTCAGTCGGCCCAAGAAAAGAACCACGCGAGCTTCCACTGGAATTCCCAATTTTCCACGAAAAGTTCCCGGCTCCGGCCAAGCCTCGGGTGCCTCCACTCCATTTCGCCTCATGACCATCTTCGCGCGCGGAATCCTTCCCGTCACCAGCTCTTCGATCTCATGCTGTGAAGTGGCCGCAACAGCACTCGCCCCCTGAAGCATCCTTCTTCCCCACACCCGGTGATACATTCGCTTAAGCCACAGCTTCCGGACGATAGGGATAAACATCCCGATCGGTTCGACTAGGTAAGGAATCGCGCGCTTTCGACAAGCCGCCGCCGCCGTCGTCCCCAGCAAATCGTACAAACCAAAAATGTGCGCAATATCGAATTCTCCCAGCCGCGCCCGGCAATACCGCTTCACCTCTTGGTTCCAACTCACTTGCCGGTAATGCAGCCACGTCGGCAAATAGATAGCTTCGACGCCGTTTTCCCGGCACCGCCAGCCGAGAGGCGACCGTTCCCATCCAATTTTGTTTTGGTGGATTTTTCCGCGTCCTTCGAGCCCCCAATCTGCCGTTAGGACCGTCACTTCGTGTCCCTTCTCCGCGAGGCCTTCGGCAAGCGCCCGCACCTTTACGGGCGGCCCCACCAAATTCCAAAAAAGGCGCGTAGGTCTCGGTGACGTTCAGGATTCGCATTGATCGCGCAGGATTTTTTTCAGGGCTTTCACGAAGTTCTGGAAGCGGTATTCATGGTCCACGGTTTGCCGCCCGCGCGCGCCCATTGCTCTTGCGTGCTGGGGGTCCGCCAGCAAGGTTTGGATAGCGGTGGCCAGTTGAATGGGATCCCCATGGGGCACCAAATAACCGGTGACGCCATCCTGAATCAGCTCCGGCGCTCCTCCGTGGGTGCCCCCGATCACCGGCTTGCCACACGCCATGGCCTCCAGGTACACCAGGCCAAATCCTTCGCCGCGGCTGGGCAAAGCAAAGATCTCGCAGGCGCTGTAGCACGCCGCCAGTTCCTCGTTACCCAGCCCGCTGAGAAAATGCACGTGGCGCACCACGCCGTTTTTCTCCGCAAAATCTTCGAGCCACGCCCGGTCGTCTCCCGATCCCGCGAGCACCAGTTGCAGCTGCGGCCAAGTCGTCAGAAGCCGGGGCAGCGCCGTAATCAGCGTATCCATGCCCTTGTAGCGTTCCGACGCTGCCCAGCGGCCGGTCGCTAAGATCACTCGCCCAGCCGGGAAATCTCTAGGCGGCTTGGCGGGGGTATTGGCCGCTAGCATGGCCTCGAATTGCGGATCAAGCGCCCAAGGCAGCACTCGGATCCGCTCGCGCGGCACCTCTTGCTGCGTGGCGAGGTGCTCGGCCGTATCGCGGCTCGGCGCCAACACAAGATGGGCGCCCCTCAGCGCTGCCCGCCGCAGGCGTCCGAGGCGTTCCCACACGTCGACGCCATGTGTGCAGACAATGGTTTTCATCTTCGGCGCCGCCAGGCGCATTGCCTGCACAACGGGCGCGAGATTCGGGTGTCCGGCGAGCACCAGCTTTGCATCTCGCCTCGCAGCTCGCATTGCCGTCACCGCGAAGCGCCCCTTGGCCTTCTCGCATCCGGTAAACACAAACTCCCGCCCGCCTACCGAAGCGCGGTGCAGTTCTGGGGAATCGTTCAAGCTAAGCAGGCGGCAGTCCCACCCGCGGCTGGATGCAAATTCAGTCAGCACAGCCGCCAAATGGCGCCCCACGCGCTGCACCCCTCCGGGTGCATCCAGTTCTGGGAACAGGCCTATTACCACGCGCTGAGTCTGCCAACTGGCGCGCTCATTGGCAAGCCAAGTCTTACCGTCCGTGCTCGATAGTAAGAGGGGAATCCCGCTGACGCTTATCGTTTGTGGTTCTTGAGCAACGGTGCCAGGTCTGTCAGGCGGTCCAAATAAATGTCTGCGGGATACGCCGCGCGGTCGTGCGTCCCAAATCCATAATTGACCGCTGCTGCGAGCGTCCCGGCGTTCCGCGCCGTCTGCACATCCACTTCGGAATCGCCGACCATCATCGCTTGTCCGGCGCTCGCGCCGAGTTCCTCCAGAACTTTCTTCGCGCCCAGGGGATCCGGCTTCTTTGTCTCAAAACTGTTTCCGCCATACACGGCGCGGAAATATTTCGCCAGGCCCAGTCGTTCCAGGATGCGGCGGCTCACGCGCACCGGTTTGTTGGTCAGCACGGCCATGGGAAACTCGCGCAAGCCCTCAAGCGCCTCAGCAACTCCCGCATACGCTCGCGTCGAATCCAGCTTGTGCTCCTCGTAGTGCGCCAGGAAGAATTTCAAGGCCCGCTCGCGCTCCTCTTCCGTAGCCCCGTTTCCCAGCGCTGTGCTGATTAAAACTGGTGCGCCGTGTCCGATGTAGCCGGAAATGGTGTCCTCGGGGAGAGTCTTGTGCCCCATCTCGACTAGCATTGCATTGACAGAGCGAATTAGATCTTGTTTCGAATCAATCAGCGTGCCGTCTAAATCGAAGATCAGCGCGCGCACGGATGAAAAATCCGCAGCCGTCATAAGATACATATTTTAATACTGCTGCCCCGAATAGGAACGCGCTCTCGCGGCAGCCTCTTGTCCACTTCGGGCCCGCGCAAAGATAACATTAGCCGCGGTCTAACGATGGGGCTCAAAAAAACCGTCTCACGCGCGTGCCCTTGCTCTTTTGGATTTCTCTCTTCCTCGCGTAAACTGGAAGGCTTCGCTTGTGCCGTTTCGACGGCTTGGACCACTTAAGTCGGCGGACGTTTCAAAACTGCTCCGCAAAGAGCACCTTGAGACATTAACCGGCGCATTGGAGCGGCACTACAGGCACTTCACGCTCCTGGAGACCCCATGGCTCGCGTTTTTCCCTTTCGCGCCTTTCGCTACAACCCGGCCTGCGCTCCGTTTGAGCGCGTTTTGACGCAACCCTACGACAAGATTTCTCCCGCAATGCAAGAAAAATATTACGCCGCGGACCCGCACAACCTGATCGCCGTTGAAAAAGGCCGTAGCCTTCCGGCCGACACGCCCCAAAACAACGTATACACGCGTGCGGCCGCCGCTCTCGCAGGTTGGATCGCCAATGGCATTTTGCAGCAGGACCCTGAGCCTTCGTTCTACGCTTACTCACAAGAATACACCATGCCCGGCACCGAAGAACGCCGCACTCGGCGCGGCTTTATCGGAGCGGGACAGCTCGAAGATTATTCCGCCCGCGTCGTCTTCCGCCACGAACAAACGCTCTCCGGCCCAAAAGCCGACCGACTCGAACTTCTTCGCCACACGCAAACGCACACTGGCCAGCTCTTCATGCTTTATTCCGATTCTCAGCGGCGCGTGGACGAAATTCTCGCCGATGCCGAGTCTGCCGCTCCCGACACTCAGCTTTGCGACGAATATGGCGTCATCCACCGCCTATGGATTGTCTCGCGCCCGGATAGCGTCGCCGAAATTCAGAAAGCCATGCAGGATCAAACGCTGGTCATCGCCGACGGCCATCACCGCTACGAAACTGCGCTCGCTTACCGCAGCGAGCGCCGCGCCCACGCCGGAAAAATCGAACCCCATGCGCCGTTCGAACGCGTCATGATGACCTTTATCAACACCCGGAGCGAAGGACTCACCATTCTGCCCACGCATCGAGTCGCGGCGAACATCCACGATTTTTCCTGGCCCGCGATACGCCGCCACCTTGAGCCCTGGTTCGCCACTGAAGAATTTTCCTTCTCGAGCCACGCAGAGAAAGCGGAAGCTCGCAAAAAATTCCTCGCGTGCCTCCACGGCGTCTGCCCGCGCCGTGCCATCGGCGTCTACCCCGCCACCGATTCACGGAAACGCGCTTTCTATGTTCTTACCCTTCGCGACGGCGTCCATCTTGCCCAACTCCTTCCCAGCGTCTCGCGGCTCCAGCGCGAACTCGACGTCGTCCTCCTGCACGAAGGAATCCTCGAGCCCGCTCTTGGCATCACGCCGCAAGCCGTCACCGCCGAAGCCCATCTCACCTACGAACGCGAAGCCACCGCCGCACTTGAGGCCGTAGACTCCGGCCGCGCGCAAATTTCGTTTCTTTTGAACCCCTGCCGCATAGATCAGGTCATGAAAATCGCCACAGCCGGCGAAGTCATGCCGCAGAAGTCCACCGATTTCTATCCCAAGCTCCTCAGTGGCATCACCATGTACCGCCTAGCCTCTCCCTCATAAACTCTGCTGCAACGCAATTCTGTGTGACCCCTGGTGACCCGTCCCTTGCGTTGCCCCATTGCTCTCGCTTAAACTGTTTTCAACCCCAGCAAACTGCTTTCAGTCACCCACCCGTCTTAAAGCCCAAAGGAAATTCGTCATGTCGTCGATCAGCAAGGCTTTTCTCACTCTGGCGGCATTTGCCATGCTCTGCCTGTCTTTGTCGCCTGCCGCGGACGCGCAGTCCGGCGTCACCACTCACACGGGCAGCTTGCCCGATGGGGCCACTTACCTCATCGAAGTTCCAGCCAACTGGAACGGTACCCTTTTTCTTTATAGTCATGGTTTTGTGGCACCAGGTGGCGCCAATCCCGCTCAAGACGTAGGCGACCCAGTTACGCGTTCCTATATGTTGTCGAACGGCTTTGCGCTCGCTGGATCCTCCTACGCGACAACCGGCTGGGCCATCCACGAAGCCCTGCCCGATCAGATTGCGGTGCTCGATCTTTTCAAGCAACTGGCCGGCGCGCCGAAGCGCACGATTGCGTGGGGTCATTCTCTCGGTGGTATGGTGACGGCCGGATTGATCCAAGGTTATCCTGCCCGCTTTGACGCTGCGCTGCCCATGTGCGGAGTTCTTTCCGGGGGCGTCGCTACGTGGAACACCGCGCTGGATTTTGGCTTTGCGTTCAAGACTCTGCTCGCGCCAGACACCGGCTTGCAAGTTGTTAATATCCGCGACCCTATCGGCAATCTTCTGCTTGCCGAAGCGGCGCTTACTTTCGCGCAAGCCACGCCGCGGGGCCGCGCACGTCTTGCTCTCGTTGCCGCTCTTGTGGATGGCCCCGGGTGGTTCCTGCCGACTTCCCCTGAGCCCGCGCCCACCGATTTTGCAGCTCGGGAGTTCAACCAGTTTCTTTGGGCGCAAACTATCGATTTTCCCTTTGTTTTCGCGGCGCGCACCGAACTCGAATTGCGTGCTGGGGGCAATCCGTCCTTCAATACAGGCGTGGACTACGCTGCTCTACTAGCCAATTCCATCAATCGCGATGAAGTCACCGCGCTCTATGAGGAAGCTGGCCTGGACCTCAACGCCGACCTCCAGACTCTGCAGAACACCGCGCGCATCGGCGCCGATCCCAATGCACTTCACTATCTGGAAACCAACATCATCTTTGACGGCCAGATTAACGTCCCCGTCCTGACGGTACACACGCAGGGGGATGGCCTTGTCCTAGTGCAGAACGAATCAGCATACAAAAGTGTGGTCGACGCCGCTGGAAACTCCGCCCTCTTGCGGCAGGCGTTTGTGCATCGGGCCGGCCACTGCGCCATTACTCCGGGCGAAACCGCCGCGGCTGTGCAAGCGCTGCTCAGCCGACTCGACACGGGAGCGTGGGGCGCGCTCGATGCCGCCTCGATGAATTCGGCCGCTTCGGCGGTGGGACCGGCCCTGAACGTTTTTCCCACACCCCTTGGCGCGCTGCCTGTGCAACCGGCTTACCGCGACTACACGCCCGCGCCGTATCTTCGTCCGTATGACGCTCTCAGCCCTGAATGCCAGTCCGATCCCGTGTGCCGCGCACAGTTCACCGCACCTTAGGTTCATTGTCCGATCCCGAAACTGATTCTCAATGGTGCGGCTGGCGGTTGGCCGCTTCGGTGGTCCCACCGCTGGCTTCCCGCGGGCTCTTGGTCAAATACCGGAAGAAGTGCGGATCGCCGCGACCGCGCCAATACGCCGAACGGTAATTCCCGATGCGCGTCCCCGAGCTAGTCGTGCTGAAGAAAGAATGCTCCTTGGGATTCACTACGATGCCGACGTGTCCGCGCCATACGACCAAGTCGCCCGGGTGCGCGTAGCGCACCCGGAGGAATGGCCCGGTTCCGCGATACAGGTCCAGCGAGCTAGCGTAGGGATAAGGGTAGCCCGCCTGCTCGTACAATTTGTGGACCAAGTGTGAGCAATCTGGAGCGAGTCCTTCTTCGTCGTCCGCCCAAGCGATCCCCTGGGCGATCGCCCTCCCCTCTTGTAGAGTGAGCAAACGGAAGCCTGGCTGTATGGCCGGGGGCCGTAGCGCCTTCGCATTCTGTCCCGTCGTTTGAGCGTTCTGCCCGGCGGCCTGCTGGTTTTGCCCCGATGACAGCCGCCCAGTTGTTTGCGTTGGCTCACCGATGATCGGTGTTTTCAACTGTGCCTGACCCGACTCCACGAGCGACACCAATCCCGCCAAAGCCGCCGCGCACCGCAACAGCGAAAAAAGGACGGGCTTCCGCATTCTCTAAGCTTAGATGACTGTCTTGTTTGGCGCGCCGTCCCTGCGGCCAGCCGGTTACCGCCCCTTCGTACAGGCCAGGTCGAGAACAATGAATGGCGTTGCTGCCGAAAACGCCCCCTTGCAAGTCAACTCATGGCCGCCTGTCACGCGTTTAGCACCGGCGTCCAAACTTGCATTGGTGTGGCTGCCCGATTAGCCCACGCATAATAGGGAATGAATGTAAGCGTGGTCGCATGTTTGTTCGAAATTTCCGGGCTGTAACGGGAGTAAAGCCCGCCGCGCGGACTGGATTCGTAAGCCGCTCCGATGCACTTCAATACGACGACGCCTCCCAGCAGGTCATCGCGGAACTCCTCCTGAAATTGTGATGTGGATTTTTGATTTCCTTCAAGGCGGACGGCCGCGAGCGCAATTCCTTCGGGTTGATCAAGCTGTTCCAAGCAATGGACAAGCGGGCCGCGCTGCACGGCCACGCGGCCGTAGTCGTCCACCACGCGCGGATTCGCTTCCATCAGGTGCGTTGTCAGATCGAATTTGACGCTGATAACGTCGCCGGGCGCCCACCGAAGCGTAAGACTTCTGGATGCATTTACTTTGGTAACCATGGATTTTCACTTCGCAACAGGAATCTCTCGCAAGGTCCCCAAGAATCCGAATCCACACAATCGATTGCGAAGTTGCTAGAAATACGGGGGGATTGCAACGTTTGGGTTTCGCGGACAAATCGAGTCACACCCACCCCCTACTGAATTCACGCTTCGACGGATTGCATCGATAACTTGAATCTTCTACTTTAGGACGGAGGTTAAGAGCGTGCGCGTGAACAAGTCAAACGCAAATTTCTAAAGCGTGGTATGAGCAAACTTAAACAAAATTTCCTGCCGAAGGGGAGAGTAAGGTGTCTGACGCGAATGGTGACCATGCCTGCGGATTCTATACCTGGCGACAGCACTGGACCTCCTAAAAGCGTTTTTCAGAAAATCCGAAAAGGAGCGCTCGGGGTGCATGTGCTTCAATGAAGCGACGATTCATCTATGAAAGTTCTCTTGCTTTCGAAATATAAGCGTTTGGAAATTGCGGATTTGCCTGTGCCTACGGTCGGGCCCGGCGAAGTCTTGGTGCGCGTCGCAGCTTGTGGCATCTGCGGGAGCGACGTTCACGGCTACGACGGCTCCTCTGGTAGACGCATTCCCCCCATTGTGATGGGACATGAAGCGGCGGGAACAATCGACGCGATAGGTTCTGGTGTAGCCGGACTTGCGGTGGGAGATAGAGTCACTTTCGACTCGACCATCTACTGCGGCACTTGCAGTTACTGCCGTCGTGGAGAAGCAAATCTTTGCGACAAGCGGCAGGTTCTCGGAGTCTCTTGCGGCGACTATCGCCGCGCGGGAGCCTTTGCAGAGTTTGTTGCCGTTCCCTCGCGCATCGTGTACCGTCTGCCCGACACGATTCCCTTTGAGGAAGCCGCGATGCTGGAAGCGGTGTCAGTCGCGATCCATGCTGTCTCCCTGGCACAGGTCTCCGCCAACAGCTCAGCCTTGGTCTTGGGAGCAGGAATGATCGGCCTCTTGATTGTGCAAGTTCTGCGCGCGGCAGGATGCTCTCAAATTATCGTCGCCGATATAGACGACTCCCGGCTGAAGCTTGCAGAAGACGTTGGAGCGGATACCACATTGTCGGCAAAGTTGGACGTTGCGGCAGAAGTGGGGAAACTTACGGGAGGGGCCGGCGTGGATGTTGCAATGGAGGCCGTAGGCAAAGCGGATAGTGTGAGGGCGTCGATCGAGAGCGTTCGTAAGGGCGGAACGGTCGTCCTCGTGGGCAATATCGCCCCGGAAGTGATACTTCCCCTCCAGAAAGTCGTAACCCGGCAGATCCGACTTCAGGGATCGTGCGCGTCGGCTGGCGAATATCCGCGCGCCATGGAGCTGCTGGCGTCAGGAGCTATTCAAGTAAAGAACCTTATCACGGCGGTTGCTCCGCTTGCCGACGGTCCTCTTTGGTTTGAACGCTTGCACACTCGCGAACCCAACTTGATGAAAGTCGTTCTAAGGCCCGGTGACCTTTAGTGAGCAACGGACTCTTCGATCTCAGCGGACGAATTGCCATCGTCACGGGCACCAGCCGAGGGCTCGGGCAATACATGGCGCGTGCGCTGGCCAAAGCAGGCGCGGATCTTGTGCTCACCAGCCGGGACCCCAATCGCTTGTTGCCGTTGGAAGCGGAGATCAAGACTCTTGGGCGCCGCGCCGTTTCCGTGGCACTCGATGTCCAGCAGCAGGAGAGCATCGAGAAAATGACTGCCACTGCCGAAAAGGCTTTCGGTCATCTCGATATCCTGGTGAACAATGCGGGTTGCAATGTGCGCAAACCGGCGCTCGAGGTCACTTGGGAAGACTGGAATCTGATCTTGGATACGAATTTACGTGGCAGCTTTTTTGTTTCGCAAGCAGTCGCGCGGGGCATGATTGCCCGGCGGTACGGTCGCATCATTAATATAGGCTCTGTCACCAGCGTGGCTGGCTATGCCGGCCTCGCTCCTTACGGCGCCAGTCGAGGCGGAATACGACAATTGACGATGAGCTTGGCCGACGACTGGGGCAAGTACGGCGTCACCGTCAATTGTCTGGCGCCGGGATGGTTTCGCACAGAACAAAACAAGGTTCTTTATGAGAACAAGGAGTGGGTCGAATATCTCTGCGATCGCATTCCATTGAAACGTCCCGGCCAGCCGCAGGATCTTGATGGTGCGGTGGTGTTTCTTGCCGCGGAATCCAGCCGCTACGTGACGGGGCAGACTCTTTTGGTGGATGGGGGAATATCGACTGGCGCAACGCGAGCGCTGCCCAATTCCGTACCGGCAAGCGAAAAGTAATCAGCAGACCCAAAGGTAAAGTAAGCTGGTCATTCCCCCGCGCGTTGCGTCGCCAGGAAATCAAGCGGGCTCGGGAATTGGCTCGATGCGCCCAAGCAGAAACACATAGCCAGCGATGCCGATCAAGAGAAAAATCGTCGCCGCAACAAACGCTCCCGAAAAGGAATTGGTTGCTTTAACGATATAGCCCGTAACAATCGGTGCCGTGATCCCTGCCAGGTGGTTGCAAAAATTGACGATTCCCCCGAGCGTGCCGACACTCTCGCGAGGAGCAATCAGAGAAGGAATCGACCAGCCCACCGGCGAGGCCGCAGAAAGACCGCCGATGGACATGCTGATCCAAAAAAGGGCAGCCGCGGGCGTTCGAACGTGCGCGGCGCCCAAAATTACCAGGCCGAAACTGGTTCCACCAATGAGCACGACCTGGCGGACACGAATGGCGTTCCATCCGCGTTGGATCAGTGTGTCCACAAGCCAGCCGCCAACCAGCAGGTCAACAAGCGTGGCGAACAGCCAGGGAATGCTGGTGAACAAGACGGAGTGCAACAAATTCACGTGAAGCGCGCTTTCGAAATAGGAAGGCAGCCAGGTCAAGAGCAAGTAGAATGTGTAATTGTATGAGGCGAACCCCAGCGCCAAACCGCAGACTTTGCGTTGCCGCAACAGGTAAGCGAGGGGAGCGCCTTTCGCCGCTTTGACGGCATCTTCTGGCTGCGCACCACCGCGGGCGAGGAATTCGCGCTCGGATACTGAAAGCAACTTGTCCTCGCTCGGATTGCGATAAGACGCATAAAATAGCGCAAAATAAAGCAGGCTCACAAAACCGGTTGCGGAGAAACTCCACCGCCAGCCAAAATGCAAGAGAAGGATGCCGATTAACGGGACTCCCATGGCAGACGCGAATTTCGCCGCGGCATCGAAGAGCGCGGTCGCAAGGCTGCGTTCTGAGCTAGGAAACCAGTAACCAACGGCTTTGGCGTTAGCTGGAAACGTAGGAGCCTCCCCGATCCCCAGCAAGAACCTTGCGGCAAAGAAGCCACGAATTCCCGAGGACACGGCTGCGGCGAAGGAAGCTACGCTCCAGAGAAGCGTGCCAATTCGGCCGATGCGCTTGACCCCAAAGCGATCCAACAGAAGGCCAGAGGGCAATTGGCACGCAGCATATGTCCAGCTATAAGCGCTCGACAAGTAGCCGAACATGACCGGGGAGATTCCGAACGCGGCTCGCAGCGCGTCCTGAGAAACGGACAGATTGACGCGGTCGAAATAATTGACCAGGACGCCGAAGCTCAGCAACCAGGCGATGCCCCATCTTCGCCGGGACACAGTGATGTTTCGCGTTCCGTTTACCTGTGCCGAGTGCATTAGCAAAGTTCCGTTGCGCGCTCCTGCCCCGGCAATTTAGCAGGACTAAAGGTGGGTGAACACTCTTAGTTTGGCCGGCCCACTGCCTGCTTCTCATCTCACGGGACGGATTGCCTTTGTGCAACTCCACAGCGTGTTGTGCGGCTGGCGGCGACCTCTCGTCCGATCGCGCGGTGACTATTCTTTTCCGGGCAGGCGATGCCTGCGAAAGCCAAGCGACTAATCGAAGAACACGGTCAAGCACGCGGCGGTCGCGATCCGAGTACTCTGGTAACCGAGGAGCTGGGATTACGATAATTGGAGCCGGCGCATTGATGTTACCTTTATGAGTGGCGACCGCACGGTTACGAATTGAAGAGCGATCACGACGTTTTCCGGCGCCTTGCCGGGCCGGCCGGCCACGATTGGGTATCAAAGATCACGGCACTCCCAAATGGATTGCAGATGCTAGAAAGACTCCAAAGACTCCCGCGTAAGCTTTTGATAGTCCTCGTGGTGGTGATCGTGCTTTTGGGTTCGCAGATTCCGGCGCAAACCCGAAGTGGAGGAAGTCCCATAAGTGATCTCCGGAAGTCTTTTGAGAACCCTCCTGACGATTGCCGGATCATGATGCGTTGGTGGTGGTTCGGCCCCTCCGTGACGAAAGAGGAGTTGGAGAGAGAACTCGAGCTCATGAGGGATGCCGGAATCGGCGGCGTCGAAGTTCAAACGACCTATCCGCTGAAACTCGACGATGCCACAACGGGTATTCACAATTACCCATTCCTGTCGGACGAGTACCTGGATAGTTTGCGCTTTGCCGCGAGGCGAGCGCGCGAACTCAGGCTGCGTTTCGATCTTACGCTGGGCAGTGGCTGGCCGTACGGCGGTCCGAGTGTGCCGGTGGCCGAATCTGCTGGAATGTTACGGGTGACCGCATCCCCAATTGCCGACGGCGAAGGCTCGGTTGCACTGCCTGCCATGGAGGCCGGGGAGAAATTTCTGGATGCTTTTCTGGTTCGCAATGTGCAGGATGGAATCAAAACGGAAGGCGCGCAGCAACTTTCGGACATTCGAGACGGCCGATTGTGGTTGCCGCGCGCCGAAGGATCGCAAGCAGTGTTGTTTTTCATCGCCAGCCACACGGGACAACAAGTCAAACGGCCGGCGATTGGGGCCGAAGGATTCGTGGTGGATCACTACGATCGCCAGGCCACAGAAAATTACCTGCATACCGTGGGTGATCGCCTGATGCAGGCTTTCGGATCAAATCCACCTTACGCCGTCTTCAGCGACAGCCTTGAAGTTTACCGGTCTGATTGGACCCGCAATTTTCTCCGGGAGTTTCGAGGGCGGCGCGGTTACGACCTGACCCCATATCTGCCCGAGTTGGTTGGCAAGGAGAGTCCGCTCGCAAGCGAGGTCCGACACGACTGGGGCGAAACGCTTACGGAACTCGCCGATGAGAACTATCTCAAGCCTGTCCGCGAGTGGGCCAACGTGCATAACACGAAGTTTCGGTCACAAAATTACGGCACGCCGCCGGTGACGCTTTCAAGCAATGCGCTCGTCGATCTACCTGAAGGGGAAGGATGGAATTGGAAGGGGTTTTCAGCCGTGCGGTGGGCCGCTTCTGCGAACCACTTGTATGCCCGTCAGGTTACGTCCGCCGAAACATGGACATGGTTGCATTCGCCCGCCTTTCGCGCAACTCCGCTGGACATGAAGGCTGCCGCGGATACCTACTTTTTGGAAGGCAGCAACCAATTGATCGGCCATGGCTGGCCCTATTCATCCAAATCCGCGGGGGAACCCGGTTGGCACTTCTACGCCGCCGCGGCTTTCAACGAACGCAATCCATGGTGGCTGGTGATGCCGGACGTCACGCGCTACCTCCAACGCATGAGCTTTCTGCTGCGGCAGGGGAAGCCGGCGAACGATGTGGCGTTGCTATTGCCGACAGATGATGCTTGGGCGCAATTCACAGCTACGCTCTCCGGCTTGCCAGGCGAGAGCCGAACGGATGCACTGCCGCTGGGAGCAAGCATTTCCGTAAATCAAACTATTGCAGCGATGTTAGGTGGCCAGGCAATTTCGCAAATTCTCGACGCCGGCTTCAATTTTGATTTCATCGACGCTGGGGCAATCGAGAAGGTCGGGATTCCTTATCCTATATTGGTTCTTCCCGGTATTGAGCGCTTGCCGCTCTCTACCTATCGCAAGATCGAATTGTACACACGGTCGGGGGGAACTATCATCGCCACGCGGAAAATGCCTTCGCTTGCTCCGGGGCTGGAGCAATCCAAAACCGATACGCCGGGGGTCCGGGAGATTTCCGAACAACTTTTTCGTGAGCCGAATGCGCGGGGCCACTTTCTCGCGACGGATTCGGAACTCGGTCGTACGCTCGATCAATTGATGAAGCCAGAGGTAACCTTCTCTCCTCCTGCTCCCGGCGTGGGGTTTGTCCACCGCAAACTGGAATCGGCCGATCTGTATTTTCTCGCAAACACCACCAATCAGACCGTCCATACACAAGCCGCGTTTCGCGTAGCCACGGAGGCTGAACTTTGGAACGCTGTCTCCGGCGAAACGCAAAATTTAGGCGCCGTTTCTCCAATCGCTCTGACATTGCTTCCTTACCAGTCTTGTGTCCTCGTGCTTTCTCGGCAAAAGCCGGGCGTTAAGCGGCGCGAACTGCGTCACAATAAGCCTCAGACAATGCCACCGCCGCTCGATTTGACAACCGATTGGTCCGTGACGTTTCTCGGTTCGATCCCAAACCGGTCGGTGAAAATGGAAAAGCTCCATTCTTGGACGGACGATGAAAATGCAAAATATTACTCGGGACTCTCGCAATACGATAAGACGGTAAACGTGCCCGCCGATATGCTCAAGCCCGAGATGGAGGTGTATCTTGATTTTGGCCCGGGCACGCCAGTGGCGATGCCGACAGCGCCTTCCGAGTTCCGGAACGAAGGCACGGGTTCGGGCACGCCGCGTGCGCAGGCGTGGTTAGACAGTCCTGTGCGCGAGGCCGCGCAAGTATTTGTGAACGGGAAGGCGGCGGGATCGGTATGGCTTCCACCTTACGAGCTGGACGTAACGGAATTCCTGCATGCTGGCGAGAACCAATTCAAAATCCTCTTAGGAAATCTTGCTGTCAATGGAATGGCCGGCGGCTCTCTGCCGGATCATCGTCTGCTAAACGATCGCTACGGGGTACGATTCAGCGACCAGGACCTTGAGCATCTTGAGCCTCTCCCTGCCGGGATTGTCGGGAAACTACATTTAGTGGCTCGCGCCTCCGAGAGGGGCAAAAACTAAGTCGCACGGACGATGCGGGTCAAAATTGAGAATTTTCTGGGCAAGTGGTGGTCAGTCCTCCTGTGGTCGACCTTTCCGCTTGGCACCGTCGTGCAGGTCAAAACAGATAACCAATGAAGATAACCCACGCCCGTCTGGACCTACTATCAGGGCGTCATCGAGTCGCTTGCAGGCCTTCCCCTGCCAGACCATTTGCTCAACCCTGTTTTCTTGCAAAGTGCAACCTGGCGCATCAACCTCCGTCTTGATGGTGTCGGGCTCTGTGGCGCCAAGTTGCGATTGCTAACCAAAGACTTCCCCATGGGCACTGCCGAACGTTCTTTTTGAGACTTCCGGGCCGTGAGGACCGCAACCCTCTATAGCCTTGCTCGTCGCGAAGGAACTTTCACCGTTGCCATCCCCGCAGCCTCGGCCGCTACCATTCCCAACTCCCCGTCTTCGAACACCAAACACGACTCAGGTTTGACTTTCAGGCGAGCAGCGGCGATCAAAAATGCTTCAGGGTCTGGCTTGCCTTCCTTGTAGTCTCCCGCGCAAACGAGCGTCTCAAACTTATCGAGCAGGTGCAAGAAACGCAGCGAAGCGCTGACCGATTCGCGAGTGCTTCCTGAGACGACTGCCAAAGGAATTCGGCCATATTGCAAATTAATGTGTTCCAGCACTTCAGGAACGGCCCTTAGGTTTGGAATCGCTTCAAGATAAAGTTCCTCTTTCCTTCGCGCCACCTCTTCAACAGGCATGTCTAGCCCATGCTTTTCGTTCAAAATAGAGATTATCTTTGCCACGGCGAAACCAGCCCATGCATAAAACAGATCCTCCGAAAAACTGCAATTCCATTCTGCGAGAGCGGTTCTCCATGCAAGGTAGTGCAGCGGCATCGAATCTGCGATTGTCCCATCGCAGTCGAACAAATAGGCGTCGAACGTCCCAGAAGGCAATTTCAACTTCATCGTTCACGATCTCCTCGATGAATTGTAGGTGAAAGAGTCTATAGAGAGGGCCAATGCTGCCGCCAATTGTTCTGATGCCTTTCAACGAACAAACTCATAGACAACATTCCGACGGTTAATCAAGCCGCGCGGTGCCGATAGACGATCACCTGCGGCCTAATGACTCAACGAAGGACGGCCCCAAGGCGGAGACGGCGGGGCAACCCAGAAGTCGAAGGGTTCTTTCGACGTCGCTTCGCAAGATTTCCAGGGCGCGCACGACACCAAGATGTCCCGCCGCAGCCAATCCGTACGCATAGGCACGTCCTACGAGCACGGCGCGTGCGCCGAGACAAATCGCTTTCACGACGTCGCTTCCGCGACGGATTCCGCCATCCATGAGGACTTCGGCTCGACCGTTGACCGCCGAGACCACTTCTGGAAGGGCCCGAATTGTGGCGGAGACGGAATCGAGCTGCCGTCCGCCATGATTCGAGACAACAACAGCGGCGGCGCCTTCGCCGACCGCACGATCTGCGTCTTCTGCCGTGAGGATACCTTTCACGACGATAGGTCCCGGCCAAACCTTGCGGATCCATTGCAAATCGTCCCAAGTCACCGCGGCGTCGACCAGAGCCGCGGCAACGTCGATGAGCTTCATCGGTCCCTGACCCGGAACGACGATATTCTCCAGTCGCGGCTTTCCCCCATCCGCAAGGAAGCCAGCCAGCCATCGAGGATGCGCCAAGATTTCAGGCAAGTAGCGTAGCTTCGCGAGGAGGGACTTGCCGAGAAGCTCCTTCATGCCGTTGCGAGGATCGCGCTCTCTCATTCCGGCCACCGCAGTGTCCACCGTAATTACCAAGGCCGAATAACCAGAAGCACGAGCTCGGTCGATGCCCGCTTCGGCAGCTTCCCGGCCGCCCAGCAGATACAATTGATACCAAGTAGGACCTTTTGTGGCGGCTTTGACAGCTTCGAGTTTATGTCCTGAGATCGTTGAGAGGATATAGGCGGTACCCGCTTCTCCCGCCGCTTTGGCCGCTACAACTTCACCGCCAGGATGCATCAGACGGCTGTAGCCAACTGGCGCTAGCATAGCGGGAAACGAAAGCTCCTGGCCCAGTACGGACACAGCGAGAGCACATTTCTTAATAGCGACCGCGCCGCGCGGACGGAAGCTGATGTCCTGAAACGCTCGGGTATTTTCGCGCAAAGTGATTTCGTCTTCTGCGCCGCCATCGAGGTAATCAAACACTGGCCGCGGCAGCCGCTGTTGAGCGAGACGCCGGAGATCCTCAATGTTGACTACTTTGGGCGGTCCGAGCGTGCCATGTTCTGAACCCACCAATTCCTCCGTGCTAAAGAATTCTTTCAATTTGAGCGCAGTATCCCGCCGTCTTGCACCTTACGAGCGTCGAACGTGCCGTGTCAGCGAATCGGCACGGAGGTCAGTTGGATCTTTCGCGCCGGCCGCAGCGGAGGCGCGGTTGCCCAGCAAAAGCAACCACCCGAGAAGAAACACCACACAAGTCCGAGACGTCCTGATGCCTTTTTCTTGACGTCTCATGATTTCTTCAAGTGCTCCTATCGGCTGCAGTGCAGCGGGTGTCGTTCGAACGAAACCGGTTAGTGCGCCACTCCGAGGTAATTACCGTAGCCGACCATCATCGTGGATCCTACGAGCAGGAAAAGAGCCAGAGTGAGTAGCCGCATTGCAGGGGTGCCCGCGCCCTTCCATTCTTTTAACCCGATGCCCCAGAGGGAACTGAAAATGATGATGCTGGCCATATGCAGGGTCCAACTGGAGAACCCATACTTGCCCATCTGGGTTTCACCCATCGTGTAGAAGAAGAATTGGAAGTACCAGGTTGTCCCGGCGAGGGCACATAAAAGGTAATTAGCCAGCATCGGTACCGGTTCCTGGCTATTGTTTCTCTTGGCTGAAGGAATGTGTTCCACGACCTCGCGACCCGGAGCGTCAATGGCGGTTTCGACGATGGTTTCTTTTGCCACTTGCGAGTATCTCTTCGAATTTGACGTGAAGTATTGAAAGCCAGTACGGTTGCGAATGTTAAGCGCGAGGCACCAAACGAAATTCGTGCTAAAGCCGCCGACCAGCACGACAACCAGCACGGGAAGTCCTTGCCACAGGGGCGGCGTGCCGTGCTTCAAGGTAAGCGCCTTGATGGGTGCGCCCGCCGCTAGTCCGTAGGCAAAGCAAGCGCTCATGACTCCCGACAGGGTCGCGACAGCAAGGCCCTTCTTCAAGTCAAACTCCTCAATTGCGACCTTCTGCTGTTCCGGCGACATTGCGCGTTCTTTGAAAATCCCGGCGAGGCCAGCGGCCGCGATGCCCAGCAGACAGACAAAAATCCCAAGAAGAATGACTCGTCCGGAGCTTGTTCCCAGAACTTGATGGACAAACACGCCGCTGAAGATGGGAGGCATCAACGTACCGAACGCTGCGCACAGGCCGAGCGCGACAGCCATCCCGAGGGAAAGACCAAGGAAGCGCATGGTCAGGCCGAACGTCAGCCCGCCAATACCCCAAAGAAGGCCGAAAAAGAATGCCCAGAACAGCGTGCTGGTAGATGCCTCCGATAAGACGGCGAGCAGGTCTTGGGTCATAAGGTGACCAATAAACCAGGGAGCGATAATCCAGCTGAATAGGCCGCCGACCAACCAATATGTTTCCCAAGACCAGCGGCGAACGCCGCGATAGGGAACGTAGAAACTGGCCGAAGCCAGTCCACCTAGCCAGTGAAAGAAAACGCCCAGCGCAGGATTTGGCGACATGTCCGTCCTTAACGATTGGAGCTAGACATGGAATACCTCTTCGAGCGGTTGCATGGCGCGGTCGGGCAAGACACCAGCCGGCTGGACAAAAAAGCCGGCCATCTCTTTTTGCCAACGTTCGTTTACGTCGCGGCCAGCCATGCCGGCACGAGCCCGTTCAAAGTCTTCCGTTTCAAGGTATCCGACCAACAATCCGTCTGGGCGCAAGAACAGGGAGTAGTTGTTCCATCCTGTTTCACGCAAAGCCGCCAGCATTTCGGGCCATACGCTGCGATGGCGGGCCTTGTACTCCTCCAGCCGATCCGGTTTAACTTGGAGAACGAAGCAAATACGTTGCATGTAGTTATCCCAAAGCTTGTTAAGGCCCCACAGCAAGAAGCAGTTCTTTTGCGCCATCGCCCTTTACCGCAAAAAGGCCTCCCACAGCCCGCCATCAACGGGAATCACATGTCCGGTCGTCTTGGCGCTCTGATCGCCGGCCAGCCAGAGGATTGCGCTGGCGCCATCCTGCGGGAGAATCGGGCGCCGGGTGAGGGTGCGTTGCGCGTAGAAGTCGGCCAGTTTCGAACGGAGTTCTTCCGTAGATTCCGTATCCGAGAATGCGATTTTGTACTTCTGCAGCGATTGGATCACGCGGTCACGTGGGAACATTGTGGAGCCAGCAACCACCGTCGCAGGAGCGATTCCGTTGACCCGCACCAGCGGGCCAAGTTTGATCGCGAGTTCCCTGATCAGGTGGTTCAAGGCGCTCTTGCTCGTGTCGTATGCTTCGCTGCCTTTCTTAGGTACGACAGCGTTGGCCGAGCTGGTGAGGACAATCGATGCTGGCAGCTTCTGGTCGGCGAATACCCAGGCTGTCTCGCGGGCCAACCAGTAGTTTCCCGTGACGTTAACCTGAAAGGTCTTTGCCCAGAGCGCATCGGACAACTCCCCCTCCGCGCCTGCTAGCGGGTAGATGGCGGCAGTATTCACAATCCCGTCGATGCCGCCGAATCGGAGGACGGTGAATCTTATCGCTTCTGCAAGACTCTGAGATGAGCCGAGATCAACGGCTGTGTGGGCAGTGAATTCAGGTGATCCCAGCGCGCCGGCTTCAGCCGCAACCTTGTTGGCACCCTCCACGTCGAAATCCGCGACGACGACGTGCGCGCCTTTTTTCGCAAGCAGGAGAGCAGTCTCCCGGCCGATACCACTGGCCCCGCCAATTATGAGAAAAATCCTCCTGCTGAACTCGGCTTCCGCAGGCATGCGTTGCAACTTGGCCTCTTCTAATGCCCAGTATTCGATGCGAAAAGCCTCTGCGCGTGGGAGGGCGACATAATTGTGGAACTCGGTGAACTGCTTGGACTGTTCTACTGTGCGAGCCTGGGGCAACGGATTTGGCGCTTTACCGTCCTCAAGCGCATTCGCTCCAGCCATGACATGAATGGCGTTGATGAAAAACTCGGTTGTGATGCGCGCCTCTTTCTTGTTTTTGCCGAAGCCGAACAGCCCTAATCCGGGAATGATTACCACCGATGGATTGGAGTCGCGGAGCGGCGGAGAATCCGGCTTTGCGTGCGCCTCGTAGTACTGCTGGTATGAGGTGCGGTACTGGAGGACTTGACTCTGAATGCCATCCTTTAGAGTTGCCACTGTTCCTTTGGCAGGGTCCCAGTCCAAGAACATTGGACAGACGCGTGTTCTCAGGAAGTGATCCGGGCAACTTGTCCCAAGCCTGGCCAGCTCTTTCGACCATTTTGACCCTGCAAAGGTCAAGGCGTCCGAGTCGTCAGAATAGTGAGCGATCACGCGTCGATTCGATGACAGAGCTCCGCGAAGCGTGGGTAGAATCTGAGGGACGATGGTTTGGCGATCTTGAACCGGCGCGGAGTCAAGCCCACCGAACAGGGTCCCCTTCTTTGCCTGGTGCCGCTCAATGAATTCACCCATCTGGTCGATGATATGAATCGAGTTCAGGTAGCACTCGCGTTGTGTAATGCCCCAGGTGAAAAGCCCGTGGCCGCCAAGAACCATTCCGTCGGTACCAGGGTTGTCCTGTACCGCCCTTTCGATTCGCAGGGCAAGATCGAATCCCGGACGTTGCCAGGGAACCCAGACGATCTTGTGGCCAAATATTCGGTTGAATTCATCGAGTTTACTTTTGCCGTTGGCACTTGCGGCCAGCGCGATCGCCCAGTCAGGGTGCAGATGGTCGACATGGGGAAACGGCAAAAAGGCATGTAAGGGTGTGTCGATGGATGCCGCAACACGGCTTTCGCCAAACGCCGCCAACGGATAGTAACCGACCATCTCATCTTCGTGCTGTTCGCCACGGTAAAGACCTTTGAGTTCTTCCAAACGATCCAGATAAAGCAGGGCAAAGCCTGCTTCCGTGATTGAGCCAATATCCCCGCCGCTTCCTTTGACCGCGAGTACTCGCACGCTCTTGCCGCTGAATGGATCAGGGAGTTCCATCTTGGAACTCGTGTTGCCTCCACCGAAGTTTGTAATGCGCAAGTCTCGACCCAACAGGTTCGACCGGTAACGCAGCATGGCCAACTGGTTTGAGGCGATCTTTTTCGCGTATTCGTCATTCCACAAATCCTTCAGCCGGCTAGTTTCTTTGATTTCAGGCATAGGTCACCTCGCTGTAGTGCTGGAAGCGCTTAGCCTGTTCGTCCCATCGGCCAGGATCAATGGGATTGAACACCTCGGTTGGAAAAGACCGATCGACGATTGCGCGAACTTCCTGGAGTGAACCGGCGGCGCCGGTAGCCAGAATCTGGACCGCCACGTTGCCTAAAGCGGTGGTTTCCGCGGGACCAGCCAACACCCTTAGGCCAGTGGCGTCAGCAGTGAATTGGTTCAGGAGGCGATTCTTCGACCCGCCGCCGATGACCCGAATCTGTTCGATGCGCTTTCCGCAAAGCCGTTCGAGGCTCCGGAGAACCCCACGATACTTCAATGCCAGGCTCTCCAACACGCAACGCACGTAGGCACCCGGACTCGATGCTGTCGGCTGATTCGTCCTCTTACAGAAATCGTCGATAGCCGCAGGCATATTAGTCACCCGCAGGAAAGACTCGTCGTCAGGATCTACCAAATGTGCGAAGGCTGGCTCGCGCGCTGCTAGTTCGACAAGTTCGCGATAATCGGTGTTCTGGCCCTGTGTGCGCCACCAATTCCTGCAGCCCTGAAGCATCCAGAGTCCCATCACGTTCTTCAGTAGGCGTGTCGTTCCATTCACTCCACCCTCGTTTGTGAAGTTGAGCTTGAGAGCTTCAGGAGTCACAATGGGTGTGTCAAGTTCGGTGCCGATAAGAGACCAAGTTCCAGAACTGAGGAATGCAGTGCCATCGCGAGCTGTGATCGCAGCAACAGCCGAGCCGGTGTCATGGCAGGCGGGAGCAATTACCGGCGTTCGAGCAAAAGAAGAATTCTGCGCTATAGAAGGCCGCAGCGTTCCGATGATCGAGCCTGGCTCGATGATGGATGCCGGGAGTTCAGGACGAAGCCCAACCTTGCGCATGAGATCCGTTGCCCAATTGCGGCGGAAAGGGTCAACGAGCTGAGTTGTGGTTGCGTTCGTGAATTCGCAAACGACATTTCCGGTCAGCCAGTAATTGAAGAGGTCCGGGATGGTAACCAGTTGCTTGGCTGCCGCAAGTATGGCGGGAGTCTCTCGCTGCGCAGCGTAGAGCTGGAAGAGAGTGTTGATGGGCATGAATTGAATGCCCGTCGCCGCGTAGATCTCCTCCTTGGATACTGTTCGAAAAACGTCTTCCATTATTCCCTGCGTGCGGCGGTCGCGATAGTGATACGGATTCTGAAGTAGCTCTCCACGTTCACCGAGCAAGGCGTAGTCCACGCCCCACGCGTCCACCCCGATACCCGCCGGTTCCATCTCCTCCACGCCGGCCAGCGCCTTGCGCACTTCGAACCAGAGACGTGGGGCGTCCCAATGAAGCGAACCCCCGTATTCGACGGGCTCATTGGGGAAGCGGTGGACTTCTTCAATCGTGAGAATTCCCGACTGCAGATGGGCAAGAACTGCACGTCCGCTTTCCGCTCCGAAATCGAAAGCTAGATAAGGTTTGGAGCGAAGGTTAGGCATAAGATGAAACGTTGTGGGCGTTTTTCGCTGCCCGTTCTTTCGTGACGCGCTCGAGGTAGCCGCTCTGCCGGAATGCCTCCAAAGGATCTTTCGGCAAGCCCTTGGAAATCTTCCAGTCTTGGATGGCCGGGCGCACATCGGTCGCAAAAGCGTCTTGCAGAAGCGACTCTGCTTGGACTAGACCGCAGTTCTTCTGGGCCGTAGCAAGTTTCTTGACGTCCACTAGTGCCGCCTTGGCAAAGAGTTGCTGAGCCATCGCCACGGTCTGAATCATGGCCTCGATCTTGCCTTTGAGATTATGGCTTTGATCCACCATATAAGCGATGTCAGCTCGCTGACCAGTCTCCCATTCGAAGAAATGGATTTCGTGGAAGATACGGAAAACCTGATATGGATCGATCGATCCCATCGTCAAGTCGTCGTCGGCGTAGCGACGGTCGTTGAAGTGGAACCCCCCGAGCATGTCTTCAGAAAGTAGCCAGGCCACGATTTGCTCAATGTTCTGCGCAGCATAGTGATGCCCGGTATCAACAAGGACTTTCGCTTGTGGACCGGCGGCGCGCGAGAGGAGGAGCGCCATGCCCCAGTCGGCGATGTCCGTGTGATAAAAGGCCGGTTCGAAGGGTTTGTACTCAACGAGCAATCGTTGTTCTGGCGACAGCTCTCGATGCGATTCCTTCAGCGCTTCAGCAAACCATTTCTTGCGCTGTCGGATGTTCGCCGTCCCGGGATAGTTCGAACCGTCCGCAAACCAAAGCGATATGTCCCTGCTCTGGAGGCGCTTCGCGATTTCGATGCTGTCTTTTGTGTGCTGCAAGGCGCGCCGGCGGACGGAGCTATCCGGATTTGCGAACGATCCGTACTTGTATTCCTGATCCTGAAAAAGATTGGGATTAATGGACCCTGGCGCAACTCCATAGCGGCCGGCGAAACGCCTGATTTCATCAGTGCTTTGTACGCCTTGCGGACAATCCCACAGCACATGCAAAGCTACCGTCGGGCAGACTCCTGTGAGGAGGTGCACTTGACCCGCATCGCTAAACTTCTCCTCGGTAGTGGTGGCGGCCGCCGGTTGAATGAATTTCCCGAAACGAGTTCCTGTATTGGCGAAGCCCCAGGATGGAAGTTCGATGCGAAATGTCTCAAGCGCAGCAAAAACTTTGTCACTCGCGGGTGCGTCCATGCGAACCTCTCTTGGGAGCGGAAGATTACAATCGTTTCGCGTGGCCGTCATGGTTTTCCTTGGCAAATTCAATCGTTTTGCAATGCGAAATGAAAACCAATGCCCACGAAATGGTCCAATAGGTCCCAACGCCAAGACATTTGCGGTGCACCCAAGACCAAAACAAGAACCCAAGTTGCGACGCGCAAACGCGGTGCTTGATTTCGCTTTGCAGAATCCTGGTGACACATCCAAATGCCGGGAAGCAATTTGTGCTTGTAATTCCACGCTTCTGACAGCTTATAGATTTTGGGGGAGTTCGTGAAGAGGTGGCCGCCACGCGCATCAAAGCGTTTCCACTCAGCTTTCTTGGGGCATGGCGGTTCTCAACCGGCAGGCACGGAACTGCGTCTGCCCGTGCCGTTCCACGGGATGGCCACAACTCAAAATTTCGCTTTGCAAAATGGACAGAATAAATCATGATGTCCCCGCTATATGAGCTCCTCCCTCCAGGCTCGGGACCGCTACCTGGTCAAATCCCTTGTCCACTCCTCTCAGTTGTTGAGCGCGTTTCACTCTCCAGGGGAAGCTCTGCCGCTGAAAGAAATCTGTGCGCGATGTGGCCTGCCGAAGACCATGGCATTTCGTCTTCTCTATACGCTCGAGAAATGCGGGATGATCGATAAGGTCGGGCAGAATCTCTATCAATCACGTATACGACCGTGGAGGCAGAGACTCTACCGGTTAGGATACGCGGCCCAAGGTACTGATTATCAGTTTTCCCGGGAAGTGACGGAGGGTTTGCAACGAGCCGCAGCCGCAGAGGGAATCGAACTGATCTGCCTCGATAACCGCTACAGCGCCAAGATTGCTCAGCGCAACGCCGACTTGCTGGTGCGCGAAAAAGTCGACTTGGCGATCGAATTTCAGACCAACGAAGAGGTCGCGCCAATCGTAGCGGCCAAATATCGCGAGGCTGGCATTCCGATGATCGCGATTGATATTCCTCATCCCGGGGCTACGTATTATGGCGCGAATAATTATGAGGCTGGATTGATTGGCGGGCGTTACTTGGGCCGCTGGGTCAAGGAGCTCTGGCACTCAGAAGTGGACGAGATTCTCTTGCTCGAACTGAAACGCGCTGGAAATGTTCCCCACATGCGATTGTCGGGATTGCTGGTGGGAATCAACCTAGTGCTGCCGAGCGCGGCGAGCTGCCGCGTGACTTATCTGGAAGGCGACGGTGAACTTGGGCCCAGCTTTGAGGCCGTGCGCAAACACGTGCGTTTTTCACACTCCCGGCATGTGCTTGTTGGGGCCATCAACGACCCGAGCGCACTTGGTGCCCTGCGTGCCTTTCAGGAAGCGGGCCGGACGGAGAACTGCGTGGTTATGGGACAGAATGCGTCGCCGGAAGGACGAACGGAACTCCGTCAGCCGAAAACTCGATTTGTTGGTTCCGTGGCTTACTTCCCCGAGCGCTACGGTGAGAGCCTGATTCGAGTCAGTCTCGACATCCTCAACCAGCGCCCGGTGCCCCCCGCGGTTT
The DNA here is from genome assembly GCA_003224085.1 of Acidobacteriota bacterium. GTDB lineage: Bacteria > Acidobacteriota > Terriglobia > Acidiferrales > UBA7541 > Acidiferrum. Next base: position 5,648 of record QHYK01000100.1, on the reverse strand, counting down.
TCGTGGAACATAAGCTGATCACCCCGGCTTCCGTAGATCATTACTATCCCAACGACGCTCTGGCACAGCTAGTCCGAACAGAACCTCACGACGGTTCCCATCAACACCTGACGCACTGAGAAAGAGCTGGCCTTCGGCCAAATGCGGAGTTGGCATTCCCCGGCACAGATTAGGTTCCTCGGGAGGGAGCTTGTTTCTACACTGCAAAACAGCAAGCGGCCCGCAGGCGCACTGGCGGCATTGAAATAAAGCTCAAATTGACCGCTGAATTCCTTGCCCAATAGCGATTTGGCGGCCATCCCTTCCGGCAGGTTCTCGGTTTTTCATAGCGAAATTTCGAGAGTTTGCCTGTTGGAAGTTGACGATACGTGCGCCCAATGGGAGCATCCGCGCCAAGTACACGGCGACGACCGCGCGGGGCAGGAGCAGGTTCCGAGATCCTGATTTCGGAATTGCTGTCAAGTTTCACAAAGTTTGGGGTGGCACTTGGAGGAAAAAACCATGTCCGCGACAACGCGTATTCTCTTTCTGTGCTTATTGTTCATTTCGGCGACGGGACTTCTTTACGGCCAAGGCGGCGCGAACGGTACCATCCTAGGGACCGTAACCGATAGTTCGGGCGCTGTTGTGGTGAACGCCGAGGTTGAAGTGACTAACACGGCGACCAATATCACTAACCGTACGCAAACGACGTCTTCAGGCGACTTCACCGTACCGTTCTTGCCTCCCGGAATCTATCGGATCACTGTGCAAGCCCTGGGTTTCCAGAAATCAGTAACCGACGGCGTGACCCTGGTGGTAGCGCAGCAGGAGCGTGTAAACGTAACCCTGAAGCCCGGCGCGGTCACAGAAAGCGTCGAAGTTCAAGCAGGTGCCTTGACGCTTGACACCGATACCTCGGCAGTGTCGCAGATCGTGACGCAACAACAAGTAGATCAGCTACCACTGAATGGCCGCAATTTTGTTAGTCTCCTTTTCATTGGCGCGGGCGCGGTTCAGACCAATGGGGAACAAGGTCAAATGCGCCAGGGCGAAGGCAACGCCATCAGCATCAATGGTGGCCGCCCCACGTCGAATAACTACACCCTCGATGGCCTGGTCAATACGGACACAGCACTCAATACTCCGGCTGTGATTCTGTCGCAAGATGCCATCCAGGAGTTCAGGATTCAGAGCGAAACCTATTCAGCAGAGTACGGCTTTAGCGCCAACCAGGTGAACATCGTCACCAAGAGTGGCACGAACCAGTTGCAAGGCACGGCATTCGAGTTTCTCAGGAATGACGCATTTGACGCCAAGGCTCCCTTTCAAAAAGCCCTGCCGAAATTGCGTCAGAATCAGTTTGGTTTCGTTCTCGGAGGTCCGATCTATGTTCCCAAGGTTTACGACGGGCGGAACAAGACGTTTTTCTTGGCCAATTACGAAGGGTGGAGGATCCGCAGCGGCTTTGACCAGAGCAATTTTACCGTTCCCGACCTCGCTCAATTGAGCGGCGATTTTTCCTCGTCAGGTCTGGCACTCCCGACGCAAGCTGGTGGTACTTGTATCCCCACCCCTGCGACTGCCTGCATGCCGATTGACCCGACTACTGGCCAGGCATTCACCAATAACAAAATCCCCGCTACCCGATTCTCGACTCTCGCGCAACAGGCGTTTGCCCTGAAGATGTTTCCGGCTCCGAACTGTGTCGGCTGTGGCGGTGCCGGCTTCAACTACCGCTTGGCCGTCACGTTACCGCAAACCACCAACCAGCAGACCTACCGGTTGGATCAGGAGTTGCGTCGCCTCGGCAAAGTGTTCTTCCGCTATACCAAAGCATCCTACAACAATGAGAACATCAACGGCTCCATTACCGTTCCCTACGGCGTTGGCGTGTTCGACGAAAATGCCGAGACCTGGATGATTTCTCACACCAAGAACATCGGGTCTCGCGTGGTCAACAACTTTCGTTTCGGGCGCTTGGAGCCTATTGCGATCCAGGGAGGAATGCCCATAGCGCCAGCCGAGGTCTCGGCTTTGGGCATCACCGGCGTATACCCGAATTTGCCGTCCTATGCGCGCCTGTTTCCAACGATTAGCTTGGGGTCTCCTTACGCGTCGGTGGGCAGTCAAGGCAACGACACCACCACCAGCGACATTCCAACCTGGCAGTTTTCAGATACGGTGACGGTCATTCGGGGGCGGCACACCTTTAGCAGCGGATTCGATTACCGCCGGTGGCTCCAGAAACGCGATTTGTCCGCAGACTTTCTTGGAGACTTTGGCTATTCAAATGACCTTATTCTTAGCAACGGAGCGAGCGGCGCGAACGGGTGCGAGACACAGTTTTGTGGCACCGGCAACGCGATTGCCGACTTCCTGCTGGGTTACTACAACAGCGCTTCGACGTTCCAACCGGGGCCGTTTAGCCCGACCAACGTGGCAGGCAACCTGAACCAGTATCGATTCATGTATTTCGCCCCGTTCGTGCAAGATGACTTCAAAGTCAGGAACCGCCTTACATTGAATCTCGGTCTTCGCTGGGACTATCGTTCAGTGCCCACCGAGCAAAGCAACAAGATGTTCTGGGTGGACGTGGCTAATCCGCAGGGCGGATTGTGCTATGCCGACAAAGGACTGGGAACGACGACCGTACAGAGCCTGGGAGGCCCTATCGCTCCTTCCGGAAACGGTTTTTATAGGTATTGCGGCCGTCCCAATCCGGCGGACGGTTCCAAGAAGCCGTTCGCTCCGCGTATAGGGCTGGCCTATCGTTTGAGTGGTAAGACTGTGGTTCGCGGCGGCTACGGTATTTTCTTTGATTCGTTCGAAACCCGCGAGATTGACGACTCCGGTGACATCTACCCGTTCGTCGTCCGGGTTAACGATACTCCGACGTCCGATCTCACGCTTCCCAAGTTGACCGAGCAAATGTTTCCCCCGGTTCCACTGCATCAGGTCAGTCCGGCAGACGGGGGCCAGTTCTTTGCTGTGATCATCTCCGAGCACCCGCATAACCCGTATGTTCAGCAGTGGTCCTTCTCGGTCGAGCGTGAGCTGGCGCGGAACACGACCCTCGAGGCCAACTATGTGGGGAACAAAGGTACGCACCTTCTGAACCGCATCAATATCGGCCAGGGGCCTCCGCCTCCCGATCCCACCGCGTGCGATCCGCTGACCGGAGGCAGTCCAAACAACGTCGCAGCCAACTGTCTCTTCTCTCAGAGGAAGCCATACGCTAACTTCAACAGCATCCTGGGCTTTCTGGATAGTGAATACAACGGCTATTCGAGCTATAACGCGGGAAACCTGAAACTTGAGCACCGCTCGAGCTCCATGGCTCTGCTCGCGGTTTACACCTGGTCAAAGAGTCTCGACGACAAGTCCGCGGCTGCCGGTGTGGGGTCGACCAACGCTTTCGCCGGCCACATGGACGATCTCAAGCCCCGGCTAGACTACGGTCCTTCGGACTTCGATGTAGACCATCGGTTCGTCACGAGTTTGGTGTATCAGCTGCCATTGGGGCGCGGCAAGCGCTTTGGCAGCGGCATCAACAAAGGGCTTGATCTGGCGCTTGGAGGATGGCAGCTGACCACGATCACCACGTTCCAGCGCGGCTTCCCGTTCTCCATTCTCTGCAACAACAATCTGCTGGTTTTGACCACTTTCACCAATCGCTGCAACGTAATCGGTAATCCGTATCCCAGTGGATTTCAAAAGGACGTCAATCATTGGTTCAACAATACGATATCCACGGACTCGAACCCGGCGGCAACAGCCAGCTGTGTGGCCGCAAACTTGTCGGGCGTAGCCTTCTGTCAGCCTCTTGCGGGGCAGTTCGGCCATAGCGGTCGAGACATTCTGCGCGGCCCCGGAATCAACAACTGGGATATGGGCCTGGGCAAGGATTTTAAGTTCACCGACAGGGTCGCGTTCCAGTTCCGGACCGAGGCATTCAACGTGTTTAATCATCATCAGTATGGATTCGATCCGTTCACCAGCACCGGAATCGGGGCACCCGTGGGAGATAACCCGAACGATCCTGGCTTCGGTGCTGTTCTGGCAGCACGTCCGGGACGAATTCTCCAGCTCGGAGCCAAAGTCATCTTCTAACATTTGAAGCAGGCCCGCTACCGCCAAGGCGGTGGCGGACAGCTCTTTCCGAATTCTGTCAAGCCCGGAAGGGCTTGGCGTCTCTGCTGGACAGAATCAGCCATTGGAAGCCAGGCACGGTAGTGTGGCTCCTCCAGCATGCGCTACACTGCAGGCAACGAGGTGGGCAGTGAAAAGGCTCCTTATCGGGCTCGCCGTGTTCGCTCTTACGGTTCTTATGCGCGTGTTCGGGCAACCCCAACAGGAAGATAGTGCACAACGTTACGCAACCGAAGGGCAGGCGGCATTAACTCGAGGGCACTACCAGGATGCGGAGAAGGCCTACGCGAAGCTCCGAGAACTACAGCCTGCCGTCGCCGAAGTGCACGCCAATCTTGGCTTGATCTATTTCAAGCAGGGCAAGTTCGAGGACGCCGTCCATGCACTGCGTCAGGCGCTGAAGCTCAAGCCCACATTGACAAAGTCGGACAACTTGCTGGGCATGTCGCTTTCCGAACTGGGCCGGTACGAAGAAGCCCTGCCGAGCCTCCGGAAGTGCTTTCCCCGTTTGAGCGAGCCCGAAATCAAGCGCCTGTGCGGGCTGGAGCTGCTGCGTGCCTACACAGGTCTGAAACGCGACAAGAATGCCGTTGACGTCGCCATGGAACTCGACCGGCTCTACGCCGAGGATCCCGAGATTCTGTACCAAACCGGTAAGATCTACGGCAATTTCGCGTTCCTCACCATGCGGAAGCTTGCCGAAGTGGCCCCCAATTCCCTGTGGCGGCATCTGGCAGCGGGCGAGGCTCAGGAGAGCCGGGGCTCCTATGATCAGGCGATTCAGGAATACCGGGAAGTGCTCAGGCTCGAACCAAGCCGCCCCGGGATGCATTACCGGATCGGCCGCACGCTGCTCTCTCGCTATTGGCAGCGGCATTTGCCGGACGACACGGCCGAAGCGCAGAAGGAGTTCGAGTGGGAGCTGCAGTTATTCCCAAGCAACGCCAACGCTGCGTATGAACTAGGCGAACTGCACCGCAGCGCACGACACACAGACGAAGCCGAGAAGTACTTCGAGCAGGCGCTCGAGTATTATCCGGGCTTTGCCGAGGCACACTTGGGATTGGCGGCCGTACTCGTGGAGAAGAAGGAGACAGAACAAGCCCTGGTCCACGCCCAAAAGGCGGTTGCCGCAAATCCGGAGAATGAAGTTGGCTGGTATCGTCTGGCGCAGATCCAGAAGGCCTTGGGTAACACCGCGGAGCAGGAGAAGGCCATCGCGGAGTACCGGCGCCTGCACGAGGAAGCGGCGCGGCAGAAGGGCATCGAACCTCGAGGCTCCCCGTTCTCTTCTCCGTCAGAAGTGACCAGGCAGACGGCCGATCCATCTTCTGACCACTATTGACCTCTGCATAAATAATGCAATGGATCAGGACAAAAAATTAGAGAGATCGGATTGCAGGATGCAGCCACGCAGTTTTTCTCGAGAGGTTCGCACCCTGTTGATCGAGCGGATGACGTCTTTCATCAAGACGTCAACGTTCAGCGGGGAGCCATTGGCGAGTTCTCGTTTGGCC
>QHYK01000099.1 GCA_003224085.1 Acidobacteriota bacterium | reverse complement strand
ACCTCTCGAGAAAAACTGCGTGGCTGCATCCTGCAATCCGATCTCTCTAATTTTTTGTCCTGATCCATTGCATTATTTATGCAGAGGTCAATAGGGGGAGCGAGCGGTGGATTCGGAGATTATGGTCTTGGAATAAGCGTCGACAGATTTGGCAACGCCTACCTGACTGGCCAAACGACTTCGGGTGGATCAAATCCATTTCCCACAACAGCGAGCGCTTATCAGACCGCCTTGAACAGCCAATACGGGAATGTGTTCATTACCGAACTTGGCAACGCGCAAAACGGGTCGCGGTCTCTTGTGTATTCCTCGTTTCTCGGTGGTTCAAGTGCAATCATAGTAGGCGATATGGGAAGCAGCATTGGCCTCGATTCCAGCGGAAAAATCTATGTCACGGGCGATACCACGTCAGCCGATTTCCCAGTGACCTCAGGGGCCTTCCAAACGACGAACAGCGCCGGGGGCAAAGCGTTCGTCGCAGCATTTGATCCAACACACTCAGGGACGCAATCCCTCGTTTATTCAACGTTACTGGGGGGCACAAACGGCAGCCAGGGCGAAGTCGCAAACGCCCTTGCTGTCGATAGCAATGGGGACGCGTTCGTCGCCGGTTCAACCTCCTCCAGTGACTTCCCGACTACAAGCGATGCCTTCCAGACGGCACTCAAGAACTCCTCGTGGGACGCTTTCTTGATCGAACTAGATACAACCGGAGCAAGTCTGTTGTACTCGACGTATTTCGGCGGAAGCTGCGCTAACGGCGACCTTGGAAACGGAGTGGCTATCGATCCTGCCGGGAAGGCGCATCTGGCTGGGGCCACGTGCTCCGCCGACTTGCCAACAACCGCTGGCGCCTATCAAACAACTTTGGCAGGTACACGGAACGCTTTCGTCGCAGAGATACCTCTCCCTACGTCGGCTGTGTCTATCCAGCTTACTCCGCAGAACCCGACACTACTTACGGGGATGGTTCAGCAGCTTTCGGCCATCGCTACCTTAAATAACGGCAACACACAGGACTTTACGGGCAGGGCGACTTGGGTTTCTTCTAATCCGTCCGTCCTCACTGTCGCAACGCTTCCGCAGGGCTTCGCACTTGGTCTCGGCGTTGGTACGGCCGATGTCACGGCGACTCTGGGTGCCCTGACGGCGAGCACAACTGTCACTGTTGTTTCGGTGCCACCAGCTCCGACCATAACGTCTGTATCGCCAACCATCGGCGCCGTGGGGACGCAAGTAAGCATTACCGGTTCCGGCTTCGGAAATGTGCAAGGAAGCGGAACTGTGCAGTTGGGTAGTAGGCCCGGCGTTGTCGTGAGCTGGAGTGACACCGCGGTCGTCGAAACTGTAGCCACGGGTTCCGTGTCGGGCACAGTGCAGGTCCGGCCCAGCGGGACTCCCTCAAACTCCGTGCCTTTCACGGTAATCACAGCAGCGATTACGAGCGTTTCGCCAACCAGCGCAGCTGCGGGAAGTCAGGTGACCATCACAGGATCTGGGTTTGGAAGTGCGCAAGGCGTGGGACAGGTTTGGCTCGGAACTGCCCCTGCGCAGGTCAGCAGTTGGAACGATACCCAGGTTGTGGCTACTGTTTCTGCCGGTTCGAACTCTGGCACAGCTCAGGTATTGCAAAATGGCGTGTGGAGCAACTCTGTTGCTTTCACGGTTACCGGTGGAGCGCCGCACATAGCCAGCATCAACCCGAACACAGGCAGTTCCGGAACCGTGGTGACGATCCAGGGAACCGGTTTCGGTTTTTCTCAGGGAAGCGGTATTGCCTGGATTGGCGCCGCGCAAGCCTCGGTAAACTCTTGGAGCGATACCCAAGTCTCCGCTACGGTTGCGGCGAGCGCTGTAAGCGGTGTCGCGAAAATCCAACAAAACGGGCTTTGGAGCAACGCGGTTACTTTTACCGTCCCTTCTAGTTCCAGCTCCCAGTTGACGCTCAATCCCAATGTGATCAGCATGGTCGTCGGCGATACGCGCTCCGTTCAGGCGCTTGGTTCAAACAGTCAGCCCGTCACTGGATTGACTTGGACGTCCAGCGATACCACGATTGTCACTCTTTCCACCGATGACCCGCCCATCCTCACTGCGGTCACTCCTGGAAACGTAACCATCACTGCTGGAGGAGCTTCAGCGGATGTTACGGTCTATCCTGGCTTGGCGTTGCCGCCTGGAACGGTAATATGGTCGAATCCAGGAGATGGCTCCGGTGTTGCAGGTCAGTTTCCAGCGGTTCCCAGTGCGAGTGGAGTGGACGTGTTCGCGCAACAGAACGATGGAAGTGTGCAAGCTGTCATGAGCAATGGGGCCGTGGCTTGGACGACGCCACCGGGCAATTTCGATTTGGTGTTGCCCGACTTTCAGGGTGGTTACGTAGATTGGGGCTTTAATGCTAATTCTGTGCGCAGACTCGATGGAATTACCGGCAAGCCTTACCCTGCCTATACTTCGCCCTATAACCCCCAATATATGGGTCTTGCCGAGCCTTCTGTGCACACGGATGGCACCATTTTCACCATAGAGTATGCTTGCGCCTTCGATGCCTGCGGCGACGCGCTTGGTACTCCCGACCCCACGGATGGCGCCTGGGTGGTGGGTGTTGATCCTTCCACGGGTACGTCCAAATTCAAGGTTCCCACAGAGAATTGGACGACTCAGCTCACCGTGGATGGTTTCTGTGGTGGTTTTGGAACGAGCACTGTGAATGTGAACTCGTTTCCCGGCAACCCAATGACCATCGCTGGCGATGGATTCGCGTACACAAGCTATGTGTCGAAAAATTCTATCGAACAACGAAAGCAGTCGGCTACGGAGCCTTTTCCCGTGGCCGCGTATTCTTATTTCGATGCGCTGCAGTTGGACACAGAAAATGGAAATCTAGGCGCTGCCTTGGGTGACCTTGGCTCCTTGGAGCAGATAACCGGACTTCAATTCAGCGGACTGAGGTACGCGTTGGAGAACGGCGATCAGTTTGATGCAATCAACGACGTAGCGAATATCACGCCGACTTTCCGTCGCCTCTGCAATAGCACGAAAACGGTCGTCACGAAGCTACACATTTTGCGCGTGGGAACGGATGGTTCGTCCTCGGACACGATCGTGAACCAGTGGAAGGATACCGTTGCCAGGGTGTACGCGCCGACTCCCGGTGATACTTACAACTATACGCAGGTGGCTTCCGGACCGGGAGCGAACGTCGGAAACGTTCAATATATAATCACCAATGCCGATCAAGGCGCAATGCTGAGCTGGCAGCTCGGGCTAGGCGGATATTGCGCGCTGGCCACCGACAGTGGCTGCAGCGGCGGCTATCTGGCCTCTTCAAGCGAGTACCATTTGACCACCACGACAGCGGGATCGGTAGCTTCGGACGCCATTATGAGCCCGGCCGTGGCTGGTCAGTATGCCGTCTTACCGGTGCTCCAACTCCAGGATGGATCGTATGTTGGCCAGGCCCTCTCTTATTACCTAAATCCGGCGCTATTGGAGACCGAAAAGTACAATAATAGGCCCATTTGATGCGGGTTCCTTGCATGTCTGCATTGTGCGGGTTATGCTAACTGTAGGTTACTGTACCATGCAGATTCGAAGATCCCCGCGAAGCGTTAAAATCGCCTGTAATAATCAGGGTCTGAGCCACTTTTCCGGAACCTACTTCTTTAACGAATTCCTGCGACTGCTGCATATCCGTAACTTTCTAGCTGGGAGAATTCATTACCCACGGCACTGTCGGGACTATAGCATTTCGCAACTCTTGCTCGCTTTGGTCTATGTCATCTTATTGGGACTCGATCGGATCGAGACGGCATCTCTCTTACGCCCGGATACAACCTTTCACTACCTGACCGGCTTGCCCAGCTTTCCGGACCCACAGACCTTACGACGATTCTTGTTGAATGCCCCGGCTGATCTTCACAAGGAGTTACATCGCATCAATGATCGCCTGTTGCAAAGGTTCATCCACGTGCCGGAGCGTCGCTCGCGACTTATCTTCGATCTAGACAGCACCGTGATTACTTCGTTTGGTCGCCAAGAAGGTGCTGAGGTTGGCTACAATCCGCGCTATCGCGGCAAACGATCCTATGATCCGCTGCTCTGTGTGGAAGCAAACTCCGCGTTCCTCTGGGATGTCGAACTGCGACGCGGCGATGAGGGAACCTGGGCGGGCAGCGAGGAACTGTTGGCCTGCTGTTTTCTCTCCACACCTTCTGACATCCGAGAACTCCGCGTGCGAGCCGATGCGGGCTTCGGCTACGGGCCGGTGTTGGAGATGCTGGAAGTGCGTTTCGCCCAGTATTCTGTGGTTGCGCGCATGATCCCCTCCCTGAAGCGCGCGCTCAGAGGTTTGCGCTATGAACCGATGAATTCCAGCTGGGAGATCGCGGAGTTTGAGCACCATGTCCACGGTTGGCCTGACGCACGGCGTTGCATTGTGGCACGGAGAAAGATCTCGGAGAGTGATCCGGCGCCGACTTTGTTTACCTTGGAGCGTTATGCATATCGAGCTTGGCACACGAATCTGCCCCTGACACCGGCCGGTGTTTGGCACTTCTACGATGGTCGCGCCGGCATGGAGCGACGCATCCGGGAAATTCGTGAGAGCTATGCGCTGACGAAGATTCCGACTCGCGCTTTTGCGGCCAACGCCCTGTATCTGGAAGTAATTCGTCTGGCCTACAACTTGGTCACAGCTTTTCAGCGGACCTGTCTTCCCGCGGAATGGCAAAGCTATACGTTGAGCAAGCTCCGGCACAAACTGTTCTGGCTGCCGGGCGAGCTTACCCGCCCGCAGAACCGACCTACTCTGCGCTTAGCAAGTTCGCCTCTTATTGAAACCTGGGCAGAGAAGATACTGCATCGGGTTCATAAGACAAAACCGCTGGAGGGTTGAAGTTACTCTGGTGAAAATCGGCCGACTGCTGCATAAATTTTCGGCGCAAATGCCGATTTTTGGGCGAATTCGCTCAACAACGGCGAAGTTAACGCCGGTTTTAGGTATTACGGAACGTCTACCATGATTGCCTTCGATGCTTCCGGCAACGTGAAGTGGACCATTCCCGGGTACAACGCGGACATGGCCACCGCAGACGGCGGCATCGTCGCAGACACGGGAACAGTCTGCACGCCTAACGGTTGCACTGCAGGCACCGCAGTTACTTTCGACGCCAACGGCAACGCCACCGGCCAAATGGCAAGTTCCCCGGGGGAGTCCTGGACTGGAGAATCGTATGCCACCTTGGGGGGAAGCATCTCCGATACGGGACAGCAACTATTCGATGTTGACGTAACCAGTTATTCGGCGACAGCCGGGGGTAACCCGTCGCAAAACGGCACTGCAGTTCCAGAATGTCCGTGTGAGGTTCAGACGGGAATTACTAGCACCGCGTCTAAATTTTCTTTCCCTAAGCCGCAGTTTGCAAATGGCTTTAGAAGCCAATCTAGCTTCACCGGCTCAAGACTCATGCTCGCAAGTTACCCGGCGCACAGGGTTGCTCTTCTCAGTCCGTTCCTAACGTTCCCGAGCCGCGCAATGTTCACCCCTCAATTGGGTGGAGGAAGCCAAGTAACAGACCTTCTCGTGGTAGGCGATCCGGGGGGAACCGCAAATGACTTTGAAACGGCCGCACAGACTCTTGCGACGGTCGCGAATCTCTACGCCACAAACCCACCCAATGCGAGCAATCCGAGCCTGCTCAAGTCTGGCGATTTTGTGATCCCAGGTGACCCCACAGCTGACCCCGCGTTCCCGAAACCCTACTTTCTCCGCGTCCATAGTGTTTCGGACATCGCAACTCAATTGGCCAACAACAATCTTATTACGGGGGCCGTTGTGCTCTTCATGCATGGAGGTACCAGCAAGAGGACCGGTGAGTCCGCTCTTTTCCCGTATCAACCCCCCAAGGGTGTTTCCGCGCCAAACAGTGCGCTCGTTTCATACGACAATCTTGCTGTATTTCAGGGCGCGCAATTAGGGCCTAAAGCTAGCCTGACGCTGTACGCCTGCCATGGCGGTAGAAAGGGCAAAAACCCGGCAGACTCCACTAGCCCCATATCCATTGCTCAGGCGTTGGCAAACACACTAAACGTGACTGTCTATGCGTGGAAGGCTGGTATGTTCTTTGATGTGAACCCTGCTACGACGGCCATATCGCCCTGCACCAACCCGCCCTCGCCTGCCCTAAAAACCTGTCCTGTTTTTCTTCCCTCCAAGCCCCTTTACATGTTGCCGTGGGGTGGCGTCGGCGTGCCACCCTGTCAGTTCAAGCCGAATACCAGCGAGCCGGAGGGCTGTGGTGGGAATCCCCTTAGTCCGAGAGGATCACAATGAAGAGACTCCTCAAGTTGACGATTGCGATGTTCCTCGTGCCGGTCGGCGTGTGTGCGCAAACTCAGATGCCCACGGGCCAGTCTTCCGAAGCCAACGAAGTTAAAGCGGTTGTGCAACAATTCTGCAAACTGGACACGGAAGGCACGTGGCTGGGCCCCGAACGGTGGCATGAGCTAACGGATTTTTTTACTTCCGTTCAATCGTGGCCTCCCGATGATTCCGTTTCCGTTCTAAAAAATTACAGTCTCGGTGAGGCGAAGAAGAGCGTTGTTGACGGGACGGTGTATTACGAAGTGGATGTGGATTACTTCGTATGGGGTTCGATCAACTCCTTCCTTCGTTTTACGCGAGCTGAACTCTCAAAGGGGAAAAGCTCTGCTGCGGGTGAGCCGGTTGAGCGGGTATCGCACAAGTCTCTTTCGCTCACGGACAGCTTCGTGATGGGGGGGCCGATCTGGAACGAAGAGAAGACCAAGGGGACCCTGCGGTGGCGAATGAATGGGCGCGGTGGGTCTAGCAACGTAAGTGTGGATGCTGCCATCCGCTGGGTGACTGAGACGCGCGACAAATCAAACGACCCGGCCATGAAGTACAACGCGGAGAGAACCCTTGCAATCTTGAAGAGTCTATCGACTGGAGTCCCTGTACCGGCGCTGCCGGCAGTGACTGGGACCGCCGAGGAATCTCCGTCAAAGGTCGCCAGCCGGTTTGTCGATCTGGAGAGTGGCTTACTTCCTGACCAGTGGAGCGCGCTGGGAGAATTTTTTGTTTCGGTTCCCAAACCGCGGTGGAACAAGGTTCATATCGTTGACTTGGTTAGTAGTGACGCCGAACCGAAAGGGATTAAAACCAACGCCGAACCGAAAGGGATTGAAACCAACGGCGGTACGACCGGGTTTGATGTTCCCACCAATTTGTTAGGCGAACTTGATTCGTCACTGCGTCTTTCGAACTACCCTTCCTTTAGAATGCTGCCCGGCAATAACAACAGCGCGTGCTACGGCGACGACTATCTCGGAATTACATTGCTGCTGTCTGAGAAGCACTGGCAAATTGCACAAGACGCGACAGTGAAGGAACTTGATGGCCCGCTTGCATGGAGGATTGAAGACACTTTTTTCGAGCCCTTCATTACTCTAGACACTGCCATCCGCTACGTGACGCAAACGCGCGACAAGACCGCCGATCCTGTCATCAAGAAGAATGCTGCGAAGACTCTTGCCATTCTGAGGAATTACAAGCAGGGTACGCCCCTACCGAAGCAGTTTTTGTCTGGTTCTCGGGCCCCTTGCAGCTGAACATCGTCAAATGATGAGAACCCTGTTCACAATCGCTGCGTTTATCATAGTCCTCGGCGTTGACGTAGAAACGCAGACAGCATTAGCCCAACAGAGTTCCCCCAAAAAAATTGTTGAACATTTCTGTAAGTTGGATGCAGAAGGAAACCAGCTCAGCTCAGAAAGCCAAAAGGAACTGTCGGCCTTTCTCTATGACCAAAAACCCTGGGCGCAACATCCGGAGATTACTGTTGTAAAGGAGTATGTAGTGCGCGCTCAAGACATTCGAGGCGACACGGCCCAGATCGTCGTGGAGTACAGCGTGTGGGGCCAGCTCGATTCTTCCCTTCGATTTGCGCGCCTAACGGGGCCCTCCGAGAATCACCCGATTCAGATCCGGGAGTACATTTCCATGATTCGATCCGACAAGCACCTCGAATTGGGAACCGATGGCCGATGGCAGGAAGTGCAAGACGTTCCCCAATGGCGGATCAAGACGATTCCATCTTCACCGCATGTCACTGTGGGCGCTGCAATGCGCTATGTCCAGGAAATGGGTTACAGATCCATAGGCCCGATCATCAAGAGAAATGCGCAAGCCGCTTTTGCTGAACTCAGCGGGCTAGTGCATGCACAATTTCAGCAATCGGCGGAGCCTCGGCAATCGCCTTCGGAGGTCTTGGCACAATTCGTTGCATTGCAAACAGACGGCAAGGGGCTGACGGCCGAGGGTCAGAAGGAACTGGACGCTTTGCTTGTTCAGCCCGCGGCATGGCCCAGGGACAAAATCCATATTACGAGGGATTTTGTGATCAGAAACGCCGTCCTCATGGGAGCTAAAGGCGATCTTTACGTCGAATACATTGCGCTGGGTGATCTGGATTCTTCGTTGCGTTTCACGAATGGAGTTCCGGCTGGAGTCAAAGTGCGCGAAGGCTACACCCTCGTCCTGAGCAACAAATACTCCCTGGCTGGAGCTAGCGGCAAACCCACGCAAGAGTTGCTTGGCCCCAGCAGATGGAAGATCGCGGATTCGCCTCCAGAGCAATGGATTACTGTGAATACGGCGATCCGCTACGTCACGGAGATGCGCGACAAAACGACCGACCCGGCCATCAAGCAGAAGGCCAATCAGACGTTGGCCAAGCTAATGGGCATGCGGTAAAAACCTCAGCGATGGTGGGTCCGATTAGGGTCCAAAAAGTCGTAGCAAAGGGTTTCTTAGAATACCAATGACGGACTGTCGGTGCCGTTAGGTATCACTAACTTCCAGCAAACTGCCACTCTATCACAGCAGAGCTAATCAGTGTGAACCTAGTTCAGAATTCTCCGGAATTTCGGCTTGCCATCCGCGCCGCGGAATTTGGGCCGGAAGCCGACTTCCCGATTAGCAGTAGGTGAAAACCTTAAGGCGAAGGAATTTCAATGCGTCGAAGAGAATGAGGGGCCATTGAGGGGCCAATAAGGATTCCTTTGCATTCCCTATTGTTCTTTTTCAACGTCTTAGCGCTCCCTTGCATTCCTTCTAACTCTTTGAAATTCCAATCGGTATTGTTTTCGATCCCCACCGCCCCTACGCCCCTACCAATCCCTATGGAAACAAATCGCCATTACACTCATTGACCGCCGGGAAACCAAGATTCACGCTGTAAGGTGCTGAAAAATGGACTCAGAGCTACCGGGCATCACGACAAAAGTTCGAAAATCGTCTGCTAGGGCCGACCAAAACATCTCGCGTATTTTCTTTGGCTTATCAAAAGGCCTCTTCACCCCAAACTTCACTGTGGAATTCTCCCAGACAGGAGGTCTGGAGTCACAAGTCGTTTAATTTTCATGAGTTCGCTGCACGCTGAATATGTTGAAAACGCGGGTAGGCAGGAGTGCTATTCAGAAATTGTTGAGCAGCGGCAAGTTAGGTGCGCGGTGCTAATAATAAGTGAGTATGGGGAACCGTGTACATTTCTTGTCTCATCGATCTCTCGTCTCGCGTGCTCGGTCGACCGGCGAAACATCAATCCATTTTACCATTCCCGTGGCTTTAGCCTGCGTTCTTGTAACCCGTGGTCGTTGGTGTCCTCGCGCACGACGAACCCTATCCCTAGCACTGTCTTGATAAGCCTCTTTTCGTATCGTCCGTCTACCTTCCCTCGCAGCCGGGCCACATGAACGTCGATAATCCCGCGCATTTATGCGACGGCTCACCGATCTAGTCCAGAATCCCGAACGCGGGAACATGGTCCAGCGGCTAGGCGGGATACGCAAGGCGCGTGCGGCGAATCCGTCGCGAGGCAAAGGCAAGAAGGGCGGCTATCGATACCTGTTCCTTTACTTGGAGCACAAGCAGCTGCTGTACCTCTTGGATAAGGATGAGCAGGAGGACTTAGACGATGACCAGCGGAAGGCGCTCAGAAAGATGGTCGCGGACTTGAAGAAACATTGGGGAGGTTCAGTATGGCTAAGACCAAGAAGAAGGTAATCAACATTTTCGACGATCTGCGGCAGTCCCTTGCTGACGCGCAGGCATACGAGCGCGGCGAAAAAGTTGACTTGCGTGTGATGGAGATTGCCGCTCCCCCGAAACCCATGAAGCCCAATGAGATTCGTAAGGTCCGGGAATCCTTGCACGCGAGTCAGACCGCGTTCGCGCTTTTTCTCTGCGTCAGTCCAAAAGCGGTTCAGAGTTGGGAGCAAGGAATTCGACGGCCACAGAGTACGGCGTTGCGCTTGCTCCACATTGCCAAAAAGAATCCCAAATTCTTACTGGCAACTGCGAGCGCACGCTCAAAGTAAGAGTTTTTTCGTTGCAAGCAACACTGCGGATTGCGTTGCTGGCTGCGATCGTCGACAGCTAAAAGAGATCTCGTTGCTTAGTTTTGGCCTTCGTCTTCGCTTTTTTCTTGGCCTCGAATTCTGCTGTCCCTCCCGAGAATTCCGTAGAGCCCATGGCAAATGTTATACCCGCAATTGAATCGAAGGCTTAAGCAGCATGCGGCCCTGCTTGAGTCTCTGAATTGATGTACGGGCCCGCAAGTGAGACGGTATGGGTGCAAATTGCCAAGGCCCAAGCGGCAACGCGTAGCATGATGGATTTGGGCTGTTTCAGGCAGCCCGTCACTCGTAGCGGTGGTGCAGTCCACCGACCTGCGGAAGGGCCACGACGGTCCCCATTTCCGGCGGCTGCATCGCTCGTGGCTCCGGCGCGTCCTTTCCCAACGAAAGATGCGTTCTCGATCGATGGTAGTATTCGAAATACGATTGGAGCGTTCTTCGTAGCGAGCTTTCGTGGAACACGATCACATGATCGAGGCACTCCCGACGAAGCTCTTACCGGGCGGGGAGGGCGGGGAGGGAGCAAGAATGCATACAAAGCGAATCGGGATTTTGCTCTTCATCGTCGCGGGACTTTCCATCGGCGCTTCGGGTACCTGGGCTCAGACAGTGACAGGAACGTTGAGCGGCCATATCTCGGACAAGAGCGGCGCCACCGTACCACAGACGAAGGTCACTGCCATCAACGAGCAAACGGGAGCGATTCGTGAGGCCACAACGAATAATGATGGTTTCTATCAGTTCAGCTTTCTTGCCATCGGCAGCTACAAAGTGACCGTCGCTCTGCAAGGCTTCCGGAGCGTGGAAAAGGACGGCGTGGTGGTGGAACTGAACAAGAATACCGTATCCGATTTTGTTCTGGAGCCATCCGCCGTGTCGGAAAAGGTGGAAGTCCGCGCCGGGGAAATTCCTCTAATCGACACGACGGGCGGCGAGGTGAAAAGCACCCTTAACGAATTGCAGGTCGAGGCAACGCCGCTGCCCGGTCGCAACTTTATCTCCCTGGTCGAGCAGGTTCCTGGCTTTCAGCCAGCAGCTTTCAACGGCTCGTCCAACAACCCGACGAACTCGACCGGATCCTACGCCGCATTCAGCGGCCAGGGCACGCGCTCGTCCACGTTTCAGATTGACGGCGTGAACAACGACGATTCCTCGGAAAACCAGAACCGCCAGAACGTGAACATCAGCACCATCAAGGAGTTTCAAGTTCTGACCAATGCTTATTCGGCGGAATTCGGGCGGGCAGGCGGCGCAGTAATTCTGGTGCAAACCAAGTCAGGCACAAACGAATTCCACGGGGACGCGTACGACTTCATCCAGAATGACATCTTTAATGCCAACGACTTTTTCCTGAACCAGGCGGGAGGCAAACGGCCACCAGTACGGCGAAACCAGTACGGGGGGACCATTGGCGGGCCAATCCTGAAGAACAAGCTGTTTTTCTTCGGCAGCGGGGAGAAAGTATCCAACGTAGGCAAAGGTAGCATTTCGCGATTTACCTGGCTTCCGGCAGATGGTCCCAGGGCTTGCAACGCCGGCGAAACTCCGCAGCCCGGAGGGCCTTACTGCGTTGATCCAAACACTCATCCCAATCTGCAAAGCGACCTCAATTTCATTAAGTCGGTGATGAATCTCTGGAACACGCCTGAACTCCAAGGGAAGACTCCGAATGATCCGGCGGCTTGTGCGCAGGTGATTCAGAGCGGCCGACCGAACCGCTGCGTGCTGGTTTCCGGTCTGGGCTTCACATTTCCGGACTCGGATTACACGGGAAGGATGGACTGGAACACCAACGCAAGCACGACCATGACCGCACGTTACCAATACAGCCGCCAGATTCGGAACTCGGCCCGAATCATCCTGGGGGATAATTTCGGCACGAACAATAATCGGCAGTATAACCTCGGGTATACGCTCACCCATGTGTACGGCCCCCGGCAGACCGGGGAATTCCGTTATGGATTTGGCAACCGCAATACCAACCAGGATGTTACCGATGGCGATCAGGTTCCCACCATCCGATTTGCCACGACGCTAGTGAACCCGGCAGCTTCCAGCGACACAATTCCTTTCGGCGGGACAATCATCGGTACCTCCACTAACGTTCCAATCAACCGCTATCAGCGCGACCATCAGCTCGTCTACAACCACACCATCGTCTTCACGCGCCACACTCTGCGCACGGGCATTGACCAGCGATTTCAGGCGCTGGACGATGTCGCGAGCGGCACGCAGCGCGGCTTCTGGACCTTCGGTAGCATCAATACGGGCGCTCAGGCATTGGCCGGAACAGGTTTTAGTGGATGGGAGGACTTCCTGGATGGCGTTCTTACGGGCTACAACCAGGGATACGGTTTGCCGAAAGCGGAAAATCGCTTCGGCGAGACAAACCTTTACGCCCAAGATGATTTCCGGCTTAAGCGCAACCTCACCCTTAATTTGGGAGTGCGCTGGGAAGGCGTCCGGCCGCCTCACGAGATTAAAGACCGCTTCAGTTATGGCTACGGGGGAGATTACAACAACGTGGGGCCGCGCATCGGTTTCGCCTGGACGCCGGAAGGGCAGAACTCTTTCCTTAGAAAGATTACGGGCGGACCGGGTGATTTCGTCATCCGCGGCGGCTACGGCATTTACTACGACCGAGTGTTCCAGTCGGTCTTTTCGCAAAGCGGCTTGAACTTCCGTTTCCAGCCTCCCAACGGCTTCCTTTTGACTTCGTTCGCGAACCCCTGCTTGGCAAACCCGGGGGCGAATGTAACGGATCCAGCGGGGACGGTATTCGTCAACGGCGGACAGTTCGAGGTTTCTGATCCATCCTGCGGCTTTCAGTTCACCCCTGGCGCCGCCAGCCGCTCTGCCGTGGCTGCCTGCAGCACCACGGCTTCGGGTTGCAACGGTGTGAAAGAAGCGGGAGGCCAATTGCTGACCTCCCTTCTGATTCCCGACCGGAATTTCCACCTGCCTTATGTCCAGCAGTGGAACCTAACGGTCGAGCGCAAGATGCCCTGGAGTACGGCCCTGCAGGTCAGCTACGAGGGAAACCGGGGGATAGGATTGCCTTTCTTTAGTGGCATCAACGATGCGCGCTTCCCCATCACATCGCCTCTGGTCACGGTGGATGTGGGTGGCGGAAACTTTCAGCCCGTGGTGTTCGACCGAGTCTGCGCGGACTTCAGCGATCCTATCTGCGACTCGCTTGATACCAGCGGCAACTTGATACCGGGTTCAAGCGGCGCCCTGAAAGCATTCTCGTCGTTGACCAGTACAACAGCGTCCTTAGCACAGAAGGGTATCATGATCGTCAATGGCGTACCGCATGGGTACGTTTCCCTGGGTAGTACGACTTCTGAACGCATTGCGGAGCGGCGTCCCGACCCCGCTAATGGTCGCAACGTCCTTCTAAGCAACTTCGCTTTCACCTACTACAACGCAATGCTACTGAGAGTTACCAAAGCAACCAGCCATGGCCTGACTCTCTCGGGCTGGTGGACCTGGAGCAAGACGATGGATACGGGGTCCGAGGCCACTTTCACGGGCTCGGACGTGAACGCTCCGGTGGGCGCAGTTAACCCGCAGGGTTCTCTGCGAGGGCTTTCCAGCTTTGATCAGACGCATCGCGTCGTAGTTTCCGCAGCTTATGATTTGCCGTGGATGAAGAGTTGGCCGGGCGCGTTCAGTCCGCTCTCGGTCGCCTGGTGGGTGAGCCGTTGGCAAATCAGCGGCGTAGCCACTTTCGCGTCCGGGCTGCCGTTCACGGTCCTTTCAGGATATGACGCCAATTTCGACGGCGTGGGCGGCGACCGCCCGATCCTTCTCGATCCTGCTTTGCTCTACACTTCTGTTGACAACGGGCGTGCACAAAGTAGCTGTCCGACGCCGCTGGTGCCACCAGGGCGCTGCCTAGACACCCAATCGGAGCTTCAGTTGCCAGGCACCGCCTTCCAGCCGTCCCAGGCGAGCTTGAAGTCCGGCGACCAGTTTCCCGTCTCTCCAGGACAGGATTTCCCAGCAGGCGCAATACCCCGCAACTCCTTCTTCCTGCAGGGCCAGAAGAACGTGGATGCAGCGTTGGCCAAGACGTTCAAAATCCGCGAGAGTATGGGCTTGCAGTTGCGGATGGAGCTCTACAATGCGTTCAACCGCGTGACCTTTGGCTTGCCGGCACGAACGGTGAACAGCACCACTCCGCTCAGCCAAATCTCCAGCACCATCAACTTGCAGAACTACGTCAATTCGGCCCGGAGTACCGGCGCCCGCATGGGCCAGTTCGCGGTCCGCTTTGTGTTTTAGCTTCTTGGCTCCCCTGGGTTGCATGAAGGCAGTGTGCCCGTTTCTTGTTTGATGGCACCTGCAACACGGGTTCGACTGCCACCCCTGCTCTCAACTTGCAAAACGATGTGAATTCTGAGTTTGGCAAAATTGTTCCAGGCGTGTTCACGCCTGTCTTAGCGAAACACAGCAAGAACTTCTCGTTGGAGGACAGCCTTTCCATCGGCGTCGACCGCAACGGAACTTCGAACTAATGCGCCGACATGTTGAAACTTGGCGCACAAGCCCGCTTTCCAATGAAGCCGCGAGTTCATCATCATCTATGGAGCCTTCATCAAGGGAGAACTTGAGGTACCCCAGGCACTTGGCTCGAGTCGTACATGATCGCTACTTCGATCCCCAGCATGAGGAGTTCGCGCCGAGGACGATGTGGAGCCTCTCGAACGCGTTCACATCGGCCTTCAAGGAACTGGAAACTATGCCACAGTTCCGACGACGGCCAAACTGGGAGCATTTCTTGACGGACTGCACGGCGGGAGCGCCGCGGATCCATGGGGAAATCCGCATGCTCGGCTTTGAACTTTCCGAGAGAACCGTCTCCCGTTGGATGAAACGAGCGCCGAAAGATCCTGACCGGGTCAAGCTTGGCTGGCCTTCCTTCGAAACCATCGGGAAGCGATTGCAGAATGAACACCACCTGAAGCGATTGCTCTCCGACTATGTTCGCTATCATCATGCGGACCGAACGCATCTCGGACTTGAGAAGGCGACACCTGACGGCAGGATTCGTTCCGTGGCTTCGGGTCCAGTCCTTTCGCAGGAGCGACTCGGAGGCCTCCACCACCGTTACGATCGAGCCGCCGCCTAGTTCGGAGCGACTTTCCGCCCACCCTTAATATAGAGGTGCCCTGCACGCACAAGGGTTCCTGCCCTCCAAAGTCTTCGTGTTGTGTCGAGGCGAGGATCGTATTTACGCCTTCTCTACCGAGAAAGTTGCCGTTTTTGGTCCCGCTGAGGTTTTGGCGAACCACCGGACTTTATTCAGTGGTCCAGCAACACGAGAAAGCGGCTGACGGTATTCGTGCGGTGGGTGCTTTCTTCGCTTTGCTTTTTGGCAGCCCGTTGCTGCAAATTGGTCTGCTCAGTGGAGAGGTCTGTCAGCCCAAGCCGCCTGTAGACGCGTGCAAGGCGATAATGACCTTCGGGCGAATCGGGGCTTAATAACACGCACTTTTCAAGTTGCGTGCGCGCTTGCGGCCATTGTTGTAACCATTCCAATGTTTTTCCGAGTTGGCACCTCGCCAACGCCTCATCCGGTGCGACTTGCACCGCATTGCGAAGCCTGCGCAGGATTTCGACTTTGCGAGAGTCATTTCCACTTTCTTCGGCAACGCGAAGCAAGACTCCACCACACAGGGCGTTCCCACTCTTGTCGCGAGGATGAGTGTCGGCAAACGTGCAAATCTGAGTTACCGCAACAGGATCTGGCGAAGCTGAGTCCTGGAGAGTTATCTCACCAAGATAGCGGAGGGCCAGCGCGTCATTCGTGTCGAGTCTAACTGCGTCCAACAATGTGCGAATCGAATCGGATGATCGATCCACGAGAAAGTAAGAGATCCCCAAGAGGATCCTAATACGCACAGACTGCGGGAAGAGGTCAGCAGCTTGTTCGAGGACGACAATTGCCGCATCGAAGGTCTGGTGTTTTAGAAGCTCGGTTGCCAACGCCAGACGATGCTGTTCAACACCGGGTTCGAGCTTGACCGCTGCCTGATAACTGCGGACAGCGGCGAGGGCATCGCCCTGCTTCTCCTCGATATCACCGAGCAAGCTTTCGGTCGAGCCGCTGTCCTCCAGGGCCTTTGATCGTTCCGCGCTTTCCCGTGCCGCGTCCCAAACCCCGAGGCGATAGCGGGCCAAGGCAAGGTTGAATAGGATGTCCGCACGATAGGGCGCCAGCTGGCTCGCTTCAGCAAAATCGTCTGCGGCTTGGTCGAAGAGATTGGCCCGGCTCAATATTTCTGCGCTGCGAAGGCGAACATCCAGTTGGAGCGCGGCGGGCAGGGAAACCCCGCGTAACAGCTTGAGAGTCGCGGAAGGATCGACCTTCGCTTCCACTTGCGATTCCAAGCGCGCAAGGGCCGCAGCAACCTGCAACTCGGCGTTTTGGGGCGCAAGCTTGGCGGCTGCTTCCATGTCGGTGGCCGCCGCAGTTGAGTGTCCGAGACCCGACTCGATCGAGGCACGCAATCGAAAGAACGCGATTCGTGGCCCAGGATCTCTTGGGAGCGCCACACCTCGCATGGCTGCAGCAGCCTCCGAATAACGATGGGCACGAGCAAGTTCGCGCGCCTGCTCTAATGAAGCCGCGGCGTGCGCAGTGGTGGGTGGCGTCTGCGCTGAGCAGGTCGCCGCCAAGAAAAGGTATCCGAGGCAGGCGAGAGAAAGGAAGGACCAAGGCATGGCCTGGGTATCATACCTCTGACGGCCGAGCTTCTGACCCTATGCAAACGTGTGAGAAAATCCGCGGGTGTCTTGGCCCCACCTGCAGTCCGCGCCGGTCAGCCGGACGGGGACGGCGGCATCGCGGTGGTGATGGCACATGCTGCTCGCAAGTCCTACCACGAACCTAGGCCCGTGAGGAAACACTGCGCACTTAAGTCAAAGACAGCCCTCTCGACCCAGACTCTTTATCAGTTGCCGGAGCCCGTCCCCTTGAGGTTGGGGTTTTTCGACAGGCTGACGATATTCGCAAACAGGCGGAACGCACCCGGAACGCCCTCGGGCAGCTGGCGGTAGAAGGCGTAAGCATTGTAAATGTAAACCCCTTTTCCGTAGCGAGCGTAGAGCAATCCACCCTTTTGAGGCTCCTGACCCTCATCCTGCGTGGAAAGCAGCGGTACATAATGCGAATCCCAGGACTTCAGGAACTTCGAGCCCCGTTCCTCCACCCAGCCTTCAAAGTCGCGCTGCGTAATCGGATTGGGCCACACGAATATGGGATTCTTTGGATCGAGAATGTCCATTTTGGAGGTTTCATCGGTCACTTCCTCGGGAGATTGTCCCATCACATAGGGATAGGGTCCGAAGTTGTGATCGAATTCCGGGGTGTTGTACAGCACGATGAGGACGCCGCCATTTTTCACGTAGTCTAAGAGGCGGCTGTTGTGCGTCCTCAGTTCTTCACGGGCAGCGTAAGCACGGACGCCCAGCAAAATGGCATTGTAGTTGGAGAGGTCCGCCGTGGCCACGTCATTGGGTGCCAGGAAGTTCACATAGATTCCAAGCGATTCGAGCGAAGTGGGCACGTCATCTCCACTGCCCATGATGTAGCCGACGTGCAACCCTTCGGCGACCTTGACATCGACTCCCGACGTGCGAAACACCGCGGGGCGATAGAGATAGTATGGGCGCAAACCGGGATAGCCCGTTAATTCGTACCCTTCACGAAACTCTCTACCGGCGAACTCGGCAACCGCCATCAGCTTATAGGATTTTTCTGCTAGTCCGTTGGGCACCACTTCAAATGTCAAGGATTGCTCGTCTCCGTCTGCCTTTGTGGAGAAGTCGGCGGAGGCTGGGCGGCTCGTCCAGCCAGTGGGCAACTCGAGCTTCACAGTGCCTTTTCCGGGTCCCTTGATGTTGCTCCGAACGGTAGCCACGAGTTTGAAGGCTTGGGCATTCAAGGAAACGATCCCAGCGCGTGGGGAAACACTAAGGGACACGGCTGGCCCGGAAACCAAAGGCTCGAGCACTTCACCTATTCCAGTAACTCGCTTGCTCGATTGCACTACTTCCCCAACTTTAACTGGAACACCTTGGTATCGAAATTCCGCCCACGCCTCGAGTGGGTATGGCGAAAGCGGCAGGTTGAGATATCGCTGGTCGGAAATGTCGTAGTAGGACTGTTCGATGTCGGGCCGTGTGAAGTAGGGGCGTGTAAATGTCTCGTTCTCAGGAGCCGTGAGGTCAAACCGGACATCCACTGGCTTGTCCTTTGCCATTTCTCCGAGCGCTTCTCCTCGGCTATGGATAGCCCAATCCTTTCCGTCCGTTGCCTGGATTTTGAGGCTTTCTAGCGTCACCGGGGCTGAACTCTGGCTTACCGCATGCGCCTTCACTCCGAATTCTTGCCCCGGAATAATGACGCGCGTGGTTTCCGGGTCTCCCAGGAACATGGCGAACCGCGGATCAGGTTCGTTTTCCGGGACCAGGACAGCGGACAAAGAGAGCCCCAGCGCTTCGGCCAACGCGTTATTGAATTGCGCTTTCTTGATCTCCAATTCGAAGATGATGTTGTACTTGTCTTCCTCGGAAAGCCGGCTTGCTTTCACTTGTTGGAGAAGCTCTTCCGTTTTCTTGAAACCTTCCGCTAGCTTTGGGGCTACTTTCTCGGGCGACGCGATGGAGTACTCACCGATGGCGCTTTCGACCAAATCATTCACCTTCTTTAGTCCCGGGACCAGAAAGTTGGCCTGGCCCTCTTTTGCCAAGGATGCGATTCCTAGCAAGGAAACATCAATGCCGTCAAAGAAAGAACTCTCTTGGTCCGAAGCCGGGACGACAGATCCAAAGCGGTGGTAGGTGGAGCTCAGGGCGCCTGCTTTGGGCATCATGCCGCCGCCGGTTTGCGACTTCTGGTGGCCCAGGCCCTCGCGGGAGATTTGCACGTACGACATCCCAAGGACGGGGTCGTATTCGCCTTCGGGAATATCCACATTTGCCGCGAGCTTGCCATCATCGTTCCCGAACCAGGGGGTTCTTGCGTAGTCCTTTAACGGGCTCCACGGCTTTAGCCCGGCCGCAATTTGATCGGGAAATACATTTGGGTCGCCCGCAGCTTTGAATACTTCCTGGGCCATGGCTCCGGCCGTTTGATGGTTGCCATGTCCGTCCGAAGGCGCTCCGATGAAAACCGAACTGATCACCAGAGGCCTGGTCATGCGCACGACGCGCACTACGTCATAGAGAACACGATCGTGAGTCCATTTTGCGATCGATTCCGCCTTGGTTTTCGAGAATCCATAGTCAACGACCCTGGTCCAGTATTGGTCAACCCCGTAATATCGGTCCGCAGCCAAAAGTTCTTCTGTTCTCACCAGGCCCAGGCCGTCGAAATAGTTCGACGACATAACGTTCGCGCCGCCCTCGCCGCGGTTAAGCGTCAGCAACACGACGCGCGCGCCAATTCCGCGCGATTCGTAGGTCAGCATGCCACCGTCCTCGTCGTCCGGGTGGGCGGTTACCATAATGATGCTGGCGCGTGTGTGGAGCTTCTTAAGGGTTTGCCACACAGCTGCCGTTCCCCGGTTGATGGGTATTTCGTGTGCGCTGGGCGATGCCTCAATCGAGGAGTCGTACGGTGTTTGCGCGTAAAGCGCGGAAGAAAGCAGTATAGACAATCCAACAAATAGGGTTCGCTTCATGGGAAAACCTCACTATCGACCACGCTTCCCACCAAGGACTGCAAAAACTACTGGCATTAACTCGTAGTTCTGAGGTCCGAACCCGGCAGACACGCTCTCGCGCGTTTCGCCGCTCGGAGAATATGGCCACGGAACCTGTCTCGTTCGACATACGGATTCTCCGGATCAGAATTAAGGCCTTAGCCGCGCACCATTTGACGCGCGCTCCCCACACGGCCTCCTCGGCGGAAACTCCGCGCCCACGCTCTGGGAGTTGAGCGATGGTGGTCGAAGTACGATTATAGAAGCAGCCTGCACCACTCCCCCAAGGCAAGTCAGAAATACAGTTTAAGCGCGAACTGTATTTCCCGAGGATCGCCGGGGCCTCCGGAATCGTTTCCGAGGATGGGAGCCAGCGTATTGCTAACCTTTCCAAAAGACCCGTACGGTCCCGTGAAGCCAGGCCCCCAGAAGACGAATGAGTTAGGATTAGAGAAGTTCGGATGGTTGAAGGAGTTAAAGAATTCGGTGCGGAACTGGAGCCGAAAACGTTCCGTAATCATGAATTGCTTGAAAAGACTTAGGTCCACCATCTGGATTCCTGGCCCGTGGAATTTGTTCGGGGCACAGGTACCGAAGGTTCCGGGCGCAGGCACCGCGAATGCTGCCGGGTTCAGGAAAACTCCACTGGTGGTAAAGAGCTGGTGGTCTGTGGTCGTCCCTGAAAAGGGATTGCCAATGCAGTCCGCATACTCGGTATGTACTCCCCAGTACCCTGGGTCAGAGGCGAAAATGTCGAAAGGAGTGCCGGTTTCGAGAGTCACGATGCCGTTGAACTGCCAACCGCCGAGGAGCCTCTTGCCCTCTCCGATTGGCAGATCCCAGGTGAAGTTGCCGACAAAACGGCTGCGGATGTCGAGATTGGAGTTACTCATCTCTGCAGCATAGTTGTAGGAATTCTGAGGAAATGCGTTTGCCGTGAGGTTATCGCCAAAATTCGCCAGGCCGTGGCTCCATGTGTAGTTCAAAGTGTAACCGAGTCCCTTGCTTATATTCCTCCGTAAGGAAACCTCGAGAGCGTCGTAGTCCGTATTGCCGTCATTGCTAGCGTACTCGAGGAAGGCATGCTGTCCGGAGGGAGCGCAGGAGTTTCCCGCACCAGCAAACGTGTCAACCGTCGTGACGGTATTTAAGTTGGCGTAGTTATATTTAAGAACGGGACAGCCCGTATCAAAGCCCATCACCTGCGGCATGTTGAGGTCGCGAAGACGATTCATCTTGCGTCCCCAGTTTCCGACGTAGGTAACGGCCAGGACGGTGTCTGAGGTGAGCTGGTATTCGGGACCAAAGCTTGTCTGCTCGACGTATCCGGAGCGCTGATTCGGGTCCTGGGCCCGCAACTGAATTTGCGTCAAATTCACGGTGGAGCCGGTCACGGTGCTTAAAGGGAAGCCGTTTTTCAATTGGAAGACTGTACTCGTACCGCCTTGATTGAGTTGGACATCTTGCAGGAAGGGCGGGTTCAACTGCAGAAGGCTTTCTGAGCCGATGCGGCTGCTGTGCTGGTAAAACACGCCGTAACCTCCGCGGACAACGACGCGGTTGGCCAGCTGATAAGCAAAACCCAGCCGGGGGGCGAAATCGTTGAGGTCGGGATGAATCAAAGCGCGGGCAGACCAGCCGGAGGCATTGCTGCCAGCGGTCACGATTCCTCCGCCATTGGCAGGCGTAAAATTGGAAACGTTATTTTTCCGTTCCAAAATCGGCGCAAACAGTTCGTACCGAAGGCCATAGGTAAGCGTCAATTTCTGTGTCGCCTTCCAGGTGTCCATGCCATAGAAGGAATGACCGGGCTGGTAGTAGTGCACGACGAGGGGCGTCGTGAAATGCACGCCGTCGACATCGCCAAGGAGGAAGTCCGGCAGGCCAAAATTTCCGCTGGCGGTGTAAATACCGTCGGTCTGGATTTCGCCCTGCGGGGCACGGATGTCCAGGAAGTTGTCAGAACGCTTGAGATACTGATACCCGAACTTGAAGCTGTGGCTCGCTTTCAGCCAGCTCAGGCTTTCGATGACATTCCAGGCCTGCGAAATCTGGTACTGGGGACGCCAGGGCGAGGTTCCGATACGAGTCAATCCGTTGACTTCGATCGGGGGTAAACCTCCAGAACCAGGGCCATTGGGAATTCCGGAGAGCCCGATGAGGCTCTGGGCCTGGGAAGTTCCGAGAGTAACGCCCACTGGATCGCTGTGAGCATAATCGCGGTTAAAACCAAATCGCAGGTCGTTCACCTTGCTGCTGGACAAAGGGTAGGTCCATCCGAGGGCTACCTGCTGCGTGTGAATCCGATAGGACGTTGCAAAGTTGCCGCTGCCTATGACGCCATTGCTGGCCCACGGTGGATCCTCTCGGCTAGCATGGCGATAACTGTAGGACCCGAACAGACGATTCGATTGCTTCAGGTTGTGGTCCACCCGGCCATCAAGTGAGTAAACATCGTCGGGCACAGTGGTTGGGAAGAAATAATTTGGAGCACCAGTCCAGCTTCCCGCTGCCCCCGACGGGGTGACACTTGGAGGGGGGAGTAGGCTCATCAGTTTAGCGGCGACGGGGTCGAGGCAAGTTTGACCTGTCGAGCTTGTAGCCTGGAGCATGTTGCCCGAGTAGCATCCCGCCTGTCCCGGAACAGTGGAATTCGCTAAGGCATAAGGCAATTCTGTGAAGTTGCCCTGCTTCATCAGCTGGGTGGGAACGGTGCTTGTGACGGTCGTAGATTGGCGGTTGGTGAACCGTTCGAAATCGCCGAAGAAAAACGTCTTGTCTTTGAATGCCGGGCCGCCGAGTGTGCCTCCAAACTGATTCTGGACGAACGGGCCCTTTGGGGTGTACGTCGGCCCCGTAGCTGGATTACCGTTGTGACCGTTAATCCAGAGGTTTGCGTTCAACACTTTGTTGCGCAGGTATTCAAACACGCTTCCATGATAGTGGTTCGTGCCTGACTTCAGAGTGGCGTTCACGACTGCTCCCGCCGAGTTCCCAAATTCCGTCGAATAGGTCCGGGTCTGCACACGAAACTCCTCGATGGCGTCGGGCGGAGGCTGTACGACCTGCACCGAGAATTCCTGAAGATTTTCCGACCAGGAGTTGTTGTCAATCCCATTCAAGAGAAAGTTGTTTTGGAGTTCGAGGTTTCCGTTGGCGCTAAAGCGGTCTGGAGCGGGGTTATTGGCGGCGTAGAATTTCTGTACGCCGGGCTCAAGCAAAGCCAAATCAGCATAGCGTCTGCCGTTCAGCGGAAGATCATTCACCTGCCGTGTGTCCACAACATCTCCGATGTCTGCGGTTTGTGTTTGCAGCATAGGCTCGCCGGCGGAGACCACGACTTCCTGTTTCACGGAGCCGACTTTTAGTGTGAAGTCAATGGCGAGACGATCTTGCACGTGAAGCGTGATTTCATTGCGTACAACGCCTTCGAAGCCATCTGCTGTCACCTTAACGGAGTAGATCCCCGGAAAAAGCGCCAAGACCTGATATTCTCCCAACTCGTTGACGGAAGTGGTTTGTGAGACGCCCGTGGCGGTATTTGTGACCGTCACAGTCGCTTTCGTAATGGCCGCGCCGGTAGCGTCCTTAACCACGCCCAAGATGGACCCCGTATCAATTTGTCCAAAGAGAGCCGAGGGAAGCAGCAAAACGAGGGTCAATAACAAGAATTTCATGGTTTGCTTAGAAGGCAGAAACAAAGGTGGCATCCTCGCACCCCTTGCATTTCGAATACAGCAGGCCCCCAAAAGTGCGCAAACGTTACCATGAGCCGTTCATGCTGTAAACACGATTCCGGATTGGCAAATCCACGCGCTGATTGCCTGCGCGGCCCAGCGTCCATGCTAAGAGCTTTGCAACCCTTCTCTTGGGCTTTTAGGCGTGCCTACAATAGACTAGCCATGAGGGTTTGGACCAAGCCGCGCGCCGCGTTGAAGTGGCTTAAATCAAGAATTGTTTCGAGAGAGGACCAACACAATCCTGCGATCTAGGGCAAGAATGGACCCGCTGATTCTCGGCGTCCTCAGTCGACGCCAGTTTTTGGCGGGTCTTGGGTGTCTGAGCGCTGCGAGCCGCTTGCCACTCTCTCCCGCGTCCTCGCCCATCTTTCAAGAGATTCCTCCTGCCCGGAGTGGCATCGTGTGGACCCACGAGAACGCGATGTCGCCCGAGAGGTACCTTCCGGAAACCCTCGGACCTGGGTGTGCCTTTCTGGATTTCGACAATGACGGGTGGATGGACATCTATCTGGTGAATAGTGGGCCTTCCGAGTTCTTTCGCCCGAAGCAGCCCCTTCGCAATGCTCTCTACCGCAACAACCGGGATGGAACTTTTACTGATGTTACGGAGCTGGCAGGCGTTCAAGGTGGAACCTTTGGCATGGGCGTTGCCGTCGGCGACTTCAATAACGACGGCTATCCGGATTTGTTTTTAACTGCCTGCGGGAGAGCAATCCTTTACCGGAACAACGGCAACGGTACCTTTACGGATGTTACCAAGCAATCGGGGATCGATATCTCGGGCTGGACGACCAGTGCTGTCTGGTTCGACTTTGATAATGACGGCCGGCTTGATCTTTTTGTATGTGGTTTCGTTCGATATCTTCCCGAGGACCGCCAGTCCTGTGGCGGCAACGAAGCGGGGCAGAAATACTACTGCGTCCCTCGCGCGTTTCATCCGACGGTGAGTTATCTGTTCCGAAACAATGGGGACGGAACGTTCACAGAAGTCGGGCACGACAACATCATTGGCAAGTCCCCGGGCAAGGCTTTGGGAGTTGTCGCAACGGACGTCAATAATGATGGACGCATGGACTTATTCGTCGCCAATGATACGGTTCAGAACTTCCTCTTCGTGAACCGCGGTGGCAATCGATGGGAGGAGCTGGGTATTTCTGCGGAGGTGGGCTTCAGCGAAACCGGTCAGGCGCGCTCAGGAATGGGCGTAGACTCGGCGGACTTTGACAATGATGGATGGCAGGATCTTTTCGTCGCCAACATAGACCAGGAAAAATTCTCGCTGTACCGCAACCTCAAGAATGAGACCTTCGCTGATGTTGCTCAGGTCCAGTCCATTGCCCAAGTGACGCGTCTTCTCAGCGGATGGGGCTTGAAGTTTTTCGACTATGACAACGATGGCGATATTGATCTGATCCTCGCCAACGGCCATCCCGACGACATGGTCAGCCAGCGCTCGCAAGCCGTCACGTACCGGGAACCACTGCTACTGTTTCATCAAGTAAATGGAAAATTCCAAAACGTGAGTGCAGATGCCGGCGCCGCCTTCTCCAGAGATTACGCTTCCCGCGGCTTGGCGATCGGCGATTTTGATAACGACGGCAGAGTCGACGTTCTGGTGGGTGTCAATGGTGGCGCTCCGCTCCTTCTTCGCAACGAGCTAAGTGCCGGGAACCACTGGCTCGGCCTCCGACTAGAGGGACAAGGATGCAACCACGACGCTATCGGAGCTCGCCTGACGTGGTTCGCCGGCGCCAAGAAGCGGTCGCGTCTCAAGACCAGTGGCGGCAGCTATCTATCCTCTCACGATCCCCGGGAAGTGCTCGGCCTCGGGGCCGCCACGACTGTTGACTGGCTGGAGATCCGGTGGCCTGCGCCCTCTTCCCGTGTTGAACGCTTTTCAAACCTTTCCGTGGATCGCCATATCCACATTGTGGAAGGAAAGGGAATCTCCTAGTCTTCTGTGAGAACATCGTTCGATGCGCTTGCGTTCAAGGCGCTTAAGCCTGTCGAGGCTCAATGTCTGAGAAACCTAAGACTAGGTGCGCTCGTAGTACTACGAGAGGGAAGCGGCATAACCGTCGACGGGACAGCGGGCGAGGGGCTCACTATCAGCACATATATTAAGGATGCCGGGAATCTCCACTTGCAAAGCGCTGCCGGGCCCGATTTATCATCAACGTGCGCAGAGCAATGAGTTCCGGCTCAGGGCAGCGACCAGGACGAGTTTTTTCACCATAGTGTGCTGCAGGAAGCATACGGATAAGGAGTTCAATCATGAACTAATAAACCGTGTGGATAAGCTGCGCGAGAGATGAGGGAAGGTCCCTCGAGATCGGCTTTCAGGAGCAGGTCTCAAACCACTCCAAGCTGCTGTGGTAAAGAGCCATGGTGGTGTGCGTTGGAGGAAAAGCGCGAGTACAACTCGTGCAGGTGAGCATCCGAGAGACGAACGAAAGTGAACCCTTCGAAGACGCGTCGTTAAGAACTCAAGAGTCGTCGAAACCAGGGGCGTATGGTTTTCCTGGGACAAGTCCGCGGGGTGCCTGATGACTGAGCGGACGGCGACCGGCGTAGAGAGGGCGTGAAGCGGATGCAGGCTGTCGCGTGGAACTGCAGGAACCAGTCGCTCTGATGCGAAGGGAGAAGCCCAAGCGGCCAAAACCGCGAGGCGAGCGTACCGATGCGGAGCACTGGGGCGGACCGACTCGTATGAGCGAAGAAGGCTCGTAATGGGGCTGGAGCAAAGGGGTCGGGTCAAGTGGTCGCATGACCGAAGCAACTGGAAACAGGAGGACCTCGATGCGTGCGACAGACAAGCCGTTCAACATCTGTTATTCCGTTAGGATTGACTGCGAACTAAGGCTCATCTCAAAAGAGCATGGAGAGAAAGAATGCACGAGCTGTATACCATCAATGTGGCCAAAAGCGAATTTCGGGAGGGTTTTAACCTTGGGGACACGTCCCGCATACTGGCCATTGCTGATCCCGACCTTGTGAACTTCTCCGCGAGAGCTCGCAGGATGAAATTCAGGGCGGTTCGAAAGCTCAAAAGACTAGAAGTAGAAGTTCAGAGAGTAGCGAGCTCGAAAGAAGAACTGAGCTGTATCGCCTTGTGCAGAGTGCGATAGAGCGGGCAGTGCATGGCGTAAACGCCGTGCGTACGTTCGACTGTCTCCCTGGCGCTTTCGGGCGCCACTAGCCGCATCGCAACATGGATGCGGCGGATCACAAGCACGCCATCCTCGGTTTCCACTTCGCCGGTCACTTCGGCTGTCAATTTCCTATTGCTGGCATCAATCTGGCGCGCTTCCAGCGCACCTCCAAAAGTGCCCATCATTCAACCGGCAGTGGCGGAAATAACGTAATCAATGGTCGAAGAGTGCGACTCCTTGAGTTTCGCGGGGTCAATTTTGTAATGTTCGGCAATGGCCCCGTGGACACTATAAATTACAGGCTTGGACTCCCCCGGCAGGTGTGCAATACGGAGGGGCCCCTCGCGGCGTTCGATACGAGATTTGGAAACGTAAACGACGTTACTCATGGTCTTCGTCCTTCCAAAGCATTGGTACTTCCTAGTTCCATCAACCCAAGGATCTATTTGTGTTGAATGGCCTTTGGAGATCGCTTCAGGTCAAGAGGTTGAATCTGCAACTCCCATTTTACCGGACCGACGTAGGTGGATAGCAAATCGTCTTGTCGCAGGCTTGATAGTGCAGCTCTCCCTCAATCGAAACGGTCTTGCTAGCTGACAACAGGGCGCGGAAGCCATCGCCAGCTTTAGAGGCGCCAACCCTTACATCCTCGGCGATCCTGAATTTGCCCGTATGGTCAAAAATCTCAAAAGCATTGAAAAGGCTTGTTTTCCGGTCTCGCGATTTCCTCGCACAGCTGGTTTCTGAAACGTCAAGAGCATGTACAATCCGAGTTCGACGATCAAGTTAGGGAGGCTCTGGAATGCTTTGGGTGCGGCTGCTCGCCTATGTCACCGGAACAGTCGATCAAGGATCCCGTTGCGAAACGAATATCTGGCGGCGGCGAACCGGATCTTGAGGGCGGATCAAGGATCGGAGAACGGGTTCAAAACAGGCGACGGCTTGCCGTTGACATCACCAGCCGTTGGCTACATTCGAACGGCCTACGGACTCAAGAGCCGCTTCGATCGGCTTCGTGAACGAGGCATGCTTACCACTCTTGAGATTGCACGACGGTGCGGCGTTTCAACAAACACGATTGCGGATTGGGGACGAAAGGGCCGAATCCGTGCGCTTGCCATTAACGATCGAAACCAATTTCTCTTTGAAGATCCCGGGCCGAGTCGACCAAACAAAGGTGCACGAAAGCCGGCAGAGGGCTGATTTCTGTCCGGACCTAGTCGGCAGAGTATTGCGAGCCGGAAAAAATGAAAGGAAAGACTTGACACTCACCGGCCTTCTCATGGAAGGAGTTGACCCGTGTTACTCCCGAACATATCCACGAGTTTCAGTCATTGCTAGGGTGGCATTCGTCAACAATACTCATCTAAAGTTCCGAGTACTCGAAGCCCTGGGAACATTTCCAAGGCTACGGAGTCTGAATAGATATGCGGAGACCCCCTACCATAATGGTGGGATGTGTCGTACTCCTCGCCGCCATCGTTGGATTTATCGGGACGACATACTGGATTCAATCTCGAACGTTGCGAGCGGTGGACATGCCCGTATCGCTGGTTCGCGGCACCATTAACGCTGATCTTGACTTAAACATCCACGGTTCTTACTCCATCGACATTGGTCTTTCCCAAGGTGGCAATCTCATCTGCAGCAACGGCGTCGGATTGGAGACACGACGAATATCTTCTCTCGGCGGTCTTCCTGTTTATCGCTATCAGTGGATAGAGGATGAGAGCCGCGCCAGAGGGCGAGATACGGTCACTGGTTCATTCCTTGGAGGATTTGAAGGCAAGCGCGGCCACTACAATCTTCGGATTGAAGTTCTCTCTGATACTGGATGCTTAGATGCAGGCAATCCGCGATTGTACGTCATCGCCAGTAACGACGATTTCTTCCGGTGGAATAGGTACTACCAGAATGCATTTTGGATTTCATTTCTTTCAGGGTCTATCGGTCTGGGTGTTCTGATTGTAGGCATACGAGAAAGCCTTCGCAGGCGCCGCGCGGAAGGTCTCGACTTTTTTGAACCGCCGCGTTCCCTCCATGGTTATCCAGCACTCCACAGAGTGAAGGTCGCGCCGTGGATTCCTTTCTTCTCTCAAATTGGTCTGCTGTACTCGCAGATTCTGCTTCTGTTAGTAATCTCTGGGATTCTTGTGTTTCACTATGCATGGGGATACGACCATCGTTCGTACGGGCTGTTTGTCCTCACATATTTTCCAGAGTCATCCCTATTCAAACATGTCCCTTGTGAGCAGGCGTGCGTGGTTCGCGTGGAATCGAGCAACAAATGGTATTTGAACTCCGCAAGAATTGAGCCGGACAACCTGTCGGACGCATTGAGGGCGCAAATCGGGGCAAGGGCAAGCTGCACCGTGTTTTTTGATGCGGAGCCAGATGTTCCTTACGCTGAAGCGATTCGTGCAATCGACCGAATTGAACAAACGCCAGGGAGAGTGGTTTTGCTTACGCCCGAAACAAAGAGGACCGGCATCCCTTAGTGGAACACTGTGCCCAAGTGCCCGATAAGTCGGATCATCGGAAACTGAAATTCCTGGAGCTAGTTGGTCCAGTCGGCGACTTCATCGCAAGGTCCGTTGCATTGGGGGTATGATCGTCCGTCGCTCATATGAAGATTCCGCGATGAATCCATTCCGTAGTACACATGATTTGCAGTCGGTCCTATTTGGAGTCCTGTTGCCTCGTTTGCGTCGCCGGCCTGGCCCGGGAGTTGCCCCAGGGCAGAAGTTCTTCAGTTGCTGTCATGGTCTTCACCGTTGCCGGATTTCGATTTGTGGCGACCTTCAAGATTTAGAGTGATAAAGTAAGGAGCCCCTCGTTGCAGCCGAGGAGGAAAGAGCCGTGTAAATGCTCTTTGATAGAGGAAAAGACCGCTGGTTGCTAGTCCATACGATACCGGGAAAGTGAGCCAAGCGCCTAAATCACCGGGGAGCCAGCTCGTTAATAGAACGAGCGTGCAGAGGTTCAAGGAACAGAATGAAAACGCACCTGAAAAGCGCATCAGATTTTGATACCCGTCCGAAAGGCTCAAAGGCTCCTTGCATGACGGACATGCGAATACTTCACTCAGCTTGATTTGCAGTAGCTTCAAATTTGCCTGACAAACTGGGCATTTGGTTCCCGGTATCTGCCAAGTTTTGCGGCTCCTTGGGTCTTGGGACCATTCTCCCACTCCCCATAGGTAGACTGCCTGAACCCCTAGATGAGCCGTAAAGGGAGCAAGGAAAGACCCCTGCCACAAGAAAAGAAACCCGAAGAACACTCCTTCGAGGCTGGCAGCGGCCGCACGCTGGAGGCCCAGGTTTAGGAACCCGATGCCAAAGGCAACGCCTACGGCGACGACCGAAAAAAGAGGCGAATTTCGGCTGGTCACCAGAGCCGCAATTGCCATTACCCGCCAGGTCTCTTCCGCTAGAGCTCCCATCAGCCAAACAGCAATTTGGACTTTGAGCGGAGCCATTAGTCCACGGATTTCGCGCCGCATCCGTCCCGTTGCGGCGCCCAGCACTAGAAGCCAAATTGAAGCGCCCGCCCAAGAAATGCCTAAGTAACCGCCGATAAGCGCACTCGTTAGCCGCTTGTTACTGGAGAAACCGACTTTGTCCAGACCCACGGAAAAGAACAGCTGCCACAGGACGGTGCCACACATCAAGCTGCCGTAGATAAAGAGCGATATTAATGCCCCCAAGCGAGCCGTAGCCCCCTTCTCAGCTTCGGTCTGGGCGCGAGCAGCCAAACTCGAAACTGGTGGCCGCTTCTTTGGCCACAGCGAGTAAAAGAGGTCAGTCGCACCAAGGCTGATAAGGGGATACAAGACTAGAAGTACGATTGAGGGAGACATGCCATGTCTTACCGCGAGTGTATAACAATTCGAATAGCGCCTGATTAACAGCGTTCGCGTACATATGGAATTCGCCGCGAAAGGTCGCTGGTCAAATGGACGAGAACGCCACTTGCCAGCCACTTGGACAAAATCGTGGTAAATTCTCGTTGGGACGCCGAGGCATAGGGTGCAGACGCCTAATGAAGAAGTGATGACTATCGGGTTTTTGATGGCGGGTTTCGCATGGACGCTTTGGTGGAATATTGATTGGCGACGATTCATAAAGTTCTACGGTATTAGCGGTCCTCCGTACCGTCCGTGGATTAAGAAAGGGTTTCGTATATTTTTTGCGCTCTGCTCATTAGGAGCAGCAATCGACCTGCGACGACTATTGCTAGAGGAAACTCGACCCGGCAAATTTTATTGGGACGCTCTCGTCGTTGCTGCCGCTTGGTTTATTGCTATCGTACTGCTGGTTAAGTCCGTCGAGTGGATAGCCAGGAAGCGCAGAGGGAAGTTCACGGCTTCCCAGTAATCTGGCTTTTGTCGGACAAGTGGGTCGCTCCTTCCTTGTCCGATCTCGTTACTAATCGGGTAACTGGAAGTGAATCGGCAAACGCAAACGCTTTTTTGTGTATTCATATTGACTATCCGTTGATCCGAAGGCCAAGCCTACTTGTTGAGGCCCCAAGACATCGCTGAGACCTGCAAGGATGTATAATCAGGGGCGAATCTATGCCGGTGGGAGATCTGTATGCGGCGGCCAGTTTGTACGCTCCTCGCTTCGTTCGTACTCTTCACTAGCCTCTTAAAAGCTCAACAGAACGAATCCCAATCCAGCGAATCTGGAGTGCTTTCGACGAGTGACGCCGACACCACTATCATAAGGCTTCTGCAAGAGAGCCATGACTTGGGTCAGCAGTTGCCGGTGCCGATTCGTCTGATGAATTTGCTACCTCGCCAAGCCGATCTGGTTTCGCAATTGCGCCCCGACCTGGGACGAGAGTGGGCAAGTGAACTGTTCACATTCTCATCTCAATCGAAAGGGCCACAACGCACGTCCACGCAGAACGCCGCTATCGGTTTACTGATCCGATTAGATTCGGGTCGAGCCTTGGAACTTCTCCAGAGCTTGAACATAGGAGAGCCTGTGCCAAAGTGGGCCGCCTCACCGCCCGAAATGGCGCTGGTGCACCGATTATTTGAGGTTTTGATTCAGCGCGATGGAGTGAGCGCGTTGCCCGTCTTGCAGCAGGAAGCAGATCGCCTGGGCAAACAGGGATTCTATCCGTACGCGGCGCTGGGGTATGCGGCAATGCAAGCTACCCTGAATGATTGGGGCAAGGATAATCAACATGCAATTCGTGTTCTTGAATCAGTTTTAGAGCCGGCATTTGCCAGATATAGCCAAAACGCTCATCAGTACTCCGATGATTTTGAGTTTGGGAAGATGCTCGAAGTGCTAGCGGGAGGCCTCCCATTTGATTCGGTACAGCCCGCTTTGCGCGCACTGGTAAAGAACCTGCTTGCCGCGGACACAAGCAGGTACCAGTTTGAATTGGAAGGCTACACCAGCGACGGCAGAGTCGTGAAGGCGCACAATACCATCGACGCGACAATTTTGTTTTTAGGATCGCTGATAAACCGTGACGCCGAACTTGCCAAACAGTTGGAAGCAACCAGACCGGAGTTGCAAGGAACCCTAGAATTCAGCAAAGCGGCTCGCTTGCACCCTATCCGTTTCCACCATCGGTGGTCTTCCTCCACGTCCGAACAACAACAAACCCACATGGATGCGGTCAGCCTTTCGCATGTCAACCCCGAAGCGGCGATCGCTATGGCGGAACAGTTGCCGGACGGTGACCGCGCCAGTACCGCGCTCGATGTAGCGCGCAATATCGCTGGTGATTATCCGGAACGGGCAGCAGAATTAATTGCCGAAGCTCAAAGCACGAATAGGCCTGTGGATGACGAAATGAACGTGAACCTGTTTTCGGCCCGGGCCTTCGTCGCGGTCGCGCAAAACAAGAACGACGAATTACACGATCTGCTTCAACGTGCGTTTGCCTCCGCAAATCGCGTTGTTTTGGAGCAGCAAAGAACTGGCGACATTCATTTCTTCAAGGGAATAGGGCCCCTTGTGCAGGTCGGTGTCCAAAACGATCCAGACTTGACAATCGCTTTCATTGAGAGCCTTCCATCGTCGTACCTGAAAGCAGAGCTCCTGTTGGGTGCAGCTTCGAACTTGTACCGCCCAGTGCGGGTGCCGCTTAGATCTCGGCCCCAAGAAAAAGTCGAAAAACCCGCCCAGTAGTCTCCGGCAACCGGAGTACTTTCGATCTGTCGAGCGTCCCGTCGTGTGCACCATGGCCGAACAGAAGTAGCCGGAGCGTTGGGTTCACTTGGACGATTAACAGCGCTCCCGTCCATGTGGAATCCACCGAAACCACTTGGACGGTTTCGGCACTACACAGGCACTGGCCGCACTTCGTGGCGCTGGTGAGCCATTAGCAGCGGTTGCGAAAGAAGCCTCGTTCGGCTCACTCGCGGCATGGACCGTCGCAGCTTAACCACCGCTTGGCATCAAGAATTGCGTCAATTTCATCAGCCGCTCGCACAAACTTGGCTTGCGCTCCAGCCTTAGCTCCATCGCAATAGCTATCGCTGACGACTCGCTTTGTGCTCCCATCTGCTGAAACGGATATCCCAACGCTCGCAGAGTCGAAACACCATGTGAAAGCACGGTCCTCAAGGGCTGGGAACTGCGCCCGGTCCAGGCTCCGCAACACCGCAAGGACCTGTTCGCGTCCAAGTCGGCCGACCTGTAGGCCTCGGGTTTTGACATACCGCTCGCCAACATATTCGATTGACCCATTTCCGTGAATCGTTACGGTGTAGCTGGGACACCTGCCATAACAGGGGCCTCGTGACATTTGAATTCTGAGTGATTCAATATTCTTAGGGTGAGTCACGCTCGTGCTCCCGCTGGTGGGCAACCAAACAAAAATGAGGACCGCGAGGAAGAAGGCCGCCGTGAAATACGCCCATCTTCCGGCTCTTTTAGACTCAGTTGTCGCAATGGCATCCGTGTCTGGCAACCTAAAATAGAGCAGCCAGACAACTCCCGAAAGCAGAAAGACCAACAGCAGCGCGAATGGCGAGTATAGCCTAAACCCTGAAATACCAATTCTCGGCCAAAGAACAAACAACCAAAACGCATAGTGGAGGAACAGGAAGGTGTTCAGGACCAGAGCGGGAATGAACCGCCCTCGGTATCCTCTCAACAAAATGCCAAAGGAGAGCACCTCCGCCACAAGCACGGTCAACGGGAAAATTTGCCAAGATGGGTAGGACGAAACCGGGAGTGACTCCGGCGCCCAATTCCACGTCAGTCTTGATACGTATAAGTAGCAAGCTGGCGTGGCGAACAGTGCCGTCGCGCCGGCTACATACCTCAGCAACTCGCGATACAAGCTTGACTTAGGAACAAGCCTCAAGAACAAGACAAACAGTGAGGCCACACCGAAGATGGTGACGACGGTTAATAGCTCGGCTCCGACCTGACTCCATCGAGATGGAAATTGACGAGCGACCTCTCTTGTGGAGACCGTGCCAATTGAACTGAGACGCAGAAGATCATTGACCCTATATGTGCTTCGGAGAAAGAAATAGGTCGAGTCATTCTTGGGAGTCCAGGAACCTTGGCTTTTGGAAATGTATACAAGGACCGCATACGCAATGGCACATGCGATGTCTACTGAAAATGTGATTTCGTGCAGGGCGAAAGGGCCCTCATGTTGACCGCTATCGCGCTTTGATTTTTCCATGCTGACCTAAGGTCCCTGCCGTGAGCAAAAATGCTCTGTGGCAGTCCATGCTATGCGAGTGATGATTCCTATATGATTAGACACCAGTATCTGTGCCGAGTTTCCCTAATGACCGAGGGAGGACTCATTTCGTCAACAACGTTCGTTCACACGGACGTGTAACAGCGATCTCGTCGATGTGAAATCGGTCCGAAACCACTTCTCCGCGAACGCGACTTACCAGGAGTTGGCTTTCATGTGGTGATTTTTCGACTCTTCTTTGCGAGAGGAATTAGCCTGCATGACTGTCAGAAACCTGCGTTTCACGAGTGAAATCCACGGTCCTGCCGAAACGATTTTTGATGTGGTCGCCGATATGCCGAACTACGGTCGCTGGCAC
>QHYK01000098.1 GCA_003224085.1 Acidobacteriota bacterium | reverse complement strand
CTGCCGCAATTCCGCTGAATTTGATGTTTCCGCCCAGCGTGGTTCCCTGACCTGCGACTTGCCCGGTCGGAGCAACCAGCGTAACCATGGCCATCTCTTCGAGGGGACCGCCATCCGCGCCCCTTACATAAACGTCCAGCTCGATCGTCGGATCGCCACCTTCGAGAGGTGACGCAATGCCAGGCCCTCGGCTTGCTCCTCCGGGTGCCGGCCGCTGCGCGAAAACGCTGCGGGGCAGGAGCCCAGCGCTGAATAAAAGTGCTAGCAAGAGAAGGTACTTGGCAGCGCGAAAAACCATGGACAACTCCACTCGGTGGGGCAGCCGGAGTACCGGGGTATCATACACCTGTCGTAAAACATTAATGGCAGCGGGTAAAGACCCGAGGCAGTGGCCTTCTTGCTCTCATTTCCTCGCCCTCACGTTCAGGGAATTAGCGGAGGGCCTTCCCGGCATACCATTCCTCGTTGGTCGGGCACAGGAGCAACTTGCGTTTCCGCAGAGGCGTCTTTCCGTTCCGTTCTCCGATCTCTTTCTCCCCGCCTGTCCTCACGGCCAGTTTCCAACTGCGCAAATCCGCTTTGTTTCTCTGTTGCTCCATCTCGCGGCGCGGCACAACATGGTTTCCACACTGCTCCTTCCCGCCCGGAGCAAGTTTCATTTTAGAGATTCGCTAAGGGAGGTCCCTAATGTGGTCCAAGCAACAGAGTTTGGTGGAGCCACCCGCGGTTTCGCCTTCTCCGGCTCCAGCGTCTGCACCCGTGCCGTTTAACCAGCCTGCTTCGGGTTCCGGCAAACTCGGTGCGTCTCCGTCGCGCGGCGGTGCGCGCCTCGGCGCCAGCATTCAGATCAAGGGTGAGGTCACCGGCACCGAAGATTTGCAGATTGACGGGATCGTCGAAGGCCCCATCCGCCTCAAAGGTCACGAACTCACGGTTGGTTCCAACGCGCAGCTCAATTCCGAAATTCATGCCGGCAACGTCATTGCCTACGGCAAGATTCTGGGCAATGTCCATGCGCGTGGCCGCGTCGATATCAAGAAGGACGGCTCCATCACCGGAGACATTTCTTCCGCGCGCATCAGCATCGAGGACGGCGCCTATTTCAAGGGACGCATCGAAATCGACCCGACCAAAGCCAACCAGCCCGCCGCCGACTAATTTTGCGCCGGCCAGTTTGCGCTCGCAGTTTGCATTCAACCAAAGGACGCCCCGCGCAACCTCGCGGGCGTCTTTTTCCTTTTCCGGTAACGCGGGATGGCCGATTTTACTTCCCGCATCGCCGATTTGCTCGGCTCCAGTTTTTCAGGAATCCGACCAACCAACCCGAACAAGGCACTGCTAGGCCACTGCCTTCTCGACCAGATGGCGGTCCATCCATTCCAAAATGAGCTCTCGCATTTCCGGCAGTTCCACGTGCTTGCAGTCGTACAAGGCAATCCGGCAGTCCGTTTCCTTGCCGTACTTGCGATACAGCGGCATCAAATAATCGCGAATCTTCTCCACGCCTTTTGGCGGCGTCAGATCGTCCAGCCGCCCGTTCAAGCTCAGATGCGCCCTTGGCACGATCAATTCATTGATCTCTGCCGTCTGAAAATGCTTCAGCAACGACGGCACGTAATAGTAGATTCCATGCCCGCTCAGTCCATTCGCTTTGATCAGCTCTTCAAAATCCGTCATGCAGCACACATCCAGGCAAACTTTCACGCGCGGCTCCAGCGCTGCCAGCCACCACGCCTTCGTAGATCCCATGGACATCCCCAAAGCGCCCAGCCGTTGTGCATCCACTTCCGGCCGGTGCGCCAGATAATCGAACGCGCGGAACTCGTCGATCATCATCATTCCAAACAGCACCTGCCCCTTCCAAAGCATCAGCTTGAAAGCATCTTGTTCGCCGGTACGCCCATCCGCTTCGTGCTTGCGTTCGCCGAAGCACCAGCTATCAATCGCTAGCGTCACGATCCCCTTTTCCGCGCACACGGGCGCGTAGGCAGGTTGCGCCTCGACGCCCTTCAGCAACTGCTCCTTCCCCAGGTCGTACATTCCGCCGTGCCAATGAATGTAAAGCAGCCCCGGGGCGCGCGCTGGCCTCTTGTCCGGAATCAGCAAGAGCGCCGGAACCGGTTCTATTCCATTCAGGTCCAGAACCAGCCGCTCCAGCGTGTAACCCTCGTGCTGCTCGGTGCTCAGCAACTTGGCCGGCCCCGGCGCGTGCAGTGTAGGCAGGTCGCCAAGCAAGGCCCACAGCTCCTTTCGCCGTTTTTCCTGTTTCGCGACAAATGCCGCATCCCTGTTCCCGTCCAATAACGCTTCTTCCTTTGGGTCGATTACTACATCTTGTCTCGCGCCAAGGGCCGCTTCCGTCCCACCCGCACGCCCAGGCG
The DNA here is from genome assembly GCA_003224085.1 of Acidobacteriota bacterium. Lineage (GTDB taxonomy): Bacteria > Acidobacteriota > Terriglobia > Acidiferrales > UBA7541 > Acidiferrum. The sequence continues at coordinate 55,780 of QHYK01000098.1, read as the reverse complement.
CATGGGCACCAGCAATTCCACTCAGCGCCAGCGCCGCCGCTGAATGCTGTAGAAACTCTCTCCGGTTAGACCGTGGCATCCGTGGACACATCTTGACCTCCCGGTGCACTCTGCTTCTTGCTGAGTCAAGAGGCCATTTCTACGAGCCACGCCCGCCCCTGTCAATACGCATTGAACCTTGAGGGACACCAAAGCGCACCAAAACACCTGATCTCTTACGCCCCAGCTTGTTTGACTTGAGGAACTTTCTTTCCTCCGCGGTGTCAAACAAACATCCGATGCCCCAACCGGGGTCTCCCCGGGGGTCTGCCCAGACCGGAGCGAGGCCTGTGCTCGAGGCCAGAGGACTCTCCAAATTCTACGGCTCGGTCCTGGCCGTCCGGGACATCAGCTTCTGCCTGCAACCGGGACAGGTGTTGGGCTACCTCGGCCCCAATGGCTCCGGAAAAAGCACCACCGTCAAAATGCTCACCGGCCTTCTCGAGCCCTCGGACGGCCAAGTCATTTACGACGGGCAGGACATTCGCAAAAACCTTATGGCCTACCGCAAACGCCTCGGCTATGTGCCAGAAGAGGCCAATCTTTATCCCTACCTGACCGGTCAGGAATATCTGGACATGGTAGCCACATTGCGGGCCATGCCCTCACCTCGCAAAAACAAGACCATCCGCTCGCTTTTGCAACTTTTCTCTCTCTGGCCCCACCGCCACGTCACCATGGGCTCCTATTCCAAGGGCATGCGCCAGCGCATCCTCCTCATCGCCGCGCTGATGGACAATCCCGATGTCCTCATTCTCGACGAGCCTCTCTCCGGTCTCGATGTGACTTCCGTCCTCGTGATCAAGAATCTCATTCAAACCTTGAGTGCGCATGGAAAATCGGTTTTCTATTGCTCGCATATTCTCGAGGTCGTCGAAAAAGTTTGCTCTCACTTGATCATTCTCCGAAAAGGCCAAGTGATTGCCCAAGGCACGACCACCGAAGTTCGCGAGCATATCGGTAAGTCCTCACTGGAAGGCGTTTTCCTCCACCTTGTGGAGGAGCGAGACGTTGTTCAAATGGCACATGACATCGTCAGTGTCCTGGCCGCGGTATGATGCACAGTGCGAAGCAATCCCTCCGCCGGCGGTGGAACAAGTTCTCGCAAACCCCCTTCGGGTGTCTCGTACGTTTGTTCCTCGGCCGCATGTTTTACGCCAGCGACAACAACGGCGCTGAAGAATTAGACATCGGCGTCGGCGTCATTGTTATTCTGCTCGCCATGCCCGGCCTGTTGGTCTCTCTCCTGATGTTTGAAAAATACGGCTCGCTGATTCGCCTCCTCCGCGGCGCCGGGGCCTACGACCCGTTCACGGCTACCATCCCGGACGAGTATTTCTTCCTCGTGCTCTCCATGGTCGTGAGCGGTGGCGCCGCACTATGGCGCTGGGACAGCATCTTCCTCGACCGCCGCGATTTTACAAACCTGGTACCCCTGCCCATCGGGTTACGCAACATATTCCTCGCGAATCTCTGCGCGATCTTCTTTCTCGTCGGCGTCCTCACGCTCGTTGTCAACGCCGCCTCGATGATCTTATTTCCCGTCGCCGTGGTCGGCTCGCAGCCCTCTCTAGTGTTGTTCTGCCGCTTTGCCGTGGGCCACGCTGTGGTCATGTTGCTAGCGAGCGCCTTTAGCTCCCTTGCGGTGTTTGCCGTGGCAGGAATTTTGATGACGCTGCTACCTGCCGCGACATTTCGCAGCCTGTCTCTCCTGGCCCGATTTACTCTCGCTGTCTTGCTGCTCGTGCTCCTTGGCACTAGCTTTGCTGTTCCGCATTGGCTCACTCTATTATCCGTGGCCAACGCTCGCCGCGTGGCAATTCTTCCGCCGGTTTCGTTTCTGGGACTGCTGCGAACGGTTTGGGGCAAAGGAGGTGAGCCGTTTGTCTCGGCCATGACCAGCGCGGCAGCAGCTGCCTTAGGGGCAGCATTCTCCACCACGGTCCTGGCGTACCGGGCCAGTTTCCGCCGATCGTTCCTGCGCATTCCAGAAACGCCCGATAGGGGCCCCCTGCCTCGCGCCCCATTTTCTTTTTCGCCTTTGGCGCCGCTTCGCGAAGCCGTGCTCCGTACGCCGGGCCAACGCGCTTGCTGCCACTTCGTGTCCAGAACCCTTCTCCGCAGCGACGGCCATCTCCAAGTGGTTTCAGCCTTCTTGGCCTTGGGTCTAGTCGCGTCAGCCGCCGTTCTTTCCTCTGCCCCGAATCTTCATTCCATCGTTACCGGCAACGCTCCTTCGGTGGAGTTCCTGTCCGTGTCTTTCATCTTGGCCTATTGCATGATTGTCGGAATTCGCCTTGCCTTCGAAATTCCTGCGGACTTGCAGGCCAACTGGATCTTCCGGTTCTGGCTGGACCGGGACCGGCACGAAGCCAGGCCCGTCGCCAGGCGCGTGCTTTTGCTGTTCTCCCTTTCCTGGCTTGCCCCTGCTGGTTTTCTGGCGACGCTGGCCTTTTGGGGCTGGATCGCCGCTCTGCTGCACGCGGCAATCCTGATTCTGTGCACTGTCGTTCTGGTGGAAGTATTGCTTCTGAAATTTCGCAAAATCCCTTTTACTTGTCCCTATCCTTCTTTCAAGAGCCACTCCGGCCTTATCGTCGTCGCGTATTTGTTTGGCTATGCTTTCTTCACCTACTATCTTCCGCAGATGGAAAACTGGTCTCTCTCTGATCCCTGGAGACTCTTCTGGTTCGCGCCGCTCTTGGCAATGGTTCTGGGGTCAGTCCAGCTTTATCGAAAGCAAATGCTTGACCTAGACAAAGAGCTGGTTTTCGAAGACGTCTCCGCCCCCGGCTTCTAGCGCCATCTTCAGCTTCCGGTTTTCGATTTTCTATCCTCGAATTTCCCTTTTCCAATTTCTGTTTTCGAATTTCTCTTTTCTGCCTTCTGCCTTATGCCCTCTTTGCCTTCTCCGTGTGCTCGGCGTCTCCTCTATGGTCTCTGCGTTGCGCCTTTTTTCTTGCTCTTCCTCATCAAAGTGTCGACTGTGAGCTGTCAGCCGTCGGCCTCTATCTGGCTTCTCTTTCTAATCTCCGATCTCCGTTCTCTAGCTCCCCGAATACCTCTGCTCCTTCCACGGATCCCCGTACGCGTGATAACCATTACGCTCCCAAAATCCCAACCGCTCCTGATCCAGCAGCATAAATCCGCGCGCCCACTTCGCGCTTTTCCACGCATACAAATGCGGCACCACCAGCCGCAGCGGTCCCCCATGCTCTGGAGCCAGCGGCGCGCCATCATGTTCGAACGCAAACAACACATTCGGCCGCAGCAAATCCGCCAGCGGCACATTCGCCGTGTAGCCTTCTTCCGCCAGCACCAACACAAACTCGGCGCCTCGCTTCGGCTTAACCAGTTTCAGCACTTCCGTAAACAGCACGCCCTTCCAGCGGTTGTCCAGCCGGCTCCAGCGCGTCACGCAATGAAAGTCCGAGGTCACTTCCGTCTGCGGCAGTGCGCGAAACTCCTCCCAGGTCAGCCGCTTTGGTTCTTCCACCTGGCCGGAAATCTTGAAGTCCCACTTCGCCGGATCAAACGCCGGAACACTGCCGTAATGCAGCACCGGCCATTTCAGCGTCAGCGACTGCCCCGGCGGGAGCCGCCCTTCGGCCTTCGCCTTCTTCTCCAGTTCCCTCCGGTCTCCCAATTCCCCAAACAAAGCCATCTTCCATCTCCCGCGAGATTAGATACTCCTCCTGCCATTTGGTTTCTCAGCTCCCTTGTTTCTTCCTCCCTTCGCCCCCGCCCTATTCGTCGGCGTCCTTTTCGAAAGACGTGTATAGGTGCGTTATTCCCACACCAAGGTTCCCGAGGTTTCTATCAGAATTCCTTGGGCTACAACGCCCGGGTCACTTTCACGCCGGTTATGCATGCCCAGGACCTGGCCAACGCCATTCCCGGCATCGAGAAAGCGGCCAAGCAGCTCAGCAAAGCTGCGTCGGCCTGATTTCCTGTGTTACTCGATGCCGGGCTCCTTAGAGCTGCTTTGGCGGCAACCCAGGCGCAGCCGTGCTGCGCCTCTGCAAGTAGGCAGCGGAGGAGCGAAGTTTTATTTTTCCGGGGGCAAGAAGGCCTGGGGAGCGTGCAGAAACTCGACGCCGGGAAGTTCGGTCGCGACTTTGACGCGCTGAAAACGTCCTTTCCGGCCGCCACTGGCTTTGAAGGTCAAGAGATACTGGTTGCCGAGGTGCATCGCTAGTTCGTCCAGGTACGGCTTGAAGGTAACCGGTTCTGAGGTTGCGAGGTAATAGGCCTCGGCTCCGCTTTCCTCGGCGAGGCGGCTGAGATCAGTCTGGCCGCGGAAGGCGCGGAACCATCGGCTCCCCAAGTGTCCGGCATCCGGGTAGTAGATGGACCATATGTTGATGTTCTCTTTCTGAGCGCGGGTGAATGCGGATTCCGCGTCCGGGCTCATGGGAAAATTCCCGTGGAAATAATCGATGCCGGAAGAAAGGAGCAAAACGGAACGGCGCTCGGCGGGTCCGGCAGGCAAGCGCTTCATCAGGTCCATCAGAGCGAGGTAGGGGCTGGAGAACGCGCCGGGGCCAATCGGAATGCGCAAGGCTTTCCCAGCAAGCTCGTGGCTATCGGTGAAATCCTGCACGACTTCAGCGGCGCCATTGCGCGCATAAGAAACAGAAATGTACGTGGAAGGCGGCTGGGCCTTCAAAAACTCCTTCACCACGTCCCATTGGCTAGCGGCGTCGGCATCCAGTGAATCGTCAATCAGGACGGCGAGATAAAGCTTCTCGCCGCGGCGCCAGTCGGCGACTTGCGTGCGCTCCTTGTTCAGGAAGAGCTGCACATCTTCCCTTTTGATTTCGGGCGGGGCGGCATCTTTCTTGCCGACCGCGGTTACGGTCATGGTGACGCTGCCGGGTCCGGCAGCACCAGCAGTCTGCGCAGAGAAAATGAACAGGAAAGCGCACGAGGCTACCAAAAGTAGTAAAGAATTTCTGAACTTGTACATTTCAACCCTCTCTTTTTTCCTGATTAGACCGTTATTGGAGCCCCAATGAGAATTTTGTTCTCGTTAGCGTTTGGCGGTGGCTCTGGCTCCTGGCTTCTCGGGGTATCAGGAGCGAAGCCCCTGGCTAGTTAGTCAGATGCGGGGAGGAACTTCAAAGAGGCAAGCTGCTTTAGTCAGGCCGGACAGCGCCCTTATCGGTCCTGTTCTACCGCCGTCGTACTGTACTCGGTTTTTCTAAAAGAATAAAGCGCGAACCTCAAGCTCGAGGGATGATTTCCCTGCTCCAAAACATAAGCATGGCGTAGTATGCTGCGGCGCGGCGAAAGGCGGCCATCGGTGAAGAATTACGTCGGGGCCATCGACCAGGGAACGACAAGCACGCGCTTCATGGTGTTCGACCAGGCGGGGCGCGTCGTGGCCGTGGCGCAAAAAGAACATGAGCAGATTTATCCGAAACCGGGCTGGGTGGAGCACGATCCGCTGGAAATCCTGCGGCGCACGGAAGAGGTTATTGCGGAGGCGCTTGCGCAGCGGGGCCTGCGCGCATCGGACTTGGCGGCGATTGGGATCACCAATCAACGTGAGACCACGGTAGTTTGGGAACGCAAGACTGGGAAGCCGGTCGCCAACGCCATCGTATGGCAAGACACGCGGGTTGCCGATGAGGTGAAGCGATTTTCCGCAACCGGCGGGCAGGACCGCTTCCGGCCGCAGACGGGATTGCCGCTGAGCACATACTTCAGCGGGTTAAAGCTGCGCTGGCTGCTCCAAAACGTTGCCGGGGCGCGCGAAAAAGCCGCGGCGGGCGAACTGCTCTTCGGGAATATCGATACGTTTCTGCTCTGGCATCTGACAGGCGGTGCCCGGGGCGGCGTGCATGCGACGGACGTTACGAACGCGAGCCGCACGCAGCTCCTCAACATAAAAACGCTCGATTGGGACGAAAAGTTGCTGACGGCGTTTGAGGTCCCGCGGGCCATGCTGCCGCAAGTGTGCTCGAGCAGCGAGATTTATGGTGAAGCTTCCTTCGCGGCGGTTGCCGGGGTGCCCATTGCGGGAATTCTGGGCGATCAACAAGCGGCCCTGGTCGGCCAGGCGTGCTTTCGTTCCGGCGAAGTGAAAAACACGTACGGCACAGGCTGCTTTTTGCTGATGAATACGGGCGAGCGGCTGGTGCCTTCGAACTTCGGCTTGCTGACGACATTGGCTTACAAGTTCGGCGGTGCTCGAGCGAAATATGCGCTGGAAGGGAGCGTGGCCATCGCCGGAGCGCTGGTGCAATGGCTGCGCGACAATCTGGGGATGATGGCGAAAAGTTCGGACGTGGAAGCGCTGGCGCGGACGGTCAGCGACAATGGCGGAGTGTATTTCGTGCCGGCGTTTTCGGGATTGTTTGCGCCCTACTGGAAGGAGTCGGCGCGTGGCGTGATTGCGGGACTGACGCGCTTCGCAAACAAGGGGCACCTTGCGCGCGCCGTGCTAGAAGCCAGCGCATTTCAAACGCGCGAGGTCATCGAAGCGATGGAAAAAGATTCACAGATTGTGCTCGCAAGCCTGCGCGTGGACGGAGGCATGGTGGCCAATGAGCTGCTCATGCAGTTTCAGGCGGACATTTTGAATCGCGAAGTGGTGCGGCCGGCGATTCAGGAGACCACCGCGCTCGGTGCGGCGTATGCGGCAGGGCTGGCCGTGAAATTTTTTGCGGGGCTGGATGAATTGCGGGAGAACTGGGCGGTGGGCCGCAAGTGGAAGCCGTGCCTCGGCGAGGCGGAGCGTGAACGTCTTTACCGACAGTGGAAAAAGGCGGTGACTCGTTCTTTCGATTGGGTGGAATCGTGAAGGAGGCTTCGATTTATGACTTCACCGTGGCTCGGTGAATTTCTCGGAACCATGATTTTGGTTCTGCTGGGCGACGGAGTGGTCGCGGGGGTGCTGCTGAAGCGTTCGAAAGCGGAGGGCAGCGGCTGGTTAGTGATTACTACGGGATGGGCGGTCGCGGTGATGGCCGGTGTTTTCACGGCGATCGCTTGCGGCAGCGACGACGCGCATTTGAATCCCGCGGTGACGCTGGGCTTTTCGGTGCGCGATGGAAGTTTTGCAAAGTTTCTGCCTTACCTAGCGGCGCAGATGTTAGGGGCGATGTCAGGCGGTGCGCTCGTGTGGCTGCATTATCATCCGCACTGGAAGGAAACCGCTGATGCGGGCGCGAAGCTGGGATGTTTCTGCACGGCGCCGGCGATTCGCAAGACGGTGGCGAATTTTTTGAGCGAAGTGATTGCCACGTTTGTACTGGTTTTCGTGGCGGGAGCGATTTTTTCAAAGAATGTTGCGGCCGGCGGTCCGGTGGCGGGGCTCGGACCATACCTTGTGGGGAGTTTGGTCTGGGGCATTGGCCTTTCGCTCGGCGGCACGACAGGTTATGCGATTAATCCGGCACGCGATCTCGGTCCGCGGGTGGCGCACGCGATTCTGCCGGTTGCGGGAAAAGGCGGCTCGGACTGGCGCTACGCTCCGATTCCTGTGCTGGGGCCGCTGACGGGAGGGTTGCTGGCGGGGGGACTGCTTCGGCTCCTCGGCGTTTAAGGAGCACATGGTTTAAAATCTCAGGTTGCACCGCTGCAAGCGTTTGCACTACACATTCGGGGACCAGATCCTTTATGAGCCTGATGCGCTCCGTTCTGCTCGCCGCTTCACAAAACCGCTGGCTGCGGGATCATGCCTCCCATTACCAGTTTGTTCGGAGAAGCGTGGCTCGCTTCATGCCCGGCGAGACGCTGGAGGATGCACTCGTCGCCGCGCAAACTCTTCGCGGGAAGAAAATCGGGACGGTTTTCACGCGCCTGGGGGAAAACATCAGCGACCGGGCCGAAGCGCAGGAAGTGGCAGATCATTATCTGGAAGTTCTGGACCGCGTCCGGCAGAAGGGGCTGCCAACGGAAGTCTCCGTCAAGCTCACGCAACTGGGTCTGGACCTTTCTCCCGATCTTTGCTTCGAGCATTTGAAAACCATCATCAAGGGCGCGCCCAAACAATCCATCGTGTGGATCGACATGGAAGCGAGCAACTATGTGGACGTGACGCTGGATTTGTACCGCCGGGCGCTCGACGAGTTTCCCAATGTGGGGATTTGTTTGCAGGCTTATCTCTACCGAACCAAGGATGACATTGCAACATTGCTGCCGCGGCGCCCGTCGATTCGCCTGGTGAAAGGCGCGTATCTGGAGCCGCCGGAGATTGCCTATCCGCGCAGGACGGACGTGGATGCCAACTATTTCGCGCTGGGCAAAGAGCTTCTGAAAGCCAAGAAGGAAAACTCTTGCGTGCGAGTGGCTTTTGCGACACACGATGTGGCCATGATCCGGCGGCTTTCGCAACAGGCTCTGCAGACAGGTTTTTCCAAAGCGGATTTCGAAGTGCAAATGCTGTATGGCATCCAGCGCAGGGAACAGGAACGGCTCGCCGCGGAGGGTTGCACTTCCATCGTTCTCGTGGCCTACGGAACTTTCTGGTATCCGTGGTTCGTGCGGCGACTGGCGGAACGGCCGGCCAATCTGTGGTTCATCGCGCGCAACGTGTTTGCTGGGTAGAGGAACGATTCAACCCCCGACAGACAAAAAGCAAAATGCCCCGCCAACCTTTCATTGCTGTCGTGGGCAGCGCCAACGTGGACCTCACCACGTTCTATGATTCGTTTCCGAAACTGGGAGAAACGGTTTTTGGCAAGAGGTTCGACTTGGGGTTCGGCGGAAAGGGCGCGAACCAGGCCGTGGCTGCGCGACTGTGCGGAGCCAACGTGGCCATTGTGGCAAAAGTCGGCAACGACCTTTTTGGCCCCGCGACCATCAAGAATTTCCAATCGCTGGGAATTGACGCGAGCTGCGTGAGAATTGCGGACGGCGTTTCCAGCGGGGTCGCCCCCATCTTCGTGGACCCCAACGGCGAAAACCGCATCATCGTGGTGAAAGGTGCGAACGACTTGCTCGCTCCCCAAGACGTGGATGCCGCTGCGCCGCTTTTGCGCAGGGCGCAGGCCATCGTCCTGCAATTCGAGATCCCGCTGCGAACCGTTTATTACGCGGCGCGATTTGCAAAGAGCAATGGAATCCGATGCATCGTGAATCCCGCGCCGGCACAACCCGTAGACTTCGAACAACTCCGGGGCGTGGACTATTTCATTCCCAACGAGAGCGAGGCGGAAACGATCACCGGGATGCCGGTGCATACCGCCGGTGATGCGAAAGACTGCGCGCGGTATCTGCTGGAGCAAAGCGTGCGGCGCGTCATCATCACGCGAGGCGAGCGCGGCTGCGTGTGGGCCTCGAACGAGGACACAGAACTTTTGCCATCCTTCGAAGTTCAATCCGTTGATACAACGGGTGCGGGTGACGCGTTTATCGGCAGCTTTGCCGTGTTTCTGGGAGAAGCGCTTCCCGAGAAAGATGCGCTGCGGCGGGCAAGTTTGTATGCGGCCCTTTCAACCACCAAGGTCGGCACGCAAAAATCGTTCTGGGCTCGTGCGGAGTTTGAGAAAGAGTGGCAGAAACTCGGCTCCCGCCTGTAAAGGCGCATGAGCGAAGTGATAGGATTAGGTATCGACGCAGTTTCACCGAACCGTGCAGGGATTCCATGACTCCTCCGGACAAGACGCCGGTAATGCGTGATGCAGGCCTCGACCAGCGGTCCGCGACAACGTCGGGGGCGATTTCTCCCTTCGACACCGCGATCGCGCAGTACGGGGGCCGCGAACTCCAGCCCAACCGCGGGATTCCTCTGAATCTGGACCGGATTGATGCCGTGCGCGTGAACACCAGCGCGGCCGAGCGCCGCGCGCAGACGTTGGTCACGCGGCGAACGGTGAAGAAGGAGTGGCAGGCGGCCTGGCTGCTGCGCGCCATCACGTGCATGGACCTGACCACGCTTTCCGGCGATGACACCGAGGAGCGCGTGCGGCGCCTGTGCGCGAAAGCGCGGCAACCGATTCAGCAGGAACTGGTGCAAAGGCTCGGCGTGGAAAGCCTCGGAATTAAAGTTGCGGCTGTGTGCGTGTATCACGCGTTTGTGGAAACAGCACGGCGCGCTGTCGAAGGCAGCGGGATTCACGTTGCCGCAGTTTCGACGGGATTCCCCGCCGGACTTTCGCCGCTGCCAGAGCGGGTGAACGAAATCCGGCGCTCGGTGGAAGCCGGTGCCGATGAAATTGACGTGGTCATTACGCGCGCTCACGTCTTCGGCGCAAGGTGGCAGACGCTGTACGACGAAATTGCGATGTTCAAGAATGCCTGTGGGCCGGCGCACCTGAAAGTAATTTTAGGCACAGGAGACTTGCTGACGCTGCGCAACGTGGCGCGCGCGAGCCTGGTGGCCATGATGGCGGGGGCGGATTTCATCAAAACTTCCACGGGAAAAGAAGCGGTGAATGCGACGCTGCCAGTGAGCCTGGTGATGGTGCGCGCGATTCGCGAGTACGCCCAGGAAACAGGAATGGCCGTGGGCTTCAAGCCGGCAGGTGGCATTCGGACGGCGAAACAAGCGCTCGAATGGCTGGCGTTGATGAAAGAAGAGCTAGGCACTTCGTGGATGAAAGCAGAGTTGTTCCGCTTCGGCGCGAGTGGAATGCTGGCGGATATCGAGAGGCAGCTTGCGCATTTCGCAACGGGACGGTATTCGGCGGAGTATCGGCACCCGATTGCGTGAGCGAGATCTGAGAATCTTTTTCGTGGGATGGCAGAAGCGAGAAGAAGCCGGTGAGCATCGTCGAAAAATTCATGACTATGGAGTACGGTCCCGCAGCGGAGGATCCGCGCGAAGCTTTGGCGTGGCTCGACGCGCATCAGCGTCGCTTCGGACATTTCATCAACGGAGAGTGGAGCGCACCGGCGGCGGGAACTTATTTTGAAACAGCAGATCCTTCCACCGGAGAGAAACTGGCTACGGTCGCGCAAGGCTCGGCTGAGGATGTGGATCGCGCAGTGAAGGCGGCTCGGGCGGCGCTTCGAGCTTGGCAGGCTTTGACTGCTCATGCACGCGCGCGCTATCTTTACGCGCTTGCACGACAAGTGCAGAAACACTCGCGCTGGCTCGCCGTGCTGGAAACACTGGACAACGGCAAGCCCATTCGCGAGAGCCGCGACATTGATATTCCGCTTGTGGCCCGGCACCTCTATCATCACGCGGGCTGGGCGCAGATTCTTGAGCAGGAATTTCCCGGCCATACGGCTTGCGGCGTGGTGGGTCAGATCATTCCGTGGAATTTTCCGCTGCTGATGCTGGCGTGGAAAATCGCGCCAGCGCTTGCCACGGGAAACACGGTGGTTCTGAAGCCTGCGGAATTCACTCCACTGACGGCGTTGGCTTTTGCGCAAATCTGCCAGGAAATTGGGCTGCCGGCCGGCGTCGTGAATATTGTTACCGGCGATGGCTGCACGGGCGAACTTCTCGTGAGGCATCCCGATGTCGACAAGATTGCGTTCACGGGTTCGACGGAAGTCGGTCGGGCCATCCGCAAAGCCACGGCGCAAAGCCACAAAAAACTTTCGCTCGAACTCGGCGGCAAATCGCCTTTCATCATTTTTGAAGATGCGGATCTGGACAGCGCGGTCGAGGGACTGGTCGACGGCATCTGGTTCAATCAGGGCCAGGTGTGCTGCGCAGGCTCGCGCCTGCTGATGCAAGAGAGCATTGCGGAAAGATTAATCGGCAAGATTCAGGACCGCATGAACACCCTGCGCATCGGTCCGCCGCTGGACAAAGCGATTGACATCGGAGCAATTGTCGCGCCGGTGCAGTTGGAACGTATCCAGCGCCTGGTAGATCAAGGCGTAGCCGAAGGCGCGACGTGCTGGCAACCGTCCATTCCCGTGCCTTCGCGCGGACTGTATTTTCCGCCGACGCTTTTGAGCAACGTGCACCCCAGTTCGATTGTTGCGCAACAGGAGATTTTTGGTCCTGTGCTGGCGGCCATGACGTTTCGAACCCCGCGAGAAGCGGTCGAGCTGGCTAACAACACGGTGTACGGCCTGGCCGCCTGCGTGTGGAGCGAAAGCATCAACGTAGCATTGCATGTTGCCGCCCAGTTGAAAGCCGGCGTGGTTTGGGTGAATTGCACGAATCTTTTCGACGCGGCTTGCGGATTCGGTGGCTACCGCGAAAGCGGATTCGGCCGCGAGGGCGGGCGCGAAGGCTTGCTGGAATACCTCGAACCTGTTTGGTTCAAACAAGCTCCTCCAATTCACGCAACGCCACTAGCCATTGAGCAACCGGCCGAAACAGGGAATGAAGACACGCCGCCGATCGACCGCACTGTGAAGCTGTACATTGGCGGAAAGCAGGCGCGGCCCGATTCCGGCTACAGCATGGCCGTGCGCGCCGCGGATGGCCGCTTGCTTGGCGAAGCGCCGCTCGGCAATCGCAAGGACATCCGCAACGCCGTCGAGGCGGCGCGCAAAGCCGAAGGCTGGGGCAAAGCGACCACGCACAATCGCGCGCAAGTCCTCTATTACACCGCCGAGAATCTTTCGCAGCGCGCTCGAGAAGTCGCGCACCGTCTGTCGGCCGTGGTCGGAAAAAAACAAGCCGAAACGGAAGTTCGCCTTGGCATCGAGCGCATTTTTTCTTATGCCGCCTGGGCCGATAAGTTCGATGGCGCGGTGCACAACCCGCCTTTCCGAAACATCAGTCTGGCGATAAAGGAGCCCATCGGCACGGTCGGCATCCTTTGTCCCGCGGACGCGCCCCTGCTAGGTTTTCTCTCGCTGGTGATGCCAGCGATTTGCGCGGGCAACACCGTGATTGTGGTTCCCTCGGAGAAATATCCGCTCATCACCGGCGACTTGTATCAAATATTCGACACCAGCGATCTCCCCGGCGGCGTGGTCAATATCGTTACGGGCCGGGCTGCGGAGCTGTCAAAGACACTCGCCGAGCACGATGACGTGGACGCCATCTGGAGTTTCGCCGACGAGGCCAGCGCGGCGTTGGCAAAAACTCTATCGGTTGGAAATTTGAAACAGGTGTTCACCAGCGAAGGCCGCGCCATCGACTGGTTTGCCTCAAGACAAGGTGAAGGACGCTGGTTCCTCGACCATGCCGTTCAAGTAAAGAACATTTGGGTGCCCTACGGCGAATAGTTGCAGCTTTTCACCTACTGTTTTGCACTGTGTCCTGAAACGAAAACTCCGACTGGAGAGCGACCGGCTTTCCATCTAACTCCGCGTAAGGATAAATAAAGTAGTTGAGCGGCTGGCCCGCCGGCGCGGGATCGAGGCGGATGTCGCGGCCGGTCGTGAACTGCACGCGATTGTCGTCGTGAGCCCCGAAAAAGTAGCTTTTCTTGTCCGGATGCTTCCATGCTTCGGAGGCATCCACGGGAATCCATCCGTAGGGCTGTAAATAAAATTGCGCCCAGCAGTGATAACCGGGAATGGTTCCTCCATGTTGGTCGGGCGGGAGAGGGAACCCGATTTCGAAACGCGCTGGAATTCCCGCGGCTCTGAGCATGCCAATGAAAAGGGAGTGGAAATCGGTGCAGTTGCCGCGTTTGGCCGTGCACGCCCAAATCGCATCGCCGTTGCCCCAGCCCGTGCCGGATTTGTCATAGCGCATAGTAGCTTCCACGTAGTCGTAGATGGCTCGGGCTTTTGCGAGCGGCTCCTCGATCCCTTTGGTTTGTTGGGCGGAGAGATCGGCAATCACTCCCTGAATCGGCACCAAGCGATCCGCTTGAAGGAAGCGTGGGAGTTCGGCGGAATCGGGCGCGGGCGGATCTGCGATGTGCTCATTAATGACCAGCCGAACGCGATGCTCACGCCGCGTCACCTGAAAACGCACGCGAATCTCTGAAGCTGGGCCGGCCGGTCTTGGTGGAACCTGCAAGTAGACGTATTCGTTGCCGTATTCGGCCTCGCGACGCTTTGTGTAGGGAAACGGAGATTCGATCTTGAGATCGGCGATCGATTGGTATTCATCCGAACGCGGGAGAGGAATCCAAAGCCGCAACGCTTCTGCCCCGGCGGGAGACTCCGGAATCTTCGTCACGTAGGTGAAGTCGAAGCGGCGCACTGCTGCGTCACTCTGAGCAGCGCAGGAAAGCGCGCCGGCCGAAAAACTGGAAAGGAGAACCATTCCGAAAAATAGAACCCGGCTTCTGAGATGATTCATGGGGGGAGACCTTTCTCCGAACAGCTGCGTTCGGCGTAGTTAAGGGTAAGGCGTTCGGTTAAAAAACCCCTTTAAGAAGCGAAATGCCAGCGCGACCCGCGGTCAGCGGGCTGCTCAAGTGAAGCCGTCGGTCGTGCGAAACATTGCTGACTTCTTTACCATTCATCCGTCGCCTCTGGCAAGAGCGAATAGCAGCCTGGTTCGTTTCGTGGACTCGGCTTGCCCCGCAGAGCCACGGTATTCAAATGAAGTGGGAGTCTCGCGAAAATGGATTTGAGCAAGCTCGCGGTGTGGTGGCTACGGCGGGGAATCGGAATCGAACGGATCAAACTTGGACACCCCCATTTGCAGCGAACGGATTCACTGTCTTAGTTTCGTGTCTCACGCCAAGGGTGCACCCCATTGTTCTGGCCTTCTGCTTTCTGCCTTGCCTCACTCATACCGCAGCGCTTTCATCGGATCCAGCCGGCTCGCGCGCAGCGCCGGAATATACCCCGCCGCGCAGGCCACCACCGTGAGCGCCACCGTGGCAAAGGCCAGCGTTCGCGGATCATGCCCCGTCAACCCAAAAAGCTGGCTCTGCACCACTTGCGTCAGCACCAGCGCCGCCGGTATCCCCGCCACCACGCCGATGCCAATCAGCCGCAGCACTTCGCGCATCACCATCCACACAACGTTCCCCTGCTCCGCGCCCAGCGCCATGCGAATCCCAATCTCGCGCGTTCGCTGCGCAACCGTGTACGACATCACGCCATACAACCCAATCACCGCCAGCAGCGTCGCCAGAAAACCAAACACCGTCGAGAGGCTCGCAATCATGCGCTCCGTCGACAGCGAATTGCTGATCTGCGTCTCGGTCGACCGCAGCCCATAAATCGGAAGATTTGCGTCCAGCTCACGAACTTTCTGCCGCACCGTCGGCATGAGTAAGCTCGGATCCACTTCCGTCCGCAGGTACACCGTCATGCTGCTCAGGAAGTGGCTCCCCATGTACGGAATGTACGCCTGCTCCGGAATCTCATCCCGCAAATTCGTGTACTTGATGTCCTTCACCACGCCGATGACTTCCATGTCCGTGCGCGTTCCCGGATCGCTTCCAAAACCGATGTGCATGCCTATGGGATTTCTTCCCGGAAAAAACTTCTTCGCGAACTTCTCGTTGATCATAACCGTCGTAGGCGTCCAGTCATCTTCCTCCGGTCCTTTTTTGATTTCGCGATCATCTGTCACCCGGAAGTCGCGTCCCGCAACAATCGGCACGCCCAGCGTGGCAAAATATCCGGGGCTGATTATATTCATGTACGGCTGTGGCCGGTCTTCCGGTTTCGCCGGCGTGTACCGTTCCACCGTCATGCTGCTGTCCCACTCGTTGTTCTCCAGAATGCGCACCCCCGCCAGCCCCACCGATTGCACTCCAGGAATCGAACTCAGCGCGTCCGTCAGCTGCTGGTAATAAATTTTCATCCTTTCGGGAGTGTAGCCGCCCAGCGAAGGATCGATATGGAAGCCCACCAGTCGCTCCGCGGGAAAGCCCGGGCCGACGTTGCTCAAGTTTTTCAAGCTGCGCAAAAACAAACCCGCCCCAATCAGCAGTAACAGCGAAAGCGCCACCTGCGCGACCACCAGCGTTTTCCTTAATCCCGCGTGCCCGCCGCCGACCACCGCCCCCGCTTCATCCTTCAGAACGCGCCCCACATCCGGCCGCGTGGTCTGCAAAGCCGGCACAAGACCAAAGAGGATGCCCGTCACAATCGTTACGCCCAACGTAAAAGCCAGAATCCGAAAATCCGGCAGCGTCGAAATATTCAGGTCCGTCGAGTCCGCCGGCAGGTAAACCCTCATCAGCGCCTTGTCTGCCCAGAAAGCCAGGGCCAGCCCCACTAGTCCGCCCAACGCCGACAGCGAAAGCGTTTCCGTCAATAACTGCGAAACAATGCGCCCACGGCTCGCGCCAATCGACAGCCGCACCGCAATCTCTTTCTGTCTGCCGGTGGCTCGCGCCAGCAGAAGATTCGCCAGGTTCGCACAGGCAATCAGCAGCACCATGCCCGTCGTCGCCATCAGCACCCACAGCGGCGTCGAGAGTTCCCGCCGTGTATACGACCGCCCCTGCGAACCCGGCAAAACGTCAATCCAGCATTTCAGAAACTGCTCGCGATCATAAGCCGAAGCGTGACTGAACGCCGCTTCCTTCACTTCCATTTCGAGCATCGAGTGCATGAAAGGCTGCAACGAGGCCTTGGCCTGCGTGATGGACACGCCCGGTTTCAGACGGCCAAACGCGTTCACCCAGCGGCTACGCCGGTCCGTCAGCATTTTCACGGGCACCACAAGGACTTGTTCCTGCATCATGATCGGAATAAAGATTTTTGTGTTGTAGCCAAGCTCAACACCGTCAAAACCTTGCTGCACCACACCGGCCACGGTCATGCTATGTCCGTTCACAAGCAAGCTCTTGCCTACAATTTCAGGATCGCCCCCAAACCGCTGCCTCCAATAGTCATAGGTCAGCATCACCAGCGGATGCCCCAATGGAACGCGATCGTCCTCCGGTGTGAACGCGCGCCCCAGGACCGTCTTTACTCCAAGAACGCTGAAGTACGTTCCTGAAACAAGTTCCGAATTCACCCGCTCCGACTGCCCGCCGAACGTCAGGCTCACGGGATTCGGGAAGCGGCAAAACACTCCCGAAAACACCTCGTTGTGCGCCTGAAAATCGCGGAACATCGGGTGCGAAATGGCATTGCCACCCCAATTGTTCCCATAGTGGTGCCCTCGCATCGTCAGCAGCACCAGTTGCTGAGGATTCTTCACTGGCAGGAGCCGCAACAAAATTTGATCCAACAGGGAAAAAATCGCAGTATTCGCCCCGATCCCCAGAGCCAGCGTCATCGCCGCCACAGCCACAAAACCCGGGCTCCTCCGCAGCGTGCGCAGGGCATACTTAAAATCCCCAATCACCGTCCCCACCCAATGGTTGAAACTCATGAAAACACCTGCGTTCAGAATTTGCCGGCGGTTCTCCTGTTGGGGCCATCATCCATCATCCAGGGCATCCCGTCATCTTCATGCGTGAATACGTGATATTCAGCCTTTTGTTCCGGAACCGGCCAGGCTGGCTAAAGACTAAGACGATGCACAATCGGATTGGTCACCTTAAAAAGGAACCGTTTGCGGCCTTAAAGGGGAGAGAAATCCAGACGAATCCACAGTAATGCGAAGAAAAAACCGCGCGCAAGGCGGCCAACGACTCACGGACTTGCCGGCTACGCAAAAACCTAGCCCGCTGCCGGCTTTGTCGGAACGCGTTTGACCTCGTCACTGAGAATAATCGCTCCGGCAACCTCTTTCATGGACTTGCGCCGCTGCCGGCTCTGCCGCTGCAACGTGGCATAGGCCTCTTGTTCGCTCATCTGCAGGTCGCGTTGCAGAATTCCCTTCGCCCGCTCAATGACCTTCCGCGTTTCCAACTGTTCGGAAAGCTCCAGCTTCTCCACTTCCAGCCGCGCCCTTTCAATCTCTGCCCCAACAAGAAATCCAATCGTCGAAATCAAGTGGATTTCGCGATGGCTGTACTCGTGGGCCTGCCGGTGTTGCAGATTGATCATGCCCACAAGCTTTTCCCGCGTATACACCGGCACAGACAGGAACGCCTGGAAAAGTTCCTCGGGCAATTCGTTGAACGACCGGAAGCGCGGATCTTGAAAGGCGTTGCGTGCTATGGCCACGGGCGTTTTGTGCTCCGCGACCCAACTGGTGATTCCCTGCCCCACCCGCAGCTTTGGCCGGTCCACCGCTTCCGCATGTGGGTTCTTGGACGCCCTCAGAACCAGTTCATCTTCCTCCAGAACATAAACAAAACAGGAATCCGTCTCCACTACGGCCGAAATAATCTCCACAACTCGTCCCCACACTTCAGGCAACGGATCGGCCGCCGCGATACGGCTTCCGATCTCATGCAATACTTCTACTTCGTGGTATTCCACCGGAATCGTTTCGCTATCGCAGTTCATATCTTCAAAAGTACAGGCGCGCGGCGAGCGCGTCCAATCGAAATTTTCCCGCCGCCGCATCAAAACTGGACGAATCTGCGAGACGGGCTGCTGGGACGGTCCGCGCCGCAGCATCAAAGTCACCCACCCTAACCTGTCATCCCGCTTGCCCTGAGCGAAGCCGAAGGGCCCTCGGGCTGCGGTCTTCCGCAGCCCGAGGCGGAGGAATCTGCTTTTCGACTTCGCCGTTCAGCTAAATCAATCCGTTGCCTTCGAGGAAGCGCCTCCTTGCCGCCGCGCCGCCTGAGCCAGCATCACAGTCTTGTCCTTGCCGCCCATCCAGTCGAACTCGACCAGGAGTTTCTGTCCGTTCAAGTACATGGACTGCATGGTGGCTTCTTTCTTCCCCGTCGCTAGAACGAGCTGGCTAGCATCCAGCGCCTTCTCGGTTCTCGAAGCCATCGCGAATACAACGGTAGTCGGGCCCGCCAGTTTTTCTGGACGTACGATGAACACCACTGGTGTGCCTGCCGCCGGAATCGCGCCCAACGCCTGCGCTGAACTTGCAGGCTCGATCGTGAACAGGTAGGAACCCGGCGCAAGAATTTTGTCTCCCAGGCGCGCATTTCCCTGCAAAGTGAATTTGCCGCTCACCTCCTCTTGCGCCTGGGCCGGAGTCGTGGCACCGCAAAGAGCCATGGCCGCCAGCAGCGCCGCCTTCGCCAAACTGCTGTGATAAATCGATTTACTCAATAGATTGTGCATCTCCTTCTCCTTTTCTTATCGTTTTTTTTTACGGCTCGCCCCTGGCGCTTTGTGCGCTCGCAGCGCTGCTTTCTCTGTTTCCGATCATGTGGTCCAAAACCACCGCTTCTACCGGCAGGCGGGTCGGGGCTTCTTGAAGAACAGCAAGGTTCCCGTTACACGTTGCGTCGTGGCAAACGTTTATGAATACACATCGACTCTCGCAAACTCGCTACCGCAAGTCCAACGAAAAGAATTCATCCGCTCCATGCATCCCGCCAATCCATGCATGCAGCAACAACTTCTGCTCTTGTTTCAGCTTTCTGCCTCGAATTTCCATTTTCCCTTTTCCCTTTTCCAATTTCTATTTTCCGGAGTGCAAGCCGTGGGCCGCTCACTCACACGCTCTTGATTGTCCGCCAACGAAATCCGTTCGCGTTGAACTCTTCGGCATCGGCAGTTTCATCCGCCGCAGAACTGCGTCCTGGAGCCGCCGGGATTGCTCGCCGGTGAAACCCAACTGAAGTCCCAGCGACATGCGCCGCAATTCCTCTCGCGACCATTCCCGCCGCATGATTCCTTCCTCAGAATGGCCCGGCCCAATCAGAACATGCGCCACCTCGTGCGCGATCACCTGTCCCAGAATGAGCTCTGGCCGATGTTCTTCGCCCGCCAGTTCGTCGACTCGGAAATAAAAGACGGTTAACTCGCATGCCGGCTCCGTCTCGGGGCACTGTTGAGCAAGACCTAACGGTTCATTCGGGGTCGTCAATTTCATGGCCATGCGGCGCGGAAGAAGTCTCACCACCAGGTCGCTTGTTCCCATGTCCGATGGGCACGCAGGGCACGGAAGAAGTTGTCCTTGTAGCGGAGTACAGTCCATCCAGATGATTTCTATGCCTGCGTCTTTAAGAATTGCGTCGGTCACTTTCTCTGCCCGGGACAGCGTCACGCGATCGATTGGGACGTAGTTGTAGACCCGAAGTGTCAGCTTTACATCAGGACTTGGAATCGGGCGCCCCCCGAGCGACGCTCGCGCGACCGTGCTCCTGGCCCGACCGCCCGGCATGGGCCCGGCAATAGCTCTGGCTGTCGGAATCGAGGCCATCACCAGAATCGACGCCGCCACCAGCCACCAGTTCCGGCCCCCCTGCCTCCTTGCAGAGTCTAATCTCTGTTGCCGTTCACTTTCCAAGTCGCCCTCGGCCGCACGCTTTGTGCGTCACAGGCGAGCCTGGTTTAGGCGCTCGACTCCCTCAATGCAGGCCGGGTCATAAACGCCTCATTTCTCCCTCACGTGCTGATGTCCTGCAATTTCAATGAGTTATCGGCAGTCTTGGAGTCCGGCGTTAAGCACAGCCGGAACTTGCGGCGAACAATTTTCAAGAATAAAAGTCTAAGTAGATGGAAGGCTGGAACCCTATTTAGTCAGGCCACGTAGAATAGATGACCCTACAATAGAGGAGAACAAAGGCCCAGGCATGCAGGTTTCCCCCAGATCCCCGGTTGCGGCTCATTTCGCTGGCTTTCGCCTCGATCTTCGCGCGGGTGAGTTAGAGGATGAAAGCGGCAAGACCGCCCGCCTGCCAGACCAGCCGTTTCGCATTCTGAAAACCCTGCTGGAACATCCCGGCCAGGTCGTGACCCGCGAAGAGCTTCGCAAGTGCCTTTGGCCCAACGATACCATTGTCGAGTTCGAGCACAGCATCAGCGCGGCCATGAACCGGTTGCGGCAGGCCCTGAGCGACTCTGCCGAGAACCCGCACTTCATTGAAACTCTGGCGCGGCGCGGCTACCGCTTCATGGTCCCCGTCCAATTCGAAGATGTGCCGCCCTCGCCGCATGCACCATCTCGGACCACCCCGTCACGCGAAAAATTGATGGGACAAAGCGCCTCGCACTACCAGGTCTTGGAGAGGCTCGGAGGCGGCGGCATGGGCGTGGTTTACAAGGCTCTGGACACGCGGCTCAATCGTGCCGTAGCCCTGAAATTTCTCCTTCTCGAAATGGCGGAAGACGCTGCCGCGCTCGAGCGTTTTCGCCGTGAGGCGCAAGCCGCATCCGCTTTGAATCATCCAAACATCTGCACCATCTATGACGTTGGGGAGTTGTCCGTTGAAAGTGAGGCAGCCGGCGAACCGCAGCGATTCATCGCTATGGAGTTTCTTGACGGCCAGACGCTCGAGCGCCGCATTTCCGGCAAACCGCTGCCGTTGCCGGAAACGCTCGATCTGGCCATTGAAATTGCCGATGCTCTCACCGCGGCACACGCTCAAGGCATCATTCATCGCGACATTAAACCGGCGAACGTTTTCGTGACTAGGCGAGGCAACGCCAAAGTCCTCGATTTCGGTTTGGCAAAATTAATCCATCAGCGGACTTCCGACACTTACGCGAATCTTTCCGCAGTACCCACACACGGCGCGCCGGCGGGGATCACCCTGTTGGGCCGGGCCATGGGCACGCCAAACTACATGTCTCCGGAACAGGTTCGCGGCGAAGAGCTCGACGCGCGCGCCGACCTGTTTTCCTTCGGCGTGGTCCTGTATCAAATGGCCACGGGCATTGTGCCATTTCGCGGGGAAACTCCTGAAGCCATTACGAACGCGATTCTGCATCGCGCGCCGGAAGCGCCCTCGCATCTCAATCCGAATGTTCCGTTGCGGCTGGAAGAAATCATCCTGAAGGCGCTCGAAAAAGATCGCAAATTTCGGTATCAGTTCGCCGCCGAAATTCGCACCGATTTGGAGCGCCTGAGGAGAGCGCTCCTCTCGCAGCAGTCCATCTCCGCGGCCGCTCTTCCGGAGAAAGCGCAAGCCACCCCGGCCGGACGTTGGAGCCCGTGGAAAAAGTGGGCGCTATGGGCGAGTATCATCGTCCTTGGAGCTGCAATTCCCAAACTTTGGTCGCTTGCGTCGAGACAACCGGAAGCGCAAGTCCTTCCGACTCAAGCTAAATCGCTTCCATCGCAGTCTACCCCCGTGGAGCCTGCCGAAATCTCTCCAGCGCACGATGCAACAAAGACACCTGCTCCGGCGAGACCTAAGCCGCTGAATCGCCCGGTCAACCTTTCGACAGTTTACAATGCCAGCGCAATTTACACCGAAGGGACGGCGTTCAGCTCACGTTCTAGTATCGATCAAGTAGGCAGCGCTCTTCCGGACGAACTGTTAAAAGCTACCATCAAATGGGGCGGGGCAACATTCTTCTTCGCGCCGCCGAACGCCCCGAATGCCGTCACCAGCCAAACGATTCTGCTGCCAAAGGGAAGATTCGATGGCCTTAAGATGCTCGCCTTGGGTGTTAACGGGAACCAGGAATCACAGGTTTTCACCTTGACTTACGCCGACGGCACGTCTTCTTCTTTCACTCAGAGCCTCAGCGATTGGTACACACCCGAAAACTTCCCCGGCGAGTCCGAAGCGGTCCTGCTGCCTTATCGCCTCACCGGCGACGGCCGCAGGGATGAACGTGAGTTTCACGTCTACGGCTACTCCTTCTCTCTCGACGACAGGAAGACGGTTCGAACCCTCACTTTGCCTGAGAACCCCCACGTCCTGGTGCTGGCCATAACCCTGGTTCGCGGCCTGCCAGCCAACGCCAGTCGGTAGAGCTTCGATGCGCTCGGGGAGCGCGGACGGGTGGCCGCAGCAGGAAAGCGCTCACGCGGCTGAACATCGTGGCATTCACTGCGATGCCCAGCGCCAGGGTAAGAACTGCGACGGCCGTGAATCCGGGCTTTTTCGCGAACATCCGGAAGGCTAATTGCAAGTCGGCGCGAAAAGTCTGCATAACCGCACCTCAGCCAAACAGTCTTTCAGGGTGTACGCATGTGGCAGGCAAAAGGAAACTGTTCCGATTTCGCTCCAAGACACAGCCTAATTTTTGCGCGATCTGCCCCTGCGTCTGTTTTTTTACAGCTTATTCACAAGAATCCTTTTTTAGTGAGCGAGCGGATCGGGGCGAAGTTGGAAGTGCAAGACCTTGCTCGTCGTTCCCCTTCCGCCTTCTGCATGAAAAGGTGTTCGCGTGCCGTAGGTAGCCCAGAGTCCCTTTCCTTTCCAGCCGGCTTTCGGATCATCAATCCGGCCGTCCATCCCTTTTGCATAGAATCCCATCGGATAAGGCACGCGCAGGACCACGAATTTGCCGCTATCGGGCAGAAGGGCGAGCAGAGCGTCGTTTCCGTTACCGGTGGCAATCGGCACATTCTTCCCCAATCCAAATGTATCGAACTGATCCACCCAATCGTAATAACTGGCCTCAGCGCTTCCCGGGTCGCTGACTCCCTTCAACTGTGGTCCCGGCAGTTGATAGAGCGTCCACCCCTCGGGGCAGTGCTGGCCTGTCGCGCCAGGTCCGCTTAGCCTTCCCTTACACTTCAGCCGGTCGAAGCTTGCGAGGTGTCCGCTCGCGATGACCGTCCACACAACTCCATGGCGGTCGATGTCCAGCCCACGCGGCGAGAACCCATGCGCCGGGGCGTCTGGACTGTTCCATGGTAGTTCATAGATTTCAGCCAGAGCAGTTGCCGGTGGATTCGATCCCGGGTTCAGCCGAACCACTGCCCCGGGGAAGCCTAACACCGTTCCCCAGATCGACCGATCCAGGGAACTTACGGTGACTCCGTAGAAAGCAGCGTTGATCCGTTTGTCCTTTGTGGGATCTACAGGCTGATCCGGCTCCACATATTCATCTCGCGTTCCGTTGCCGTTAGTGTCCAGGATAAGCGCCGTCCATCCTTGTGATTTCTCTTCATCGTGCGTCTCATCGAACATCTTTGTGTTCAGCCAGCCCACGGCTCCTCCGCCTCCGCCGCTGCTCGTCCACAACGTATTGCTGGCGTCCTCGGCAAACACTAGGTGGTGGGTGCCAAAGCAGGTATCAATGAGCGTGAGCTGCTTCGTTTTTGGATCGTATACGGCGAGTTGGCGCCCGCTAGTCTTGAGCGGAAACAAAGCAGCGGAAGGATGGGTTGACCCTTCCTTGCAGAAGGCTGGATTGGCGCTTGGGCGAATTCGGGAGGTTATCCACACTCTTCCTTTTTCATCGAACATCGGATTGTGCACGTTGGCTTGGCTGTTCCAAATGGCTTCGTCTCCCCAGTACGGCGAAGGCGCAGCTGGCTTGTCGTCCGCGCTCGATGGCGTCTTTGGATCCCGAACCGCCAACTTGACCTGACTCGTCGTGGCCCCGACTGGATCGAGCGTCGGCAAGTAATCCACGCTGAGTTCAGCGGCTCCATAGATGCGGCCGTTGGCATTCAGCGTGGGATTGCGCTTGTCGGTGGCGATCTCATCGTGAAGATACGCCTTCGGGTCGGCCCAGTCCCATTCGGTAATGACCACGTTTCGTTCCACCCCTTGTGGCCGCGGCGGAATCGGCGGCAATTCTCCGGCTGCAATCCGGTCGGACCAGTCCGCGAACATCTTCAATGCGCGCTCCGGGCCAAGTTGCCCCAGCCCGTTAATCATGTTGTTGCCTGCCTGCCCCGAAAGCAGGCGGCGCGCCCACGCTGCCGTCGAAGAATCGAAGTGCCCCAGGTTTTTGGGAATCTCCCGCGTAGCCTTGTCGCCCATCTGATGGCACGACCAGCAGCTATCCGTCTTTAGCAGGTGCAGCCATTGGCCCTGGCTCTTCATGTTTTCCGGAATGCCGTTGCCTTTGGGGCCCGTGCCGGGGAACTCGCTTTTCTCCGGCACGTGCAGCAGGGAAAACCAATAAATGGCCGGGTAGTATTGCGCTGCGGCGCTGGCGTTCGGCGCCACCACCGCTGTCAAGTTGACGATTTTTCCGGGCGTGGCCTGAACCGGCACGGAATCCACCAGTCCATAGCCGCGCACCCACACTTTGTAGTTGGCCCTGGGAAGCTGTGGCACAACGTAGCGTCCAGCATCATCGGTGACCACAATCTTCACGAATTTTGTGGGAACCTCCGTCGTCTCCGCTATGACCCACACCCCGCCTTCCGGCCCCTTGGTACTGGTCACCACGCCGCCGATGTCGTCCTTCCCGATCGAGACTGCTTCACCGGAAGCCCGGGCGTCCAGCCTTGCCGAAGCGAAGAGGATCACACCCATGGAAATCAAGGCCAGGGGATACAAGGCTCTATTACTCATGATGCTGCACCTCAACTTGGGAACGAATGGCGGCGGCATACTTCGCCAATTGCGGATCAGGGATTTGTCAGTCTCGGAAATGAAACGCGCTCAAAATCGTAAGCACATCCCGCGGAGTTGTCAATTGACGGTGTCTGTCCATCTGTCCAACATCTCGCGGTGAGGCGGTGTCGCAACGGAATGTACTGCGCGACAGTCTGCAGTTTTACTGGTCTTTTCATACCCTGGGCGTTGTATTCCGACAGCTAAAGCGTGACATAAGAGTCCGGAGCCGCGGCCAGTGTTCCGCAACCTGAAGGTCCAGCCGAAGCGCGTCGCGCTCGAGCAGTTGAAACAACGGATCGACATCCACGCGGTCTGCCCGCAAGAAGTACGCCACCTCGGTGAGGACCGGCTCCGTCGTCAGCATCGGGGAACGCGCCTGCTTCATCAGCGCGACGGCCCAAGAGTGGTATGGGTCGTTGGGGTTTAGATACGCTACCAGCGGTCCCGTATCGCAGATCGTGATCACGACCCCGCGAACCTGCGCCGGCGGTTGGTGGCAGGCTTTCGGCTGCCTGCCACACTGCCCGCAAGATCAGCGGTGATCTCATGGATGGACCGACTGCCTCGGCGCGGATTCGACCACCGGCTCAAATCTCGTCGGCAGAATGGGACGCGCGGTGGGAGAACGGAGGATTACCTGAGCCTTTTCTCCGCCGCGACCGCCGTTTTTCGCGCCGATGGCGGTCCCTCCGCCAGGAACAACTGTCGCGGGAAGACCTGCGTGAAGTCGCCGGAGGTAGCCGAGGTCGGGACCTTGGAGACCTTGATGCAAATTCTCGCTGAACGAAGCGCGCAGCAATTGATCTAATCTAATCTCGCTTGCGAGATCCAAGTCTCGGTGGATACGGTGAGGCGCTGGGTTGATTTGCTGGCCCGCCTGCACACGGATGCACGGTTCGCCCTTGGCTTACGAATATAGCCAAAGCTCGGCGCAAAGAACCGAATTGGTTCCTGCGGGGCTGGAGCGGACTCGCAGACGACCGGGCGCGGGCGGAGACTCTGGTCGCCTGCCATTTACTCAAGGCGGTCGATCGCTGGACCGACCTCGGATTTGGCAAAATTCGAGTTGCGCTACTTACGCGATAAGCGGAAACGCGAAGTGGATTTTCTCGTGGTAAAAAACCACAAGCCTTGGTTCCTGCTCGAAGTGAAGATGAGTGACTCTAGCCTGTCGCCGGCCCTCGCCCACTTTCAAGCACAGACCCAGGCGGCTCAGGCCTTTCAGCTGGTCGCCTCGCCTATCAGCCGGCGGACTGCTTTCGCGTCCATCGGTCCGTGGTTGTTCCGGCCAGGACTTTTCCTGAGCCAACTGCTCTGGGCATGCAAGCAGCAGCAACGAGAACAGAGAAAAGACATCGGCTGATGGCTTATGGCGACCGCTGTCGCCCGCCGGGACGGACAACCTGCTTGCGCCCTCGCATTTCCTTGGCACTCTTGTTCTGACTTGCGCGTGTTGAAAACAATGGGGAGGTGGGTGCGCTGCTTTTAGCGAGATCCAGTCCGAAGAGTTCAGAAAGATCGCCGGTAGACAGAATGTTCCCGGAATCTCCTCCTTTCTTTGCGAGAGGAAGCTCTCTACCGGCGCTGCTGATGAGTTCCTTTTCGCCCAGCTTGTGAAGCCGAAACAGGAGCTCGGGCTGGCGGTCGAGGCGCGCGCCGATGCCATAGAGCACGGCGGCGACATGCTTGCACATATAAGCCCAGTCCGGGCAACTGCACGAAAATTGAATCTCCTTTGGCGAGGGGAACAGTCCGTTGTTTTCTCTGCAAATTCGCTCCATGACTCCCTTGGAAAATCGGCCTTGCAGCAACTCCACCAGGGAATCAATGGCCCCGGCACAGTCCTTGCAGATGGATTTCCAGCGCGCCTTGCTGACGGGCGTGATTTTCACGACGACTTTATAGAGGGACGAGCCGCTCACAAGCGCTTTCACTTCACCGAAGGCAATCTGCAGATCGATGACGGAACCATTGCGCACGTAAGTGCGGCCGCGGGGCAGACGATTTGCGTAATCACTGTAACGTTCCAGGTTCTCGCACCAGGCTTTTCCCCAGAAGGTTGTAGCAATGCCGCGGCCTTCAATCTCGACAGGCGAGACGACCTGCCCCTTTTTCTTCAACTGCGCGATCTTGCGCATCCCTTGCGCTTGCCGCTGCGCGACAGACACATACGGTCGCCATCCCCAGCCTCCGTTGTACATGTTTCACACCTCCGCCTGGGCGCTGTTTAGGTCGAGCGCCACGAGCCTCAGCAAATCCTCGTCGTTCATTTCCGTGAGCAAAAGATCGGCGCCGCCTTCGAGCAAGTCTTTCGAAAGCTGCTGCTTCGATTCAATCAGCTTGTCAATCTTCTCTTCCACCGTCCCGCGGCAGACGAACTTGTGCACCAAGACATTCTTGGTCTGGCCGATGCGGAAGGCACGGTCGGTCGCCTGGTTCTCAACCGCCGGATTCCACCAGCGGTCAAAGTGCACGACATGCGAAGCGGCCGTGAGATTGAGTCCCGAGCCTCCCGCCTTGAGCGAAAGCACGAAGAAACCAATCCTCTCCTCTTCCTGGAATCGCCGCACCAGCTCTTTGCGCTTTCTGACTTCCGTCTCGCCATCCAGGACCAGCCCGGGGCGTCCGAACACATATCCCAGAAACGCTTCGAGCGGCCGGGTCAGTTCGCGAAACTGCGTAAACACCAAGACCTTTTCCTGTTTGGCGGCGATGGTTTCACCGATCTCGCGCAAGCGGGCCCACTTGCCGCTGTCTTCCGGGTTCCATGCGCCGTCGCCCAGCCACTGCGACGGATGGTTGCAGATCTGCTTTAACCGCACCAGGAACGCCAGCACCTGGCCTTTACGCTCGATACCTTCAACTTTCTTAAGCCGCCGTTCAAGCTCCTCGACGGCTTGCTGATAAAGCGCCGCCTGCTTCCGGCTGAGCTGGCAGAACGCCTTGACTTCAGTTTTATCCGGCAGATCGGCGATGACCGTTTTGTCGGTCTTCAGCCGCCGCAAAATATAAGGCCGCACTAGCTCTCGCAAGGGGCGGTAGGGATTGTGCGGCAGCGCGGCCAGGCGCTTGGTAAAACTTGTAAATTCCTTGGCCGAACCGAGCAGGCCGGCATTCAGGAAATCGAAGATCGACCAAAGATCGCCCAGACGGTTCTCGATGGGGGTGCCGGTGAGGGCAAACCGCACGCCTGCCTTGAGCTTCTTCACCGCCTGGGTCTGCTTGGCAGAGGCATTTTTGATGGCTTGCGCTTCGTCGAGCACGACGAGATTCCAGGAGACGTCGGCGATCCAGGGAAGGCGCAGCAGCGAGCCGTAACTCGTGATCACAACGTCCACCTTCCGCAATTTTTCCGCCGTCATTCTTTTTAAATCTTCGGCAGGCATCTCGGAGGGATGCGCGATTACGGCTTTCAAACTTGGCGCGAAGCGTTCGAGCTCCGACGCCCAGTTGGCGAGCAGAGAGGCGGGGGCCACCAAAAGGCTGGGTGCCCGGGCGCCGTCAGATTGCTGACGGAGTACGAGCAGCAGCGCCAGCAACTGAATGGTCTTGCCCAGTCCCATGTCATCGGCCAGGCAGGCCCCCAGGCCAAGCTGCGCGAGCAGATACAGCCACCGCACGCCAACTTGCTGATAGGGGCGTAGCGTCCCTTTCAGCGCCGGGCCCGGATCGATGCGCGCCAGACCCTCCTGGGTACGCAGTCCCTTTAGTGTTTCCGCAAGCCAGGGGCCGGCGGCAACCTTTCCCCACTCCGCGACCGAGGCGGTGGAATTTCCGTCCGCCGCGACATCGGTGCCGGCGAGCATGCGCATGGCTTCCTGAAAACTAATGCCTTGCTCAGCGGCCGTGCGCTCAATCTCGCCAAAATGCTCTAGCGTTTCCCGCAAGCGCTCGGCGTCTACCTCGACCCAACGACCTCGCACCAGGGCAAGCCCATCGGAGGTGCGGAGCAACTCCTGCACCTCGGCCTTGCTTAGCCTCTCGCCGTCGAGGACCACTTCCAGGTGAAAGTCGAGGAGCGCAGCCTGCCCCAGCCCCGATGGTGGCCTGCCGCCGACAGTGGCCGTCACCTGAGCGCGCGGAGGACGACTTGCTCGCCAGGTCGCCGGCATGCGTACAACTACGCCGGCGCTTTCAAGCTTCTCCACATCGCGCAAAAGCTGCATGGCTTGCGTGGGAACCCACCGGAGCGGGTGGAAAATCTCTCCTGTGTCGACCATGGCCTTAAGCCACGAACAGCTCTCCGCCGCGCGCTGGACAGGGAGAAGCAGGGAGAGCAATCGGTCTCGGTTTTCCGCGCCGGCATACTCCCGCAAGGCCTGGCCGAGCGGAACATGCTGAGCCTTGGCGTGCGCGGAAAGCCGCGTCGTGTAAGTGGCAAGAAAGGCGAAGGGCGCGGCTTCATCCTTGCGGTTTTCGGCAAGATTGAAGTGCACGCGACCGACCAGGTTCCACGCCGGATTGCGCCGCTTCAGAAACTCCTCGATGCTGCACTTCGCTTCCGTCAGTTCAGCCCAAAACGCCTGATCGAGCTCCTGCCAGAGATCGCTCAAGATTGCCGCGCTCAGGTACTCGGCGCCTGTCATCGGAGGCGCAGCCAGCACGAACTGGTCGAGTTCTGATTTGGGAGGAGTCGGTGGGTGAGCGCGATGTGGCTCGGCGGCGTCAATGGGCCGCGTACAGACGCCCGTTAGATAAAGCGCGGCGAATTCCCGCCAGAACGAGAAGGCCGGGGGAAGAGCGACGCCGATTTCATCGGCACCGAGCGCAAGGAGGCCATGTCCCGATCCGCGGGTGAAGGCACCTTCCATCGGCTGAGCAAGCTCGGCATCGAGCGCGGGAGCGTCCTCGTCTCGCTCGGCGATCAGTCGGCCATGCGGGGTCAGGACCGGCGCTAGAGAAACCAGCGACATCGTGCCAGCTCAAGATTAGCAGATTGTATCGGGTATCTGTTTGTGAGCTTGATGGAAGGTCTGACTGCCTGTGGAAAAAAAACGGAATTGCCTCAGATCAGGCTCAAAGCGGATTGCGCCATCGGTTGAGCACGCGGTCGACCTCGTCGTGAATCTCAGCGCGGGCTTCGCTGCGCTCATATCCACTCATTAGAAGCTCGTCGTAGTTGCCGTAACGGGGGCGAATGTGCGCGACCACGGCAAGGGTGCATCAGGAAGTCGGTCAGCCGATTCACGCACTCCAAGCTGGCCGAATAGCGGATGGAGCGACCGTTCTTGTGGGGCCGCACGAGTTCAGCGGCGGCCAAGACGTTCAGATGGAAAGAAAGAGTTGGGCTCGGAAGACATAAGCGCCGGGCAATTTGTCCTGCCGCGAGTCCGTCAGGAGCGTTACGAACAAGCAGGCGAAAGATGTTGAGGCTGGCTGTCCAAGCCCCGGCGAAGCCCAAGATATCGTGGTTTGCTGGAGCAAGCAGATAAGCAGAAGCTAGCTTAGCTAGATTGTCTCCGCCTCGCTCATCCAATTTCCATCGTCAGAGAGCGAAGCGTTGCTGTTTAGGTAGCTCGTCCGCTCAGCGTGACTGTCCTGGAACTGAGCACATTCGGGCGTGCCGACATTTTGTCCAGGAAGAGGACCAAATTCTTGGACCTGGGAGCGGCGGCGGACGGAACTAGCAAAGCCTCGTAGCCCCGTTCTCTTGCTTCCGCAGCAAGCTGCCTCGTTGCATTCACGTCGCTGCCGGTCAGAGAACCCTCCGCGATCCCACTTTTCTGAAGAACATCCGCGTCGGTGAGATCGAGAACGGCTTCCAATTTCACTCCCAATTCGTAAACCCACCACGCGCCTTCCGGGAATTGGTCGGGATCAACTCCGCGCTGTCTTAAACCTCTCGCGACTTCCTTGGCGGCGCTCGTGGCCTCAAGTGACGTGTAGAGCGCGCCAAACTCATTTGGCGGATTGAAACGGCCACCGGCTTTCAAGCTTGCTGTTTTCGCTAATGGGTCTAAACCTTCACGAACAACCCGGAACACGACTGTCGAAAGAGGAGACCGGGGTAGGTCCGGAGGAAGGGCCAATTAGACGTAGACTCCCTCTTGAACGGCTCGGAGATCCGCCGACACGCGGTCAAATTCTCTTCCGATCAGCAGGTCGATAGGCTTCTCGCCCTGGAGGGCGGGATTGGTATGGCACAAATAGCTCCGAATAGCTTGGTCATTCGGGAGCGTTTGTTCAAGCAGGGCAACAATCTCAAATAGCCTTTCCAGTTCCCGGGTCCGACGGGGGCGTGTTCCTTTGAGCCAACGATGCGCCGTTCGAGCAGAGACGTTCAAGATTCGGCTGAGAACCTCTTGCGATACTCCCAAGAGCCGGACGACTTGAGAGAGGCTGCGCGACCGGCCATGCCGAGTAGTTTTGAGTGTGCCCAGGCTGTTCAAATGTTTGAGCAAGGTCGCCGGCTGCATTTTGGAATCAAAGAGCACCAGAACCGGCGCTGGCCGCGTTTGACGAAGAACTTCTACAACCTCTTTTCCATCGACCTGCGGCATGCGAACATCCATCAAAACGATGTCCGGTCGTTCCTCCTTCACCTTTTCAAGGTCTTTCAAGGATCGCACAGGCCGTACTTCTGCGAAGCGAGCGAGGACTCCCTCGGACGGCGGGTGCGTACCCTCCTCTTTCAGGGCAACAGCCCTTACCGGCATACTACCTCCTCACGAACCGACATCCTCACGGTAAGAGTAGAGGGGTGCGACAGCTCTGTCAAGACAGTGTCTGGACACAAACAGCGCTCGGGATTCGAACCGAATTTTCGGCAGGTCGGGCTGTTCCGCCTTCATCCCCTGTGTTGTGGCTCGCCAAAATCTCATACGCGCCGAAAATGGCGCGATTCCCTTTCGCGACCACCCGAAGAGATAGTCCAAATCCGACCGAGAATGCTCAAGGAGCGCGAGCATTCTCTTTGATGGAAACCCGCTCCTGCGCGCGTGTGCTGTGTACACATTAAGGCTAGCCTGGATCAGGCAGCCCGATCGTAACGATGACGCAGTCCGACTCCGCAACGATGTGCGGGCACATTTGATTTTCATCGATCGGATCGCGGCGGGGACCTCCACCCCATATTGGGCATCACGATCGAAGATGACGAAGCTTGGAGCCGTCCCAAACGGAAGCGCTTCTCGCAATTGCTGCACAATCCACAGCTGGCCGGACGCTTTGTGACGTTGAGGTGCACGATCCGCCGCCGATCATGACGGATGATGAAAAAGCAATAGTACGCCGAAGGTGATCGTTGGGACCGTGAAGAAATCCATTGCGGCAATCGCTCTCGATGGTTGCGAAGAAAGGCAAGCCAGCGCTTGGCTGGTTCGGGATGGCTGGGTGCACGGCGCATCCAGCGGGAGATCGTTCTATCGGAAACATCAAAACCAAGCATGAGGAGCTGGCCATGGATGCGAGGTGCGCCCCACGTTGGATTTTCAACAACCATCCGGAAGATCAATTCTGGAACTTCCTTCGACGTCCGTCGTCTCCCAACCTGCGTCCTGGCTCCGGACGACCAGCCGCCAGTACCAGCGGAAACCGGCCCGGTGCCACCGCACTACAGTCTCAGGTGTAAGCACGATCAGCGATTGTTTCCATCCTGACGAGAATCGACTTGCGGCGACCCAGAACAGTTTGTCGAACGGGTGCAGGCCCGGGCGTGGACGGCGCCGCTTTAGCACGGTGAGCTGTTGGCGTAACGCTAGATTCTCCGGGAGCAGACCGCGACGCGCGCGAAAGAGGCGGACCATGGTTCCGAAGCAAAGTCTGACGAAGCGAAACATGGTTGGGAGTTATAACAGAACGCTGGTGAGACGCCGGCAGCTCTGTTATTGATTTCACAGTCGGCCGGAGTTTGGGCGAAGGACAACACCTAGAAGTCACAACCCGTTTGCGGACTGAGTCCGGACCAGCAGGCGCGCGAGGACGTTAGTCAGACCATCGAGAGCAGTCGCGTCTGGCAGCGCGAAGGTCAGGCACGGACGGCCGCGATCGTCCGGTTCCACGAGATCGGTGAGGTTCTGTTTCAAAGTTGCTGCCAAAGCAGTCGTCGCCGCCGTCGATTCCGAGGAATCCGATGGCGCCGGCAACAGTTCACCAAGGAATTGAAACGCGGCGCTAAGCAGGTGACCGCCGCTGACGGCGAGTCTTTCGCGGCGGGCATGGCGTTCGCCGGCAGCCCGGGCTACGGCGAGTTCACTCTCGCGGCGGAGACTCTGGTCAGATGGGGCTTCGGGGCGGGCGCCGAGCAGAACTTCGAGACGCCGGCGGAGTTCCTCGATGCCGCCGGCGAGATCAACTTTATCCACGTCGCTCTCGGCGTCTAGGGCGGCAAGGGCTAAATCGTGCTTCGCGGAAAGCGTGGCTAGCAGTTTTTCTTCGATGGTGTCCTCGGTGATCAAGACGAAAACCTGAACCGGCTGTTCCTGGCCCATGCGGTAAGCTCGCGCGATGCGCTGTTCGAGAACCGCAGGGTTCCAAGGGAGATCGACATTGATGACTGTGTTCGCCGCCTGCAGGTTCAGCCCGGTCGAGCCCGCGTTGGTCGTCAGGAACAAGCGGCAGCCGGGATTGCTTTGAAATTCGTGGACCAGCCCCTGCCGCAGTTTTTGCGGCACCGAACCGTCAAGGCGGACGAAGGGAAGGCCACGCTTCTCCAGAAGAGGCTCGATCAGGTCGAGCATTGTGGTCCATTCCGAGAAGAGAAGCACCTTACGGTTCTCTTCTGAAAACAGCCGATCGAACAAATCGTCGAGTTCTTCGAGTTTCGAGGAGTACCCGGGCGCCTCCTTGTCCACGAGGAATGTGCTGTTAGCGGACATGCGGCACATGAGCAGGTGCTTCCGCAGCCTAAGCAGGTCCATCTCGGTGAGAAACTTCTTCCTTGTGATTCTGCTGACGAGCCGCATGTGTGAACGGTGCAGGTCGATTTGTTCTTCGGTGGGCGTGATGCGGATGATTTCGTTCGTGCGCGGCGGTAGTTGCTGGCTTACGGACTGCCGTGTACGGCGGAGCAGAACCGGCTGGAGTTTTTCGCGTAGCTCGGCCAGATTCTTATAACCGAGCACTTTGCCCCTTTCATCCACGACGCGGTGATGGTTGTAAAAACGAAACGCCGGGCCGAGCCGCCGGTCGTCGATGAACTGCACGATTGAATACAATTCGTCGAGCCGGTTTTCGAGCGGCGTGCCCGACAGCACGAGCGCGAACCGCGAACGAAGCCCCTTGATCACGCGGCTGGTCTTCGCTTCCCAGTTCTTGATGCGCTGGCCTTCGTCGAGAATGATGAGGTTCCAATTCACCCGTTCGATCGAGAGGATGTCACGCAGCACCTGCTCGTAGTTGCATACGGTAAAGAAGCAGTCGTTGGCGTATTGGGCGCCTCGAGAGGCGATGCTGCCGACGATCAATTGGCAATCGCGGTCACAGAAGCGCCGGATTTCGTTCCGCCATTGCGATTTCACCGAAGCGGGACAGATGACGAGCACCTTCGATATGCCAGCCTCGCGCACGAGCAGCTCCGACACCCCGATGGCTTGGATGGTTTTGCCAAGCCCCATGTCATCGGCAAGCACCGCGCGGCCGGCGCCGGCGGCGAACGCAATGCCGTCGAGCTGATACGGCAATAATTCGGCCTTGAGTAACTCGCGCCGCAGAGGGTGCGACTCCGGCTGGCGCCGGATCTCGGCGACTCGGCGCGCAAGGCGGTCCTGCAGCAGCCGCCGTTGGATGAATTCTTCCGCGTCGGGGTAGATGTTGATCGTGCGTCCGCGCCGCTCCAGATGCTGAATCCGTTTGAGCAGGTCTGGCACGTCCTCGATGTCCCGGTCACGTAGCTTTCCAAGTACCTCGCTGGCCTCCGGATCGAGTCTTTCGGGGAGAAGGAGCCGAAGAGTCGCCTGATCGCGGTACTGCACGTGAACGCCAATCGTCCGCCGGTGGTAAGGCCGCTTCAGCTCCGTTTCAGTGAATCTCCTTTTTAGCTTCGCAAGCACGTGCAGGATATGCTTGCAGGTCCCGAGCGTGTTCGTGCGGAAGTCAGGACACGCGCAATAAGAGTCGCCCAGTTCGCGCCCGCGCACCGCGACGCGGTACGTCTTGCCGGAGATCGTGTTGCTCACGGCGTAATCGGTCCACGGCTGCTCCGGTTCCGCTGACTTGACGATCATTCGCTCCGTGCGCGCCCGCTCCCGCCGCTCCTCAATGGCCCGTTC
Organism: Acidobacteriota bacterium; assembly: GCA_003224085.1. Lineage (GTDB taxonomy): Bacteria > Acidobacteriota > Terriglobia > Acidiferrales > UBA7541 > Acidiferrum. The sequence continues at coordinate 20,508 of QHYK01000098.1, read as the reverse complement.
GATAAGTTCCTGTTCACTCAGGCTCTCGACCGGCACGCGCTCGGGCGGAGGCGCCGCAAGGCCCAGCGTCATCTTTTCGTCGAGAATGAACGAGAAAGCCGCCCCGACATGCTCGCACAACGACTCGCACACTGTGCAGTGCCACTGCAGCCGGCCGTTAGATGTATCCATAAGGCTGATCGTGACGACAGGCGGGGATTCAGTTTCGCCAGGCGCCAGCGGGAACTTAAGGCGGAACAAATCCTCACTCAAGCACACGTCTTCCTCGATGCGAAAATCCCAGCTATCCCCAGCCCGCAGCAACTTCGGCCCCTCGCTTCCCAGCAGCTTGAGCGTCTGCTGGTACGACAGCCGCGATAGCCTGTCGATGAGCGTTAGTTCTGTGCTCTTCTTCGCAGAGCTAGAATCAACTTGCGACATGGCAGATCCACCCTTCCTTAACACAGCGGGCCGTAATCAAACTGCTGCAAGGCCGCTGCGAATTTCATGCCCGCGATGCCAATCAGAGCCGCTTCTTCCTGTGGAAATCCTCGATAACTTTCAGCGCTTGCTTGTAGTCATGACAATGAATTCCGTCATGCCATTTTTTGCCAATCACGAGTTTTGCGCTCGATGGCCACCATTCGGCCAGGAAACCTCCGTCCGTGATCTGCCAATGATGCCCTTCATTGGTTATCCTTAGCGTCAGTCCCCGCTGCCCACACCAGCGGCGAACGTTGGCCTCCTGTTCCAGATTTGCGCTTAGACGACGCGCATGGCGCATTCTGAAGTCCTCGCCTCGGTAGTACGGAACGATACGGCTCCTGCCGGCGCTGACAGTGTCGGGGATCGATCTTTTTCGACTCATTAGCGAGGTCCCCTCTTCAAGCTTCCTTAGTAACGAAAGTCGGGGCCAGTTAGATAAGGTCCAGTCTGAGGGACCAGGGTGAGCCTCTCAAAATAGGACCAGTTGCTATCGATCGGGAGGAGGCCGTCATCGAACGCGACAGCAGGGCTAGGCGCTCTCCCAGCGCTGAGGTGTGAACATTGTGTCACAACGAACCGTGTTGCCGACGCGTCAAGGATCGCAGGATTGCATCAAGCATACCATCAAGATCCTTCGCAACTGCTTCAGCAAGGAATCGCAGCATAATCCAGGTTCCACTCTAGTTCAAGCGCGAGAATCTGCGGGATCTGTGGAAAGTGGTGCCCGGAGACCAGCGCCGCCGGCACCGTCGAATAGGGTTTGCAAAGATGGATCGGTTTCGAGCCTGTCGGTGTGCCTTGGCCTGACTGCCTCGGTGGTCGGTGCGAACTGTTTTGTTTGCAAGGAGTTGCCATTTCATTCTGTCACTATGTCGCGGGTTCATGCCAAGCCTTGACCGGCTTCATGACCTCCGCCGGGATCTGCAGCGTCGCTGCGCGCACCCGTCACATGTCAATTGCGGAATGGGTTCGACAAGCCCTCGACCTGAGCATTAGGGTGAGTTGCACCGAAGCCCACGAGGATCGCGGCGGCGATCTATTGAGGGCTTGTTGATTCATCCGGAGAGCTCCGAAGCCGAGTCCCGGACGATACGGTGACGGGAAGTGAGGTGGGAAGCGGCCGAGAGTATGAGATGGCGCGCTGGATGACGGCGACGAGTAGTGCGGTCGAGTGAATAATCACTCGCTCAAAAACGCGATGTGCATGAACACGAACCGATTTGCCAAAGGAGTGGCGGGTTGCAGCTGGGCTGGTTTTCCTGTGTTTGGAACCAGTTCTGAACCGCGCGTAGAGCACTCCTGCTCCGGTACCGGCTCCGCGCGCGGCCTCACCTGCGATTCGACCGAGGAAAGTCACTCCCCCACCAGACGATTTTGCCGGGCTGACTTTTCACGCCTGAACAGAAAGCAAAGATTGCCCAGATACGCAAGAAGATGAAACCGCGTATGGATCTCGTGGCCAGAGACGAAGAGTTGAGCCGGGAGCAGAAAGGGCGATGCTGGACGGGTACCGGTGTATGGGCCGCGGTGAGGTTTTCAAAGCGCTGACACCTGAGCAGCAGTTAGAAGTTCGCAAGAAAATGCTTGCACGGCGCGCGCCCCAAGGCAACAGAAGCGAGAGCAGCAGGAGACAACAGGGGCAGACGCAGGTCCTCCCGAGGTGAAGTACGTACAAATCGAACACCACCCCCGAACTACAAAGTCCCGTAGATTGATGGCGTTGCAGTCGCCCGCCAAATCCAATTACTGACTGTGCTGACTGAGAGCAGCCTTGGCTGCTGCGCTGGCGTCGTAACCCACGAGCTACCTTGACCGCGAGCAGCCAGCCAGCTTGGACCGTAACGTACGATACCGTTCTTGCCTATTCCCGCTGCGGCGTCGATTGGCGTTCACCTCAAATGCTATCGGCGCGAATGAATCATCCGCGTTGCCCCGCCTAAGGAGACCTAAGGAGACCTAAGGAGAAGGCAACGCAGACCCCGTCCATGGACGATAGTGGCGAGGCGGGAGCACTCAGAAGACGGACGGCGCTATCGGCAGTTCTTCAGAGTCTAAAAGAATCTGGAACTCCTTGGCGAATTGATAACAAGTTACGCGGTAACGTGCACGCTGATCGCGGTGTTCTTGCCGTTATCCTCGCGATAGGTGACGTCTGCATTGGCGTTGACTTTCAGTTTGCCTTCGATCGTAGTGTTCTTGTCGATGTGGAAGGTCATTGATTTCGCGTTAGGAGCTTCCTGGGCGAACTGTTGTCCGGAGGAAACCTGGCCACCTGCAACAGCCAGAGTGAAGGAATCCTTGGCAACGGCGGTAATCTTCCCCGAGACGGATAACTGAGACGCGGGAGTCTGGGCTGTTGCGACTGGTTGAGGGTTGTCGGTGGCTGGGGGCATCGACCAGAGTACTGTGACAAACATCAAACAAGCAAGGGCGCCAAAAAAACTGCGATGCAGGTTCTTCATCAGGACACTCCTCAGAATGTATTTGGGGGGCATTGTGCTAGCGCAGACGAGTAGCCATTCTCCCAGGCAATCCCTAACGCGATCAACTCCTTCTAGATCTTGGGATTACAGAAACTGTAAATGGTCACGTGAATATCTAAAGCAGTACTAGAACGGGAAATCCTTCCATTGGACTGGTCGAACTTGCATGCAAACCTGACCACCTCGTCGAACAAGTCGGGACTGCTAATGGGTGGCGTCGGCTTCCGATGACCTCGAGTTGACTCTTGTGGCTTGCTTCGAAGTCGAGGCGACAGGGGAATCCGAAAGTGAAGGATTGAGTGAGGCTGTCAGAGTATAAGACTTCGCATGGTCCGTGAGGTCGGTGATCAGGAGCTCATATCGGAATCCTTCCGGGTGGCTTCGGCTCCTCAGCATGGCGAGTATCCCTCGCACTTCGGATCCTGAGTGAATCACCAGTTCGCCCGACGAAGTTAGACCTGATACGACAGCGCCGTGAAATCCTGTCCCGTCGGGATTTACAGCTGAATCGATCGAATCGAGCATTCTGACGCGAAGGAGAGTTCCCTTTGGCAAGCCGTCTACACTGTTGCCGCTGGTAGGGTTAAGCCGAGCGTGGAGATAAAACGTCAGGACCGTTCCCGCAGAGACTTGCACGCGTGCAATGTTGGAGGTTTGACCGTGAGTGGTGCTTGGGAACGCAGCGAATAAACAAAGAAGCAACGGCGTGATACGTTTCATGGGCTGGGGCCTCTCGTATCTTTAGAAAGCAGGAGACTTCGATGACTCAGCTTTGACTTTCAAACATGACTCTAAGGTTGGCTAGTCGTGCGGTCAATGGTAGGTCGAGATTTGATGTGTTTTATAGTACATGGGGGCGCCTGTACGCCTGCTGGCCGTGTTTCGCTGGACTACTCGCCAAGTGTAAAATATGCGTGTAGCCAGAATTTATGAGCACCCAGCAACTCAGAAACTCACAACAATGGTCGAGGAGGCGCCGCAGTCAGCGCATTGAGTTGAGCGTTCCAGTTGTCCTTCACCGGCGCCCCACAGAAGGACCGCAGTTCTCTGAAAGAACAGAAACCTTGGTTGTCAGCGCGCACGGCGCGCTGATGGCCCTTGTGGAAAAAGTAGCACCTGAACAAAAGCTCTTCCTGCAAAACACAAACAGCGGCGAACAGAAAGAGTGCCGCGTGGTCTACGTGAAGAAAGAGTCGGCGGGACCGACTAAAGTTGCAGTAGAGTTCAAAGGATCTGCACCGAGCTTCTGGCGCATCGCGTATCCGCCCGCCGATTGGGTAAAGTAGTTCCCGCGGAATTCAGGAATTGCAAGCAGAAGAGGACAGCCTTCGCGCGTACCCCCATTCCAGCAAAAACGCTATTCCAGTTTCAATCAGAACGCCCGTCCAGACCGCGTTAGGCTTGACGTGCGTTAGTTTGTTATCCGGACTAGCACCGCAATCCATGTTGGGGAACACTCCGATGCTGTGCACCGCACCGTAGTCTTCAAGATGATGTCCCATTTCGTGTGCTGCGGTGTTTCCGATTCCCTTGCCCACGGCGCGCAGCATGTTTACAAAACGCGCGGTGTCTTGCGGCGGAAAGTTAGGACTGTAGTTAGTCCAACCAGCGCCAGTATTGGGATCGGATGGTTGTCCTAGCGCCACTTGAGCGCCTTCCATGAACCCGAAGTAATAAACCTTGCTGCTTGGAGTTGTTCTGATGGTCAGTCCATAGGTAGGCCACGGGGAGTCTCCCAAAACATAAGCGACATATTCTTGATCGGGAACAGAGCTCGTGAACGTGCCTAGCCGAGTCACGATTGCGTATTTGGCGTAGGCTGCTTTAAAGGACTTGAAGGCTTCCGTCAGGACTATCCCGACCCAGGTTGGATGCTGAGCTGAAAAATCCTGGAAACCACTTGCACCCGCATCTTTCTGGTAATATCCTCACCTGACGTCATTGCCATTATCCTGTAAGCAAGGGCTCCCCGGTACGTATCCCTGCAACGCGTACCCTATGCCGCACCAAAATATTCCGAAGGAATGGTGGACCAGAGCTGTACCGTTGCCCGAAAGGTTCCCATTAAGGAAAGCTGAAAATGTTGTTGCCAACGTTGGTGTTGGCACGAAGAGTGAGTAAACGGAACCGTACTGATAGGCTCCCTTCCAGGAAAATGTGGGAAAGCTCGGCAGGTGGCCGGTGGCGGTGCCGCTGGCGTCGAACGTAGTGGCGGGCACCACGGGCACAACCGCTGGGGCTACAAACTGTTCCGGTATCCGCCATAAGTCGCATCTGCTCAGTGCGTTGGAGAATTTCCGAAGCCTGGGCATTGATTTCATCTCGTTCTCGGAGCAGCTCGACACCAGCACTCCGACGGGAAAATGGTCTTCACCGTCCTGGGTGGAGTGGCGAGCTCGAGGGTAGCCTGACGTCAGGGCTGGCATGCGCAACCCACGGGCAAAGGGCAGGCGGATCGGTCGGCCGCCACGGACGTATCTAAACCAGGACGCGGCGGTCCATCTTTGAAGCGTACGCAATGGGAGGTGTAAGTGAGATTCGATACTTCGATTGGCACTGTCCAGCGCTGCATCCGACTGTACCAAAAGGCTTCCACACAGCCGCTGCCATCCGTTTGAATTGCAAAGACATCTTGATCGCTTCCTGAGGCGCTCCAAAGGAGTTGGTTTGATACGGCATTCTGTCACCTTGTGCGCGCTGGGAGTGCGACCTCGACGCCAAATCGGCCCAAGAACCCACTCCTCTTCGGTCTGCAGTGAGCTGATTCCACTCGCTATTGTCGCAAGTGGTGCTGCCCAAAATCAGCTGTTTTTTGACGGTGCGCACATAACGAGCATAGTCTTGCAAAGCATGAATGTCCCCATACCAGCGAAGGCCACGCGGTTCCCATTTCTACAGGTACAAAATATGGTATGGGCACGGGTGTGATGATGGCAGTTATCGGATGAACCCTAAAGGGGACGACGACCACTTTGACGACCCTCCAAATCATATTCCTGAACCATCTCTGTAATATACTTTGCCCGACGCTCTAGGCCTGCATGCCACTGAACGCTGTCCTGCAGCATGGCAGCGAGAAATCCGGCTGCTACAACCGATCGCTTCCGCGTGGGATGGCGCATACCTTGGAGGAGGCTATCGACTGCCAGCGGCTTCGCCATCCGGTTTTGCTTTGCGAGCTTGAGGATGAGCTGGGACGGCATTAGCGCCAGCGAACCGGCCGAAACCCTGGATGACAGGCATCTCATTGTTATTAGAAATCATTGTTTTGATCCGTGCGGAGCCATCTCATGAAGCCGCCGTTGAAGAAACGCAAGTACACGCCGGATGCCCGCGGCACCCTGGCGGGGCTTCGCGTGCTCGATTTGTCGCGTCTATTCGCCGGCAATCTACTGACGCAGGTCCTCGGTGACTTCGGCGCTGAGGTAATTAAGGTCGAACCACCTGCCGGCGACACTTTGCGCGCCTGGCGTGTAAATGGCGTTTCCACGCATTGGAAAATTTACGCCCGAAACAAGAAAAGTTTGTGCCTGGAACTCCGCAAGCCGGAGGCACGGGAATTGCTGCTTAGCTTGGTTCCTTCTGCGCATATCTTCATTGAGAGCTTCCGGCCTGGAACTCTCGAGAAGATGGGATTGGCGCCGGAGATACTTCTGAAACGCAATCCAAAACTGGTGGTTCTCCGCATTTCAGGATGGGGCCAGACGGGGCCGTATCACCGGCGCCCCGGCTTTGGCACGCTGATTGAGGCCATGTCAGGCTTCGCAGCGATGAATGGATTTGCCGACCGGGAGCCGGCGCTGCCTCCTATGTATCTCGCCGATGGCGTCGCCGGATTGTACGGCGCCGCCGGTGCAATGATCGCGCTACGTGAGGTTGAAAAAAACGGTGGACGTGGACAGGTAATTGATCTTCCTCTTCTGGACCCTCTGTTTGCGATTCTGGGCCCGCACGCTGCAAATTACCGGCTAACCGGGAAGGTTAAACAGAGGATGGGAAGCCGCTCCAGCACTACCGCGCCGCGCAATGTCTACCCATGCAAGAATAGCGGCTATGTGGCGCTCTCCGCCTCGACGGAAAAGATGGCGCAACGCGCGTTCCATGCGATTGGCCGGGGTGATCTAGTGGACGATCCGCGCTTTCGCACAAATGCCGACCGCGTGAAACATGCCGAAGAACTTGACGCCCTGATTGGTGCGTTCATCGCCCAGCGGACCCAAGCGGAAAATGTGACGTTCTTCGAGCAGGCCGAGGTCACTATCGGCCCGGTCTACGACATCTCTCAGATTATCGAAGATCCGCATGTGATCGAGCGCGAAATAATCGCCGACTATCCCGATGCGGATATGGAATCTTTACCCATGCATCATACGGTGGCGCGATTCATGGGAACGCCGGCGTCGATTCGCACGCCTGCTCCTTTGCTGGGCGAGCACAACCGCGAGATCTTGGGGGAAATTGGCGTCGATGACGCAGCATACGAGAAATTGCTCCAGTCGAGCATCGCATGCGAGGGTAACCTTCCGGAATAAGTGGTTGACGAATGGCCAGGTTTTCATTGAGCGTCGCGGTAAAAGGAGCCCCATGATTCGTTCGCTGCTCTACGTACCCGCGAGTTCCTCGCGTTTCATCGCCAAAGCGCATCAACGAGGCGCGGATGCAATCATCCTGGACTTGGAGGATTCGGTTGCCCCCAGCGAAAAAGAAAAGGCGCGCTACGGGCTTGCCGAAGCGGTCCCCTCGGTCTCTCGGAATGGCGCCACGGTGTTCGTGCGCATCAACTCAGAAAAGCAGATGATACTTGCCGACGCGGAAGCTGCTTGCCGTGCGGGCGCATTCGGGTTGTTCGTTAGCAAGGCGAGCGAGGTAAGCGGACTGACGCGGCTGGCGAAACATCTCGATAAAGTTGAAAAGTCGCTAAAGCGCAAGCAGAAGACTATGTTTGTTCCCTTGATCGAAAGTCCCGGAGCAATGCTCGATGCACGCGCTCTGGCTAAGGCGACGCCCAGAGTGTTCGGTTTAATCACGGGATCGGAGGATTTGGCCACCGCGATGGGTGCCCAACCCACGCCTGAGGTCATTCGGTTTCCCACGCTAATGGTGCATTTTGCAGCCAAAGCGTCCGGCGTGCTGTCGTTCGGTTACCTGCTATCTCAAGCTGAATATGGAGACGTAGCGGCCATAGCGAGGGCAGCCAAGGAGGCACGTTCCTTCGGATTCGACGGTGGAACCTGCGTGCATCCAAGCGCCATCCCAATCTTGAACGAGGCCTTTTCGCCTTCGGCGGCGGAGATTGATCGTGCCAAACGCATGATCGCGGCATACGAAGAATCATTGTCGGCAGGCAAGGGGGCATGTGTGTTCGAAGGCAAGATGATCGACATTGCTATGGTCGCGCGTGCCCGAGCCCTCCTCACCAAGCAGACCCGTCAATAAGACCCCATGAAGAATAGCGCTCAGAGTGGCAACGACAGACCGGCGCCCCAAGACACCTTCCACTTACCCGACGGCTTGCGTTCCTTGATGAATATCCGGATCGGAATAATTCCCCTCCCTGTCTACTTCGTTCTGGCCGCGCTCCTTGTCTTCTTTACGCTCACCGGAAAAATCAATGGTGAGATCAACATGATGATGGCCGTATTAGTTGTCGGCAGTTTCACGTGCGCCGAGATCGGTAAACGTATTCCTGTTCTACGCAACGTGGGTGGCGCGGCGTTAGTTACCATTTTTCTTCCATCTTTTCTGGTGGATGCGCACTTTTTCCCATCACAGCTCGTGCAAACGGTCACCACATTTACCAACTCAACGAATTTTATCTACCTTTACATTACTGTCGTCGTTGTGGGGAGCATCCTGAGCATGGATCGCAAGTCCATGATTGAGGGCTTCCTCAAAATCGTGGTGCCTTTGGCGGCCGGCTCGGTCGCGGCGATCATTGTCGGAGTTGGGGTAGGCTGCCTGGTTGGACTCGGAGTGCGGCGAAGTCTGTTTTTTGTCGTCATTCCGGTTATGGCTGGAGGAGTGGGAGAGGGAGCGATCCCCCTTTCAGCCGGCTATTCGGAGATTCTCGGGCAGAACCAGGGGCAGGTGCTTGCACAGCTATTGCCGCTGGCTTTCTTTGGCAATTTCACCGCAATCCTGATCTCGGGTTTTTTGAACAACCTCGGCAAGCATCACCCGCATTTGACAGGTAACGGACGCCTTCAGCCTGGAATCGGCGATGACGTCAGAATGACGGCCAAGACGCAAGAGATCTCCGGTCACTCCAACGCCCCTACCATCGACGTCGGCACTGTCGCCGCCGGCGGGGTTACGGCGATTACAGTTTATCTGATTGGCGTACTGCTGCATTCACTCACCCGACTGCCGCCGCCAGTCGGCATGCTGTTCGTTGCCGTGCTTCTCAAAATGACAAATGCCGTGCCTTCCACGCTGGAAAAGGGCGCCCAGGTTGTGTTCCGATTCTTTGTTACTGCCGTGACTTATCCACTCTTGTTTGCGACAGCCGTCGCGCTGACTCCGTGGCGGGAACTGGTCGCCGCGTTTCATCCGGCAAACCTAATAACCATCGTCGCGACGGTTTCTTCGCTAACCGCGACCGGCTACTTCGTCGGACGGCGGCTGGGGATGTATCCCGTCGACGCGGCGATCGTGAACGCCACCCACAGTGGCCTTGGCGGAACCGGTGACGTCATGATTCTAACCGCTGCTGAGCGCATGGAGCTTTTCCCCTTCGCGCAGGTCGCCACGCGCATAGGCGGGGCTATCACGGTTACGTTGACACTTATCGCGCTTTCAAGAATTGGTATGCGGTGAAGACCAAAAGCATCCTCTGGCGCTTGCGGAGTTGGTGCTCAGCGCAAAGCTAAATCAGCCGACCCTACATCGAGTGTTCCAACGGGACGCAGAGCGGTACGAAAGTGCTAAGCAAGCGTGGGGGAAAACGCGGTTAAGTTTACCGCGGAAGTTCAGGCAGCGATCACCCTCCCTTTGTCGATGACGGATACTTCTGGATCGATCCAAAACACCCAGATGCCCGCGCCGATGAAGAGCAGGCAGGCTGCGACCACGAACGGCGCGATCCATGACCCGCGGGCCACCAGGATCCCAAACACCGTAGGCGACAGCGCCCCACCGATCTGTCCCCCCATGTTCATCATTCCGGATACAGTGCCGGAGTATTCCCCTCCAATGTCCATCGGCACTGCCCAAGACGGCCCGATGATCGTTTCGAGGAAAAACATCGCGGCCGCCAGGCAGTAGACCGCGGTGTAGGGGTTCGTCGTGAAAGCAGCAGGCAGAATGAAGCTCCCGCACCCAAGCATCCCCATAATCGCCACCGAACGACGGGCAAACCTGATATTCCCTGTTTTGACCAACACGAAGTCGGTCAGCCAGCCGCCGACGGCATCGCCCAACACACCGGCCCCGAGTGGCAGGGACGCATAGGAACCCATCTTCAGCAGCGTGAACCCGCGGTAAGATACCAGATAGGACGGCAGCCAGGAGAGGAAGATCCAAAGACAGTACAAGTAGGTAAAGTACGCGCACATCAGCGCCCACATATTAGGGTGTTTCAGGAGGATTTTCCAAGGCACCGTCGGCCGCTTTTGGACGTTCGCCTGCTTGATCACGCCGTTCTCGTCAACTCCGCGAATCAGAGCGAGTTCGCTAAGGCTCACAAGTTTATGCTCCTCCGGTGTATTGCGATAAAGGAGCGAGAACAACAGAGACCACACGAGACTGATGAAACCGATAACGTAGAATACGACCCGCCAACCGAAGTGGATCATCATCGCCACGGCCAGAGGAGGGCCAATCGCCGCGCCAAATCGGCTCGCAGCGTGGGTGACGCCTTGCACAAAACCGCGCTCCTGCCGGGGAAACCACATCTGCATAGCGCGCGTCGCTGTAGGAAACGCGCCCGCCTCCCCCGCGCCCAGCATGAAGCGGAAGGCCCAAAACAAGGAAAAACCCATCGCTCTGGTGGTTAGTGTCGCGATGACCGTCCGATAGGCCATGATGATCGCGAGCACTTTGCGCGGCCCGAAGCGGTCCCCCAACCAGCCGCCAGGCACCTGAAAAAGTGCGTAGGCCCAAATGAAGGCGCTGAAAATGACACCCATCGTGGCCTTGCTGAATCCGAACTCCTGGCTGATGAGTGGGGCGGCATTCGAGAGGCTGACGCGATCCAGATAAGTGATGAGGTACATCAAGCACAGAAGGACCAGCACCATCCAACGCGACTTGCCTGAACCTGCCGGCTCGCTGGCGAACTGTCCACCCCTCATCTGCCAACCGGGGCGGGCTCGGACTTCGTACTAGCCGGGACGAGGTGATCGAGAGCGGCCATGACACCACCGTCGCGGTGCGGCACGCCCGCGAACCGGAGACCCATTTCGACTCCACTCAGGGTTCCGGCGAGCATGAGGTCGTTGAAGCTGCCCAGGTGTCCGATGCGAAATGCCTTGCCTGCGAGTTTGCCAAGGCCGGCTCCGAGCGACATATCAAAATTCTCCAAGACGATCTCTCGTAGCCGATCCGCATTGTGGCCCTCGGGCGTGAAGACCGCGGTCATCGAACTCGAGTACTCTAGAGGCTCTTCGCAAACAATTGCCAGTCCCCAGGCGCGCACGGCAGCGCGTGTGGCCTCCCCGTGGCGGTCGTGCCGACGGAAAACGTTGGGCAGGCCCTCTTCGTGCAGCATGAGCAAGGCTTCCCGCAAACCGTAGAGGTGGTTGGTCGCCGGCGTATAGGGGAAAAACCCCGCCTGATTGTGCTTCAGTATTTCCTGCCAGTCCCAGTAGGACCTCGGCAATTTGGCAGTTTTGTTGGCGGAAAGAGCCTTTTCAGAAACGGCGTTGAAGCCCAGGCCCGGCGGAACCATCAAACCCTTCTGCGAACCGCAGACGGTGACGTCCACCTCCCATTCGTCGTGGCGATAGTCAATGCAAGCCAGCGAAGAGATGGCGTCCACGATTAGCAACGCCGGATGTCGGAGGCGATTCATGATGTGCCGAAGCTCGGCGATCCGGCTGGTTGCACCCGTTGAGGTTTCGTTGTGAACCACTACCACAGCTTTGAAGGTACGCTGCGGGTCCGAACCCAGCCGGGCTTCCAGGTCCGCGGGGGAAGCGCCCCGCCGCCAATTGCCGGGCACGTATTCGACGTTCAAGCCGACCCTTTCCGCAGCCTGCCGCCAGATGCCCGAAAAGTGTCCAGTCTCGAAGACCAGCACCCGGTCACCGGGGGAAAGTGTATTCACTAAGGACGCTTCGCAGGCTCCGGTACCCGAAGAAGGATAGATGATCACAGGACCGCTTGTTCGGAAGATCGCGCGCATGCCTTCCAGCACTTCCTTGCCCAATTTCGCGAATTCGGGACCCCGATGGTCGATCACCGGACGGTCCATGGCCCGCAGAACTCGATCCGGAACGTTCGTGGGACCGGGGATTTGAAGAAAGTGACGACCCGTATGAATCATGACGATTTTGACAGAATCAACTCTTAGCCGCAGCGGTCTACGAGGACTCCTAGCTCTAGGGGCAAAGTTCTCCTACTTGGGAATCAAGACCGAGCCTCGCGGCCGGCTAAAAGCCAACCCCATTTCCTCCGCTGAGTTTAATTTCCGAATCCGTCATGCTAGCACGGAAGCGGCCAGATCAAGAGGAGGGACACCATGCACCATGCAGTGTGCGCTCCTGCATTCGCACTGCTCTTTTTCCAATTAATTGTCACCCGTTATCATCTTTCTTGCAAAGTCACAATCGCCGAGGACATCATCGCACCTGGTGCCAGATCGTTTCGCACAACCACGCCGCCCTTCATCACAAATTTTATTCGTTGCATTTCCGTGATGTCTTGGAGCGGATCTCCCGAGACTGCGATGATGTCGGCGAACTTGCCCTTTTCGATGGTGCCCAGGCTGTCCTGCATGTGAATAATCTGGGCATCGACCGTCGTTGCCATACGCAGGGTGTACACAGGAGTCGCCCCCCATTTAATGTATAGGGGAAACATCTCGGCTTGCACGCCATGCGAACAGTTGCACTCCGTGTTATACACCCTTCCTGGGGGCGGGGCGGAGCCGCTTCCAAAACCGAGTCTCACACCGGCGGCAAGCATTTTCTTCCACGTCTGCTCCATCAGGCGAAAACGGCTGTAAGGAGCAAAGCGCTTCAGGTCCCCCGGCTCGTCTTGGCGCATGTCCAGAGTAGTCGCGGTCAGCGGCAGGTCCTTGTTGAGGAACATCTTAATGTCCGCATCGTCGGCAGCGACTGCGTGCTGGACATCGTCGACCCCCGCTTCGATGGCCCATTTTAGACCGTCACCTCCGTAAGAATGTGTGGCGACCCATAGACCCAGTTTGTGCGCCTCATCCACGGCGGCTTTGAGTTCTTCCCGAGTGGGGAGCGCCGTGTTCACCATTTCCCCGTTGGGCTTGAAGTAGAACCGGCCAGTGGTGGTTATCTTGATGTGGTCGACACCGTTGTGAGCCAGTTCGCGCACCGCTGCGCGCATCCCCTCCACTCCATTTGCGATCAACGAAGGTTCAAACGGCTTGAATTCCAACGGGAAGGGGCCGTTTGCGGGGGCCGTGATCTCGAGCACTGGGCCAGCCGTGAGCAGACGCGGACCCTGGACCAGGCCGCTCTCGATGGCCTTCTTCAACTCCACGTCGGCATAACCCCCACCATGCGTCCCCATAACTACTTGAGTGGTGAAGCCGGCCTTCAAACTCTGGGTGGCGCTGTACAGCGCCACCATCATCTGGTGTTGCAGCCCTCCGGCCGCGTCTGTGAGGTGAACGTGGCCGTCAATCAATCCGGGGAGCACGGTCGCCTGGCCAAGGTCGATAACCCTGGCGCCACCAGGGACCTTAACGCTGTCCGCCGGGCCTACGTCCGTAATCCGCTCGCCGCTGATGAGCACCACTTGATTCGTCAGATTTGCGCCGGACTTGGGGTCGAACATGCGCCCGGCACGCACGGCTACGACCTGCGGAGCTTGCGCCGACAGCACGGCCGACCCCGCAAGAATCAAGAGGACTGTGTTCAACACGCGTTTCGATCGGATCATATCGCCTCCGTTAAAAATTACAATTTAGCGTTAAGACTATCGCCTTCAATTTCGGCCTGCACTCAGTTTTTATTCCTGAGGAGATTACGCCGCGAATGGAAAACACCACGCGAAGCCCTTGTCCCCACCAGATTTGGCGGCTGCATCAGCGCCCATAAATCAGTAGGCGAAAAGTTCCCGGGGTCGCGACGGGCTGCGGATTGGGCTGTTGTGTGGTAGGGGCCGGTGCCGGACCAAAATCCGATGTGGAGAGGTATAGGTTATGTGTCTTTCGATCGAGCCCCATGGTCTTGGCGCCAAACTCAGTTTTCACTGTCTCTACGACGCTGTACTTGTCCGGCGAGTCTTCGTGAATGATGTGGAGCGTGCCCTCGCGAGTCGAGGCGGCGATCAACGCCGTTTCGGGATCGTATACGTTAGTGTCAACACGGTCGCCGATGGGGAACGGCTCGCCCATGATTCTTCCGCTGTCGGCATCCATGACCACGAGCATCTTGGGATTGCGTCCCCCAATGAACAGCCGCCGGTGCACTGTGTCCATAGCTATGGACACGGGCCGCCCGGCTGGAGCCACCGGCCACCGCGATTTGATCTTGAGATCACGGGAATCGATCGCGATTACCTCGTTCGTGTCTATCAGATTGTCATAAATCATGCCCTTGCCGTCGGCGACAGCTTGCTCCGGCGCGCCGCCCAGGGGCAAGGTCGCGATCACGGCGCCCTTCTCGGGATCAATCACAGTTGCGGATTTGGGCGAGCCGTTGAAGACAAATACATGCTTTGATGCCGGATCGTAAGTAATAGAATCGGCGTCCTCTTGGCCATTTATCTGGCCGATGGTTTTGAGCGTTTTCAGATCAATCATGACGATCTGGCCCGCGCCTTCGTCGCTTATGAACCCGCGGTTAAGCTCGGGTACCAGTGCAACTCCGTGGCACCGCTTCAAACCAGAGATTGTGCCCACCGTCGTGCCTGCATCAGCTTCGACCACAAGGAACTCCGTGCCGTGGGAGAGGTACACGCGTCGCGCAGCACTATCGAAGTTAATGTAATCGAAGTATTCAGAACCGCCCGGTGCCGCACCGAAAGGAATTTTCTTCAGCAGGTGGTAGCCCGCCGCTGGCGATAGCGCTAGGGCGCAGACCCCGCTCAATAGAAAAGGCAGACCAAAGGCATGACGTGCGAATCGTGAAAAGTTCATCTAACCCACTCCGTAAATTGTGTTTCGTGGCATCGAATGGTGCGAAAGGGGCTTGTCGCAAGTTGTGCGCGCCCGCGGGGTCGCGGCAACCTTCTAGTCCGATGCGAACTGTACAACTCCCAATTTGCTAGCCGAATTCAGAAGTAACCTGGGCGTCTGATCCCGTCATCGAACCACGGGAGGAAGATTCTTGCAACCCAAGCCGTTTGCGAGATGCATCACGCCCTGGGTTGCAGGTATGCTCGTTGAATTAGAAGATTACCTTCAAGCCAAACTGAATCTGGCGTGGGTCGTAGGTTCCGGTGCTGTCGATCCTGGCGTTAACCGGCGCCCCACTCGGCGCTCCACCAGCGCTCGCTACGGCTCCTCCGTCAATGACCTGATTGTTCCCTTCATTGAAGTTCGGAAGCAGGAAGTTCGGGTGATTCAGGACATTGAAAAATTCCGCCCTGAATTGAACGTTGAAGCTTTCCGAAATCCGGTGAACGGCGAAGTTCTTGAAGAGGGAGAAGTCGAGGTTGAACGAAGACGGCCCGGCGATCGAATTTCGCAGGGCATTGCCGAACATCTGCGCGCAGGTATTTGCCACGGTTGTATTCGCGTAGGGAGTGCACTTTGTCGGGTCCGAAGCGATGGCCGCCGGGGCGACCGGAGGCGTGTAGCAGGACGAGTTGATGTAGACCATGGTGCTCTTCCAATTGGGGTTAACGGGATTGCAGCCGGCAATGTAGTCTGGATAAACCACCGCATCCGCGTTGATCAGGCCGAGCGGGTCTCCCCCGATAAACGGCGTAGTGGGTATGCCCGTGCTGACCGTGGCGATTGCGCCAGTCTGCCACCCGCCCGCGAGGTAGGACATCAACCCTGTTTTCGGGCCGGGGATGTTGTAGATGAAGTTTGCGACGAAATTGTTGGTAATGTTGAAGTCACACGGGCCGCGCCTGCTATCGGGCAGAAGGAAGAGCGTGGTTGTGAACGAGTTTTGGAACGGGTCGCCGATGAGACCGCTTGAGGTGTCGTCGTAGCATTTGCCGTAGGTATAGCTGGCGGAAGCCTGGAAACCGTGGCTCATCCTATTCGAGATTTGCGCCTGTAAGCCTTTGTAACGCGAACTCACCATCCAGAAGGTGGGCCTGAGAGCGCCGACGTTGGGGTCGATCACTGTCCCTTTTGTCACCGGCCAGTAGTCCGTTCCGGAAATCGGAGGGGCAAAATTGCTTTGATCGGTGGTAAAAGGCGAATGCACGGTGTGCATTCCCACGTAGGCGACCGTAGCAGTCAGGGAGGAGGTGAGGTGGCGCTGGACGTTGAAGTTCCAGTTCATGGCGTAGTTGCGCTTGGGGTGTTGCTCGGGAGCCCATCCCTGCGCGTTGGCGATGGTTGCGGCGGTTGGGTTGCCCTGGTTGGCGCCAATCGAATTGGCTGCAGGAGTTGCGAACGAGTAGGCCGGTGGCGTGCCGGGGAAGCTGAGCGTCAGGGCGTATGGGTAGGATCCGGTTTCCTGGTTAAATCCGATCCAGGTACCTGGCAGGATATCGAAGATTCCGAAGCCGCCGCGGACGGAAGTCTTGCCGTCGCGGCGGGGATCCCAGGCGAAACCGACCCGCGGCGCGAAGTTCTTGAGCGTGGCATTCGACTGCCAGGGGTGAGTGACCGAAACGCGGGGTCCGCCAAATACGTTTTGGATGACCGACAAAGTGCCGTGAACTTCAGTGGGCAATGTGGCCATCTCGTAGCGCACGCCGAGGTTCAGCGTCAGGTTCGGCCGGAATTTCCAATCGTCCTGCACGTAGCCCCCGAGGAAGGTAAGCCGATCTCCATAGGGTTTGCCGACAGCCGTGCTGCCGATGGAAGAGAGGGCGTGGGGTATGTTGGTAAGGAAGTCTTGCAAATTGTTGAAACTAAAGGTTCCGTTAGGCCGCTGAATGGTAAATTCATGACCTTGCAACCGCTCGACGAAGCCTCCGAGCTTGATGGCGTGGAGTCCACGGGTGAGGAACGCGTCGTCATCATATTGGAAGGAATTCATGATGTGGTTATACTGGGCCAAGGAGTTCAGCCCGCCACCCATCGTTGAGATGCCTCCACCTATCGAGATGAGCGGCGCAACTCGCCCCGAACCCACGCCCAAACTGGTATCCGCCGCAATCGGCTGCAGCGCGGTTCCAGGTTTGCCGACTAGACCAACGGAACGGTTGTAACCCGCACGGAAGGTATTCACCAGCGCGGTGCTGAAAATGTGAGTTTCTTCCAAGCCAGCCATCTGCCGGGAGCTCACGGTCTCCGAAGTTGCCAAAAGAAAGTTGTCCGGGGTAACTTGCGGGGACTTGTCGTAGAAATAGAAGCCGTCGAGGTTGTCTTTCTCGGAGATTTTGTGGTCAACCCTGGTCGTGACGTAGTTCTCGGTATAAACCTGCAAGGGGTTGGTGACGACGAACCCGAAGTCCCCAGTCGAATTGGTGCCCAAAGCCGGGTTTGGTTGCGGCCACAGAGCGAGATATTTCGCGGTGACAAGGTCGATGCCGTTCGCGTTTGTGCCATTGCCGCCATTCGCCGGCGTATCATTCATGCTGGCCGGGAGGCTGCTGACCGGAATCGGTGTGGCGCATAGCGAGCAAAGCGTCCCGTTACGCGCAGCCACTGATGGGACGGTACTTCTGGCGGTGAGGCTTCTGGACTGGCGGATGCCTTCGTAATCGGCGAAAAAGAAAGTCTTGTTCTTTATAATAGGGCCGCCAGCGGATGCTCCGAACTGGTTGCGATGAAATGGCGCGATGGTCGGTGAGGTATCGAAGAAGTTTTTCGCGTCCAGGCCCTCGTCACGGAGAAACCAATAGACGTCGCCATGGAAAGCGTTGGCGCCCTGCTTCAACACGGCGTTAATGACCGCGCCGGAAGTCCGCCCGTATTCCGCGGAATAGTTGGTGGTCACGACGGTAAATTCTTGAATCGCGTCCACGCCCAATTGTTTGCCTTCGACGCTGCCGGGTGAACCGTTGGAATAGTCATTAATGTTGATCCCATTGACCCGGTAAGTGTTTTCCGAGGGGCGGTGGCCGTCAGTCGCCAGCTGGTTTCCGAAACCGCGATTGCCCCTGTTGACTGTACCCGTTGTCCCCAACTGACTCCGAATTCCTAAGACCCCTGGCTCGAGAACTGCCAGGGAACTCCAATCGCGTCCATTCAAGGGCAGCTCGCGAACGGTGGTTTCATTGACCTCGGCGCTGACCGCGGACGAGGTGAGCTCGACTTGAGCAGCTTCGCCGCTCACTTCGATCCGTTGAGAGACCTGGCCCACCTTGAGCACAGGGTTCAATGCCTGCTGAGCTCCGACAGTCAAGGTGATGTCCTTCTGCACTTGCGTGGAAAACCCTGGAGCCGAAATCGTGACGTCATAGCTTCCTGGCGTGAGGTTCGGCGCGCTGTAGAAGCCGGCTTTGTCCGTGGTGACTTCCCGATCGATTCCCGTCGCCGTGTTTTTTATGGAGACCCTCGCGTTCGGGACGCCCGAACCGTTCTGGTCCGTCACCGTGCCGGACAGGGTCGCACCTGCAACTTGCGCCCGCGCCGGGACTGAAGAAACCAACAAAAGTAAAACAACTGCTACAACTGCGTTGAATTTGGCAAACATCGCTACACCCTCTCACCAAATCCTCTCTCCTTGCTTCTTCACTGAGAATCCGGTCGCTTGGGAATCTTGGCCGCATCGACTGGCCAGGAGAGCGTAAGAAAGCAAGTTGTGTTACGCCCATATGACATCGAAAAACCCGATTGTCAAGAACTATGCTGGGGGCCTTCCGGCGCCGAGAGCCTTCTACCGTTTGCGACCGTACACTTGCGCCATGCACAGGCAGTGCCGCCAATCCGACAAAGACAAGGAGAAAATCATTGTCGCGTCGATTGGTGGAATCAGTAGGGCAGCAGGAAGTACGGCATCACGGTTACGTTTACCAGAAGAAGCGGAAGCACTCGGACAAGTGGATTCCGACGGACGAGCTTACGGGCGCTATCGGGTAGACGTGCCGGGCAAGCCGGGGCAGCGCGAAGTGCGGGTCGCCCTGGGCTTTTGCCGCGACAGGATATCCGCAATGCTCAAACTCCAAAACGCCATGAGCGATGCGGGCGTGCTGGATGCCGCGAAACTGCGGGAGCGCATCAGTTCCACGGCAACTTTCGCGCAGCAGGCCCAATGGATGATTGCGGAGATGAAGGCAGGGCGGATAGTGAACGGAAAGACTCGGGAGCCGAGCGGGGATCGCACTATCGACTTCTACTCGACGGCTATCGCGTATCTGAACGAAGTGCTCGGCGAAAAGAAGGTTGTCAGGTCGGCAGTCGATGACAATGGAAATCAGGTACATCCTCGTAACTGGAATCTTGCGTTCATTGGCTTGCCGACGGTGGACAAGAAGAAGCAGCACCGTCCCACGCTGACGCGTGAAGAGATGACACAGCTTGTAGCGAATACGGCGGGCCGGTATCAGATGGGAGCCGCGCTTCTTGCGGGAAGCAGCCTCCGCATCTCGGAACTGCTGGCGCTTCGTATCGAGAAGCACATCTCCAACGACCGTAAGACGCTCTACATTCGCCAGCAAAGAAAAAAGGATGGGAGCGGCGTCACCGACGTTCTCAAGACTCCGCAGCTTGCCGTGATATCGACCTGCATTCTTCCATCGCGAAGATGCTCGACGACTTCATTGGTGGCCGAAACAGTGGATTCCTCATCCAGACCGAGAACGGCACGATGTTGTCTCCGGAGAACTTCTTCCGGGGTGGCTTCGAGTCCGTACTCAAGAAAATGGGGAGAACAGGCGTGCGCTTCCATGCATCCTGCCACTTCCGTGAAGCGGTGCTGCAAAAAAGCGAGGGTCGGCAACTCCTCATCGATTACTGGATGGGCCATGAGAACGACGAGATGAGCACCCGCTATGGGAAGCAGCTTCTCGAAGACGTCCACTGCCGGCGGAATGGGCTGAGAAAATCGGCCTCGATTTCGACCTACCCACGTCCAAGCCGGTCCTAATTGGGCTACGTAGGCTACAAAATGAAGGAAGCGTAGTCGCAGCTTGATGTCACGTAACTCGAATTCGCAGAGGGAGATAGAAGTAGTCGACCCTAGCAGACGATTTTCGAACTTTTCTGCACCAAACCTCCTGATTTCGGCTGGGCCGGACGTACAGGTAGCAGCTCCACGCTGAGTTCCCATGCTTGGGGCATTTACCGCCGCTCCCCTATAACGTGGGCCAATCCCCACGAGCTTATTTTCACGATCATCGTAAA
>QHYK01000157.1 GCA_003224085.1 Acidobacteriota bacterium | reverse complement strand
GCTGGACCATCGGGGATCACCGGGTCCTCCTGGGTTTCGTCACCTTTTGGTTACGGGTTGTAAGGCTGCTGGGCAGGCGGGCAGCGTAGAGAACGAACAGAGCAAATCTCTGACGAAATTCCGGGTCTCCAGAGAGCAAATCCAAACTCGGGGTTTTTCAACAGCCTTTAGCTAGGGCCGGGGCGCGAGGATTTGAACGTGTCATAACCCTGGATTCAAAGGACTTGGTTCCTGGCTCAATCAGGTGGAGCGTTCCAACAAGTATTAAACGGCACGAAATCGCCCCTATTTCGGGTCCGATCTCGGGGACTCCATGGCACTTTGCAATCGCTTGAACTCTTGCATTTCACGTTGAGCCTCCGAGATCTTACCCTGCCTGCGATAGAGAGAGGCCAGTCCGAAATGGGCCTGGGCCGCCAAGGAGGTTTCCTTCTCCAAAGCGATCACACGAATCCATGATTTTTCCGCAAGCAGGAGGTCGCCGTCGAGCGAGGCTGCTTTGCCAAGCGAATACAACGTTTCAGGCATGTCGGGCTGCAATTTCTCGGCCCGCTCCAATTCAGCTCGCGCCTCCTGAGTTTTTCCTTCCTGGAGCAGTGCTGTCCCAAGGTGGTAAGCAGCTTCCGCGCTGCCCGGCTGCCGCTTGGCCTCCGTTCGAAACGCTCCTTCGGCTTTATCCCATTGCGCGGCGCCGGCGTAGACGAGTCCGAGTTCCAACTGCAACCCAGGAATCTCGGGGCGCTGGCGAATCGCTTCACGGTATTCCTGTTCAGCTTGTGGCATCTGCCGAAGCACAAAATAGTTTTCACCCATTGCCTGGTGCGCTCGGGCGGAATCAGGATGGGAGCTGACGAGCGTATCGATGGCGCGCTTGGAGAGCAGACCGCTGGCGCGCCCAAGATAATACAGCAGGTCTGGATCATTGGGCTGTTTGACCCAGGCCGCGCTGAGGCTTGCAACTGCCTCCTGATATTGCCCCGTCTCGATCTGAGCGATTCCCAGAGCCTCAAGAGCGTGAACGCGCTCAAGATGAGGAATGGCTTCGGAGGCATAACCCAGCGACAGCAGAGCGTAGCCGAGTTGCAGGTGTGCCGCGTCGAGATCAGGCTGCAGCTCGAGAGCCCGTTTGAGCGGGGCGACGGCGGCGCCGTAGTCGTGGAGTTGCATCAACTCTTCGCCAAGGTTCAGAAACGCCTGAGCAAATTCAGGATCGGTTTCCGTTGCCTTGCGAAATTCCGTGATAGCCGCCTCCACGCGCCCTTGCTTGTGAGCCTCAACGCCAGCCTGCATATGCTTGGCGCCCTCGGGAGAGATGCTCTGCAGTGCCAGCCAAAAAAAGAGGACCGAATGTCTCACGACTGCTCCGCTTCCCGTATCTCCAGGAACTGGTTGGCCCGCACATCTTTCAGGATTTGACGGGTGCCGGAAGGCCACAACACCTCGACCGTGGCTGTGTCAGAATCGTCCAGACCGAAGTGGAGCCGTTTGTCATTCGCAGAGAGATAGCTCCCCGCGGTGGTTGCAAATCGAGTTTGCCGATTCACGCAAACCCGCGCGCCCAGCCCGTCGCGGTTACTCCGTGTGCCGCGCAGCGTAATGGAGAGCCAATGGCGCTTGCCGCCTCGATTCATCAACACGAGAGGATGTCCTCCCAGGACGGTTAACACGGCGTCCGTCCACCCGTCATTGTTCAAATCTCCGAAGGCCAATCCGCGGCCGGCGACTGGAATCGTAACTCCAGAGTCGGCGCGCTCGAAACGGCCATTCCGATTCAGCGCCAGCAGGGGCGGCTCCATATAATGCAAGGAGCGGTCGATGGCCTCGACATTGTCCAGTACGTGACTCTGGGCCACGAGCAAATCTTTCCACCCATCGTTGTCAAAGTCCTCGAGGCCAACACCCCAGCCCGAGCTGCCCGCAGTAAGCGCGCCCAGACCGGCTTCCAAGCTTCGAGCGGTAAAGAGGCCCGAGCCGTCGTTGTGGTAAAGACCGTAAATCTCCCGCGGAAGCACGGTCACAAGGATGTCCGACTTGCCGTCGTTGTCGTAGTCCTGAAACACGGTGCCCATACCGGAGAGAGGCTTACCATCCGCGGATAGTGCTGCGCCGGACTCTAGAGCGCATTCAGTAAAAGTTCCATCGCCGTTGTTGTGGAAAAGGTATTGTTGCATGCCGTCGTTGGCAACGAAGATGTCCGTAAAGCCATCGTCGTCATAATCGGCGAAGGCTACCCCTAAAGCCCGCCCCTTCTTGGCGGCAATGCCGGATTTTTGGCTAACGTCCTCGAAGGTGCCATCGCCGCGATTGCGGTAAAGAAGATTTGTCGTGGCGGGAAATTCGGCCGGAGGGCAATAGGTTCGCCAAGCCCCGCCGCAGGTCTTACTGCGTCTCGTATCCCATTCCATGTAGCGAGTTACTAAAAGATCGAGATAGCCGTCGTTATCGTAATCGAAGAAGCCCGCGGAAACCGACCAGCCGCCACCCGCCACGCCTGCTTTTTCGGTGACATCGGTAAAGGTTCCGTCGCCATTGTTGTGGTACAGGATATTTTTCCCGTAGCTGGTCACGAAGAGGTCAGCGAAACCGTCGTTGTCATAGTCGGCGATCGCGACGCCCATGCCGTAATTGCCCGCACCCGCGTTCGCCAAGCCTGCGGCTTCGGTGACGTCCGTGAAGCTGCCATCCTTGTTCTGGCGGTAGAGCCGATTCCAATACCGGGGGTCGGCGCGATCGAATTTCTCCGGGACCTGCATGGAACGTGTCAGGCGGCCGCCGTTGACCAGAAAGATGTCGAGCAGACCGTCGTTATTGTAGTCGAACAAGGCCACACCTCCGGGCATGGTCTCGATAAGGTATTTTTCAGGAGTGGGCGAATTCTGCAGCGTGAAGTCCAGCCCGCGGAGGAGTTTCACATCAAAAATCGGAGCGGCGCCAGCCATAGCTGAGAAGCGGAGAAAGTTCCGGCGGTTGACTCGTGAACGCATTTAGCTTGTGTCACTGGAGGTCGGGATGTTTCGCGGCGCCCTTAGCCCTACCGAGCATATCGGACCTAATCCCAATCTGCAAAATCTGATCGGGGTAAGACCGACCGGCCAGTCCCTTGAGCCGCAACAGGGTTGGGTTCTCGGCTGAACGTTCGTTAACCAGTGTGGGAAGGGAATGCCTTGGAGGCAGTCCCTTCCTCGACATGTGAGATTTACGCCTCAAAACGCAAACTTCAGCCCGAACTGAACGAGCCGAGAATTGCCGAGCGTGCTGGTCACCACACCGAAGTTGGGGGACACCTGAGTCGTATTCGGAGCGGCAAACTGTGGGTGGTTGAACAAGTTGAAGAACTCCGTGCGGAACTCCACGTTCATGCGTTCGCTTGGACCGAAAGTCGTTCTCTTAAAGATGGCAAAGTCGAAGTTCTTGACGCCATCCTGCCGGAGCGTAGGATCCACGCGCGACTCACTGCCGAAACCCCACTGCGGCGGCGCCGTGAAGCATGCCGTGTTGAACCACTCGTTTAGGCGCGACACACCTGCAGGTGCTCCCTTGTTGCAACCTGCCACGACGTTGGGCCGCAAGGTTCCAATTCCAAGGCCCAAAGCCGAGAGTGGAGTCGACCCCCCATAACTGATCTTCAGGGGGAAGCCCCGTTGGAATATCGTGACACCATCGACACCCCATCCTGAAACCAGCCTTTCTCCGACTCCGCTAAGATCGCTCAGGAACTTTTTACCGTGGCCAAGAGGCAGATCAAGCACGTAGCTGATCACAAGGCGCTGCGACACGTCCTGGGAAGCCAGAGACCTCTCGGCACCGAGGCTGTTCCAATCCTGAACTTGCCCCACGCCCCCAGTGCCTCCTCCCTCCAGCCAGGAGGTAAGAGAATCCGTGTTAGCCAGGAGCTTAGCGTTGGTATAGGCCACCAGCATGGTGCCGCCCCCCGCGAAGCGCCTGACTACGGTTGCCTGCAGGGAGTGATACGTGCTGCCACAGCAACCTTGCCCGTTGAGATTCAGGCCCGTGTATTGCGGAAATGGCCGATCAAGCTGGCCTTGCTTGAGGTTTCCAACTGCGAGACTTCCAGAGAGACCTGGGCTGAACGGATAGCTTGCCGCAGGGACCTGAGCAATCGTGGGCGTTTGGCCCTGAGCGGCTTGCACAGCGGCCGCTACAATGAACCTGTCTGGGATCTGGTTTATGTTCGTGCTGAACTGTGGCAGGTGCACGCCATGCGCTCCAGCGTAGGCAACGTCGGCGAAGAAACCCGCCGGCAACTCACGCTGAAAATCCAAATTCCATTGCTGCACAGATCCATTCTTCTGGATGGTATATCCTGTTGCCGAAAAACTCTGCAAATTGAGAGCGTATCCTGACGGCGAAGGTTTCGGATTTCGGCCCGGCGGGA
>QHYK01000011.1 GCA_003224085.1 Acidobacteriota bacterium | reverse complement strand
GCGGCTGAATACCCGGCCCGCACGTTCCCCTGTCAACGCTTCGACGCTGCCCTTGCGAGCAGCTCCGCATGACTCGGGGCCGATGTGGGTCGCTAATCCACTACTACCGTATGACTTTTTCATTCACTACACCTCGCCGGTTTAACCGGCGCACAAGGAGTTTTTTTCCATGCAGCAAATCAGCAAACAACCTACTTTTGAACTGGGCCGGATCGTCGCAACTCCGGGCGCTTTGGCCGCGCTCAAGAAGGCAGGACAACAGCCGGGCGAGTTCCTCACGCGCCATGTCAACCGCGAGCCCGACGAGGACCGCAAGGAAAACGACTACAGCTTAGAGCACGGGTTCCGGCTCTTGAGCGCTTACCGCACCACTGCTGGCGACAAGCTCTGGATTTTCACGGAGTCAGATCGCTCTGTGACGCTTTTGCTACCCGAAGAGTATTAGGCCCAAACAAATTTCTTAGACAAAGGAGATTAAAGGAAATGAACGCAACGATGGTAGCAAGTGCAACGAAAGCAGTACCGCCTCCGGTTTCATCCATTCAGGACATTTCGATATCGAAAATCCGCGAATCCAAGACCAACCCGCGACGCTTCTTTGATGAAGCGAAGCTGGCGGAACATAACGCGGACAACATCAGACAACACGGCGTGCTCCAACCGATTGTCTTGCGTCCGCTTCCCGAAGGGGAAACGGACACATATGAGCTTGTGGCCGGGACACGCCGCTACCGTGCCTCGAAACTAGCAAAGCGCGAGAGCATCCCTGCGACCGTCCGCGAATTGACCGACGCGCAGGCGCTAGCAGCTAGCAGGTTGTTGAAAAACCCGTCGGCGTTAGTGCCAAGCGGCGAAGTTACGGGGCGGGCCCTTTTTTGTCCTCAGTGTTCTTGAAGAACGATTTTAGGTTTTTGCTCGGAAGCATGGGTCAGCCTCTAATAAGGGACTGCAGCACCTGCAAGGCTGACCCAACCGCTCGTTTCTGAACCTAGTGCTTCCAAATGTCCACGCGAATCGTGCCGGACACAGAGACTGAGGCAGACTTGCCCGGCGAGCCATTGATGTTGATATTGCAGACCCGAATTGTGATCGTGTTGGCCGCGCTGACCCAGGCGGAATAGTTGAGGATACCAGGTGTTCCCAGCATCAATGAATTGGCCACCCCTAGAGCCAGCGTGTCGCCGTCGTTCGCTCCGGTGAAGGCGAGGTTCGAGGCGGTACAGGCACCTGGGACTATCGATCCGACGCTGAGGGTGCTAGTCTGCGACAGATGTTCAATTATTGGCGTTCCACCGCCGATGGCGATAGATCCGCTGGCGGCGACGTCTCCTTTGGCATCGACGCTGAACTTGGTCACCCCGGCGCTCTGCCCCAGGAGGATGGTCCCTGCATTGCCGTTAGCGTTGTTATTGAACACCGCTGCTGCTATCCCCGCTTTCGTGCTTTGAGTGCTGCCAAAGATGCCAACGCTGTTGTTACTGAACGCGTAAACTCCGTAGCTGCTGACGCTTGTCCCGTTAACTCCGATGTTGTTGGAACTGTTGCCGACAACGCCGGTTCCGTCGATGCTCTGCCCATAAACTCCAAAGCCGCCGAAACCCACGGAGCTGAAACCGAAAACTCCGACCCCACCGCCGTTGCTAGTCCCCGAGATTGCGTTTCCGTTGGCGGTTGATCCGATGGCGCCTGAGTTTATAGTTCCTGAAACTGCCAGGTTTGGCATCGATTGGTTCCCCGTGAAGGTGTTTGCGCCGAAAGTGGGGAAGGCAGTGCAGGTGAAGGGATGCGCGGTAATGGCACTTCCGGCGCCGCAAGCGGCGCTGGCGAGGCCCAGGCTAACGTTGCCACTTGTGCCGCCGCCGGTCAGCCCCGCACCTGCGGTGACGCCGGTGATAACCCCGGTAAGTCCTGACCCATTACCCATAAAATTCGTTGCGTTCATGTTGCCATTTACTGTCTGATTGCCGGTGAACGTGTTGCCGCCATTGAGTTGGGAAAATGCCGAATCGTCATCAGTTACAAGTTCGAATGCCCCGATATCGCAGGCAGGGCCTTGGGGCCGAGTGACACCCCTCTGATCCGTGGTAACGGGAGCCCCATTTACATCCGTGCAGTAATTCGTGGGGCTCACCGGAATGGCATCCACGGCGGCGCTTCTGGCCAACAGCGCAATCGTCTGCGTCGGGCCGCCGTTGGCCTTCAGGCCGCTGGGATCGAGTCCGGCGGGAGTGCTGTTTAGATCGCCGGTCTGGTTGAACGAGCTGGAGCAGGTCGAATCGTCGGATAGGTTGTAGCCCTGGGAACTGAATGCTGTGCCATTATCGGCAAAACAATTTCCCCCCGAAGGGTCATTCGCCACGATCGCATTCTTCAGCGTGAAGGTCCCGCCGCCATTGTAGATGCCGCCGCCGCCGTAGGAGGCGGAGTTGCCGGAGATCGTGCTGTTGGTGAGCGTGGTGATCCCATAGTTATAGATTCCACCACCTATGCCGTACGGCATGGAGTTGCCGGAGATAGTGCTATTGGTCACGGAAAGCGTGCTGTTGCCGAAGTTGGCGATTCCGGCGCCGCCGTTGCCGCCGGTAATGGAGTTGCCGGAGATGGTGCTGTTGGCGAGCGTCACGGTTCCGTTGATGCTGACGATGCCGCCGCCTTCGCCGTTGGCGAAGTTGCGCGCGAGCGTGCTGTTGGTCACGATCAGCGTGCCAAGGCAGAAGTTCTCAATCCCGCCGCCGTAGCCGCTGGTGGCGGAGTTGCCCGAGAGGGTGCTATTAGTGACGGTCAACGTTCTGCAGTTGTAGATGCCACCGCCGCCGTCGCCGCTGGCGGAGTTGCCGGATACGGTGATGTTGCTGAGAGTCAGCGTTCCGGCGTTATAGATGCCGCCGCCGGAGCCGGCGTTACCGTTCTGGATGGTGAGGCCGGAAAGGGCCACTGTACCGCCGGCAATGTTAAACACCCTGGACGAGTTGTTCCCGCTGATCGCCAGGCTGGAGGCGCCGGGACCGCTGATCGTTAGGTTTTTGCTAATCAAAAGCTCGCCGCTTGTCAGGGTGATGGTGCCCGTAACGCCGAAGTTAATCGTGTCGCCGGATGATGCACTTGCAATCGAATCCCGCAGCGAGCCAGGGCCGCTATCGGCCAGACTCGTTACAGTGATTGTTGCCGCAAAAGCAGGGAGGGCACTGAAAACCGCCGCTGCCAAAAGCGAAGCGAAAATCCCGATCAATAGTCTGTGTGCGCTGGGCTTCACAAGTCACCTCTACATTGCGGCATGCGCCGCTGATTTAAAATCACCGAGGCCGTTCTTGGTCTACGTATTGACTGCCGCGCGATACGCGGTCACAATACACGCGTTGGCCAGAATGCAGTTCGTTGCCGCCGTTTGTCGGCAATCTAAGGAACCCTTTGCCACGACCTATTGGGCCCTGTTCGGACTCACGTTCCCAATTTCCGGCAAAAGGATCCAACCTGGATCAACTTCGACGAAATGTGAGAGGCCGCCGGCGCAGGAATTGGGCCTAGGCAGAGCCCAACGTTGCCTCCTCAGATCGTCCGTTTAAGGTTCTATCGGGGGTGGGCCGGGCTGCCCGTTGCTGAGTAACTCGGGATAAAGGACATTGAAGTAACTCCCGTGCTTCACGTGGCTGGTAGCGACGAATGCTACTCCGCAATAGGCGTCGTTCACGGTGTTATTCGAAATCTCATTGTTACCCTCACCCCCTCCGGTATTCTCGAACACTCCCTCAGACAAGTTCTCTAGGGGTGTGGCATTGAAAATGGTGTTACCATCCACTAGGCTGTCTGACGTACTGTACATATCGATGCCGTCCAGCGAGTCGATATTCCCAATCAGATTGTTTGTTATGCGGGCATGGTTGACAGTATTGAGAAAAATGCCGCTCTGGACATGGTTGATGACGTTGTGGTCAACCACGACGCCGTCCCCCACGGACCTCAGCACAACCCCTTCGCTCCGCAAGTTGACGCAATCGGTTGGCGACAGCGTGCCGCATGCTCCTTCGGTGATGACGTTGTCTTTGACTTGACCTACAGCTCCATTCAGGAGAAAAATCCCGAATTGATTGATTCCGGTGCTAGGCCCCAGCCCCGAAATGTTATTGCCTTCGATTTCCACGTTTACTCCGGCATTGCTGACCTCGATGCCGTCCCTCTGGAAATCGTGAATACTATTGTGCTCGATCTCAACGTCGAACGGGCCGGCCGCGCTGGAATCGACCACCACTCCAAATCCGTTTCCAAAGAACGTCGAACAGCTCTGCGGATTGGGCAGCTGCGCGCCAAAGACAGCGCTGTTCTTGAGCCGGCCGGAAGCGTTGTAGAAGTGAACGGCAGACAGACCAATGTCGCAGCCCGCCACGGTGTTCTGGCTGGCGTCGATGGCGAGGTTATCGATGGTGACGTCCTCGGTGTCCATCACGGTGATGACCGCCTCGAACGGTAGCCCCTGGAGGTCCTGCAAGCTAGGTTGGAGCAAGACCCGTTTGACCTCGTTACAGCAAGGGAGATAGATTTCGATATTCACCTTGGTAAGCACACCGCGCAAAATAAGCGGCTTCGTGATGATTAGCTGTTCTGGGTAGAGAGCCGGACATATCTCGATCACGTCACCGGGAGCGGCAGCATTTACTGCGGCAGTGATCGTGGTGTACTGAGCATTCGGACACGAGGTGTTGGGATGTCCAACCCTGAGAGTTGCAGCGGAGCACAATGTCCCCAAGAACAAAAGGGCCAAGCTGATCGGTATGGTTACCGAGAGATAATGTCTGATTTTCATTTTTCCTCCTTTGATCGTTATGTGGTCAACTCTCTTATCTCCCCAAACTGACCCGCTTCAGACACGCCGCCGTGTGTGAAGGTGCCAGGCAGAGCGAGCTGAGTGCTCGAAATGTTCAACAAAACGCTTTTTGTTGACATAGTGCGTTATTCTTCTGCTCTACTATGTAATGCGAAAATTGGGGGCGAAAAGGGACAAACCTTGTTTCGAATTGTGAGGTGCATTCGGGTGATGTTGGGAGGTGTGCAATTTCAGAGGTTTGCAGACTTGGATGTCTGGGGAAGACCTATGTGATTGCGTCGAGGAGGGCTATGAGAACCCCGAATTCACCGGTCCCGAGGGGCCGATGCGGTATTAAGCGAGCGACACGCATTGCAGAGGCAAGAAAAGGAGGAACCACAGGTTGCGGCGGGGGACAGGAGAAGTCACTCAACTTCTGGCTCGATTTCAAGGGGGGATAGCTAAGCAGAGTCCCAGCTGGTACCCTTGGTTCAGAGTTCCAGGCATATCAGGCGTCCTAACTCGCTTAGCTCGTTCGCAAGGAGGGCGGAGGAGCTGGAGTAAGATGGCCGCCCGCCCTTCCCTGTTGGAATTGTGCAGAGGCAAAGTGGACCCATCTCCCGATGAAGTGGCTCTCCTTTTGGCCCAGCTGTCGAAGGGAGACCAGGAAGCTGGCGTTAAACTCGTTTCCCTGATTTACGACGAGATGCGCCGGCTTGCAAGGCGGTATATGCGGCGAGAACGCGTGGACCACACCCTGCAGACAACCGCTTTAGTCCATGAGACCTATCTCAAGCTCGTCGAACAGCGACCCGTCGATTGCCGAAGCCGGGCGCATTTTCTAGCGATCGCTGCTCAAGTCATGAGGCGCATCCTCATCGACCATGCCCGCCGCCATCTCTGCGAAAAACGTGGTGGCAATCAACAGATTGTATCGTTGGACGAAGCTCTGGCCTTTTCGCCCCGGCAGTCCCGAGAACTCGTTAGAGTGGATGCCGCCTTGGACGAGTTGGCGAAATTCGATCCGCGCCAAGCCAAGATCGTAGAGCTGCGATTCTTCGGCGGGTTGACAGTTGAGGAAACCGCGGAGATGCTGGACATCTCGTCGAAGACGGTCAAAAGGGATTGGGCCGTTGCCAAGGCCTGGCTACATGGCTGCTTGAAGCAAACCGATGCGCATTTCTCCCGATAATTGGGAAACGGTTAAGACTCTATTTGACGCCGCGTTGGAGCTTGAGGCGTCCGAGCGGGAAGCATTTCTGCGGGCGAAATCTGCGGATGACTCGGTGCGTGCCGAAGTCGAAAGACTGCTCGCAGAATACGATGAAGCCGGAACTTTTCTCTCCAGCCCAGCTCTTGCAGCGATTCCTTTCTCCCTGAAACGCCAGGCCAACCGATTCAGCGAAGGAGAGATTCTTGGCGGCAGATTCAAGATCCTGCGCTTCGTCGCTGAGGGCGGGATGGGAGAAGTGTACGAAGCAGAAGATCTCGAATTGCACGAGGTGGTGGCGATCAAGACCCTCCGGCCAGAGACTCTGCATCACACCGATGCGCTCGCGCGATTCAAACGTGAAGTCCACTTAGCGAGAAAGGTCACCCATCCGAACGTCTGCCGCATGTTCGATCTCTGCTGGCATAAATCGGAGGGAGGCGACGAGGTTGTGATCCTCAGCATGGAATTTCTGCCCGGGAAGACGCTCGCTGAACGGATCAAACAACAGGGCCGCATGAACATTGAGGAGGCCTTGCCCCTCATTCTCCAGATGGCTTCCGCGCTGGGCGCAGCGCACGAGGCCGGCATTGTGCACCGGGACTTCAAGCCAAGCAATGTCATCCTGGTCGAGGAGTCTACGGGCACGCGGGCGGTGGTTACTGATTTCGGACTGGCGTTTCGAGGGACGAAATCTGCGAGCGAACCCTCGCTCGGCGGAGCCTTATGGTCGTCAGCACGGGCGGGCGAAGTCCGGCAGTTATACGGCACGCCTGCTTACATGGCGCCGGAGCAGATCGAAGGGCGCCCAGCGACTATAGCTTCAGACATCTATGCTTTTGGTCTGGTGATCTATGAGATGGTCACAGGCGTGCGGCCGTTCCAAAGCGACACGCTGATCTCTACCCCCGTAAAGCAACAGGTGGAAGCGCCGCCACCGCCGCGTAAGTTCGAGCCGACCTTAACTCCAGCCTGCGAGTCCGTGATCCTCAGATGCCTCGAGCGTGAACCTGCGAGTCGATTCGCGAAGGCGCAGGACGTTGCCAAGGCGCTGGCCGAGGAAGCGAGTCCTTCAGGTGCGGTCAACCCGGTCCAGGCTAAGGAATCTAACCGACTCCCGGGACGACGCATTCGCGGGTGGCTTTCGTCGGTAACCATCATGCTGTTGGTTTGTCTGCTCGGTGCTGGCTTCCTTCTCTGGAGGCGTAACGGCCACCCTGCTACGCCTGCCCATGTGGAATACACGCAGGTTACGAACTTCGCTGATTCTGTCACTTCTCCGGCACTTTCCCCTGACGGGCGCATACTGGCATTCATTCGCGGCGAAAACCCGTTCATGGGACCGGGCGATGTCTATGTGAAGCTGCTTCCTAATGGCGAACCCATACAACTCACCCACGACGATCATCCTAAGATGGGCCTCGTATTTTCTTCCGACGGTTCGCGAATCGCTTTCACGCGCGGGGAAGGGTGGGATTGGCAGACATGGACGGTGCCAGTTTTAGGCGGAGAGCCATCGGAGTTGCTTCCAAATGCCTCCGGTTTAACTTGGGTCGGTCCCTTTCAGGTAATGTTTTCAGAGATGGGGAAGGGCACCTACACGAAGATCGTGACAGCCGGTGAGAGCCGGGCCAACGAACGAGACGTATATCTCCCGAAGGCCGATACTACGATGGCACACCGATCCTATCTTTCCCCGGATTCCAAATGGGTCCTTGTCGTGGAGATGGGGAGTGATGGTGTGGGGCCGTGCCGTCTTGTTCCGTTTAAAGGCGGATCGGAGGGCAAGCAAGTCGGCCCCATGCCCTCGGTTTGCACCGAAGCGGCGTGGTCACCGGATGGTCAGTGGATGTACTTCGCGGCCAACGCTGGAGGGGGATCTCACCTTTGGCGGCAACGTTTTCCAGACGGTGTCGCCGAGCAAATAACCTTTGGTGCGACAGAAGAGCGCGGGGCTGCAGTAGCGCCTGATGCCAAGTCGCTGCTTACGTCCGTTGGTTCCCAACAAAGCACGGTGTGGGTCCATGGTCGTAAGGGTGAGCAACAGATTTCATCTGAGGGATTCGCATATATGCCCTCCCTGTCGGCAGACAGCAAGAGACTGTACTACCTTGTTCGCAGCGGTATAGCTAAATTCATGAGTGGCGAATTGTGGTCGGCAGATTTGAGTTCCGGACACAAGGAACAGTTGATTCCGGGGATTCTAATTGCTCGTTATACAGTCTCACCCGATAGCAAGGACGTCGTATTTACCAGAGCTGACAGCGGCGGCCATTCGAGTATCTGGCTCTGGCCTCTCGATCGGCACTCTTCTCCGCGGCAACTCGTGGGCGCGGAGGCTGATACTCCCTTTTGTTCTGGCAGCGGGGAAATCTTCTTCGTACGTGGGAAAGAAGGAGCGAAGTACGTCTTTCGCATGAAGAAAGACGGCACAGAATTGCAGAGGGCGATTCCGGACCGAATCAGCAACCTAATCAGTCTGTCTCCTGATGGACGGTGGATCGTCGCTGCGACTGAGACCGGTGAGCCAAGGAATCCGCAAATCGTCGTTGGCTATAAGGTGCGGGGCGGACCATCGCGAGTCTTATGCCGCATGTGCGCTATCGGGGATCTGTACATTGGTCCACCTATTATTAGCTGGTCTTCGGACCAGAAGTCGATGTACGTCTCGTTAACGCACACAGGATCCCACGACAAACCAAAAACGATTGTAATTCCCTTGAACTCTAGTGACGCCTTTCCTGAGTTTTCGTCGGATGAGTTCCTCAATTACCAGGAGCTGACTCGAATGCCGGGTGTTCGTGTGCTCGACCTTCCAAGCGTTTTCCCGGGGCCGGATACTTCAACCTATGCGTTCTGGCGAATAAATACGCAACGCAATATCTATCGCATAGGCTTGCCTTGATTGCCTCAGCTGGACGGCGAATGTTCTTTCCCGGCTCAGGGTGAGAGAACGGCAGGTGAGCAGGCCTGTGGCTGGAGAAATAACAATTCGCCAGCCACACGCTTCAAGAAATCGCGCGCTTTGATGCTCGTGGGCTGTGGTCTCACGAAAGCGTCTGGTTCTCTCGTTACGGCTCTCTGGTAGACACCGTGGAAGCCTTCGTCCAGGCCTCCCCCAACGGCTACTACGCCCCGGAATTGACCGACGTCCTCCACGTCGAGGTCCAAGAGCCTTTGCGCCATTTGGTCCGACAACAACACCGCCTGAGTCGATCCGCAATCGGGGGCCGGTTCCTGTATACCTCCATGGATTCCGCCCTGCGACGCCGGCAAACCCTGGCGCGTCGCAGTGCTCAACAGCTACCGGTAGCGGTTCACTCCGAGGCCCTCGAGCTCTCTGCCGATGAACTCCAAGCCGTCACGGGCGGAAAAAAAAACGCCGCGGTGATCGAACAGATAGCCCATCTGCTGGAGCACGAAACGGCTGGGGATCCGATCAAGGATCTGAAATGGCGCCGCCGAGCCACCCGGAAAATCGCCAGCAACTCCGTCGGCTGAAGATCCGCGTCAGCGCCAGCACTGTACGGCGGTTGTTCCATGGCGAATTGATAATTTGGGCCACAATCTGCGCTTTTTCTTTTTCTTGATAACATGCTGCATGCGCGATCTCATCCTCCTATTCGTCCACGTCGTCACCGTCCTTATTCGTCTGGTTCGTCCCGGAGGCATGCGGGCAGTTCTCGCCGAATCCTTTCTGCTCAGGCATCAATTGCTGATTCTGAATCGTTCCCGACACCGAGGGCCGAATCTCCGCACGTCGGACCGGCTTATCACCGGATTGTGCGCGATACTTGTGCTGCCGAGACGATTGGTACGATCCGCAATCGTGGTGAAACCATCGTCGCTTCTCACCTTTCATCGCGCTCTGGTTCATCGAAAATACCGGCTTCTGTCTCCGCAAAACGCGGAACGAGGCCGGGACCGAAAGGCCCAAGCGCGGATCTGATTCGTGCCGTTGTTGAAATGAAGCAGCGCAATCCACGTTGGGGAGCAGATTGCCTTGGCCTTCGGTATCGACATCAATAAGGACGTCGTTCGCCGAATTCTCGCAGCCCATTACCAACCGCCAGCAGATCGTAGCGGTCCTTCGTGGCTCACCTTCTTAGGCCACGCGAAGGACAGCCTTCACAGCATCGACCTATTCCGATGTGAATCGGTGGCGTTGCGGACGTACTGGGTGCTGGTGGTCATGGACCAATATACCCGCCGTATCATCGGATTCGGCGTTCACCGCGGCATCGTGGACGGGGTCGGATTATGTCGGATGTTCAAGCGAGCGATTCGATGGCAAACGGTTCCGAAATATCTGAGTTCGGATCACGATCCTCTGTATCGATTTCATCGATGGCAGGGGCGAATCTTCGGGTGCTCGTCGTCACTGAGATCAAAACTGTGCCTTACGTGCCGATGTCACATCCGTTCGTCGAGCGACTTATTGGGACCATTCGTCGAGAGTACTTAGACATCGCGCTGTTCTGGACAGCTGTAGATTTAGAATCGAAGCTATCGGAGTTCAGGGACTATTACAATTTGCATCGAAGTCACGCTGGTCTCGCCGGCAAAACACCGCAGGAACCTCCTGAGGTCAACGTCTGCGCGACCTTGAGATCGTATCGTTGGCGTGGCCATTGTCGTGGACTCTTCACACGCCAATCGCGGCATAAGCAGGAATTCGCCACGGACAGGATCAGGGAGAAACGGGCGGAGTCGTTCAATCGTCTTGGTTGAACCTGCCTCTCCTCATAGAAGGCCAGTTGGTTTCGCAGGAAGAGGACCTTCACGCTCAGGGATGTGCGCGAGCGGAGAAGGAGACGGAAGAAAAGAAGGCCGTCCGCGACCAGATCGGTGATCAAGTTAAGCAGAGAATCCAGTGAGCGCTTTGTGTTCTGAAAGAATCGAAACATGGCCTGTCAGGATTGCACAGAGTCGGCCCGGCTGAGAAGCATTTTCTGTTCGCAGGATTGCTTTTTGGCGCTTCCTAGCGCGGGAAAGCCAAACAAATAAGTGCCAGCATCTCTGTTAGATGGGAGCCTGATGGAATTTTTGCGTACCACAGGCTCCCCGCAGAAAAAATGCGACTTGCGGGATCGAAAGGATGGTGGTACATACTCAACCGTGCTGGGGAATCCAAAATGGAAATCCCAGTGTGAAGACTACTCGGAAACGAGTCGGAGTAGGGATCACGATTGCTCATGACCCCCTCCACGGATCCGGACGAGCGGAGCTACCGCATCCGGCTCTTGCCTTAGGTAACGACGCCCATGCGACGCAGAGGATAGGGATGACAGACAGTAGGCACAGGCAGCCAGCGGTTGATGAGGCGCCGCAT
>QHYK01000156.1 GCA_003224085.1 Acidobacteriota bacterium | reverse complement strand
GCGCGCCGCTTC
The DNA here is from genome assembly GCA_003224085.1 of Acidobacteriota bacterium. GTDB lineage: Bacteria > Acidobacteriota > Terriglobia > Acidiferrales > UBA7541 > Acidiferrum. The sequence continues at coordinate 6,248 of QHYK01000156.1, read as the reverse complement.
CTCAATCAGGCCTTTTTCCATCAGTCGTTGCAGGTTGTCGTAAAGCGTTCCGGGACCGAGACGGTATTTTCCCGCCGACTGCTGAACTATCTCCTGCATGATTCCGTAGCCATGAAGTTCGTCGCCGGCAAGCGCGAGCAGGATATGGAATGCGGCGGGCGATAAGGGAACGAATTGACTTATATCTTGTTTCATGATCGTAGTTCGATATACCGGATTCAGGTATATCTGATTCCGAATAATGTGTCAAGCCATAATTCACCAGAAACCCGACGCATCCCAGTGTTGGCGTCGCGGAGCGGTGGGTGGGAAGCTGTAGACGAGACCTCCTGGACCACATCGTTGCGCTCAATGAACGCCATCTGAAGCGCTTGCTCTCCGAGTACGTTCGTTACCATCATGAGGACCGCACGGAGGGCTGCACCATCGTTATAATCGAGCGGCATAGTCCGGATCGATTCTCGACCGGTCCTTTATATATATGTGCGCTCTACGCGCACGCGGGTTGGCCCCCTCCAGAGTCTTCTTGCTCTATCGAACCGATAACCGCCTGCCTACTCCACCAAGAACCGCCCCGTCTTGGGTCTCGGCTGGAGTTTTGGCGAACGACAGCATCTGGCACGGCTCCGCGAAACAGCAGATTTGCCGCCGCAGAGCGGTCGCGTCCCGGCCCAAGATAACCAACTTCGTTTTCCACCTGCACCATCAAGACCGTCTGTTGTTCCGAGTCTTCCTGGCGAACGTGATGCATCAGCTCAGCAAACGCGCGACTATCGCATCGCCGGGTCTCCATTGAAAGAGTCGAGAGAATCTCAAGGGGCTTTCCATCGGCGGACTCGGCTCGAGGGAAACGCTTTGGGTCCGATTTCACCCAGGAGGGGGCATAATTGGAGAAAGCGTTTTTCCAACTGCCAAACCATAGCAACACGAGATGCGTGTTGTGCTTCCGAGCCGTTTCCATCCAGTGGTCCAATATGCTGAAATCAAAGCTTCCTTCTTTCGGCTCGACCTGCTCCCAGGCGACTGGCATCAGAATCGTATTGACGTGCATGCTTGCAAGCTTTGGGACAATGGAATCGGCCCGCGCCGCAGTCCCCGCAGATGAATTGCCCAGCTCACCTCCGAGAATCGTAAACGGCCGGCCGTTTACGATGATCTGTCCGGTCCTGTTTTCCATTTTGATGTGCGGCAATTCGGCGGCATGCAGCGTCAGGATGGAAAGGCAGAGGCTCAGGCCGGCGTACTTCATTTGTGAGGCGCTTTTCACAAAATGTCCAAGCACAGATTATTAGCACAAAGTCCCCAAGATTGTAGCCCTGAGGCAGGTTCGTTGACATGATTCTCGCTCCAAAGTGAGCTGCTCTGAAATCCGGGAGATGGGCTGTATCTACTATAGAGAGCAACTCCGGCCGGGTACACATGGTGGTACACGATAACGTTGTCTACCACGTACCTCCAATGACTTGCACTGCCGTCCTTGATCCTCTATGTAAGGCTGCGGCTTCCCGTAAATCGGACGCTGAAAAGTAGGGCCGGGAAATCCAATTGATTCCTTAAGTTCACTCCGCGAAGTATGCTGCTGCGTGCTAAACCGAAGTAGCCGAGTCTGGGGACATATTGGGGACAAGAAAAAGGTGTTTGGGGATGGTCCGGAAGCTGTTAACTGACGCCAGAGAAACGAGTTATATGATTTGAAGTTCTCTGTTAACAGCCGAATGCTCTACCGTTGAGCTACCGGGGAACCGCGCAACATATTTGTTTTCATTCTAATACAGACTGTCGGATTAGCGCCATGCCAACACCGGTCTAGCGATCGCGAGATGTGCGGAGGCAAAACGGCTTGCGATCACGCCATGAGTCTTCAGGATCGCACCGAATACTCACACACTCCCAAGTGACGGTTTTTTCGGTCGGCACTCGGCCAAGCATGGCGTAAGGCGCGAACACCCGCTCCGCAGTACAGAAGCACTCAAGTAGAATACCCAGCCCTCCAAGTCGGAGGCCAAACTACTGAACCAAACGCGCGTCTGATGAAGCACTAAGCTTTCTCATCCAAAGAGATTGCTGCGCTTGCACTGCCACCAGGAGGACGAAGCTTCGAACCCCTTTCGCGCGCGTATTATCAAACTATTGGGCAGCGATGAAATGCAAAGAGCTTGGTGGTCCCATATTCTTTGGGATTGGCCTCTCACGTCAAAAGAGGTCAAACTGATGCGTGATGGCCACGCGAATGATTGCGAGTGCAAGGGCTTGAACAATTGGACCGTGTAGGGGGCCAACCCTAAACGACTCGGAAGCGGGAATCTTGCCAGAGAGGCGGGAGTCAACTTGGAGACTGTGCGGTGTGGCATAATTCATGCTGCGCCTGATGTGGGCCCAGAAAAGAGGCAAAGTAAATTAGCGACTGATCTCAGCGTGGCTTTTTATGCCGTCTTTCAAGCCGGAGCGGAGGCGTCCACAATCAGTGACAACCGATGGCGACACGCTTGACACTCGAAAAACTGCGCGGGGTACTGAAAACCTCTACTTAACCGTCGTAAATGGTGCGCACCGCCGAATTCGCAACGTGCGTCGAATGTTGTCAATAACCACAACAAATATTGAAGGGCCACGAATCGCCGAACGGGCTGGAAAATGTCGAAAAATCTAAGTGCACACGCACGCTTGTCTCGCCGAGACTTTGCGAAAGGGCTGGGCTTGATTGGCTTTGGAGGCGCGTCACTCGCCGGCGCCGTTGGCATCTTCGCATGGTCGGATCTTACGTTCGCGCTACGGGGTGCACGCACGGGATCTCCGCAAGCGTTCGAACAAATTTCGCCATCGGTCAGTGGGATCACTTGGGTGCACCGTAACGGGCGCTCGGCGGAAATGTTCTTGCCGGAAACTACTGGAGCCGGCTGTGCCTTCCTCGATTACGACAACGACGGCTGGATGGACGTCTACCTGGTCAACAGCGGTCGTTGCGACTTCTATGACCCGCAGCCGCCGCTTCGCAACGCTCTCTATCACAACAACCGGGACGGCACATTCACAGACGTTACGGAGAAGGCGCGCGTCGCAGCGGGCGGATACGGGATGGGTGTGGCAGTTGGGGATTGTAACGGCGACGGCTTCCCCGACCTTTACGTGACACAGTATGGCCGTAGCATTCTCTATCGCAACAATGGCAACGGCACGTTTACCGATGTCACCGAGAAGGCTGGTGTCGCTGCCCCGGGTTGGGCTTCCAGCGCCGTCTGGTTTGACTACGATAATGATGGCCGACTTGACCTTTTTGTGTGCCGCTTCGTCGACTTTGACAAATCCAATAACAAGTTCTGCGGCAACGCCCAGACTGGCGACCGCTATTACTGCATTCCTCGTGTTTACGATCCCACGGCGAGCTGGCTCTTTCACAACAATGGCGACGGTACGTTCACGGAAGTCGGACACCTGTCGGACATCGGGAAGTCCATGGGCAAGGCATGGGGCGTCGTGGCGGCAGACATTAATAACGACGGCTGGATGGATTTGTGGGTGGCCAACGATACCGTGGCCAACTTCCTGTTCGTCAACCGTGGTCAGGGAAAGTTCGAAGAAGTCGCGCTGCAAGCCGGCGTGGGCTACAGCATGGACGGGCGAGCGCGCTCGGGCATGGGTGTGGACGCTGCGGATTACGATCAGGACGGATGGACAGACCTGTTCGTCACCAACGTCGACCAGGAAATGTATGCGTTTTATCACAACAATCATGACGAGACGTTCGACGATATCGCGGTTCCCACGCATATTGGCATGGTCACTCGACTGATGAGCGGCTGGGGAGTTAAGTTTTTCGATTACGACAATGACGGCAACATTGATCTGTTCATCGCCAATGGTCACCCTGACGATAAAATCGAAGAGCGATTCAGCGATGTGAAATATAAGGAACCGCTGCTGCTGTTCCACAATAACGGCAAAGCGTTTGAGAATGTTAGCGCGAAGAGCGGGGAAGTTTTCACGGATCGAATGGCGGCTCGCGGAATGGCCATCGGCGACTTCAATAACGATGGCGCCCTGGACGTTTTGGTGGCGTGCAACAACGACGCGCCTCTACTCCTGCGAAACAACGCCGCCAAGCACAACAATTGGTTGGGCCTCAAGTTATTGGGCAAGAAGGCCAACCCTGACGCCATCGGTGCGCTGATTAGTTGGCAGGCCGGCGACTTGAAACGGCATCTTTATAAGGTGGGTGGCGGGAGCTACCTTGCGTCGCATGATCCGCGCGTGGTGCTTGGGATCGGCGCGCGGACCAAGCTCGATTGGGTCGAAGTCAAGTGGCCGTTACCCAGCGGCAGGGTCGAGCGATTTACGGATCTTCCGATCAATCAATACGTAGCCGTTACCGAAGGCAAGGGTATCAAGACCTAATCTTACGGCGGCGCTGGTTAGGGCGGAGTGATCTCAAGGCTTTTTTCGAACTTCTTCTTTTCCGCGCTGGCAGAACTTTGAACCTCGCGGAACTTTACTAGCATCTGTCTTTCCAATTCTCTCTGACCGGCTTTCCGATAAGCTTGGGCTAACTGGTAATAAAGGGTTCCATCATCGTCGAGGGGGAGTGCGGTCTTCAGATGCGGGATAGCCTTTTCCACTTGCCCGACTCGCAAATAAGCGCGGGCAAGGTCTCTCTGGGGCTGCAGTACCGTCGGATCCCCCCTCACTGCTCTCTCCAAGTACGGCACAGCGTCCTCTGCCTTCTCTAGACCTAATAACGTGAAGCCAAGCCAGTAGTTTAGCTCCATCGAGTCAGGTGACTGCTTCATAGCCTTTTCCAAGAGGGGCCTAGCAGCTTCGTAGTTGCCGCCGGCGCTGATTGATATGGCGAGCCCCTGTTCATAATAGGAATTCCCGGGCGAGAACTTCAAAGCTTCTCCCCAATCTTTGGCTGCGGAAGCATAGTTCTTCTGGGAAAAGTGAATCTTCGCTAGCAGTTCGTGCACTTCGCCGGAAGGTGGCATGTCGGCGAGGTGGGAGAAAGCTTGTCGGGCTAATTCATTGTATGCACGTGTTCGCCAGTAGTACTGCTCTGCTGTCTGAGAATTTTCAGCCACAATTTTGTGGTACCGGCCAGCCATGAAGTCACATTCCATCTCGCTGGCGCGGTTGCTGCGATTGGCACGCGCTGGCACTGCCGAATTTGCTCGCCCCTCTCTCAGGCCCTGATGAACTCCGCAATTGAGCGGCGGCAACTGACGCTCCTTCTTTTCCTCAACAATTGCCCAGTCTCCATGGCCTGATTTTCTATAGATCTCAGCTACTGCGGCGTGGACACCCCGAAGAGTGGGTATCTTGGCCAGTGCTTGTCGATACAAAAAGAACGCGGGACCGTAATGTTCCGCCATTACCCTTGTCTCAGCCACTAAAACGAGCCAGTAAGCGGATTCCGGCGCAAGTTTCTCCACTTCCTCGAAGCTTCGGCTCGCCAGTCCTTCGAAGCTCTCTCCGAGCCCACTCCAGGCCTTTGGATTCTCGGGATCTAACTTGGATAGCTCTTGGTATTGTTGCAGAGCCCCCGGGTAGCGCTCGAGTGCCAAGAGCCCCTCGCCCAACAGCAGGCGAGCTTCGCTATTGTCGGGCTGACCTCCAACAACGATTTGGAGCGGTTCTACCGCCTTGCTTGGCTCCTTCAGAACCAAGTAGGCCGCGCCCAGAAACAGGTGCGCGGGCATGTGAGCGGGCTCGAGCTTCAGGACTTCCTGAAACTCTTTGACCGCTTCCCGTTCGTGACCGGCCATGTGCAAAGCCATGCCCAAATTCATAACAGGGCCGGGATTATCGGGCAGAGCTTTCACCAGCTCCCGGTAAACGGGAATAGCTTCCTCGAACTTGCCCGCCGCCATCAGGTCCTTGCCGACCTTAGACTTTAGCGCCAAGTCATCGGTCTGGCCGTAGACTGGTGACCACACGAACACCAAGCTCATTGCAAAGCGGAATGCAAATGCCATGCGCTGTATTTAACTCTTAGGCTGCCCTCTTTACAAGGTGGGGCAGCATTGGCTTACTAAGAAAAAAGCGGGCATGAGCTGATAAACCCATGCCCGTTAGAAGAGGTTTCTCGAAGTGCCTGCTAGATGCTAGATTGCTAGCGGGAGTTTACAAGATGTAGCTGACTTTTGGGATTAGCTTCGTCTTTTAGTCCGCCTATCCAGCCGTATCCGCTTGCAGTTTAAGAAGTTGGCCGATTGCCTTTTTCCTTTAATTGCCGCAGACATTTGTATGACCTAGAT
>QHYK01000097.1 GCA_003224085.1 Acidobacteriota bacterium | reverse complement strand
ACCAACACGCCCGCTGGAGACAAACGCTACACGGGTCTTCCCGGGATCACGATTCAGGGTTTCAGCGGGATGGGCAGCTTGAATTCCTGGGAGCCCGACAACCGCAATGACTGGACCCTTACGACTTCCCATAACCTGTCGTGGATCAAAAAAGCGCACGAGTTCCGCATGGGTGTGGACATCGCCCACAATCACCTCAACGCTTTCCAGCCGGAAATCTTCTGCTGCCCGCGCGGCAACGTGCTTGAGGATTATGGAGGCTCAGCGCTCAACACGGCGAACTTGACGCCGTTCGTGCAGAACTCTTTTGCGATGTGGGATCTCGGGTTGCTTTCAGAAGCGCAAAACGATGCCCAGTTTATCAAGTCTACGGGAAAGGACACGCAGTTCGCTCTATACTTTGGTGATCGCTGGAGAGTCACCCCGAAGCTGACCACCGATCTGGGTTTGCGCTGGGAATATTTCCCACTGATTACTCGCGATGGCATGGACAAACTCGAAAGATTTGACACTTCGACCGGCCTATTGCTCTTCGGCGGAATCGGAGGCAATCCCACTCATCTGGGGATAACCACGAGCAAGCGGCTATTCATGCCGCGTCTCGGTCTGGCCTACCAGCTCAACGCAAAGACTGTGGCGCGCGCGGGATTCGGGATGTCCAACGACACCACTCCTTTGGAACGGCCGTTGCGCGGCTTTTATCCCCTGGCAATTGGCGCGGATGTCTTCGACACCTCCAGCCCGGCTGAGGCTGCGGCATGTGCAAACCAAACGGCCGGGGCGAGCTGTTTTGGCAGCCCCGCCGGGCATGGAACGTTTGCGCAGGGTGTGCCGGTGATCATCCCACCCAATATTTCGTCGGGCAGCCTTCTCGTTCCCGCAGCGAATACAATTGGTACGCTGGGACCGGGCGAATTCCACCGTGGCTATGTGGAGTCCTGGAATCTGTTTTTGGAACGCCAACTGCCGTCCAACTTTCTTGTCAGCGTCGGATACGTAGGCAATCACTATGTTCACGAATTCAACGGAAGGGACCTCGCCGCAGCCCCGCTCGGCGGTGTTGAGCCATCCTACGGCGGTGTTCAGTATACCGGTGGGCTTTATCAATTCCAGGGTTACTTGGACTCGCACTATAACTCGCTGCAGGTTTCGGTAAACCGCCGGGTCTCCCACGGACTTTTCGTTCAGGGTGCCTACACCTATTCTCGGGCGATGGGCTACGTGGACGACAACACCTGGGAGAATGGCTTGAGGTTTAATTGTCCTCCTTTACCAACGATGCCCCAAGGGTGCCTGCGCCTCAATTACGGTCCCTTGAGCTTCGACCATACTCATAACTTCAGGTTGGCGTACGTTTATGACCTGCCTTTTGGTTCCGGGAAGAAACTGGCGAGCAGCAACAACGCCGTCAATCAGATCGTCGGAGGATGGAAATTGAACGGTGTTTTCACGGCCTTCACGGGTGATCCGTTGCTGATCAAGCAGAACATCAACAATCTCGCCACTTTTTCCACGCCCCAAGAACCAAACCACGTCGCTCCGGTTCAATACCTCGGAGGCGCCAATAATGCCGCGGGCTTCCCGATGTGGTTCAATCCCTCGGCTTTTGCTCCCAACACTTCCACAACCAGCATCGGCAATATCCATCGGTTGCAATCCTGGCTGAGAGGCCCCGGGCTCTGGCAGTTGGACACCAGCCTCGCTCGAGTCTTCAAGCTCACCGAGCGCTTCTCCTTTGAGATTCGTGGCGAAGCGGAAAACCTCTTCAATAAGCCGCATTTCAACGACCCGGGTTTTGCCGGCAGTGGAGGGACGACCTGCCAAAACATCGGTGGGGCGTGCGGTGGGACATTTGGTGAAATCACTTCTACTTATGGTCAACGCGTCGTGCAAATTGGCGCGTTCGTGCGGTTCTAGGACGTCGCCGCGAAGGCTCAATCGCGTTCCGACCACAGAAAATGGGAATCCAGGCCAGCGGGCACCCTAAGGTGCCCGCTTTTTTTTCGATCCAAGCAGGTCAGACGACCCGTCACCGTCTCGGGCGCCATCCGCGGCTGTCAGAAAGGGAAAAGCGCGGGTTGTGCGGTACACACACCGCGTGCTACAAATTGAAGCAGCATGAGATTCTGTTTAATCGCGGCTTGCACCGTTGTTTTGCTGGCATCTTCCCTGTTTGCGCAGTCACCGGATCTGGCCGAAAAGTCGCACCACGCCAAAGACTTGATGGCCGCGCAGCAATTCGAACAAGCGGTCCCGATTTACCGCGAGCTCGTTCGTGCCCTTCCCGGCAATCCTGGCATCGTGATGAACCTTGGTTTGGCACTGGTTTATTCCGGGCACAAGCGCGAGGCGCTAGGCGAATTCGAGAAGGTTCTGAAGCTTGATCCGAGCAGCGGCCTTGCCTTGCTCTTTCTGGGGACCACTTATCTGGATCTGGGTGAAGCTGCCAGAGCACTCCCCCCGTTGGAGAAGCTAGCCAAGGCCGAACCTGAGAATCGCGAAGCTCAGGAGGCGCTCGCGGAGGGGCGCTTGGCGCTCAAGAGATTCGCGCCTGCTCGAGACAGCTTCGAAAAACTTTCCCGCTACGATCCCGGGAACCCGAAAGTCTGGTACGGGCTCGGGCTGGCTTACGATGGCTTGGCGCAGAAGAGTTTTGACAAGCTCGCGGACCTCGCTCCGGGCTCTGCCTATTGGTTGGATCTCGTAGCCGAGTCGCGTTTGGATACCCAGCAGCTGTTTAGCGCCTTCTATCTGTACCGGCAGACACAGGAAAAAATGCCCTCCCTGCGCGGCACTCATGGCGCGGTGGCGGAGATCTACCGAAAAACCGGGCACCAGGACTGGGCAGCGCTCGAGGACGACCGGGAGCGGCACATGCCCCCTCCGAATTGCGCTCAAGAAGAGCTTGAATGCGATTATCGATCGGGAGAATACACTGAATTAATATCTGCGGCCGAGCGGCAAACTACACCGGAATCCTTTTTTTGGCTCACGCACGCCTACAATCGGCTGGCTCACGACGCGTACGCGCACCTCGCAGAGCTGCCGTCGTCCGCGCCCGCCGAAGAGCTGATCGCGAAGATTGAGTTTAAGCGCCGGCAATATGTGGAGGCAGTAAAACACTGGCAAGAGGCCCTCAAGTTCTCGCCCGCCGACACTTACATCAAAGAACAACTGGCCATTTCGCTTCTCGAAACGACCGACCTCGTCCGCGCCCGCGAGCTGTTCCAGGAGTTGCTCGAGTCTCAACCGCAATCTTCCGAGCTAAATTACTATCTCGGTGATATCCTCTTGAAATCGCAGAAGCCGGCCGAAGCCCTGCCCTTCTTGCATAAGGCGGTACACCACGATCCGGGGCTGCTGCCGGCGCATGCCTCTCTGGCGCGCACGTACTTGGCGCTTGGCCAGGCGGACAAGGCCATCCCTCATTTGAAGGCCGCCCTATCGGTCGACGAAGACGGCAGCTTGCATTACGAGTTAGGGCGCGCCTATCAAGCGCATGGTCAGCTCGCGTTGGCGCGGCAAACGCTCAAGCAGTACCAGGAAATCCACAGCAAGCAAGAAGCGGAAAAGCAGTCCCTCAATCAGGAGATGCGGATCACACCACCTTGAGGTGAGTCCGACAGTCAGTCGGTTTTCCACGCCCCTAGACTTGCTGCATCCTAAATCCGCTCTGAGCTTCTTGGTTCCCGAACCTCAAGAATTTGGTTGGCTTGTACGTCTCGGAGGACCTGGACCGTGCCGCTCGGCCATCGGATTTCGACGCTGGGAATCTTTTCAAGCTTCCCCAGCCCGAAATGTACTCCAAAATGACTCGAGGAGGCGTATCCGCAGGAGCTGCTCATGTGGTTACACTGTTTGTCGATGCGCACACGCGCGCCAATCCCGTCGCGATTGCTCTTGGTTCCGGTGAGCTTGAGGATGATCCAATGGTTTGGACGCGGGCTGACGTTCTCCCAGAGCTCCGCCCGATCCTGAAGAGAAACCACAACAACGTCGATTTTGCCATCGTTATTGAAGTCCGCGAAAGCGCAGCCGCGATGCGGGCGCGGCACCTGAAAATCCTCGCCTGCCTGAGCCGATACGTCCCAGAAGGTCCCGTCTCCGAGATTCGCAAAAATGCTGTTTGGCTGCTTATATCGCGTGGCTTGGAACATCTCCACGTTGTCGTCAACGTGCGAGCAGGTGGTGAACAGGTCTTTCCATCCGTCATTGTTGAGGTCGAAGAAGCCCGTGCTCCAGCCGCTGCGCTCGAGCGTGAGGACCGAGAGGCGTGTGCGGTAAGTCGCGTCTTCGAACAGGCCGCCCCCGAGGTTATGAAAAAGCGGGAACGTCTCGTTCGCCAGATCTACGACGGTGATGTCCGGACGGCCGTCGTTGTCGTAATCCCGAAAATCCGTCCCCATGCTGGAGACGGGCTTGCCACTGTTCAGCAAAGCCACGCCCGCCATTACTCCGACTTCCTCAAAGGTCCCGTCGCCGCGGTTATGAAACAGGAAATTCTCCTGGTTGTCGTTGGTCACGAAGATATCCATAAAGCCGTCGTTGTCATAATCGGCGAAGGCCAGGCTCATGCCCCGGCCGTGGTGCTGGGCGATCCCGGCGCGCTCGGAGACATCTTCAAACGTCCCATCTCCCCGGTTGCGGTAAAGCGTGTTGGTGAGGCCCTCGAAGTACGTCGGGTGGCAATAAACTCGCAGGTTGCGCGAAGCGTCGCCGCAGAAACGATTGTAGCTCGGTGACCAGGAAGCGTAATTCACGACGAACAGGTCCAGCAGCCCGTCATTGTTGTAGTCAAACCACCCCGCGGCTACGGCCCACTTGTCGCTTTTGATTCCCGCCTTTTCCGTGACATCCACGAAGTGTCCGTCGCCGCGGTTGTGATACAAGGTGTTTCGGAAAACGCCAGCCACGAAAAGGTCCACGTGGCCGTCGTTGTCGTAATCTCCGGCGGCCGCGCCCATCGAGTAGCCGATCCCCGCCACGCCGGCCTCTTCGGTGACGTCCGTGAAGCGCATACCGCCTTCGTTGCGAAAGAGGCGATTAAAGTACTTGGGGGAGTCCTTTTGGAGGGACGGAATGCTCGCGCCGTTGGTAAAAAAGACGTCCGTCAAGCCGTCGTTGTTGTAATCAAAGGCCGCCACTCCGCCAGCCATGCTTTCGATGAGGTGCTTTTGGGGAGTGGCGTGATTCTCGAGAACGAAGTGCAACCCGGCGCTGTCGGCCACATTCCGGAAGCGAATGGGGCTCAGAGAGGCAACGCTACTTGGGACGGCGTTGTGCCTCTGGTCCAGAGGCAAAAAAGCCCCGAGGCCGGAGGCAAGAAACTGCCTGCGGCTGGTCTTGTCTTTGAGCTTCATCTCGTTGCTGTTTTCGGACTGTCATCATGCCATTCGCCAAAATGAAGCGTCAATCCTTCGAGAAGGAAGTGAAGAACTACGGTTGCCTGTGTGGTGCGCAAAAACTCTATTCCGCTGTTTTCTACGGAATGTAACATCGTTACATTCGGAACGGCCGGCGCCTCAGTTTCATCTTCTTGATCTTGAATGTCGCTGATTTCAAGGACGTTAACGCCGGATAGCATTTTCGATAGGGACCATTCGAAGCCCGCTACGCCCCACCGTCCTACCCGACTGTGGGGGGCGTCCGGTCAACTCGCGTCCCTACCGCGACCCCCACTTTTCAGGACCTGTTTGTAAAGTGCGACCCACAGTTTGTCTTGGGGTTGCTGACGTATGCGCACAAGGGTTGGCCTCCGGCTTTCTCCAGAGTTTCAGGTTCCAGGCAATACGCTTACCGGTTCGGATCGAAATCCCTTGCGTGGGCTTCAAAAATACTCTCGATGTCACGAGCGCCGTGCAAGACACGGACAATTTCGATCGCGTCCGCCAAAGCATGATAGAAAATGACGTAGCGGCCAAAGGGAAACCCTTTGCAATCCTGGAGCTACCTCTTCGCGGCGGCGCCCCGAGCCGGGCTGGCGGTCCAGCACTTGAAGCGTTTCGTAAAGTCTGTCGATAAACGCGTCGGCATTCGCCACGCTATCATCCGCAGTGTAGCTCCAAATCTCGATTAAATCCGCGCTTGCGTGGGGGCTGATGCGGAGTTGGGACACCTATTTCGTATTCTTTGCCGATTTCTTCTGGCGGGCAACACGTTTGATTTCTTGGGGGTCAAACACCGTGGAAGGTCCGCTGTCCAAGCCTTCGCGCATATCCTCGCGCAGCTTTTGCATTTTCAGGGCTCGAAATTGATCTGCTTGCTCCAAGAGGCGCAACGCTTCACGGACGACCTCGCTGGCAGAGTTATAAGACCCGGAGGCGATCTTCTCACGGATCATCTCCTCAAGGTGGGGGGTAAGGCTGATATTCATGGGCATAGCAGGAAACCTCGGAACTTTGGTCAATTAAAGAATGGCGCTATTGGCAAAGCTTGTCAATATTTGACAAAACGAGTGTTTGCCGATTCAGCTGGTATTGCTCATCACCAGACTCGCTGCCCGGGACTAGCCACAAGGAGTCTGCTGCTCGCACAACCAAACGCATAAGTCTTGACAAAATCTCATATTAGACATAATCTAATCCAGTTATGGACGCCGAGGTGATTAAACGGTCCTTCGACGACAGCGGGTTGCGGTGCACTCCTCAGCGCTACGCCGTGATGGCATTCTTGATGGAATGCAACGGGCATCCCACGGCCGCGGAAATCTTCAAAGCCGTGAATCGCGTGGATCCGCCCTCTTCAAGGGCCACGACTTATAACAATCTGCGGGACCTGGTGCTGGCGGGATTGGTGCGGGAAGTGGCCGTGGAGGGCCGCGCTGCGCGGTTCGATGCGAAAGGTGTCCGGCACCACCACTTCATCTGCGACCGTTGTGGCAATGTCGAGGATCTGGCGTGGTACGACGTCCCCAGGCCTGCTTCGCGCACCCTCGGCAAGCGGATTCTTCGCGAATGCGAACTCATCTTCAGGGGGCTCTGCACGAAGTGCGCTCCGCGGCGCGCTTCCCGTTAGGTTTCGAAGGCGGTAAAAACCGGATGAACGGCGCGCGCGTCACCGACCGCGGCCACCAGTGATTGTCCGAGTAGAAAGCCAAGATGGGCTGGCAATGCGCCACAGTTCTTTTGATTCAATTTTGACTAATCGATAAGGAAGGAACAAACCATGGCAACCGAAGCGAAGTGCCCGGTCGTACACGGGACCACGAATGTTGGAATGAGGTCGAACAGCAACTGGTGGCCGAACCAGTTAAACCTCAGGATTCTCCGCCAGAACTCGCCCAAGTCCGATCCGATGGGCGAGGCATTCAATTACGCCGAAGAGTTCAAGAAGCTCGACTTCAAAGCGCTGAAGAAGGACCTCCGCGCGCTGATGACGGACAGCCAAGACTGGTGGCCGGCGGATTTCGGCCACTACGGGGGGCTCTTCATTCGCATGGCGTGGCACGCCGCGGGCACATACCGCATCGGCGACGGCCGCGGCGGCGCCGGCAGCGCCCAGCAGCGCTTCGCGCCGCTCAACTCGTGGCCGGACAATGCGAGCCTCGACAAGGCGCGCCGGCTGCTTTGGCCGATCAAGCAGAAATACGGACGGAAAATCTCCTGGGGTGACCTGATGGTCCTCGCCGGCAATGTCGCGCTCGAGTCGATGGGCTTTAAGACGTTCGGCTTTGGCGGCGGGCGGCCCGATGTGTGGGAGCCGGACGAAGCCGTGTACTGGGGCAAGGAGGACACTTGGCTTGGCGACAAGCGCTACACGGGCGACCGGGAGCTCGAGCATCCGCTCGCTGCCGTGCAGATGGGTCTCATCTATGTGAATCCGGAAGGGCCGAACCGCACGCCGGATCCCCTCGCAGCGGCCAAGGATATTCGTGAAACATTCCGCCGTATGGCCATGAACGACGAGGAAACCGTCGCGCTGATTGCCGGCGGTCACACCTTTGGCAAAACCCACGGCGCCGGCGATCCGAAACTTGTTGGCCCCGAGCCCGAGGCAGCGCCCATTGAGGAGATGGGCCTCGGCTGGAAGAGCCGTTATGGCACCGGCATAGGCAAAGACGCGATCACCGGCGGCCCGGAAGTCACCTGGACCCAGACGCCAACGAAGTGGAGCAACTACTATTTCGAGAACTTGTTCGGGTACGAATGGGAGCTGACCAAGAGCCCGGCCGGCGCCTATCAGTTTCAAGCGAAAGGCGGCGCCACGCCAATTCCGGATGCCTTCGACCCGTCGAAGCGTCACGCGCCAACTATGCTGGTCACGGACCTCTCTTTGCGGATGGATCCGGTCTACGAGAAGATCTCCCGCAACTTCCTCGAGCATCCGGATGAGTTCGCAGACGCGTTTGCGCGCGCGTGGTTCAAGCTCACCCACCGCGACATGGGCCCGCGTTCGCGCTATCTCGGCCCGGAGGTCCCGGCGGAGGAGCTGATCTGGCAAGACCCCGTTCCTGCGGTCGATCACAAGCTGATCAACGCGAAGGACATTGCCGATCTCAAGCGCCAGATTCTCGCATCGGGACATTCCATCTCGGAACTGGTCAGGACCGCTTGGGCCTCGGCGGCGACGTTCCGCGGCTCCGACAAGCGCGGCGGAGCGAATGGCGCGCGCATCCGTCTTGAACCCCAGAAGGACTGGGAGGTCAACCAGCCGGCCCAGCTGGCGAAGGTGCTGCGCACGCTCGAAGCGATCCAAAAGAAGTTCAACAGCTCGCACTCCAACGGCAAGAAGTCGAAGGGGGTTTCGCTTGCCGACCTGATCGTTCTCGCCGGCTGTGCGGCGGTCGAGAAGGCCGCGAAGGCCGGCGGACACGACGTAAAAGTCCCCTTCACGCCGGGGCGCACGGACGCGTCGCAGGAGCAAACCGATGTGGAGTCCTTCGCCTACCTCGAACCGGTCGCGGACGGATTCCGCAACTACCAGAAGGCCAAGTTCAGCGCATCCCCGGAGGAGTTGCTGATCGATAAGGCGCAACTGTTGACGCTCACAGCGCCTGAGATGACGGTTCTGGTCGGTGGCCTGCGCGTTCTGGGTGCAAATTACGGGAAGTCCCCACACGGCGCCTTCACTAAGCGGCCGGAGAAACTCACGAACGACTTCTTCATCAACCTGCTCGACATGGGCACGCAATGGCAGCCGCAGTCCAATGGCTCGGGAGGCGTGTACGAGGGGCGCGACCGCAAGACAAACGAGCTGAAGTGGACCGCCAGCCGTGTGGACCTGATCTTCGGTTCGAACTCCGAGCTGCGCGCCCTCGCGGAAGTCTATGCCTGCTCCGACGCCAAGGAGAAGTTTGTGAAAGACTTCGTGGCGGCGTGGAACAAAGTGATGAACCTCGATCGCTTCGACGTCGCCTCAGATCGCACAACAAGACAACCGGATGTAGCCGTTCTAGACGGCATTCTTTGAGCGTTCTAATGCGGGCTTCTTGCTGGCAATCGAAGCGGATTCACGCTTCCCGTCTTGATCAGTTCTCGAAATGATTGGCAGAACATCGCATCTCGGTCATGCAGCAGATAGCGACAGCCTCTCAGGCATCCCCACTCCTCCATAGTCATGTTTCGCGCCTGCTGCTCCATCCACTCCTGATCCGGGTACGGCGTGAATCCTACCAAGTTCACCCGGCGAGTCTCCAAGTGGATGAAGAACAGCACATAGTAGGTCGTCAACCCTTTGAGCGTTAGGACTTCCGTCGTGAAGAAGTCCATGACCACCAAGACGTCCCGGTGTGCGCGGATAAAGTTCCTCCATGAGATCAATTGTTTTCGCTTCGGCGCGGGAGAAATGCCGTGGCGACGGAGGACGTTGCCCACTGTCTGATCCGATAGACGATGGCCTAGATTTGCCAAGGCACCTACGATCCGATCGTAGCCCCCAGCTCGGGTTTTCCCTCGCCATCTGCAAGACCAGGCGTTCTGTTTCCTGATCTATTTTTGGGCGCCCTATACTTCGACGCAATTTCGACCCATCAAATTTGTTTGCGATGAGCTTTCGATACCACCCAGAATCGTTTCGGGCTTGGCCGTTGCCGCCACGTCCTCCAGAGCCATTCGACCCGGAGTTCTTGATTCACTGTTCCGGTGACATAGGCAAGCAAGCGCGCCCAAAGCATTTTGGATTCCCCGGTAATCTATAACTTCGTGAAGGCAAGATTGTAGGCGCTGTTTCTGGGTCGGAGAACCCCATTCGAAAAGGGAGCCCGTGCAAAATCCTAAGCCACGCCATTTCAAGCCGTTCGAGTTTTTTGACCACACGGGAGCGTCGGCGCGTCTTTCGGGCAGGCCTCTCCGTAAAAGACGGAGAGCCCATCGATCTGCGTCGTGCGACAAAAAGTCGCGTGTTCGATGGGACTCTCCTTTTCTTCGTCTTGGGCAACTTCACATCGTCAGAACGACGCGGAACTGTGCCTTGCCGCTCAGCATTCGTGCGTAAGCTTCGGCCGCCTTTTCGAGCGGGTAGGTCTCAATCATCGGGCGCACGCCGGTCAGCTCGGCGAAACGCAGAGTCTCATCCTCATCCGCTGTCGTGCCCGACGCCCAGCCCTGAATGGATCGGCTGCCAATAATGAGTTGTACCGGTGTTACCTCAATGGGATCGAAAGCCGCACCGATCACCATGAGCTTCCCATTTGGTCCCAGCCCGCCGATCAGCTCTGACATTGCTTTTGAACTCGGGGCTGTAGCCACCACCACTCGTGCGCCGCCCAGTTTTTGCAACACTGCCGCTGCATTCGTCGATTTGCTGTCGATGTAGACGCTCGCTCCCAGCTTCTTTGCGAGCGGCTCGTTCTCAGCCCCGCGCCCAATCGCGGCGACCTGATAACCGAACTTTTGCGCAAATTGAATGCCCAAGTGACCAAGGCCGCCAATACCCTGGATGGCAACGAGGTCGCCGGGGAATGCACCGCTGTGGCGCAGCGAGTTGAACATAGTGATGCCGGCGCAGAGCAGCGGCGCCGCCTCCGTCTCGCTTAGACTTTCGGGTATAGCCACCACAGCCTCCACCGGAGCCACCATATATTGCTGGTATCCTCCGTCGTAGCTGATCCCCGGAACTTTCAGGTTTTGGCAGTTGCGAAAATCTCCTCGTTGGCACGCTCGGCACGTCCCATCGTGTCCTCCGTGCCAACCGACGCCGACGCGTTGTCCCTTCTTCCACTCGGTCACACGGTCACCCAGTTCGTCGACGAGGCCCACGACTTCGTGCCCCGGGATACGGGGATATTGAATCCCAGGCCAACTACCATCTTTCGTAAATGCGTCACTGTGACAGATGCCGCAGGCTTGGACCTTGATGCGCACCTGTCCCACATCCGGGTTAGGAATCTCGCGCTCGACGATCTCGAAGTCACCTCCTGCCCTAGGAATCTGTGCCGCCTTCATTGGTGCAATTGCTAATTTTGTACTTGCCATAAATCCTCCTTTTGCGAAAACTTTAGAGATATCGATTCCAAACAGCTCCTTTTTTCGTACAGCTACCAACGGCCAGCGTGAACGCCGCCGTCCACGTGGAGGACCTCTCCTGTTACTTGACCTGCCTGTGCCAGGTAGAGGACAGCGTCCACAACGTCCTGTATGTCTGCGATTCCCCCCATTGGCTGCAACTGTTTAAGGAACTCCTTGGGACTATCCTTGTGCATTGGCGTATCCACCACGCCAGGGGCTACAGCGTTGAAGCGGATACCCTGTTTTGCATACTCAATCCGAGCCATTTATGCCAAGGATCGGCTGATCGGCAAGCGCCGCAGTGATGCTTACGACGCTCCCTGATTTCTGCTTCAGCATCTGTTTCACAGTAAGCTGAGTGATGTAGAAAAATCCCAGCAGGTTCGTTGAGACCAAGGCGTTGAAGTCCGCGGTAGAAAATTCCGTGAAAGGCTTCGTGAAAAAGATTCCGGCGTTATTCACCAGAACATCGATACTTCCGAAGTTTTTTATTGCTGCTTCGACGACCTTGGCAGCAGTCTCCGGCTCCCCAATATCGCCATCGATGAGAACCAGGGCGGTCGAGGCAGTCAACTGTTGACTTACATTGCGAGACGTCGCAACGACGTTATAACCCTGTTTCAGGAAGGCCCCGACTAAACCGGCTCCGATTCCGCGCGATGCTCCTGTAATGATTGCGGTGTTGTGGTCCGGCATGTAAACTCCTCTTTAAAGATGGCCTGCACAGGTGCGATCACACCAGATCCGTAGAGGAGAAACAATTAGACGATGGTATCGACCATACCTTCGTATCAGCCGGCGGGAGTGAGACCCTCTGTCCGTCTTTCCTCTTTAAGCTTTTTCCCCTTTGATGTTTATCGTGTTGTTGTCGATCCAGCGGGAGAACCGATACCAAAGTATTATGGACAGCGATGCGCAGGGTGGCGCACCCTCGTGTCATGGAGTGCCTCAAGGTAAGAGGTCGCCACCCTCATCCTGGCTGCGGCAAGACCATCAATAGACCAGGTCCGGCCGTAAATCACGGTTGCCTAGTGACGCGCCTTGCAGGACACTCTTCATGGGAGGAATACAGCATGAAGAAGAGTGCGGCCTCCATTCGCTTTGCCGGCTCCCAGCTCGGCGAAGCACGTCATGTCTGCGCGTTCTTCAACAGCGACGACGAAGAATATCGCGTGCTACTTCCCTTCATTAAGGATGGGCTCGAGTGCGGCGACAAGGCCGTTCACGTCGTAAGTCCGGATCAACAGCGCGACCATCTGCAAAGGTTGACTGCGGCGGGGATCGACCCTGCGGCTGCCGAGCAGAATGGGCAACTCGAGGTTCGGACCAGCACCGAAGTATACCTTCGAGAAGGCCGTTTCAATCCGGACCGAATGCTAGAAGTGTTCGAGCAATTGGCTAGCGGCAACGCCAAGGGAGGTTTTCCACTGAGCCGGATTGTATGCCGCATGGACTGGGCAGCTGAAGGTCGGTCGCAGGACACTCTCGTCGAGTTCGAATCGCGTGTAAACGATGTATGGCGCCGCCACGACGACGCCGTCATCTGCACGTACCATCTTGGGAAATTTGGGGGAGATACTGTCATTGACATTATGCGGACGCATCCGATGGTCATCATCGGCGGCATCCTCCAGCAGAATCCATTCTTTGTACCACCGGAGGAGTTTCTGCGTGAACTTCGCGAACGGAGAGCTAGGCAGACTACGGCACGCTCGATGGCGGTCTAACATGGAAGTGTCACTCGAACATCCCGCGGAGGAAATCAAGCGCCTTCAACGTTGCATTAATGATCTGGTCAGCCTCCTCGCTCTTCCTGCCATGTGGAGTGGCAGCAAACCCTATGACATCGTTCATACCTTGCTCGACTCACTCCTTCGCTTGCTCGATCTGGACTTCGTGTATGTGAGCTTGACAAACCCAGTCGACGCGGCGCCCTCCGAGACGGTCAGGGTCCCTCAATCGCAAGAACAGCTGTTCCGACCGCGAGAGCTCTGTACGTTCCTCAATCGCTGGTTGGGAGATGACCCACAAAAACGTTATCTCCAGGAACGCAGTCACATTGGAGACGAAGAGGTTTCACTCGCGTCCTGGCCTCTCGGGGTTCAGCGTGAAATCGGGGTAATCGTAGCGGGGTCTCGTCGAGCAGATTTCCCGCGGGATACCGAGGCACTTCTTCTGGGGATAGCGGCTAACCAGGCGTTGATCGGACTACAGCAGGGACGACTGTTGACCGAACAGAAGCGCGTTGCCGACGAACTCGATCAACGCGTCGGGCAACGGACCGCAGAACTTGCTGCAGCCAACGAAGGGCTGAGAATGGAAGTCGCCGAACGCAGGCGCGCGGAGGAAGCACTCAAGCGCAGTGAAGCGTTTCTAGCCGAAGGCCAACGCCTCAGCTTAACCGGCAGCTTTTCCTGGCGACTGGACACGGACGAAATCACGTTTTCGGAGGAGCTCTATCGCATCTTCGAGTTTGACTACGATGCGCCTGTGATGCTTGAGCAGATTGTTGCTCGAGTCCACCCGGAAGACATCCCCTTGTTGTCTGAGAAGATGGATTTGGCACGAAGGAACATTAACGACCACGATTACGCAATCCGGCTACGGATGCCAGACGGCCGGGTCAAGTACTTGCGTACGAAGTCTTACGGGATCCGCGACCGAGACGGGCGGCTGGAACATGTCGGCGCGATTCAAGACGCGACGGAACACCGGCTTTCGGAAGAGGCGCTCGCCAAGGTAAGTTCGGAACTCGCGCACGTGGCAAGGGTCACGAGCCTTGGAGCGTTGGCGGCGTCGATCGCCCACGAAGTCAGCCAGCCGCTGTCGGGCATTATCACCAACGCCTGCACCTGTCTGCGGATGCTGGCCGCGGATCCTCCAAACGTCGACGGTGCGCGCGAAACCGTGCGGCGCACTATTCGCGATGGCAACCGTGCCTCTGAGGTGATCACGCGATTGCGCGCGCTTTTCAGTAAGAAAGAGGCCACGATTGAATCGGTGGACCTGAATGAGGCTACGCGAGAGGTGATTGCCTTGTCGTTGAGTGAACTTCAGAGAAACCGGGTGATTCTGCGGACTGAACTTGCCAGTGACCTCCCGGTTGTGAAGGGCGATCGAGTGCAGATTCAGCAGGTCATTCTCAACCTGCTCCGGAACGCCTCAGAAGCATTGAGTGCCGTCGACGATCGTCCGAGGCAGTTGCTGATCAGTACCGAACGAGACGAAGGGGATCGTGTGCGACTCACCGTGCAAGATGCGGGAGTCGGTTTCGACCCTCAAGCTGCAGAGAGACTCTTCGAAGCATTCTATACAACTAAGAACGAGAGTATGGGAATGGGACTATCAGTCAGTCGCTCCATTATCGAGAATCATCATGGCCGTCTATGGGCAGCGCCGAATGATGGCCCCGGAGCCACGTTTTCATTTTCTATTCCTCGCGGTCCAGAGGGTGTGACGGGAGCCCGCAGTCTTGGCACCATTCGAATGCCTGCCGCGGAGGACTCAGAGCGTGCTATGGGGGATCCGTGCTGACCGGACGCTCACTAGTATCTGTGGTTGATGACGACGAGTCCGTCCGCGAGTCGCTACCCGACTTGCTGTGGGAGTTGGGCTTTGCGGCCCATGCATTCTCATCGGCGGAAGAGTTCCTCACGTCTGATTACGTCGCCCAGACTAATTGTCTGATCCTGGACATCGCCATGCCTGGCATGACGGGACACGATCTCCAACGGGAATTGAAGCTTCGCCGGCAAGAGATTCCGATCGTCTTCATCACCGCTTACAGAGATGACGCCGTCCGCCCGCGAGTGCTCGAACAAGGCGCCGTGGAGTGTCTGTTCAAACCTTTCAGCGAGCGGGCCCTGGTTGAGGCGCTCAACGCCGCGCTTCGGAGGAGCTGAGATTCGACCGAGCTGAGAGATCAACATGAGTTCAACGAGCGGACCTAGCCAATCAAAGGCATCACCCAAGTTGCACGCCACACCCATAGTGTTCGTTGTTGACGATGACATCTCGGTCCGCGAATCGCTGGAGTTGCTGATTCAGTCCGAGGGTTGGCAGCCTGAGACATTCGCCTCCGCACAGGAATTCCTTGCCAATCCACGCAAGCTTGCTCCGAGCTGCCTCGTATTGGACGTTTCTCTTCCAGGCCTTAACGGTCTCGATCTGCAGAAGCGCGTCGCTGTCGAACGGATTGACATGCCGATCATATTCATCACAGGTCAGGGCGACGTGCCTATGACTGTTCAGGCCATGAAGGCGGGCGCCGTAGAGTTCTTGACGAAACCATTCAGTGATGATGTGCTGTTGAGCGCGATCCGTACCGCCATCGACCGCAGTCAGACTGCTCTGTCGCATGAGGCGGAGATGCGGGGGCTTCGCGACTGCTACGCGTCACTCACGCGTCGCGAACGGGAAGTCATGGCGTTGGTGGCCTCCGGTTTGTTAAATAAACAAGTCGGTGGGGAGCTCGGCATTAGCGAGATCACGGTCAAGGCACATCGAGGCCAGGCGATGCAGAAAATGAAGGCCGACTCGCTCGCCGATTTGGTGAAAATGGCTGCGAGACTCGGCCTCGCATCTGCGCCGAAAAGCTGATACTTCACCATCCTTGATGGTGATATCCCGCCGGCGTGAGGGAACTAGAGGCCTAGATCACTCAATCCTGGGTGATCTTCGGGGCGGCGCCCGAGCAGCCAGTGGTATTTGCGATCTGATTCCAAAATGGGAAGGTCGTTGATTGACGCAAATCGCAATTTCATGAGCCCGTCGCCATCGAACTCCCAGTTCTCATTTCCATAAGAGCGATACCAGTGACCCGAGTCGTCGTGCCACTCGTAAGCGAAGCGTACCGCGATCCGGTTGTCGCCGAACGCCCAGAGTTCTTTGATGAGCCTGTAGTCCAACTCCTTGACCCACTTGCGAGTGAGGAATGCAACGATTTCGTTTCGTCCGTTGATAAACTCCGATCGGTTCCTCCATCTTGAATCGATCGCGTAGGCCAGAGCTACTTTCGCCGGGTCGCGAGTGTTCCAGCCATCTTCGGCGAGACGCACCTTTTGAATCGCGCTTTCATGTGTAAACGGAGGCAAAGGGGGGCGGGTTGTCATCGTTGTAGTTGCCATGATTTCTTCTCCTTAGACTGATTCGTTCGGCATATCCATAAACCCACGCACTCGCGTGGCGATCTCGTAGGCTGCCGTGTCGAGGGAGAAATGGCCGCCATCGACAATGTGAACCTGCGCTGAGGGCACTCATATCAGAACGTTGTGGCTCCGCTTCCATCTGTTCGCCCGACTATTTTTTGTGCGCTTGTAAGGCAGCCGTCATCCCCACATTTTCCGGTTTGCCCCAATGGGACCACCTGCGTGTCAGCAAGAGATAAATGACAGCCAGCAGCATGACCATGAGAGCATCGACAAAGAACCAGCCATAACCCAACACGAAAATGTGACTGAGAATTACGGCAGTCATCCACACAACAATCAATCCGGCTCCCAATCTGGCTGTTTTCGGGATCAGGAGCAGAACCGCCACCACCGTCTCAAACGCCCCTGACCCTAACCGGAATACCGGCTGAGATACCCAGCCGTGGACCGCTTGCGACATCTGCGTGAACAGGGTCACCGAATCTGGCACCGCTGCAAACTTGAGAAAGATGGCGGCATACAGAAGGTTCATGGACACCATCAGGCGAATTGCCAGTAGTGCGAGTCTTTTACCCATAAAATCTTGCCCCCTTGACCACCTCGAACCGGCCAATGCTTCGCGAATGATAGTACTCATTTCTGCCTCTTCATGAACTGACCTATAAGCGCCGCAATTTCATCTGCGTTGGTATCAAGAGCGAAGTGTCCTGCGTCGAGAACGTGAACCTCAGCGTTCGGCACATCCCGGCGATAGGCTTCCGGCTCCGAAATGTCAAATGAGGGGTCATACTTACCCCAAATCACCAGCAGCCGCGGCTGCCTTTCGCGCATCCATGTCTGCCACTTGGGGTAGGAGTCGACGTTCGTGCGGTAGTCGTAGAAGAGGTCGCTTTGAATATCCACCTGGCGAGGCTGGCTCAGAAAGGCAAATTCATCGGTCCAGAGATCCGGGGCATAGCGCTCCACGTTAGGATCGATCCCTACATGGCGCGTCCGCGTAGTCGCGAGTGACAGGAGGTTTGCGCGTAGCGCACTCTCGTTAACGGCGCGATCTGCCCAAAAGGCCCGGCGTGTTTTCCAAACCGCTCCCAGACCATCGTTGTGCGCAACGGCGTTCTGAACAATGAGCGCCTCGATTCGGTCCGGATAAGCCAAGGCCATGCGAAAGCCGACGGGGCCCCCGTAATCCTGCATGTAAAGCGTGTAGCGCGAGAGCCCAAGAGCTTCGGTGAAGTGATTCATGGTTTCGGCGATGTGATCGAACGTGTACGCGAATTTTTTCGGGTCTGGCCAGTCACTGTGTCCGAAGCCGGGGTAGTCGGGCGCGATAAGGTGATAGCGGTCGGAAAGCTGGGTGAAGAGAGGCTCGAACATCCGCGAGGAAGAGGGGAGTCCGTGCAACAGCAAAAGCGTTGGCGCGTCTTTTGGCCCGACCTCTCTGTAAAAGATGGAGAGTCCATCTACCTGTATGGTGCGATAAAAAGTCGTGTGTTTCACGGGACGTTCCTTTCCCTGGGCGTGGGCCGGCAGTTGAAATATTGCGAGCATCATAGAAACCACCAGCACCATACGAGAAACCTGCAAGAATCGGGCCCAACGGGACGAATAGAAAGGGTGCATACTTTACCCCCGTGTTAGAAGTCCCTGCGCCGTGGGCCGGACGACCACCTCACGGCGGGCTGCGCTCCACTGAATGATGGGTCCTGCGATTTCGGAAACTTCCTCGACCAATGAGCGCAAGAAAGCCGATGTGTCGCTGCAAGCCGAAAGATTGGCGCTTTGCCCCGCCCATAGAGGCAAGAGATCCGCTCGACCCGCCGCCTCGGCTGCTATCGACAGGTTTCTGACGAGTCTTCGTTGCAACGGATAAGGTAGAATCGCCGTTCCCTCTTGGTTCAACTCCTCCAGCAAGCGGTTGTGGATTCCCCGCGCGAGCCTTCCGGTGAAGCCCTTTGTCAGAGCGGTGTGCCCGGCTTTTTTCCCTCGTAAAGCCTGGCGATGAAGGAGGCTGGCGCCGGACTCCTCGCACGCCAGGAATACCGTTCCCATTTGCACGGCCTCTGCGCCAAGAGCCATGGCGGCGATTACGCCGCGCGCATCTGCGATGCCACCGGCGGCGATCACCGGCACATCGACGATGTCGACGATCTGAGGGACGAGCGAGAGCGTGCCCGTAAGCGAATCCTCTGCGGACCGGAGGAATGAACCGCGATGTCCTCCGGCTTCGAACCCGGAAGCGACGATCACATCCACGCCTGCCTCCTGAAGTGCTGCTGCCTCATCGGGTGTTGTCGCCGCGCCAATCGTGACGATACCTTTCGTCCGGCACTCCTCTAAAATTCCTCTTGGCGGGATTCCTACGATGAAGCTGAATACCGGGACGTTCGCGTCCAGCAACACGCGAGCCTGATCTTCAAATCGGATCGGCGAATACGGTTTGTATGTCGGACGAGGCGCCCCCAAGGCGGCGAGATGGACGGCAAGCGGGGCAAGGCTCCTATTGAAGGCGTTTTCGTCCGATGTTCGGGCGCCTTCGTCTTCCATCGAGACCCACAAGTTCATTGCGAACGGTTTCGAAGTAAGGGAGCGAATCTCTCCGATCACGTCCTTGATCGCCTCCGGAGCCAAGCCGTGCGCACCAAACGATCCGAGTCCGCCAAAGTTGGAGACCGCGGCCGTCAATTTTTGTGATGACAATCCGCCCAGCGGACCTTGAATGACGGGATAGTCGATCCCGAGTTTCGCTGTGAGCCGGTTCTCATTCCAGCGGGGCGGCATTACGCGGATACCTCAAAAATCAACTCCAGCTCGACCGGCACGCCGAGCGGAAGGCTGGCTACGCCGTACACCAGTCGGCTGGGATTTTTGTCTTTTCCGAAAACGTCCTGCAGCAACTCTGAAGCGCCATCAGCCACCTTTGGCTGTTCGCGGACATCTCCCGAAGTGGCCACAGCGACGCCGAGCCGGACGATCCGCGTCAATTTGTCGAGCGATCCCAAATGCTCCCGCGCGACAGCGAGGGCGTTGAGCGCTGCTAGGTAAGCGGCCTTGCGTCCCGTTTGCACGTCGAGTTCCGCGCCGAGGCGCCCGATGAATTTCGCTTCGCGGCCTACAGTGGGAAGCATTCCGGTGAGGAAGAGCAGGTTGCCCGTCTGCACCGCTTCCGCGTATATGCCGAACGGCTCAGGCGGCGCTGGAAGCTTGATGCCGAGTTGTCTTAACCGCTGCTCGGCAGTGGCAAGACGAGAGCCATCCCCGCTTAAGATTTTGTCTTTCGAATCTGTATTCATTGATCTCGCTCCAGCGGCTTCGGTTTAATCGTCCACATTCTGATTTTTTACAGGGTCCCATAGAAGGCTGCGCCCTTATGGATGCTCAGCGTCCCACGAAGTCTCCCAAGCGATTTTCTGCATCACCGGGTTTGCAAAAGCCTCGCTCTATCAGAGTTTTGATTCTCTGCTGCGTGGCCGGTCGTGCCATCGAAGCAACGCAGGCGTTCCACCCGGATTCGATTTCGATATCAGGCGGCAAGCTGGCAACGTTGACCAGGCGCTTCGTATCCACGATTGTCTGTTTGTCGAAGGTGACGATGCGGTTGGCAAGCGCATCCACAAATCCCTCAAGGTCGGCATCCGGCAACGACCGATTCACATAGCCGTAGCGCTCTGCCAAGTCACCTGGGACGTCGTTTGCGCTTAAAACTACTTCCAGAGCGCGTCCTCTTCCCATGAGGCGCGACAGTCGCGCCATGGGGCCACCGCCAGGCACCAGACCGGCGCCAACCTCAAACTGCGACAAGATGGCTTTCTCGCGACTGGCAAAACGCATGTCGCAGGCAAGCGCAAGCTCACTTCCCATACCGGTCGCTCGCCCGCGAATCGACGCTATCGATACGACAGGTGCACGACTCAGGCGCACCAGCATCTCGGGCCATGGATGCAAGCCTGTAGGTCCAGGAGGGAGATGCGCCAAATCGTCAAGTCTTGCAAGAAAATCTAAGTGAATCAGAAAGAATCCTTCGACTGCACTGTCAAAGACCACCACCTTAACCTGCTCGTCAGTTTCGATTGCCGTGATGATCTCGTTTACTTGCGGAAGCATCTCCGGACCGAAGATGTTGAGCGGCGGGTGGTCAAACGTAACTCTCCAATACTCGGGCGAGCGCTTGGCCAGACGTATCTCAGCGGTCTTTGTTGTTGCTGCGTAATTCTGATCTTTCATGGCTGTTGTCTCCTCATCATCTGGTTTCACGGCGTAACGCTAGCTAACTCACGAACGGCGATGCAGGAAGTCGACGACAAGTTTTGTCGTCGCGGCCGGCTGTTCTTCCGTGATCCAGTGCCCGCAATCCGGGATGATCACATCTTCGACATTATCGGCAACACACCGCATCACCGCGCCCATCCTAGGGCCGAATGTAACTTCGCCACCCAAGGCCAAGACCGGCATCTGAAGCTTGCCCTGCGCAAGGAACGTCCTGTTGTCGGTCGCATCCTGGCTGAATGCCAGGAACTGGGCAAAGCCGGCTCGCATTGCGCCGGGTTGCGCATAGAGCGCCGCATAATGCTGGCGCTTCGCTTCATCAAACCGCTTCCGGTGCCGGGAAAGTTCGTTCCAGAAGCGGTCGAGATAGATGCGCTCGCGGCCGGCGACCAGGCGCTCCATGTCCTGACCACCGAAGCCAAAGTGCCACATGGCCGGATCCTGTGTGATCTGATCCCAGGGTCCGACGCCGGGCAGCGGCGCATCGATCGCCACCCATCGGCTCACGCGCTCGGGGTGGGTGGCGGCAACTGCGAAGCCGACCATGATGCCGATGTCGTGCGTCACCAATTCGGCCGTACGCACACCCAGGGCGTCTAGGACGCCGACCATGTCCGCCGCCTGATTCTTCTTGTCATAGCCGCCATCAGGCTTCGACGAGAGGCCCGACCCACGCAGGTCGGGCGCGACAATCATGTGGTCTTCGATGAGTGCGCTCGCCAGATGACCCCACATGTCGCCCGTTGTGCCGAAGCCGTGCAGCATGACGACCGCTGGACCATGACCGCCGACCCGCACATGGATGGATGTACCGTTGGTTTCGATTGTCCGCGTCTGCATCACAGCCGGGAAGGGATAAACCCCATCTACGTGGGCATGCTCGCTCATCGCTGGGTAATTCTGATCTTTCATGTTTGTTCTCTGCTCATCATTCGGTTTCATTTTTGACTTTGCGTTGCGGTCGTCCTATGGGGCGCTTTCGTCACGCGGCTTTGGTGAGGTGGTCCCACATAGGGAAACTCGAGTAACAGATCGCTGTGAGGTCCTACGTTGTCTTCTGTAACCCTTCCATTTGTGAGGATGCGAATAAAGGAATCGAACGCATCGTCGGTGAGTGTCCGGCCGTTATCGGGAAAAGATGCCGGGCGCGTAGGGTCATAAGGCAGAACATCCGGGAGCAATGTCCCCGCCACGCGCTTTGCCTCGGCCGGCTTATATCCACCTGTGTGCTCCAGAGCGTGCGCGAAGGCAGCAAGGAAACGCTCATCGTTCGCCGGTTCGCCCGCGAGGTAGGCATCTCTCTCTTCGACAAGTATGACCGCTTGCGCAGGACGGGCTCCGCGCTCGACTTGGATCCAGCCGCCGCCATCATCTGGCACAAGCGTGCGCGCCCACAACCCCACTTCTCCTGTTCCCAGAGCAGAGTTAGGCACTTCAAGAACGATGCCGCACACATCTTTGTCAGCGAAGAAATCGTCGCCCGTGAACTGCAAATTGTTCTTCGCGCCTTCCACGTCGCAGAAGAAAGGGTCGCTGCGCCAGCCGGCAAAGAAGCGAATCTCGCTTGCCTCTGTGATCTTCACCTCATGTCCCATGGAAACTGGCGCTCCGTCGACAATCACGCGCCCCCAATCGCCAGTACCGTTTGCTTCCAAGCCATCAATGCGGCGGACGATCGCGGCTTGTGCGCCGCGCTCGAATGCTGAGAAGCGCACGCGGTACGCGATATCGGCAACCACATCACCATCGGTATCAATCTTGAGCTCGTACAATGCTTCGGGTGCGAAAGGCTCGGTCGTAGTAGGCCCAGGAGGGTTTTCGCCTGCGGACGGATGCACGTTCATAATCAGGATGGATTTCTCAGCGTCTCCCGGCTTGGGAAAGGCATACAGATCCGTGAAGTCAAGTCGGGCGTCTCCTTGGGGGAAACGGAAGTCAGGGCCAGAATAGTGATGCGACATGGATCAGTCCTCCTCTATTGCAAGCTGCTCGTCCGCCCGTGTTAGAACGCCCCGGCGCCGGCCGCAGCGACGGCATGATCCTGATCGCCGGAACCACCGCTGACACCAATCGCCCCTACGACCTTGCCATCCCGCTTCAGCGGAATACCGCCAGCAAAAATCATGATTTTGCCGTCGTTTGAAACGTGAACTCCGAAGAATTGGCCTCCAGATTGAGCGTGCTTTGCCAATTCCTTCGTTTCAATTTCAAATGCGCTCGACGTGTAAGCCTTCTTCATAGAAATATCAATGCTGCCAATCCACGCGCTATCCATACGAACGTGCGATACGATATTTCCGCCTTCGTCAGCCACCGCGATATTCATTGGCTGGCCAATTTCCTTGGCTTTCTTTTCCGCAGCGCTGATAACGCGGCGGGCATCTTCTAATTTCACTGCGGTCACGAGTTCTCCTTTTGCGATCCGATCATTGGCTTCCGGCTTTCGCTGCAGCTTGCTCGATCAAATCTGCGACTTCTTTCGGATGAGAAAGCATTGGCACGTGACTGGAGGGAACAGTGATCGACGTTGCTTTCATTGCCGCGGCTTCGGTCTTTTCAAGGTCCGGAGAAACAGCGCGATCGTTGCTGGCAATCACGCACCAAGATGGCTTGGTCTTCCACGCGGCGGTCGTGATCGTGGCCCCAAATACAGCCGCTGCTGTCGGAGTCTGTGTTGCCGTCAACACCTGCTTCTCTTCGTCTGACAGGTCCTGCGCAAAGTCTTCAGCGATTCCCTTTGGGGTCACCGTCAGAAAGCCTTCAGCATCCGCCCGGACTTCGCCGCCTAACGGAGCCGGCGGAAACGGTTTGGTGACTGAAGCAACGGACTCACCATCCGACGGCGCGAGCGCAGCCACATAAACCAACCCGACTACCTTTGGATCGTTTCCTGCCTCCGTGATAACCACTCCCCCATAGGAATGGCCCACCAACAGTACGGGGCCATCCTGCAATGCGATGGCGCGCTTGGTGGCGGCAACGTCGTCAGCCAGCGAGGCCAGTGGGTTCTGCACGGCGACCACATGAAATCCCTTGGCTTGAAGCAGTGGAATCACTTTGGACCAGCTTGATCCATCGGCCCACGCACCGTGAACAATGACAATATTTCTAATCCCTTGAGGGGATTTCGTCTGGGCGACCGCTCCCGTGTGAAACACCGCTGTCAGTAGAAATCCTGCAATTACAATCAAAGCAGTTCGGTACGCTTGCGAGAGTTTCATATTTTTCTCCTTCGTTGCATCGAGATTGAAGTCATAGTTCGTCACGCTCTTGCGGCAATCACAGCCCGCGAGAGCCGACGCAGTCTTGTAAAACGGTCTGCTACAGGTACGGCCTACACCACGTTGACCGCAACGTCGATGTTGCCCCGTGTAGCGTTGGAATATGCACATGTCTCGCCGTGCGTGGGCGTCCACAATGGCCTGAGCGACTTCGCGGTCCAAGCCCGGCAGGCTGACGTTAAGCCGTGCTCGGAGGAAGTAAACGTCGCCCGAATTGCAGAGGTCTATCTCGGCATCGATGGCTACGTCGGATGGAAGTTTGACTTTCATCCTGTTGGCCACAATCCCCATCGCGCTAATGAAACAGGCCGACCAACCAGCGGCAAACAGCTGCTCCGGATTGGTGCCAGTTCCGGGGACTCCGGGAGCCGAGAAATTGACGTCTAAGCGGCCATCATCACTGTGGGAGACGCCGCCGCGCCGCCCGCCCGAAGTATGGGTCTTGGCGGTGTACCGCACGTTCATGACTTCCTGTGTTGAACCAGCTACCTCGTTGATTTTTTGATTAGTAGTCATCTTGTTTTCTTCTCTGATATACATGCTTCCGTTGAAAATGCGGACGCGATAAACACTTGCGATTAAGCCAGGACGCTGGAGGCAAAACAATTGGACGAAGGTATCGACGATACCTTCGTATCAGTCGGAGTGAAGAGCGGCGCACACACTTCCGTTTCCATCAGCGCTTCGGACAGGGCTCGAATCCCTCGCGCAGCACACCTCGAGCTGCTCCTCGACGAGCTTGCGAACCTGGACAGCTTCAGGCTGCGGCTCGTCGGGCCTCAGTTAGCTGGATCTAACTACTCTAGAGGTTTTGAGTGGACGGGCATGATTTGAACTAACGACCATAGCCAGTATTGGGCTGCTGAGCGAATGGTCCATCAAAGGTCGAAGCCAGAACGGTCGCTCTGTAGGCACTAACAACGATACCGCAGCCCGGAATATTGCAGCGCTCGTTGACTCTGGACACGGTTGTCCAAAAGAACATTCCCCTCAACTTCCAGACCACCGATTTACGCTTCACTGGATCCCATATCTCAGTCGCGCTCAACTCCATTTTTTCATAGGAAAAGAGCATTCGGTGTGGTGCCGAATGCTCGTGAATTTCTCGCAGAACATTACGTCTAAGTCTTTGAAAATCAGTCATCCGATTTTTGGATTTCACCAAAGAAGTCCGACAAATCACGCCGTTGGACCGAAGTTGGAACCAACGCAGAACTGGCATCATTTGGACGGCTGTACTAGAATGAAAACAAATATGTTGCGCCGTTCCCCGGTAGCTCAACGGTAGAGCATTCGGCTGTTAACAGAGAACTTCAAATCCAATAACTCGTTTCTCTGGCGTCAGTTAACAGCTTCCGGGCCATCCCCAAAGACCCTTTTCTTGTCCCCCTGATGTCCCCCAGCGTCGTTCGGATCCGTGCCGACGGCTTTTTCTAGCAGTAGTCTTGCCGACGTAATCGCGATGCCATTTCAGTAGCAACCGAGCACCACTTCTACGCAAAGCCGACCATTCATCCACGTGGCAGCTAACGATAGCTTCAGTGTCGCCGGCTACTTCGGGAGTTGACGTGATATTCGTAAAGCACTAGCGTTTGGCGGTACCAACTGGACCGGTGAGCTGATAACTTCAGCGCCGACAATTAGAAGAAATCGAATTAGGCAGGAAATGCGCAGAACACGCCCACGTTGACTTGCTTCGGCGTCCGGCCTAATATCGCGCTCATTCGCGAAAGCCTCAAACAAGGACAACTTGCCGACGGAGCTGTATTTCGCCTGGGTAACACAATCTGTCAAAGGACTGGTTGCGGCTCACGAACACGGCGTAGTGCATCGAGATCTCAAATCATATGGACAAAGGAGGGTAAGTATCCATGTTAACCAGACTTCTGATGCTCGCTAGTTTCTTGGCATGTTCCGCTGCACTGGTCTTGGCACAAGGCGGCGCTACGGGCGCGATCACCGGTACGGTACAGGATCCGTCCGGAGGGATCATCGCGGGCGCTAAAGTCGAGATTGTAAACGAAGCGACCAGCCAGGTGGTACGGGACTTGACAACGGATTCTTCGGGCTCCTTCACCGCCACTCTTCTACCGGTGGGTTCTTACTCCGTCGAGGTGAGCGCGACCGGCTTTGCCAAGACGAAATTCTCCGGCGCCCTGGTGCGCGTGACGGAAACCACCCGGATGACAGCGGTACTGAAAGTGACCCAAGCCACCGAGGTGATGACGGTTTCGGCGGAGGTCACCACGATCAATACGGCCGATGCCACGACGGGGGAAGCCCTCGGTGCTGCAGCAGTTTCCACCCTGCCTCTCCCCACTCAAAATTTTCAGCAATTGCTCTCGCTTTCGACGGGCGCGTCTTCGGATCTCAACAATGCCGGGGACTTGGGCCGCGGCACTGCACGGATCGACGTGAATGGTCAGCGAGAGACCAATAACAACTACCTGATCGAAGGAATCTCTTCCGCCGATTTCGCCAGTGGAGAGTTGACCTTCACCCCCATTCCGAATGCCCATGCCATCGAGGAATTCAAGGTCTCCACCAGCCTCTACGACGCCACCCAAGGCCGCAATGGCGGCGGCAACATCAACGCCGTGTTGAAAACTGGGGCAAAGAACTACCATGTCGACGCGTGGGAGTTTTTTCGCAACACCGCACTGGATGCGAATGACTTCTTCCTCAACGAGGCCGGAAAACCCAGGCCCCGGATACAGCAAAACATCTTCGGGGCAGACGCAGGCGGACCAGTTGGCCGGAAGGCGCAGCTTGGGTACCTCTACTTGAATTATCAGGGCTCGCGCCAGCGCGCTGGCGGCTCGCCTGGAACGCTGATCAACGCCACCATCCCGGTGCTCCCGGACACCCGCGACGAGGCCACTTTGATCAAGACCTTTTTCCCGAATGGCCTTCCCGCAGGGGTGACTAATCTCGATCCGGCGGCGGTCAAGCTTCTGAACGCCCAGAGCAACCAGTTCGGTGGCCCCTTCCTTTTCCCCAAAGTGCCGGGCACTCCAGGGTTCGACAATGCCGGTAATTTGAATACCGGCCTGCTGACGATCTCCTCTGTCGGCAGATACACCGAGGACCAGTTCTTGGTCAACTGGGACCGCCATTTCCGCGGCGATAAGGACAGTCTGGCGTGGCGCTTCTTCTGGTCTGACTCCGAGAGGTTTCAGCCTTTCGGCGCGGATTCCTTCCAGGTGCAAACCGGCGGCCCGGCGGCCGAAAACAACCTGAATTTTCCGCTCGACATTCCGCTGCGCGGACGTTTCGGCAGCATCACCGAGACCCACATCTTCAACAATCGCCTGGCCAACGAGTTCCGCTTTGGGGTCAACATCATCCGCGACGACCTGCTTGGCCAAAACACAGCTACCGCTGCGCAACTGGGCATTGTCCAGCCCGGCGGCAGCCTGGGAATCGACCGGTTCCAGTTGGGGAGTTTTGCGTTTGGCCCGTTTCCCGGCAGCGGTCAATTCGAGCTCTCGGATTCCTTCATTGTGGAAGACACCATGAGCTGGACACGTGGGTCACACACCCTCCGGTTCGGCGGCGAGTTGGACCACACCAGCATGCGCCGAGTCCTTAACGTTATCGGCAATCCTCTGGTGTTCTTCGTTCCCGGCGCCCCTTTCCCAGTGACGGATTTTCAAAACTTCCTGCTGGGCTCCCCCGTAGTGGCTTTGGGCAGTGGTGGCGCGGCCAACCACGACTACCGCTTCCCTGCTTATGGCGTCTTTGCCCAGGACGACTATAAAGTGACCGGGCGCTTGACGCTGAACCTCGGCCTTCGCCTGGAGTTCGTCGGCGCGCCCTATGACAAGCTCTGCCAAATCGCGAATGTGGATACGACGGCGGCGTCAACCGGGCAGCCTTTCGTCTATGGCTCCTGCGTCAGCCGGTTCAAGATTCCCGGTTTCACTGGAAACCTTAACCGTACGCTCCTGCGCAACAATTACGCCACCGTCCCGGAGCCGCGCATCGGATTCGCTTACGACCTCTTTGGAAATCACAAAACGGTGGTCCGTGGCGGCTACGGCATTTATGCCAATCGTGAGGACATAGGCGCCGTGGACAACCTGTCCTTTAACCCTCCCTTTTTGGTT
Source organism: Acidobacteriota bacterium (assembly GCA_003224085.1). Taxonomy (GTDB): domain Bacteria; phylum Acidobacteriota; class Terriglobia; order Acidiferrales; family UBA7541; genus Acidiferrum. The sequence goes on along the minus strand of QHYK01000097.1, from coordinate 7,991 downwards.
GTCAGCGTTCCCTCCGTGCTGCCGGCGGGAAGTTTGTCCTGCCTCTTTTTTGTAAACCAGAATTGCAGCGGACCGGCGTTGATCCCGGGTCCGGGCGTGGTGAGCGCCAACTTCGTGCCGACTCCTTCCTTCTTTCAGGGTTTTCCCGGCGGCGACACAACCGCGTCGCCGATATTTTCGGGCAACGTCAACTCCTTCGGTGGCCTGGCGGTGCCCCTCCACTGGATCTCGGCAACGACCCAGCAGTGGAATCTGTCCGTGGAGCGGGACCTGGGGAAAAACTGGTTCGTCTCGGTCGGCTACGTAGGAACCAAGGGCACGCACTTGCGCGTGACCTACGATCCCGACCAAGCCAACCTGGTTAGTCCTCAGAATCCAATTACATTGACCGCGCAAAACGGACAGAAATTCACCATTACCCAAAATACCATCGCCAACGCCGCGGCAAGGGCGCCTTTCCAACCCCTTGGGCCTTCCGGCTTTGAAGCTTTCTCTCCCATTGCCAACTCCATCTACCATTCCATGCAGCTCACAGTTGCGCATCACTTCGCCGGGGGCCTGTATCTCCAGAGCGCCTACACCTATTCCAGATCGATCGACAACGACTCAACGGTCAGTGTGGCGTTTGTCAGCTTTTTCAACGATCAGAACAATCCGCGCGGCTCCCGCGGCCTCTCGGATTTCGATCACCGGCATCGCTCCATCACCAGCTTCGTCTATGAACTGCCTTTCTACAAGAACTTGGGCGGGATCAAGGGGCCGGCGCTGGGTGGCTGGCAAACCAGCGGCGTGCTCACGGTGCAATCGGGTGCGCCCTTCTCGGTTCTGGATTCCGGCGGCGGCACCGCCTTACAACTGGACGGCGGCTCGTCATTTTCCGCCGGTTTCGCCCCCGGATTCAGTTGCCGCAACGCGGTTACCCCTGGGAGCGATGAGTCACGGCTAAATAACTTCGTGAACCCCAACGCCTTCGTGAAGGCGCCAGTAGTCGGGCTGGATGGCTCGACGGGTTTTGGCGACGTTCCTCGCAATTGCTTTATTGGGCCATATCAGGCCAACATGGACTTGTCTATTGGCAAGACTTTTCGCATCGGCGAAACCCAAAGCGTTCTGTTCCGCACCGAGTTTCTCAACGTGGCCAACCATCCTTCGTTCGCCAATCCGCCAGCCACGGACGTCGAAAACCCAAGTTCGCTGGCGAAGATCAACTCGACGATTGGTAATCCGCGCTTCATCCAGTTCTCTTTGAAGTATTCGTTCTGACGTATCCCGAATCGAGACTGTCGATCCGAGGAGTACGCGTAGAGCACGCCAGGAGCTTACTATAGTCCTGGACCCCAAGGCGGCATGTAACTTTACCCCAGGGAGTCCGTAACCTGGGATCGATCGGTTCTGGCAGCGGCCAAATCGACGGACAACTCGTGCTAGGTCCCGGTAAAAGTCGGCATCTCGCCAGCAATACAGCGGTCACTACTAGCGTTTAGCGGTACTAATCCGACAGACCGTCTGGTTGTTCGCTCTGGTTAAATCACGGTTTGACGCCGCGCGCCAAAGCCAGAGCTCTCCCCCCGGATTGACCCGATCCCGATAGAACTCCAGCATCTTGTTGTAGAGTCCTCGCGCGGTCGGCGTTGTTGCGCCTGCGCGGTCAAAATCGCGGATGTACTGCCGGGTTTCTTCGATGATCTTGGGGCTGGCTCTCTCAATGAACGGGAACGTCGCCGCCCTTGCCGGGCTCGTTCTTGGCAAGCAGGAAGCACAACAAAAACATCACCGCGGAAGTCGCAGCGAGCAGCCAGTAGATCTCGACGTAGGAGAGAGCTTGAGCCTGTGCCATTACGAAGCTGTACATTCTGGCAAGCGCCTGTTGCTGAGCGGAGTGCATGCTTAGACCAACATGGGTTAGACGGTTCGCCAAGCCTGCGACGGCCGCCTCGAACCGATGAGAGCGTGTGTACTCGGCGAGAACGGACTGATGGTATTGACCTCGGCGTGCAAGCAACGTAGTCACAGCCGAGGTTCCTACGCTCTGCCCGATATTGCGCGTGAAGTTGATCAAACCGGCCGCAGCGTTACTTTTTGACTCCGGCAGGCCGACATAGGCAGCCATCGTAAGCGGAACGAATAAAAATCCAACCGGCAGGTACTGCCAAATGCGCATCCACGCAGCAGCACGAAAGCTGATGAGTAGATCGATGTGCTGGCATGAGAAATACATGCCCACAGCGAGTGCGATCCAGCCGAAAGCGAGAAGGTGCCTCGCCTGAAAGTGTCCGGCGAGGCGCCCGACGAACGGTAAAAGAAAGACCAGAAGAATAGCCGCCATCGAGATGACCATGCCAGCATTCTGCGCCGTGTAACCCATGAGCGTTTGCAAAAACTGGGGAAGAAGGACGGTTGAACTGAAGAGAACGGCGCCAAGCACGAACATCATGAGATTGCAGCTCGCAAAATTAAACTGTTTGAACAAATGGACATCCACGATGGGTTCCTTGTGGCGCCATTCCCAGATCACGAGGGAAACCAAACCCACGCTGGCAAGAATGATCAGTGTGGTAATGAACCGCGACCCGAACCAATCGTCTTCTTGTCCTTTGTCCAACGCCACTTGGAGAGCGCCTACGCCGACGGCGAGTAGGCCAAATCCAATGTAGTCGAATTTCGCGATGGTAGCTTTCAGACGGGACAAGTAGGGTGGATCTTCGATTAGCTGAGAAACCAGCAAGACAGCCAGAATTCCCACGGGAACGTTGATATAAAAAATCCAGCGCCAGGAATAGTTATCGGTAATCCAGCCGCCCAGCGTAGGCCCAATAGCGGGGCCGCAGATGACCGTGATTCCATACAGTGCGAAGGCCAACCCGCGTTTCTCCGGAGGGAAAGTATCCGCCAGGATTGCCTGCGTCATTGGCTGCAGTCCGCCACCGAAGGCGCCTTGCAGCACACGGAAAAGAAGCAGCATGCCGAGGCTCGGCGCGATGCCGCACAAGAACGAGCTAACGGTAAAAAAGGCGACGCACATTATAAAGAAACGCTTGCGTCCGAGCCAGCCAACGAGGAAGCCGCTGATCGGAAGCACGACAGCGTTCGACACCAGGTAACTGGTCAAGACCCACGTGCTCTCATCATTGCTCGCCCCCATGCTGCCCGCGATATGCGGAAGAGCCACGTTGGCAATGCTGGTATCGAGCGCCTCCATGAACGCAGCCAACGAAACCGCGACACCGATGATCCATGGGTTGACCTTTGGCTGCGACGTGGCTTGCTCAGTCGTCAGAGCGCCCGCTGTGCTCATCGCACCCTCACGTCTGGCACGACGGACAATCCCGGCTTCAACAGTCCCTCTGCATTGAAATGCTGTCCATCCGTGTGGTCGAAATCGATCCGCACCGGCACCCGCTGCACGACCTTCACGTAATTGCCTGTCGCGTTCTCCGGAGGCAGCAGACTAAAAACAGACCCAGTGCCGCCGCCCATGTTGGACACGTGTCCGTACCACGTACGCCCGTAGGCATCCACCTTGATTTTCACGCGCTGCCCAGGTCGCATATGCTCGAGCTGCGTTTCCTTGAAATTGGCGGTAACCCAGATGTCATCGAGCGGCACAACTTCCAGCATCTCTTGGCCGACACTGACGTTCTGACCGACTTCAGCGCTCTTCTTTCCAATGATTCCCGTCACCGGCGAGCGAATGATGGTGTAGCTGAAATTCAGCTGCGCTTGGGCCAATTGAGCGCGGCGTTGGTCGACCTGCGCATCCGCGGCGTCTGCCTGGGCGCGCCTCAGGGATACCTGTTGCGGCGCGGTTTGCGCGCTGCGCAGATCGGCCTTGGACTGCAAGAGTTTCCCTTCCGCCTGACGCACGGCCTGCTCGGCGGCCAGCAGTGCGGCGGCCGCTGAAGTGACTCCGGCGCGGTTTGCCGTTGCTGTCGCGACCGCCTGATCATATTGCTGGCGGGAGATATCTTCTTTCGCCACGAGTTGTTTGGCGCGTTCGAGGTCTGCATCACTCTTGGTGGCATTTGCCTCGGCTTGCGTCAGCGACGCCTTAGCCGACTCATGGTTTTGCTCGGCTGCCCGGAGCCCCGCCTCTGCGTTGACCACGGCAGTCTGCGCCGAATCGAGATTGCTTTGGGTCGTCACCGAGGTGATGGGCACGTACCAGTGGGAGCTCGTGGCGCTGGCTCTCGCGTCCTCCAGCGCTGCCTGGGCCTGAATCACGGCAATCTTGTAATCTTCGGGATCGATGATCACAAGCACGTCGCCCTCATGAACCAACTGGCCCTCGACGAAATTCACTTTGAGAACTTGGCCGTTGATGCGCGCGCTCAAGGGCATGATGTGCCCGTCTATCTGCGCATCGTCGGTGTCTTCGTAGCGAAAAGCACTCCACGTGAAATAGGCGGCTACGATGGCAACCACGATTACAGCCGAAATCACGAGGGCTTTCTTGCGCCGGATTGTTGAGGGTTTGTCGGCTCTCTCTTTCGACGGTGAACCGGCTTTATCGTCCGCAAGATTAATTGTTAGCTTTTCATCAGGTTCCATGGTTTGGGTACCATTCTTGTTCGGCATTACTTTGCTCCTAGGTATTGTTCGTAATTCGTGCGTGCTACTCCGAGTGCACGAGCCAGCGAGAGTTTTGAGAAGTTGTGGTTGTAGAGGCTGGTTATGTATTGATCGTTGGCGCTGGCGAGAGCCTGCTCGGCCTGGACCACTTCTACGCTGTCGGTCACTCCCGAAGTGAAGCGGTCTTTCGACCGAGCCAAGCTCTCATTGGCAAGCTCGACGTTCTGCTTCGCAACCGCGACTTGTTCTTTGGCCGCATTGAGATTGAGAAAGGCCGTTCGCACGTCATAGTCAATCTGCCCGCGAATGTTTTCCGCTTCAGCCTTACGCTGGCGCAATTCGGCCTCGGCCTGCGTGATATCACCTTTGATCCGACCGCCGGTGAAGAGCGGAACCCTGATCCCAGCCTGAAACGTGAAATCTCCGTGCGAGTGGCCGAACGTTGGCCCGATGTCGCCGTAGTCGCCATTGACAGCCACGGTCGGATACCGTTCGCCTTTAGTAGCCGAAAGCGTCTGCGCGGCGGATTTTTGAGAATCGAGAGCTGAACGGAAATCGCTCCGTGCTTTATACGCGATGTCTAGCGCTTCGACGGTAGTGAGTGGAGCGATGTCGGAATATGGGAGTGTGTTGGCAAGCTCAAACTGTTGCCCGAGCGACAATCCGATCGCACGCCCAAGGGCTAGTTTTGCAACTTCAAAATTGTTGCGCGCGATGCTTAGGTTGTATTCCTCCGTGTGCAACTGAACTTCGGTGCGTGTTGCGTCGATTCGTGGGGCCGTACCGGCCTGCACTTGATCGGCCGCGCGATCGTAAAGAGCTCTCGCATTCTGCACCTGCGCTTCTTGCGCCCGGATGCGTGAGCTGGCCTCGATAATCTGCAAATAGGCGTTGCCTACCGTGAGCGTGACCACATCCAGGATGTCCTGATAAGTGAGCTGCGCGGCCTGTTCAGCAGTGCGGGCTGCGCGAAACCGCTGGATGGATTCATAGCTGAACAGTGTTTGGCTGACGCTTGCGTCTACAGAGCTGTAGCTGAACGGTCCAACAACAGTGGGAATTCCTGTTTTTAGCCCGTTGAGCCCGAACGTCGCGAGGTTCACTTGCTGGACGTTCTCCGAAGCGCCGGCGCTGACTTGTGGCAGCAGATTGCTAAGCGCGAGTAGCCGCTGACCGCGGGCAATCTGAGCGTTTTGTCCACTTTCGATCGCTCCGAGGTTGTATCGCAAAGACATGTTGACGGCGTCCCGGAGAGTCAGCTGGACAAGTTCAGAGCTGGCTGGGCCGCTCGGCACGCTTCCGGTGACCGCAGTGTTCTGCGCTTTGGCGGTTGAGCCGCCAATGAGGACGGCGAATACTGCTACCACAGCCGCAAAGAAAAATCCGGTGAGCCGGTTGAAGACCGAGCCTTTGCCTTTGCTGGTTAATTGCTCAAGACCGTGTTTGATGTAAACACCAGTGGCAATGCACTCCGCTCCAAAGCGTACGGCGAATGCTGCTACCACAGCCGCAAGGAAGAATCCGCCAAACCGGTTGAGGACCGAGCCTTTGCCTTTGCTGGTCAATTTCTCAAGAACATGTTTGATGTAGATCCCGCTGGCGATGAATTGCGTCCTTTCCTTCACCATGGCTCGCAGAAGCCGCTCGCCGCTCTTGTCGATGAACTTGATTTCGTTCAGGTCGACGATGCAGGCTCTCTGTTTATCTCTGGCATGATTCTTTTTCCAACATGTCCTGAGCTCCCGAACCCATGGAGCAGTGAGCTGTCCACGGAGAATCCATCTCTCTTCTGAAGGCGTTTCACTAAAGCTGATCTTCAACATGCTCTTTTCCTCACAAACCAGACGCATTGCAAAGGCGATTTTGCGAAATGTGCCCCGTGGTATCGCCTGTAGTGTTTTTTCTATGCGTCGAATTGGACTTCAGATAACAGCTCAATTTTTCTTGTAACTTCTTTCTCGCATGGAAGAGCCGTCCTTTGACGGCCTCGACCGAAACACCCATACGCTGGGCAGTTTCCTCAGTCGATAACTCTGCGAGTTCCCGCAACTCGATGGCTTTCCGCATTCCCGGACGCAAATTCCCAATCGTCTCGGACAGAATTTGCGCTCTCTCCCGCCGCAGGTAGCTGGCTTCGGGGTCGGGACTTGAATCGGACATTTCCAAACTGGCTGCATTTCCTTCGGCCTCACTGTGATCGTCGACCGACACCTCGCGCAGCGCGCGGCCACGGCGCAGTAACATCAGGGATTCGTTGATAGCGATCCGCGTTAACCAGGTGGAGAAGGCGGATTTCCCTTCGAACTTGTGCAAATGGACGAAAGCCTTTTGGAAGCTTTGCTGGACAATGTCTTCCGCATCTTCCCTGACATGTGCGTATCGCAGCACAATCCGAAGGATCTTTTGCCTGTGACGTTTGAAGAGAGTTTCAAATGCCTGTTCGTCTCCGTTCTTGGCGGCAACGACGAGCATTTGTTCCGGTGCGGTATCTGTCAGGCAAGCAATAGTTGGTTCTGCGTTGTGGTTCATAGCGAACCTCCCGATCAGCTATGTGCCAGCGAAAGGCGAGCCCAGAATCTTGAACGCTGCCTTTCCGCTACATCCGGAATAAAGGCAAGACCCGCGCCAAACCTACAAAACCGTAAGTCGCTGAATTTTCAGGAGAAGATTGAGCGGAAGTCGAAACTGTCGAAGCTAAGCGATGTTGAAACTGTTGAAACTGTCGAAGGTGTTGAGGTGACTCGAATGGCAACAAGGAAATGGAGGCTGTAACTTTGGATCAGCATATCGGGGTTCGAATTCCGGGGGGCAAACAATCTTTTCAACTATCTGCGGTCAAAATTCGCGGGTCCCATTCATTCTGGGATGCCAAGATCCAAGGGTCACTTAATGGGATCATCGAGTCCAAGAAATCTGCGGAGTGGTGGAACGTGATAAACGATAAAAACCACGAATGGACCGATAGTCCAAACCACCAAAAGTCCTAAACTCAACAAGACTACGATCTCGTGCATATCACTTCGATGCGCAAAACGCGCACGAGATTAATTTTGTTCACGCTGACAGTCACTGGCTAGCTTTCTATCCCATGGAGTAAGTTGGCGGCGAATCAGAACGGCCGAAAAGAGCGTTGATCCCGGAACTTGCGACACTTCGCCCGGCTTCCTTTGGTATTCGCACCGCCGATTCCGACGTGAATGATTGTTTGAGGCTCTTGCTCAAGAAGATTCATCTAAAGCACGGATATGTATGAAGAAAAACTTGACATGTCAGCTTGTCTGGATAAGTTTCCCTTCGGCGCTTTTCAAAAGTTACCCACCCTCGTTCGCCAGAACTGATCCACTCCCTCGAAAATTGAGCTGACAGTTTTCCTCCGCCTTCATGGTGCGGTGATTATAGTCCCGCCATGCCTGATGCCCGAA
>QHYK01000010.1 GCA_003224085.1 Acidobacteriota bacterium | reverse complement strand
TGTTCCATGACGAACCTCCTCTGAAATGCGGCGGTTCCATGGCCGCCGAGGAGTGCATCATGAAATCTTATGTGCTGTGATCCAAGAGGAATCAACTGAGCGGCAAGCACTTACTGCAGCGACTCTACATAACGCTCCACTGCACACAATACCAATAGGTGTCCTTCGTTTGGACGTGCCCCAGGTAGGTGGACAGCCTGGGGAGTTCCCGTTCGACATCGAGCCCGGCGCGATACCAGTGGATCAAAGTACGTGCGGCAAATCGATGACGCATGTCCTGCAGCCGGGGACCGTGGTCACGGCCCTTGGCTGGCGCTCGGAGGCCGATTCGTTGAGACAGTTTGGCGAAAGTGTATTCCGCCATCGGACTGGTAATCCTGCGCCCGCGTTCGGAAAGAAAGAACGCGGGGGTGGATGGTGCAGGAAAGATGCGGTCTCGATATTCGGCGTACTTTTTCAGAACCTCTACGGTGGAAGGATGAACCGGAACATAACGCGATTTTCCAAACTTCGCCCGCCGGACCTGAAGGATTCTGAGTTTGAGGTCGACATCCGGTCGGTCCAAACCCAAAGCTTCGTTCACCCGCATTCCTGTTACCAACAGGAGGCCGAAAAGGGTCGTATAGGTGCGCGTGCGGAGCCCCTTGGGGGAGGAGAGCTGTTGCGTATGGCGAAGAAGCTTTTCAATGTCTTCGTCGCTATAAATGTGAGGAGGCTTGCGCCGGTAAGGATACGGGAGAAGTCCTACAGGGGGAATCTCGGTGCGCGGATCGATGGCGCTATGCCAAATGGCGAAGCGCCGGACGATCCCTAAACGCTCTGCCCAGAAAGCGGGTTGTACCTTCGCGGGCTGAGTGGCCCAGCGAACAGCCAGTTCTCTGGTGATGTAAGGCGCACGCTCGGATTGGAGAAAGGTCACAAAATTCCGCAACAAAAATTCCGCCGTCCGGAGCCGGAACCCAAGGCTGCGGCGGATGCGGAGGTAGTCCTTCAATGCTTGTTTCCATGGCTTCACTTTGCACCTCCCATCGGCCAGGGTTGAGCCAGTGACCGCAGGCTCTGGAAGTCGACCTTGGCATAGATCGCCGTTGTGCTGAGCGCCCGGTGCCGAAGGATCTCTGCGATTTCCCTCATCGCTGCCCCGGAGCGCAGCATGGAAGTCGCCAGGCTGTGACGAAGCAGGTGCGCTCCCTTGAGAGGAGGGTGTAGGTCTGCGCGAGCGATTGCTTGGCGAACGATCGTCGACAGTGTGGCAGATTGGGCAAAGCCCCGGCGTGGCGCGTTCGTGCAAACGAACACTCGACGCGTTTGGCAGGGAGGACGATCGCGACGCAGGTAGGAGGCCAGGGCTTCGCCCACATCCGCAGGGAGGGGCATGCGGTCGTGAAGTCGCCCCTTGCCCCGAACGAGGATTTCGCCGGCTCTCCAGTTGATGTCCTCGAGCTGGAGAGCAACCACTTCCCCGGCGCGAAGGCCCAAACGGGCGAGTAGGAGAAGGATGGCGTAATCGCGGCGACCGACCGCTGTGCGGCGGTTGCATGCCTTGAGGACACGTTCAACTTCCTGCGGAGTTAGGAACTTGGGCACGGTGGACAGCCGCCAATGCGCTACCGTGGGCACCGAGGCAGCCAAGTCAGCTTGCAGTTTTCCCTTCTGAAACAGGAACCGGAAGAAAGAGCGGAAAGCACTCGTCATCGTTTGTGCTCTTCCGGCAGCCATGCTGGGGGCGTGTCGCAAAACAAAATCTGAAATATCAGAAGCTTTCACTGCTTTCAGAAGGAATGGTTGGCCGTGGAAGCGCTCCAGGAGAAAGTCGCGAACGAAGGACTGGTATTCCTGAATCGTAGAGGCAACAAGCCCGCGCTCGGTGCGCAGATGTGTTTCGTACTGGCGCAGGATTTGACCCAGTGGTGACCTGTCAGGAGGCAGATTTCGAGCTGGGACAACGGTCTGCCTTCGCAGATGATCAAGAAACTGCTGCAAGGTTCTTAATATTAGGTGGCCCTTGTCCTCTCGGAGCTTGCGCTTGAGAAATGTCTCCAGAAGTGGCTCATCCAGATCGGTGACGGAGAGTTTGTTGGATTCCAGCCAACGCCCCAAGCAGGCGAGCAATCCTAACTTCCGCTGGACAATCCTATCGGTGTAGCCGTCCTCCACCAGCGAGGTTGCAAACGTCCGAAGATGGAAATCGAACGGGTTGTCCGGCAGGCGTTTATCTGTTCGCGAAGAAATTTTCCGCATATATTTTTCCCTCTTGCCAGCTAAGATGAACACTGCCGAATTGCGTCGTGGGCACAGTGCGAAGTTCAGCGTGAGACGAAACGAAGAAGGTAGCTACGTCGTTAAACTTGGCATAACCGGGAGTCGGCATGCCATTTCCACGCGGACATGCGGCTGAAGGAGAAAGCGCTCTCGCGCACTAAGTCTCTCGGCGTCACACCGACACGGTACATGCCGGATGACAAACTGTTGGCCTTCTTGGAAGGCCTCTGATTATGCCGATTCAGAACGTGGCCCGAGCCTCTCCAGCCGATAGATTTGAAGAAGCTTCGGCATAATCCGCGACTCGGCACGCTACCCTAGAAAGTCGAATTTCTCTTCCGGCAGCTTACAGACCCGCGTCTTCGTTTCATTCACCGTCAACTTCAGCTTCGTCATGATGTCTCGCATCACGGCCAGCGCTTCTTCCGCTTGGCCACGGCAGCAGATCACCAGATCGTCCGCGTAGTTAACGATGTGTGCGGAAAGACGCTTCTCGTGCCCGAGCTTCTTCCATCCCAGCACGAAACGACGCATGTACAAGTTGCTTAGCAACGGGCTGATCGGAGCCCCTTGCGGAGTTCCTTGTCCTTCATCCCGATTGCGCGTACTCCGATGCTTATTCCCTTTCTCGTCGGTCTCCTCGACCGGAGCTTCCAGCCACATCTTGATCAGATGCAGCATTGCTCCGTCGACGATCCGTCGAGCCACCGACTTTAGAAGGTCGGAATGCGGAATCGAATCGAAGTAGCCGCTTAAATCTGCGTCTACAATTTGTCCATGGCCGGTGTTGAGCAGCTTGTGGACATGCCTCACGGCATCCAACGCACTGCGGTCTGCCCGATAGGCGTACTGTTCCGGCTGCAGATCGGCCTCGAATATCGGTTCGAGCACCAGAACGGCAGCAGTTTGCGCTACCCTTTCGCGGATAGCGGGCACCCCTAACGGTCTCTGTTTCCCGTCTGGCTTGGGTATATACACCCGCCGTACGGGCTGCGGTCGATACGTTCTACTTTTCAGCTCTTGCGTCAGTTCGTCCAACCACTTCTTCACCCCGTACTCTTCGATGTCCTCGAACGTTTGTCCGTCTACGCCTGCTGCTCCGCGGTTCGCTTTGCAACATTCATAGGCGAATGCCATCACATCTTCTCGGTACACCTTGTCGTACAGAGCATAGAAGCGAAAGTTGGGCGATCCCTTCGCTTTGTCGTGCAACGCCTTCTGCAACTTCTGAACGCTAGGTGGAGTTGTTAGGCTCATCGCCAATCCCTCGGTCCTATGTCGCTTCTTGCGTTTCCTTTCAACTGAGGCTCCTTTCCTCCACCGGAGTTACCCGGCTTCACCGGTCGTACGAGCCTCTCCGCCATCCCAAACGGCCCGGCCTGTCTCTCGCGAGTTGCCAGTTGATTCATACCGCGATCACCGCTGGGACTTCCCGTGTTGCGCATGGTCCCCATTGCGTACATGCCGTCGCCAATACCCCGGCAGGTCGGATGGAACTTGTTCGCTCGTACGATTCCATCCTCTTCGGCCTTCCCTCATTTCCCGGCGGGTCGGCTCCTGCATTGCTGGTTTCGGGGCCTGCTCAGCGTTCACTCACGTTACGGCCTGCACGCTCGCCAAGTCGCCTATGCGACCCTCTGCACCTGAGGCTTCAGCAGTTTCGTTGCCTCCACTACTGCTCAGATTGCTACCGGGTGGAGCGAACCAGTTCCCGGGCGGGTATACCCCCGCTGTGGACCGGCGCCTTTCACGGCGCACGGGAATCCAGGCTAGATCGGAACTGCCGGATAGGCCTAGAAGAAGAGGAGCGATTCCCTCGGTCCTGGCGGCTAGAACGAGCTTCGGTCGCCGTGACAACCTTCAATAAGTTCACACGCTTTGAGGAGGCGTTTGCCCAACTTCTTGGCTTCCTCGCTGGCTTTACGGAGGAAGTTCCGGTGGCTCAGGAGTTCCTCGAGGATGGTGCCCATGAGCGCGGTCTTTGCGTCTTCGAATACTTCGAATAGCCACCCGTTAAAGGAAAGGACTACAATGTCCTCGTCCTTCTCCAATTCCGCCTTCACCATTTGGATCAGACTGGATTTCCCGCTTCCTCGGTCGCCATAGATCCCGATGGTGGCGGGAAGTAGCCGTTTGTTTTTGACTATGTCGCACGCCGCCTTGGTAAGATGCTGAAAACCAAGGAGATCGATCGATGTTTCATTATCGGACCACATAAGGACTCCCGATCCCTACAGACTCTATCACAAATGAGAAAGAGAGTCATATAAGAAACTTTTCGTTTGCGCTACGTTTTCATATATGGGAAAATTGCTGCATGGACACTGGACTGAAGACTCGGAATACCGTGCTGTCGGCCCTGCGAGACGGGGAGCCGTTTGAAGGCTTGCCAGGCGTTCAAGTAGGAAAGCTCGACTCGAAAGGGGCCGAAGGATTCGATCTTGCTTTTGAGCTGAAGTCGGGGGCGAACAAGGTATTTGTCCTGGGCGAGGTCAAGTCCCATGTCACGCCGAAGCAATTGGAGGATATCCGGCCATGGATTCTGCGTCTCAAGAGCGTACAACCGGGAACCGCGTTCGCTGTGATTTCTCCTTACCTAACATCAACGGCGCAAGCATTCTGCATTGAGAACGGGATTGACTTTATTGATCTCGCCGGAAACGTTTCGATCAACGTTCCCGGGAAATTCACGCTGCAGAGACTCGGAATGCGAGGGGCATCGACGGTAGACGATCGGGATGACACCCGGATTCAGAATGTGTACTCTGGCAAGACATCACGGGTGTTAAGAGTTCTGCTTCAGAAACCAAGAGCTTGGAATCTCACGACGCTTGCGAATGAGTTAGAAAACGAAACGCGCACGAGTCCGTTCGTTAACAACTCGAGCAAAACGCGGGAAAGCACATTTAAGATCAGCCTAGGATCGATCTCCAAAGCTCTCAGCACACTCGAACAGGAACTTTGGATACGCAGAAGGAATTCGGCGATTGTCGTTCCGGAGCCAGCACGTCTTTTGGACCGATGGGCGCAGAAATATAAGGAACGGTATCGCTGGCGCCTCCGCAGCTCTTTCACATGCTCGAATCCCTTCGGTGCGGAATTGGCCGGAATGGCCGAATCCCTGACTCGCGTTGCGCCCGGGGGATTCGCGTTCACGGGAGCTGCAGCCGCTTCGGTCCGGGCGCCATTCGTGGATCTGGACAAGATCGATATCTTCGTGAGTTCCGCGGACGCAGGCGTTCGGCTGCAAGAAATGGGAAAAGAGCAAAGCATGGGGCCTCCCATCCGGGTATTGAGCCCTTACGATTTTGGGGTCTTTCTATACGGAACATATGAGGGAGCCATTCCGGTCGTCTCCGACGTGCAGGCCTATCTTGATTTGTATTCGCGTGGGGGGCGGGATTTGAAGCAGGCGCAGTACCTCTTGGAGAATCGCATTCAAACAAGTTGGAAGGCCGCTTGATTCCCGAGCCGCAGCGTAGCCACATTCTAGAGTTACTGAAATCCTTGGGTCCGGCAGCGGACGCGTTTGTGCTGGCGGGCGCACAGGCGATGAAATTTGTCGTCGAGAAGGCTCGAGCCACCAAGGACTTCGATTTCATCTTGGATGTAGTTACGTTGCGATCGGAAAAGACAAACCTAGCTTCAACGCTTGAAAAACTGGGATATCGTGTCGTGGAAGGCGCGCAGAATTTTCAATTTGAGAAAAACATTCCAGATTCGGCGGAGGTAGTCCGGGTGGAATTCATGGGGCCAGCAGAGCAGCAGCGGCAAAATGACTTCCGAGTTGATGTTCAAGAAGGAGTTCACGCTCGCGCGTGCACAGGAGGAAGAATCGTCTTGGCGGAGTCGGATTTACAGCCGTTATCCGGAAGGTTGTCAGACGGGTCTGCTGTGATACAAAACCTTCGTGTGACAAGGTCTCATGCGCTGGTGATGTTGAAGTGCCTTGCCATGGATGATCGTTACCGGAACATTCGGGGAGCAAGTCACGCTCGACATGATCGCGATGAAGCAAGAGTCCACGCTACAGATATTGTCGCGATCCTTAGTGCGCAGAAAAACCTTGGGGAGTTTCAGGAAAAATTTAGATCACAGTTTACAGTTGAACCCGAATTGGGCATCAGAGTCGGAAAGATCGCGGACGATTACTTCAAGAGCGTAGACGCGCCGGGCCTTTTGCTGTATGAGGAATTCTTAGTGGAAAACACGGAAGCGCGTGAAGATCGGGAGCAGGTTGAGCGTGAACTGGGGCGAGCGCTCGGAGTTCTAAAGTATTTGACGACGAGGTGAAGGACCGGCGAGCGACGGCGCACATCCCGGTGTCACCCATGTAGTTGATAAGCGTTGTCAAACAGCAAGTCGGTGTCACGTTCAAAGAACAGTCGAAGATTTGGCTCGAACAATCGCAGACGCGGAAGCGCAAGCCGATCCGCGCTACCACGGTTCCAACCATCCAGGCGGCCTTCGACAAGTGGATCTTGCCTGAAGTAGGGCCTCTCCCTTTGTACGAAACGGCAAAATACCCAACAATGAAAGCTCCCGTAACGAGGATGAATGCGGGAAGGCTTTCAGCGCAGACGGTCAATTCCTACTTTCGCATGGCAGCTGCGGTCATTGCATCTGCTGAAGATGCGGACGGCAACCCACTCTATCCTCAAAAATGGGATGCAAACAAACTGGACCTTCCTCTCGTGGAAACCTCAAAGCAAAGGAGACCATCGATCACATCGGAAACTATGACAGAGTTTGCCAGGGTCAAGAGTCCAAAGTACCGGATGCTCATGATCCTCGCGGCCTCCGCAGGCTGCCGCATCGGTGAGCTTCTCGGCCTCGAAATCAAGGACTTGCTGGACGATTTCACTACGGTCCGTATCATCCAGCAGGCGAAAGGCAAGCAGCTGACCACAGAACTGAAGACGGCGAACTCGGTGCGCTTTGTTGACATCTCTCCAGAAGTAGCTGCTCTTCTAAAGGAGTTCCTTGCCGGTCGAACCACGGGCTTGGTCTTCCCAAATCGCGTGCGTAGGCCGCTCAACCCATCGAACATACGCAACCGGGTCATTCACCCATTGTTGAGGATGAAGGGCCTCCCAACTGGCGGGAACCACATCTTCCGCCGCTTCCGAATGACGTGGCTACGCGAGAACTCGGTTTCTCCGGACATCGAGCGGTTTTGGCTCGGTCACGCGAACCGGACTGTAGGCGACGACTACTCCATGCTCAAAAAGAACGTAAAGTTCCGCAAGCAAATTGCAGACAAGATAGGCGTCGGGTTCGAGCTGCCGAACTCGATTTGGGCCTCAGTTGTACCGAACATGGCGGTCGGACTAGCGGAGCAGGCTGTAGCGTAAGTGATTGTAATATGAGAAATTAGGGAGAGAGCGCCCGTAGCTCAGTTGGATAGAGCGTCTGCCTTCTAAGCGCGGCTTCCGGCTCCAACAACTCCATCGGATATTTCTAACTATCACTGTTTCCAACAAATCGGGGCTTCTGCTCTTCGCTCAAAGCTAACCCCAATCGATCGAAAAGATAGGGTTTCTGCACAGTTATTGCACACAGCGCCCAGCTGGAGCCGGCGAGTCTGCCTTGGGCGATCCGGCGACCCGAAAACAAGCCGTTCCTCACCTTACGGGTACAGCAAAACCGGCTTTTCTACAAGCTACCCGAGATCCGAATTGGAGTCTGACGCTCCTATTCAACTGCCACAGGCGCGCCCTGCTAGGTGCCAGCAACAGTCAGCCCGAGGTATCACTCACGAAGCGCTGAAGACCATCTCGGCTGCAGCAGCAGCCTTGGACTGCTATTGCGGGGGTCTATACCCAATACCTGGTTCGACTGCTCATAGACGGGGAGCTACCCGATGAGAATGACAGCGGCGACATCGAACTCTTCCCGAATGCCATCGACGATGATCACCTTGTGGTCACGTCGGAAAGGAAATGGAAACGAATGGCGGAGCAAACTGGATTCGGCAACCGAGTCAAGTTGCTCGCGCAACGGTAGCAAGCTGCGAGCCTCGACACGATGGATGCCTAGACTTTTCCCTGGAAAGGGGGAATGACGGCTTTCCTCGGACCACGCATAATTCATTACCACGATAGGACTATGACGTAGCGGCGACCTACGTCGCCGTCGCCACCATCAGCTTCGGCTGCGTGGCCATGGCCATTGCCGTCATCGTCGCCATGGCCGTCACCGCCGTCGGCACACCCCTACCGACGCTGCGTTCATTTCCAGCGCAGATTGTTACGAGCGTCGTTCTCTTTCTCATCCTTGCGAGGATAGCTTCCTTTCATCCCAGTGCTTCAGGAATTCCGTCATGGTTCCATGCGCGTATCGCCGCAAAACCGCACGTTCCTCCTCGCTGCCGCCAGATTGTTCAAACCGAGCGTACTGCGCAGGTCCAGAATGATCGATGCTGGCGAAGTTCTTTCGCAAATATCCAACCGCAACCGCAACATCGCCGTGACCAAGAACGGGGCTCTTGGTGATTTCCTCAACGACAGATTGTGGGCCATTCTTATACGCGTTGAGCATCCAAATCACGTCGTAGCTGTCTTTGGGCTTGTCCCGCTCCTCGATAGCAAACGCCTTGAGCACAAGAAACGGAAGGAAATTCGCCACCTTTGCCACCACTCCCTCCTTGATTCCTCCCTCATCCAGCGTGTCTCCGCTGAGCGTCACCGTGAAATTGTCCTGTCCTGCAAGTTCCGCGCCTCGGGTGCGGATCGCGCTGATCTTTGAACCGACGTTTTTGCCGGGATTCCGGTACAGTTTCCCCGCCGTTCCATCGCCGACGGGACAGAAGAACTCGAGCGCCACGTTCACTCCGTCGACATCGCGTACCCAGCGAAAGGTTTCCTCTTGGCCGGTTTCCGGATTTTTCCCTGGCGCAAATCCGCTCTCCTTTAAATTCTGCTGCAGCGTCCGATAGGCCTCTTCTTCTTCCGTCGAAAGGGTGACGCCCACAACCACATCAAGGTCTGTGGTGCCCACGTGTTCCTTAATATCTTTGGGTGCGTTGCCGACCAGGTATTTCGGAGTCATGCCGCCGATCAATATGAGCTGCGTGCCCCAAGGTCCAATTTTCTTAAGGATGGTCCTTAAGGCCTTCTCGCAGGCTGCGAGCGCCTTTGGTGTGTAGAGCAATTGCGGATTGGGTTTGGCGTCCATGGTGGTTAGGAAGACAGAATCCTTTCGCGCAGATTTTGTGCTACGTCCGGGCCACGTCCTCCGTCGGTTGCGGCTTCAATGTAGGCACGCGCGGGAGAGACAAGGCGAACATTCGAGGCGTTTTCAGGGACAGTTCCTTTCGGTGCTACGGTGGCCATGTTGAGAGGCAGGTTGTCGCCGGATTGCCAGATCCGCAGATTCGATCCTTTATCGACGACCTCGCCACCCAACGCCGATGCGATCTCTTTGGCGGGCAAACGGGCGTCGACCCAGACCGCCGGCTCCGGATCGCCGCTCAATGTGGGCGCGTAAACATTCGCCGCTGCGGTCCCGCCGACAGCCCATTTACGATCGAGCCGGTCGAGCTCGGGAAGTTTCTGAAGCAGATCCTGCGGGGACCTGCTCCACACGTACAGATTCGTTACGCGTTTCGGCGGCTCTTCCTCGGCCGCCCAGAGGTCGAGAATTCCGCCCGCTTCGTTCAATTTCCAATATCGGTTCGGTCCGCTGCCATGCACTTCGAGGAGGTTCAGCCTCGAAAGGCGCCAGAGAACTCGAAAGGCAAGTGTCGGCGACACCTTGGCCCGCGCGGCAATTGTTTTTATCAGAATCGGCTCGTGCCGGAAGAAGGTCAGTATGCTCTCGACCACCAGGCCGGAACGCGCGCGTAGTTTTGCCTGGACGGCACTTCTATCCTTCCGTTCCGAATCGTCCCGGATCCTCGTATCGATCAAAAGGCCGCGTCCCGTGAGATGGCACACGCCAGTCAATTCTTCCGCCCAAGAGATTCCTGACTTGCGGAGCAATTCCCGCGTCTGCTCGGCCAGTTGGCGCGTGGCGACCAGCGGCGCGCGCACGGGATCTGTCGCGAACGGCTCCCGCCCCTTGATAAATTCGGCAGCCTTTTCCTTGCTGAGGACGGGAATCGGAACGACTTCAAAGGTACGGCGACGGCTGTCCCCGCTAAGCGTGATGGTCAGCGTGTTGTCTTCATTCTTCGTGAGATGAAGACCCTGTATCTGACCCAGCAGCCGGTGAAGCCAAGCGGGGATGGGTGAGCGTTTTCGCACGGCTAAATTTTATCTTATAACCATATTTACAGCAACATTAAATATGAGGCCTAGAGTAAATATGCTATTGTTTTCAGGCGTTTACATGAAGGACACTCTACGGTCATTTGGTAGGCTCTGGTCCAATTCCAGTTAGCACGGGAGGCACGGTATATATACCGTGCCTCCCGTGCTACACGCTTTTTCAGAAACAGACGCCAACAGCCACCTGCTTGGTATATATACCAAGCAGGTGGCTCTCAACGATCCCATCGCCCATGCCAAGATCCAAAATCGATCTTCCGCGTCTCGCCCAATATTTCATAGACCACGCTGACCAGGTCTTTACCTTGTCCGACCTGGAGTTCCTCTTAGCAGAAAATTCCGACCAGTGGAATCTGCCCCCCAGCATGACGCCAAGAGTCTTTCTGCGCATGCTCCTCAAAAAGACCAAACTCCGGGAACTCCGGCTTCACTCCCCTCACTATTCTTCTCTTCTCCGCTACACCGCGCAAGGCAACGTGTCCCCCATCTCCGTTGCCCTGTCCATCATGAAGAACGATGCATACTTTTCTCACGCCTCCGCGATGTGGATCCACGGGCTGGGCAAAGACCACAGGAATGTCTTTGTAAATAAGGAGCAATCCCAGAAAGACACCAGCTCCACTCCGCTCTCCCAAGAGGCCATCCACCGCGCCTTTCGAAACAAGCAAAGGCGCTCCAAACTATTTTACAAATACGAAGAAAACACCATCACCGTGCTGAGCGGCAAACACACCGGGCGAAACGGAATCGTATCCGCGACAGCCCCTTCGGGTCACAAAGTCGATGTCACTTCGATCGAGAGGACGCTCATCGATATCACCGTTCGTCCGGGTTATGCCGGAGACGTGCATGCCGTCCTCGAGGCATTTCGTCTCGCAAAAGATCGGATTTCGGTCAGCAAACTGACAGCGCTCCTGCGCCGACTCGACTACACGTATCCCTACCATCAATCCATCGGCTTTTACCTCAAACGCGCCGGCTACCCGGAGAGCGATCAGCTCCTCGCGAAGCGCGAGCCCATCGAGTTCGACTTTTATCTAAGCCACAACCTCAAAGACCCGGACTTTGATCCGGAGTGGCGGGTGTTTTTCCCCAGAACTCCAAAATGACACGAAGCGCCTCCTGCCATGCTCGCCTGCTTGGCAGGCAGGGGCGCTTCTCACGGCGACGGAATCACTTCCCTGCCTACGACCAAGGCAAGTAAGGAAACGCCAAGTTGTCGGTTCGTCTAGCATTTTCCTATGTCATGCATCACGGTTTTCCAGGGTATTCGTCAATGTTTGTTCCCAAGTTGTTCCCAAGTTTTGGGGTGACCCCCTGTAGTGAGACAAATTCTTTGGGCACACCTGCAGTGATCATTCCGTCGTAGCGTCATCACGCTTATGGGGTCCCCAGACATATTTGCCGGAACGGTCAATGTAGCCAACGCCCGTGTCCTTGGTCTGCACCTGAGCCAATCCGTTATGGAACGGCTTGACGTTCCAGAATTCCTGAGGTGCGATCACGATTTTTCCCGCCGCATCGATGTAGCCCCATTTCTTTCCGGTCTGAACGGCGGCTAGCCCTTCAGAAAAACCATACGTGAGGTCGAACTGTGGCGGGATGACGGTCTTTCCGTTACGGTCGATGAAACCGTATTTTTTCCCGAATAGCCAGCGTGACAGACCGTCCGTGAAATCGCCCCACGCCGAAGCGCAGTCCTGCTGTCCCCCAGGAGCGGGCGGACGGAGAACTAGGTCGCCCCTCTTATCGATATAGCCGCAATCGTTCTCTCGGTTCACTGGCGCGAGCCCGAACTGGAAGCTGCTGGCCCAATTGAAGCGCGGTGGAATCGCCCAATTCCCAGACTTGTCAATGAAGCCCCATCCTTTGTTGCCGGATTCGGACTCCGTGGCCGCGGCCAAGCCCTCAGAGAATGGGTACACATACGTGAATCGCGCCGGTATGACGAGCTTTCCGCTCTTGTCGATGAAGCCTTTGCGCGGCGGAATGGTCTTATCCTCAACTTCGATCATCGCCAGGCCATCGTGGAAGGCCGATTCTTCACCACTGTTATCACTGAGCATGCGGCCAGAGATCGGTGGTATGACAATCTTGCCAGTTTGGTCGATGTAGCCCCAGCGACCGTCATAGCCCAGGACCGTGCCGGTGACCTGCACGTGAGCCAGTCCCTCATGGAACTCCTCAGCCCATGGGAACGTTGGCTCGATGACTATGTTGCCGGCCGGATTGATGTAACCCCAGCGTCCATCCCTCTCGAATCTCGCAAGTCCTTCGGAGAATTCTCCGACAGTGTCAAAACAGAGGGGGATAACAATCTGGCCAGTACGGTCAATGAACCCGCCGCGTCCCTGCTCATAGACTTCGAAGAGAGCACCGGTCTGCGAAGAGATGGAGGAGTGGCTGCTGCGCCAGGCTTTCAGACACTCCATATCCCTCGGCGTACCGGCGGCGATTAGCGTCCCTTCCGGCGAAATCTCACGTCCAGAGCACCCGCCATTGTTCACCCGATAGTTGGCGCACTCGCCTTCACCGAAATCGTCAGGCCTCCACTTCAATAGACCGCGGA
Source organism: Acidobacteriota bacterium (assembly GCA_003224085.1). Lineage (GTDB taxonomy): Bacteria > Acidobacteriota > Terriglobia > Acidiferrales > UBA7541 > Acidiferrum. The sequence continues at coordinate 4,878 of QHYK01000010.1, read as the reverse complement.
ACCACTCGTATCGCCAGAGAAGAAGATGGCGGTCCGGAAAGATGAGCCAGTCCGCTCCATCAATCTTCAACAATGCGATCTGTGACTGTTGAGCGTGAACCTTTTCAACGAGATCACCCCGCTCCCGAAGTTGCATGTCTTTAGTGAAGGTCTGCATGGCGTGTTCGCCTAGGGAAAGCCCATGCACATTGAATAGATATGCGTGCCTATCGGGGTGCTTGCGAAGCCAATCCATCAGCCATGTGACAGAGAGCGTAAGGTCCTCATATTGTGATCCTGTTTTGATGAACTCATCGACTCCTTGGATTTTGCCGTTCTCTGAAAGGAAAATGCCCTCAACCGCCAAGTTTGGGGGAAAGTTGGGCCTATGCAGAGTGACGTGGAGGTTCGTTTCGTGTGGGCCCTTAGCACGCCATGAAAGGCCAAACTCTGTGCCGTGATAAGGGTTGATGTCACTCGCGCTGATGGTGTACCGACTGAGAAGCTTCGCGAGCGAATCGCCAGCGCGGTCTTCGGCGCCGATTTCTTTCCATTGCTTCTCGATGCGGTTCATCACGGCGTCAGCTAAATGAAAACCGAATTCAGGGCCAGCAAGCCTCTCTTTGTTTGCGCTCTTTGGAGGAAGGAGTGCCGAAATCGCTCGCGGGATGTCGGCGTTGTAGGTTTCTAAGTTGTTGGATCCCTGGATTGTCCATGGAAGCATGAACTCGTAGTACGAGTGCGAAGTCAACGTGAGCTGGGAATCATCAGAGAATTTAATCTTGACCTCAGCACTCGGATAGTCGTCAAAGCTGGTGTATGTGAAGAGGCTCGGAAGAACGTCTCTGATCTTCTCGGCGTCGGTAAGCGCAGATTCAAACAACGCCTTTTGGCGCGCTGTAGCATCTGGCATCTTCCCGAGCATTCGATCTTCAACAAGTGCCAATTGGAATTGAAGCCAACTCCTGGTTATCCCCAAATTGGTGGCATCGGGTTTCGAAATCGGTGGCGCTTCCGCGGCAGATATAAGCGCCTGTACTAAGGCCGGCTTGACCGGTTTGCCGTCCCGTTGGAAGCCATCGGGAGTTGCGAGAATCTTCACGGTTAGGGCTTGAGGTGTTCCAAGGCCTCCCCAGCGGGAATGAATTACAATTTCTCGAACCTTCTTATCAGCTTGAGCAGGGAGACACGCACCGAGAGCGAGCAAGCTGAGACCGATCCAACGCGCTGGAGAGAGCATGGAAACATTCTCTCCCATTCGTCCGACATGCTGTTGAGGGTTTTTCGATTGCGGAGCTTGGAGCGAGGCCCGCGCCATCTCCCGGCAGTGGCCATAGTGGACATGTAAGCCTGAACTACCGACCCCGCCCTTATCAGGGTAGCGTGGTTAGGTCTTACGACAACTTACACGACCGCGGGGACTGCCAGACTACGCGGAAGTCGTATAAGACGTTAGATTTTTGTGGGTTGGGTTGTGGGTTGGAAAAAGTCCACGAACTCCGAAGCAGCCCCCGCATTCTTTTTCCAGAACCCCGTTTGTGGGCCGGGAACTGCTTCTCTGTATACTCGCTGTGGCGTCCACAACAACAGGCTTGCGATCCAATACGGGAAAGTAAAAAATTATGCGACTCTTAAACGTTACCGGTTTTCCCTCCACGAGAAACGGACGAAAGGTCCATCGCTTAACCGCTGTTTCAACAGCATTGGCGATTGGTGTGTCGGCGCTTCCAGAACTCTTGTTTCAGTCACCATACCGGTCGAGAAGCGATCAGCTGGAGATGCATCCGCAAAGAGTGGGAAGTCGTCCGATGAGGAGCCTAAATCCGTCATTCGTACCTCAACGCTACCGCCGGGTCTACTGCAGCCGCGCGGCGTGCGGGCAGAAGTCCAGCGAAAATGGCGACACTCACGAGAATGAGCGCCGCGATTATAAACGAAAGTGCGTCCGCCGCGCCCACCCCATAAAGCTGTGACTTCACCAAGCGCGTCGCCGTAAGAGCCACGGGAATCCCAATAGCGAGACCCGCCACGAGAAGAGTTATCGTATTGCGCAGAACCATCCACAAAATGTCTCTGCCCCGAGCACCTAGCGCCATTCGCACGCCTATTTCGTTTGTGCGCCGCGAAACGCCTTGCATGACAACTCCGTAAAGCCCCACGCAAGCGAGCAGCAGCGCGAGCCCGCCAAAAAAGCTAACCAGTTCCGCGGAGACACGCTCCACATCGAGAGTCGTGGCAATTTGATTAGTCAGGGTTCGCGTTCCCGTCACAGGCAGATTGGGATCCACTTCCGCAACGGCCTGGCGCGCCGTGGCGGCTACCGATTCCGGGTCGCCTGCCGTGCGGATGGCGATGCCACCGGAGAGTGCGGTTTGAGTTGCGTCCTGCATCATGGCCGGAAAAACAATGGGCTTGATTTTCTCCTTTACATCGTGAAAGTGCGCGTCGCGTAGCACGCCCACGATCTCATACTCGCCCGTGTTTTTGGGTTTGCCAACGTCGAAGTGATGTCCGATCGGGCTCTTTCCCGGAAAATACGCGCGCACGAAAGCTTCGTTGACCATGGCGACTTTAGGGGCTCCAGGAGTGTCCTGCAGACTGATTTCACGGCCTTGCAGGAGGGTCATTCCCATCGTCTCCGCGTAGGCGGGTCCTACAAGAATGTTTTCGGCAGACATGTCTTCGCCTGGCTTGTCCACCCGACGTTGGATACTGATATTGTTGGTGCTTGAAGATCCGCTCATGGGAGTGTATCGGGCCAGAGTCGCGGTGCGCGCACCGGGCAGCGTGTTCAATCGCTCGTAAAGCTTGCGATAAAGCTCGGCCACATTTTCGGGTTTATAGTTCGCCATCCGTGGACTAACCCCCACAAGCAGGACGTGACTTTGGTCGAAGCCCAATGGCTGCTTTTCCAAATTGAGCAGGCTCCGCGCGAATAGATTCGCACCTACCAAGAGAACAAGGGAGATGGCGATTTGCGCGACGATCAACGAATGTGCCGCGCTGACTTTTCCGTGATCACCGGTCACACCTCGTACGCCAGCTTTGAGGGACGTAGCCAGATCCGCACGTCCGGCAGAAAACGCGGGCGCGAGGCCAAATAGGATTCCGGCAATCATGGTGATGACAATGGTGAACGAGAGGACTAGCGGGTTCAAATGCGGTTTTATTGGCGAATTTCCCACCACCAGCGCAAAAAGCACGTTCACACCCCAATGCGTAAGCAAAAGACCACAGGTCGCACCCAACGTTGCGAGCAGAATGCTCTCAGTCAACAACTGGCGGATCAGCCGAAGGCGGCTACCGCCGAGCGCAAGGCGGACGGAGATTTCCGTCTGACGCATAGCCGCACGGGAAAGCAGCAGATTGCCCACATTCGCGCACGCTATCAGCAACACCATGGCGACGACCGCGAGCAGGATGTGCAGCGGTTGGGAGTATTTGAACCGCAGCCAGGAAATCCCTCCCGCACCGCCAACGAGCTCGACATGCGACCGGGCGATGCCGCGCTTGCGGTCGTCAGTCAGCTTCGAGCCTTCTTTGTTCGTCAAAAATTGCTGCAACGCCGCGGTCGTGGCCGCCTGCGCTTGAGCCCGCGTTGCCGCAGGAGATAGCCGGCCCATCAACGCAAGCCAATATTCGTCGGTGCGTTCCAGGTACGAGGGCAGCAGTTCAATTTGCGGCTGAAAGACGAGAGGAATCCAGAAATCCGGCGACCGGCGGATGCGTTCGCCAAAGAATTCCGGCGGCGTGACGCCCACGATGGTAAACGCGGAGCCGTTGAGATAAGCAGTTTTCCCGAAGACAGTTGGGTCGCCATGTAATCGCTGCTTCCAGTAGCCGTAACTCGCTACGGCCACCGGCGGAGCGTTGGGCTGATCATCCTCCGGACTGAGGGCTCGACCCATAACGCTATCCACGCCCATGGTGCTGAAATAGTTTCCGGAGACAAGATGCACCAGGGCTCGCTCTGCTGGTCCATTTGCAGATGGTGAGTCGGCAAACCGAACAGTTACCGTATCTTCGCCGCTGCGAAACGCCGCTAAAGATTCAAAGGGAAGCCGCTGTTTGCGAAGATAATCGGAGACCTCGGTCGAAAAAGCTTCCCAGCGGTGGCTTGGCGGATCGCCGCTGTATGATCCTTCGCTTAGGTCGTCTGTGAACAAAACCAGCCGAGAGGGTTCGCGCACCGGGAGCGATTCGAGCAGCACGGCGTCAAATATAGTGAATATCGCGCTGTTGGCGCCGATGCCGAGCGCCAGTGTGAGTACGGCGACAGCCGTGAAGCCCGAATTCTTCCGCAACATGCGCAGGCCGTACCGCAAATCCTGGATGAGGCTTTCGATGAAGTTAACGCCGCGGGCGTCGCGGCATTCTTCTTTGGCCCGCTCGAAGCCGCCGAATTCGATGCGGGCGCGACGGTAAGCTTCTCGCCGCGGCACGCCGCTGCGCACCAAATCTTCAGCGAACGCTTCGATGTGGAAACGGAGTTCCGCGTCCATCTCGTTTTCCACGCGAGACCGCCGCAGCATCGCGCGCAACCAGGACCGCAACCGATTCAACAGCCTCATACTTCCTCTAGCGGAATGCGCAAGCTTCCCGTGATAATCGCCGTGCTCACTCGTATCTCAGCGCTACCATCGGATCCACCCGCGTCGCTCGCCGCGTTGGCAAGTAAGCTGCGGTCAACGTTACCGCCAACAGGACTGCAGCCGCGGCGCCGAAACTCAGTGGGTCGGCCGAGCCGACTCCAAACAGCCAAGCGCCCAGCAATCGCGTGGTTGCAAAGGCCAGTGCCCCGCCGAAGATCGCGCCGGTCAGTACCACACCGAATCCCTGCCGGAGAAAAAGTTGAACCACGTCTCGAGCGCCGGCTCCAAGCGCCATGCGCAGGCCAAT
>QHYK01000009.1 GCA_003224085.1 Acidobacteriota bacterium | reverse complement strand
CCTGCCGGTCTCCAAGCGTCGCGGGCATCCGGGCGGGGAAGTAAATGCCGGGGGGTTCGGGGGGCAGAGCCCCCCGGTGCGTGCTCGCTCAGCTCACGACATCAAACCGCGACGATCCCCTCAATGCAGTGCGGGCCGGTACACTCGCGCTCATGGTTTTCGCGCGCACCATGTCCCACAATTTGTTTGGCGGCAGTTATTTTGCCGAGAGCGATTGGAGAGGCAACTATCTTGTCGTGAGCGCCGCCGCTGGCTTTTTGTTGGCGAGTTTGCTTTTTGCTTTTCAGCTTCGCGGGCGTTTCCAGCCGGGGCCGGGCGGCGGGCGCCTCGCGAAGCTCCTGTACGCGGCCATCCGCCGCCCCGAACAATTGGCGTTCTTCGTTCCCGTTACTGTGGTAACTTTCATGCTCGCTTTGAAAATGAAAACGGGCATGATCACGGTGTCTTGGGGCATCGAAGCTGTGCTCGTTTTCCTTCTCGCCTTGGCTGTGAATGAGCGTAGTTTCCGCCTGACCGGCCTGAGTCTGCTCCTTATCTGCGTGGGTAAAATCATCCTTCTTGATGTTTGGGGCCTGCAGCCGCGCGATCGTTACATCACACTCATCGTGGTTGGCATGGCGCTGATGGTCGTCTCGTTTCTCTACACCAGATACCGCGATGCGATTCGTCAATACCTATGAAGCGTCCCGTCGTATTCGTCGTTTTCTTTCTGATTCTCGGCTTCGCCCTCGCCGGCCTTTATTGGAGCCAGCGCCGCCAGAAATCCACATCCGTTTCTCCAAACGCCATCTTGAACATGACGGCCGACGCCCAGCGCGATCTCTCCCGCCTGCCGATGCACTTGACGCGTCTCTCCGACGAACAGGAAATCTCGATCGGCCGCGAACTCGCTTCGCGTTACGCCACGCAGACTCGCTCGCTGACCGCCGAAGAGCAAGGACTCGAGAAATACGTCCGCCGCGTCGGCGGAAACGTTGCCCTCCACGCGCATCGCCATCTGCCCTATTCGTTCACCATCCTGCCCGACCACAACATGCTCAACGCGTTCTCGCTTCCCGGCGGCCCGGTGTACATCGGCGAAGGCATGCTCGATTTGATGACCGCCGAAGACGAACTTGCCAACGTGCTGGCTCACGAAGTCGAACACATCGATCATTATCATTGCGTCGAGCGCGTGCAGGTGGAGGCTCAACTAAAAAAACTCCATCTCGACGTCGTCGGCGCGCTGCTTCAGATTCCTCTCGATTTCTGGGAAGCCGGTTACCACAAGGACGAGGAGTTCGAAGCCGACCGCGAAGGCATGTACCTCGCGGTGCAGTCGGGGTACTCGCCGTACGGTGCCGTCGATTTATTCGAACGCTTTGCAAAACTCCACGAAGAGTATGTCATCCACGCGCAAAGCCCGGACGAGGAGCTCTCGCAACTCGCGATCCAGAGCCTTACCGGGTATTTCCGTTCACACCCGCTGCCTTCCGAGCGCCTTGCGCAAGCAACCCGCATCATCGCGCAAGAACATTGGGAATTCCGCACCGAACGAAAACCGTTTCGCGTCGAATACGAGGTCCACAGCGGCGAGTTCGTCAAATAGAGCACAAGCGCCGGACGTCGAGGGGCGCCGGCGGCACAAAAAGTCAAGCCACACAGGGAAAGGAAAGCGCAATTCTGACGGAAACTCGCGCCGCTCACCGCCGGTAGTTTCCGTCAGAATACTCGCCAACAACTCCACACGCGCACACGCGCAGCTCGCCCTTGCTCCGATGACTGGTCGCACCGGAAAGCGCCGCATTCCTTATCGGCGTGTCTGATTCTCCAGAGGGAAGCGAAGGCTGCTCCAGGTCTCTCGATTTCCGTGAGGTTGACAAAGAGGAACTTCAGAATAGCCCTGGAATCTTCAGTCCTGCGATTCCCGGGATGCCTCCGGCGAGGCTCTTTATCTGATTGGCGAGTTCTTCATCCACGCGGCGCGAAGCTTCATTGACCGCGGCGCGAATTAAATCCTGCAGCATCTCCTGATCTTTGCCCGCGAAAATCTCCGGCTCGATCTTCACGTCCACGATCTGCTTCTGGCCGTTCATTTTCACTGCGACCATTCCGCCGCCCGCTGAAGCTTCCACGGTGACGGAATTCACCTGCCGCTGGTAGTCTTCCTGGAGTTTGCCGAGCCTCGAAAGCATTTGTTGGATGGCGCCGACTTCCATTCCGAGCCCCTTTTGCTGCACTTCACTTTTCTTCTGGCCGCGCTCGCACTTCTGTAATTCTACCACCGAATCGCTGCAGCATCGACCGCACCAGCGGATCGCGCTCGAACTGCGCCCGCAATTCTTGCGAACCGGACGCGGCTGCTGCCGCGGCGGCGGCAGATTCAAGTCTAGCACAGACTCGCACCGCGCGGCCCAGCACGGTGCTCGAAACGGCACGGATCTTTTCCAGCGGTTCCCGCCCTTCGATCATTTCCGCGAACGCCCGTTTGTCCGGCGAAAAATAAATGCGCAGCTCCGCGCCTTCGAGTTCCCATCCGATGCTTTGTTCGACGAGTTCTCCAAGAAATTTTTGCTGCGCCTGAATCGCGGTCTTGATCTCGGCGACTTGCTCGGGTGAAATTCCGCTGACTCGCACCGGCTCCTTATTCCCATTCGGCGCTTTCACTTCGGAAGAAGCCGAAGTTGCAGCGGGAGAAACCGCAGTCTGAGAAGGGAATTGCTGATTCATTTCTGGCCGCGTGGGTATTGTGCTTGCCGCGGCGGGAGTGGGTGGGGCAGTCCTTGACGGACTCGTGAAAGCAGGAATTGCCGGCGAAGAAATCTCTTGACGCACCGGCGGCAAACCGCTGGAACTCACGCGCGCGGTTCCTGCGCTGGCGCTGCCCGGCGCCCCGCTCTTTAATTCTGCAAGCAACTCTTCCAGTGGCGCAAGCCGCGAAGCATTGATCAGACGAAGCAGGCCCATTTCCAGGTGTACGCGCGGATCGGGCTTCCTCCGCAAATCGTCATCCGTTTGCAGCAAAATCTGAAAGAACCGCGTCAGGTCCTCTTCGCTGAATAACGCGGCGGCTTTGGCAATGGCGGGCCGCTGGTCCGCCGTCGCGGCAATCAACTCCGAATCCGCGCCGCAAACGCGCGCAATCAGCAGGTTGCGCACGTGCCGAATGGCTTCGCGGCAGAAGTGCTGCAGGTTACGACCTTCTTTTTGAAACGCGTGCACCAGTCCCAGCGCGCGGTCTGCGGAGCCAGCCGCAATCGCTCCCACCAATTCTTCCAGCGCATCTTCCGGCACCACGCCCAGCAGCGCGCGCACTTGGTCATCGGGAATCGTGTCGCCGCAATACGCCCGGGCCTGCTCCAGAAGCGACAGCGCGTCGCGCAAGCTGCCTTCCGCCATGCGCGCGATCACCGCCGTCGCGCCCGGTTCGATCTTCAAGTTTTCTTTTTGCGCGATTTCTTCGAGGCGCTTCGTAATTTCCGCAAAGGTCAGCGCGCGAAAATGAAAGTGCTGCGAACGGGAACGAATCGTGTCTTCCAGGTTTTCCGGCTCCGTCGTGGCCATCACGAAGACTACGCGGTCCGGCGGCTCTTCCAAAGTTTTCAGCAGGGCATTGGAAGCCTCTCCCGTCAGCATGTGCGCTTCGTCGAGAATCACCACTTTCGTCCGCGAAGCCGCCGGCGCGTAGCGCACCATCTCGCGCAGCTCGCGGATCTGGTCGATGCCCCGGTTCGAAGCCGCATCGATTTCAATGACGTCAAGCGAAGTTCCCGCGGCAATTTCTTTGCAAGAGTCGCACACGCCGCAAGGTTCCGGCGTCGGCCCTTTCACGCAGTTCAGCGCTTTCGCCAGGATTCGGGCGGCGGTGGTTTTTCCCACGCCACGTGCGCCGGAAAAAATGTACGCGTGCGCCACGCGGTTGTTCACGATGGCGTTCTTCAGCGTCTCGGTGACGTGCTGCTGCCCGACAAGGTCCTGAAATGTCTGTGGCCGGTACTTCCTGGCGATGACCTGATAGCTCATTTTGAAGTTTTCAGCTCTCGGTATTCAGTCGTCAGTCTCAATCCGACGTTAGGTTCGATAAAAACTCAATCCCCGCTCCGTTGGTCTCTTTCACTGAAACGGATGACGGATGACTGAGAATCTTCTTCGGTGAGAGGAACTTCGGGTGAACTGCGGCACCCAAGGCATACCCGGTACCGTTGCTCCCTTCCGGGCCTGGCGGGGTTCGCGGGACCTCGTTGCACAGAGCCCGAAGTTCCACGCTCCGGCGCTCGCGCGCTTTCGCGCGTCTGCGTCAAAAGTCTAGCACACTCAGTTGCTGAAGAAGTGCGCAGCGAGTTCTTCGGCTTTCAGGTAGCGAAGGGCTTGCCGGTGAATTGCAGCAAGGTTCCTTGGTCCAGTTCGCGATGACTCGGAAGCGTCAGAGTTTGGCTGGCGCCATCTGTAAGAATCCATCTCAGCTTCATGTGGCTTCCTCGTTGCCTCACTACTTCAAAGCCAAACGAAGCAAGAAATTTCACTGCTTGAGCGCCGGATAGAACCCTGAGCTTAGGCATGCGCCTGTGGTTCGGGTTCCCGTTCGTCGCTCGCTAAAATGGGCGGGTCGGGCGCCAATCCGAAAGTCAGCCGGATTTTCGCCTTCTCATTGCGGGGCAATCGCTTCTTTTACATTGGACATCAATTCATCAAGCGTGGCCGCTTGGGTTACCGCTGACAGATCAAAACAATCTGCCACGTAGTACCTGTCTCCGCGGAAAACTCGCACTTGGATGTTATTTTTATTGCTCTCATCATAGCTGGATTGCTTTCGAACAGGCCATCTCCCAAATGAATGATACGGCGACCGTTAGGCGTGCAACTGCAATTGTTCGGCTTACCTTCCTCACGACTTCGGCTTTGCTGCGGCCGGCGCATCCGGCGGCTCCACTTCCGACGGGTTCACCCAATTGTTTTTGAATGGTCCCACACCGTGAACTTGCAGGATGAAATCCCCTTTTGCCAGTCCGAAGTGCCGCATTTCTTTCGGTATAACAGTGAAGTTCCCGACGTTCATGGTTTGCAGCTTCGTTTCGTCGAAGGTCTCTCCCGTGCCCAGCAGGAAAGTCCCCTTGAGCACGGTCACGCTTTCATCCCCTGGGTGCCAGTGGGCAGGAATTTTGGTCCCATCCGCGCACCGTATGCGCAGAACGAACGGCTGGCCTTCCGCGTTGAAGTCCCCTGACACAGGCGCAAGGTCGCAACCTTTCATGATCGGTGTCCACTTCAAATCGCCAAAGTGCACGATCTTGTGCGCCTCCATGCCTTCCTTCTTTTCTTGGCCGGGTGCAGCCATCGCCAGAACCGCAATCCCGAGCAATGCCGCGCAGATTTTCCCCGTTGGATTCTGCTTCATAGAGATTCCTCCATTGCAAGATTATAATAGCCGGTTGCGTTAGTTCTTCGGGAAGTTCGGGTCCGCCTTGACTTCATTGATCTGCTTGGTGTGTCGTTCGCTGTGCGCTGCGATGAACAGGACAAATTCGTAGCCATCCAGTTTGCCCAGCGGACTATCCATCACGTGGTCGCGCAGTCCCGCCGTGCTCTTCAGGAAATCCTCCGTCGCTAGGCGGCTCTCCACGAAATGCTTGAGCGACCCGTCCGGCGAGCCAAAGCGGTTGGTCGGCACCAGGGGTTCCGGCGCTTGCGCCTTGTGCGTGCGGTCGGGAACCATCATCAAGACCGCTTCGTCGGTTTTCTTAAAGTCCCGGCCGGGCTCTCCTGCCGAAGAAGTCATCACTTTTTCCTTCGTGATGCCGCGGATAAAATCTTCCGCCGCCGCAAGGTGTTCCATTACCTGCGCCACTGACCAGCGGTCTGACGCCGGCTTGAAATTCCACTGCGCCTCGGAAAGCCCTTTCGTAGCCTCCGTCAAATTCTTTTTTGTCGATTCCAGGTATTGCAGCGCGCGCTCTTTTTCCGCTTGCGTCACTTCTTGCGCGGAAACCGCTGCGGCTCCCGTAAGCAGAGGCACGGCTGTCCCTGTGATTAGAAGCAGCGGGGCGAGCGTCCCTCTCAGGAATTTCTTCCTCATGATTTGCATCTCCTTTTGCGTGGCTTCGGTCGGCGAAACGGGGAGCGACATCATACCACAGCGCAAGGATTCATCCCTTACGATTCGAATCGGGGGAATCGGGGGAATGAGCGCCGCGCGCGTCCGGGTGTGGGACTGCAACGCGGCGCTTCCAGCGGATTCTGGCAGGCCGGCGGTGGACCGCATGCGGAACAACCGGCGGTAGGTTTTCATCCTTGGCGCAGCTGCTTCCGCGGAACATCAGAAGCGGCTATCCGCTGCGCTGACTTCAACTCGTCGCAGACAGTAGCTGCAGAGCGTTTGCCAAAGTCCGAACAACACAATCCCCGTGTTTTCAGCACATTGGAAACAAGAGCAAAGCTTTGTCCTGCCTCAGCCCGGGAAACTGTCTGGGATTGAAACAGATCCGTATCAGGAATGAAACGACAGCGCGTGCTTCTTCGCCTTGGATTTCCCGCCGCACTGCTTCTTCCTCGTCCGCGACACGGCCATGTAGGAAATCCGATTGCTTCCACACCGCAGAATCCAGCCGCGGCGCCGTCAGGTTTGGCTTTGCCCCGTGTCATAGCCGTCCCGCTTCAAGTAGCGGTATAAACTCGTGCGTCCAATCCCCAGAATTTGTGCCGCCCGGAGCCGGTTTCCCCGGCACATTTCGAGCACCCGCTGAATGTGCATCCTGCGCACCTTCTTCGAGTGAAAGCGGCCTCCAATCGTCGCCTTGCGCGGAGCGCAGCCCGCGGTGCTGCAAGTGCTCCGGCAAATCCCCCACGTCCACGAAATCACCGGTCGTCGTGATGCACGCCCTCGAAATCACACTTTCCAGCTCGCGCACGTTTCCCGGCCAGGGATGCCGCAGCAACAGCGTTTGCGCGCGCCGCGTCAGCCCGGCGATATTTTTTCCGTACGCCGCTCCCCGTACTGTTCAAATTTGGCGCAGTTAGATGGGGGAGAAAAGTAATCCGTTCTTGAAGACTCCCGCTCTCCCTCATTCCGAGGAGCGGAGCCTGCCTGCGGCAGGCGAGCGACGAGGAATCTCTGTTTGGCTTGGTTTCGCCCGAAATGTCCATCGAGGCAGCAAGCAGCTGTAGCCTCAAAAATGGCTCCACAGCAGGATGTCCCTGGCAAAAGCTTCAATCGGCCCATAGACATACCGGAAAGCAAACATTGCCGCGACCAATCCCAAAATCCCGTAAGAATTCCCGTACAGCCAGTCCATGTAACGCTGCGCGCGGCGCTCGCTCATGAACAACATGATCGCGCTGCTGCCGTCGAGCGGCGTCACCGGGAGCAGGTTGAAGGTGCCCAGCAACAGATTCAGGGAGAACATGGCGCCGATCAGGCTTTCGGCGAAGCCGCCCGAACCGCGGTGCAGCCATCCCTGGTTCCATCCTACGCGCAAAGCAATCGCGGCGATGAGCATCAGCGTGTAGTTCGTTGCCGGACCGGCCAGGGCCATCCACGCGGCGCGGTGCGGGTGGCGCCGCGCCCAGTTGGGATCGTAAGGCGCGCTGGCCCAGCCAATGAGCGAGCCGGTCATGACAAGCATCAGAATGGGAATAATCACCATGCCCCAGGGCTCGCGCTGGATGTGCGGCACGGGGTTGAGCGTCACCTGCCCGCCCAGGAACGCGGTTTGGTCGCCGCCGATTTTCGCGGCGAGGGCGTGCGCCGCTTCGTGGCACGTGGTGGAAAAGAGAAACACCACGTACAAGATGAATCCCAGCGCGAGAAGTTCAGGTGTGATATTGGACATGAACTGTATCGTCCCTGTAATGGCGGTCTTCAGACCCGTGCTTTTTTCCCCTATCGGCGGCCTTCTGCTCTTGTCGGAGAGAGGAAACCGCATCTTGGCGTTTATTTCGTTTCCCTTTCAGTAGCGTAGATGTTGCGTCGCCGGTTTGCAAGCGCGGAGGGATCTAGGGGGCAGATCATGAGGGATAGCGGGCCTGCAAAAACCAGATTAAAACCCGCATCCCCTTCCGTGTCTGCGCGACCCGCCTGCATCCACCAGGCGTGGTTAGCGTAGACTGTCGGCTGTGAGCTTGCCCCGAGCTACGAAGTACGCGGTCGCGCGCAAGGACGGTGTCCTTCCACACCGGTCAATAGTCACGAATCACGACTCAGGACCACTACCTTGCGGAGGCACACCATGAGTCCAGCCATGCCAAGTCCGGCGATTCCTTACAGCGCGAGCCAGCAGGATCTTTTCTATCCGGCGAAGGACCTGAGCAGCTTTCCCACGGCACGGCCCAAATCGGACGCGGAGCTATGTGGCTGGATGTGTTTGCTGGCGTATCGCGACAATTACCCTGACAGCTTTGCCTTCGACCAGACCACGATGGCGAGCAAGCTGAACGACCTTGGTTTCTCGTCGGTGCAGTTTTTCGAGAGCCAGGGACACGAAAAGCAAGGCGGCACCCACTGCTTCCTGGCGATTCATGACGATCCCGACGCGGGCAAGAAGCTGGCGGTGGTGGCGTTCCGAGGAACGGACAAGGACGATCCCACGGATTTGCTCGACGACGTGGACGCGCCGCTGGTGGATTGGAATGGCCAGGGCAAAGTGTTTGACGGCTTTAGGGACGCGCTCGCGGAAGTGCAGAGTCCGTTGCTGGCGGCTCTGCAGAACGTCAACTGCAAGCTGCTGGTTACCGGCCACAGCCTGGGAGCGGCCACGGCCACGCTGCTTGCGAGCTTGAAAACGCCCGCGGCGCTTTACACCATCGGCTCGCCGAGAGTGGGCAACGCGAATTTTGTGCGTGCGCTCGGCGGAGTGCCGAGTTATCGCTATGTGGATTGCTGCGATGCGGTAACGGAACTTCCGCCGGCGGCTCTCGGTTACGCGCATCTTGGCAGCATGCTTTATATCGACCGAAACCGGAAAGTCATCAATGCGCCGAGCGACGATGCGGTCGCCGGGGACCGCTTGATTGCGCGCTCGGAGTATTTCATCAAGTACGCGTGGAAATCGGGAAACGTTGGCGTGCGCGATTTGGCGGACCACGCACCGATTAATTACGTCGCCGCGCAAGCGTGAGGATGATTTCCGTCATCCCGAACGCGGTCCCGCGCTTCTAGCGGGAACGGCGGTGAGGGATCTGCTTTCCCCCCATCGCACCTCGCCGCGGTCAGAGGACGATGACATTGAGGAGTGCCAGCGCGGGCAGTCTTCGTGGGACGCGCTAAGGCGCGCCCCTACAAAAGAAAACGAAGATGCCGGGCGGAAAGCCCGGCGCTACCTCGGAGCGTCCCGGCGCATGGAAAATGTGCCGGCCGGAAGCCGCCGGTACAAAAAGGGGCACGATATATCGTGCCCCTACGGCGTGATTTGTTTCGGGAAGACCTTTACGCCGTCGGGAGCAAACTCGAAGCGGACCAGCCATTCGCTGGGAACGCTATGACCGCCGACTTCCGGCGAGGTGAATTCCCAGCGACGAACAGCCTTCATGGCGACCTTGGCGAAGTACTCGCTCGGGCCGGGGTCCTCGAATTCGGCGTCCGCCACATTGCCGGCGGCATCCACACGGGCACGCACGGCGACGCGCACTTTACCCGTGATCGTCGAGAGCGCTTTTTCGGGGACGTCGGGCAAGACTTGGTCGAGCACTTCGCCGCCGCTCGAGGACGACCCTGAACTCGTTTCGGAAGCGGTCGCAGAGCTGTTCGACGAGTCTGCCGCCGACTTGGTTTCCGTGCGCAGAATGGCGGGAGAAGGAGAGGCGGCAGGCGGCTTAGAAATTTCTTTTATGGCTGGCTGCGCTGCGGAACTCTTCAGCGTGTCGCGGCTTGCCGAAGTGGAATTTGATTTTGCGCTCCGCGAAACTTCGGCACTAGAAGGCCGCTCTTCCCGTTCCGGTGCCACCGCGCGAGCCTTAGTGTTCTTGGGTGCTGGAGACGAGGACTCGACGCCTCGGCTGAGGAATTTGGGCAACGCGATGATGGAGACGACGACCAAGACTCCCACGGCGACCGGAATGACGTAGCTGGGAAGGACGATGTCGCGTTTCGCCCCGCCCACTTTCAAGAATTCTGGCCTTGGCGCCTTGGGCAAAGACGTCCCGAGTGGAGGCAGTGGCGGAATGGCCGACGCGGAGGGCGCCTGAGCTTTCGCCAGAGATGGCGCGAGCCGAGGCATTGCGGGAGCGGGTTTCGGAGGCGGCGAGAACAGCGGCCGCTTGGGCGCTGGCAACTTTGCCGCAGGAATGGCAGGGACCGTCGACAAGGGGACCGACAGCGGCGAGGCGCTTTGCGCGGCCGCGGCTGCGCGAGAATTCAGGCTGGCCGTGATGTTGTCGATGCTCCAGCGAAGCCGGGGATCGCGTTCGAGCGCGTGCTGCGCTATGTCGCGAAACGGTTGCGGAAGCGATTCCGGCCCGACGCTAGACAAACTTCCGGGCACCACCGGGCCTTTTTGTGTGAGAACCTCGATCAGCATCACGCCGAGGGACCACACGTCGCTGGCGGCAGTAAGCGGCTGACTTGCGGTTTCCGGTGCGTCATAAGGCGAACGCTTCGATGCGGACTTGCGGACTTCACCGGCGGGAAATAGCCGGTCGGTGGAGAGCTTGACCTGGTCGGCGGTCGCCAGGATGTTCGAGGGTTTTAAATGCGAATGAACCAAGCCCTGGCTGTGCAAGTTGCTCAGCGCATCCAAAACCGGCCCGAGCATGTCGCGCGTTTCCGCGGGAGTCAGGCCGCGCTGCGGAAGAATCTGAGAAAGATCTTCTTCGGCGTACTCCATGACCACATAGAGAAGGTCCATGTCCGCCAGGCGGGAGCGGCCGCCCAGAAACAACTGAAGCAAATTGGAATGCGTGAGTTTGGAAGCGCGGCGCCACAAAGAGAGTTGGAGATCAGGGGAGGGGCCTTCGGGAATCAACTTGACCACGGCTTTGGACGATTGCGGGCCGGCGAGTTGGGTGAGGAAAACGGCGGATTCGCCGGAACCACCCACGTATTTCAGCAACGGAAACGTATTGTTGATGACCTGGCCTTCGTATTGTTTCCAGGAAAAGCTCATCATCACACCTCAAGCACGAGAGTACATGCCACCGGTAAATGCGGACACTGCATTTGGCCGGCCGGACTCGCGTGGGCGCAGTGGCGTCTTGGACGGAGCTGGATCGTCGAAACTTGAAATTCGCAGGCGCCGGGGCCAAGGCGCTCGCCGGAATCATTCTGGCACGAAACGGTTACTATTGCGAGCAGTAAAGGAAGGCCAATCAGTTGGCATTATTCGTTGAGCTTTCCAAATCTAAAGGCGGGGGATTCCTCGGAGTTACTATGCGGCATGGCCACATACCTCCGACGATGTTTCCTGCTTCACGGGCCCACGCCTAAACTCGCGTTTAGGTCCTACTGTGCCTCCACAGGCTAATACCGAGCGTCCCTCGGCTAAGATTCTCAAACCCTCGACGAAAATGTTTACGACGGCATTCTCGTCCCGCTGATGTTCGGTA
>QHYK01000096.1:25810-66402 GCA_003224085.1 Acidobacteriota bacterium | reverse complement strand
AGGTGAGGAAGTGCAGACAGAGGTAGAAGAATGCGAATAGACCGAGCATGCGCCGGAAACGAATCAGATCGGGAAGATTCAGCAGCTTTCGAAACGGTGTCACGCAAAGCGTAAAGACGAGAAATCGCAGAGTCCAGCGGCCGGTTGTTAGCTGAATAAACTCGACGGGATTGGCGCCCAGGCCATTGTGAAAGCCGCGCCAAACGAGCCCGCCCAAAGGAATCAAGCAAAGGATAAAAACCGCGGCTTTGGTCCACTTGCTGGTAAGCAGGGCGCGCATTTCGCAGGTCGAAGCTTAGTAGTATTTCTTCAGGTCCATGCCGCTGTACATGCCGGCGACCTGATCGCCGTAGCCGTTGAACATCAGCGTGTTGCGCTTAAAGATTTCGCCAAGGCGACGCTCCTTGGCCTGGCTCCAACGCGGATGATCCACGTTGGGATTCACGTTCGAATAAAAGCCGTACTCATTTGGCGCGGCGAGATTCCAGGTTGTCGGCGGCATCTTCGATTGAAATTTAATTTTGACCAACGACTTGATGCTCTTGAAACCGTATTTCCACGGGATGACCAGGCGCACCGGCGCGCCATCCTGATTGGGCAAAGATTCACCGTACATTCCCAGGCAAAGCAGCGTGAGCGGATTCATGGCTTCGTCCATCCGCAGGCCCTCGACGTAAGGAAACTCGATTCCGGCCCAGCGTCCCTTGGGCATCTGGCGTGGATCGTAATAACTCTGGAAGGCCACGAACTGCGCTTTAGGGGCTGGCTCGACGAGCTTCACGAGATTGCCGAACGAAAAACCAATCCAAGGCACCACGATGGACCACGCTTCCACGCAGCGATGGCGGTAGATGCGCTCCTCGAGCGGCGCGATCTTCAGGATTTCATCCATGGTGAACTTGCGCGGCTTGGCGACATCACCTTCGACAGAAACGACCCAGTTGGAGGTATCGAATTTTTGCGCGTTTTTCGCGGGGTCGGACTTGTCGGTTCCGAATTCGTAGAAATTGTTGTAGTGCGTGACGTCCTGAAAAGAGTTTTGCTTCTCGGAGGTGCTGAAAGGGCTCTTCACGAGATCGCTGAATTTCGTTGCTGCCAGGGCGCTCCGACCGGGCACGGCCAATTCGATCAGGCGCCGCCCCGCAACCGCGGCCGCGCCAGCAACCCCCATGGCTTGCAGGAATTTCCGCCGGTTCAAATAAACCGCTTTGGGCGTGACCTCCGCGTATGTCAAATCCGCGGCCTTACGAATCAACATCTTGCTCCTCCCTGTTGATTTTGCCTCTGCCTACTATCCTACGCATTTTTCGTGCTGATGGAAAAACCGTTTGGACTCTCTGATTTCCAACCGAGCAAACTCTCCGCTTTGGCTATCCATTGGAGTCCTAAACGACAGAAAGGTTACGCGCGAGATCAGCATCTAAAAGCCGTATCGGGCGACGACGGCTTTTTCCTTTTTTCCAATCAGGGCGAGGGCGGCGTGCTGTGCCGGGAGTTTCAGCGCCAGCGGCGCGTCAGTCGCTGAGTCGCGCAGGTCGATCGCGGCGTCCTCTTCGTTCTCGGATTCCAGGATGTAAAGGACGGAATCCTGAAGTTCGGTAGCGGAAATCAACACCCCCGGCGGAACCGCGGACTGCAGTTCGAACGCAGGCTTGATTTTCACTGTCGTCAAAAGGTAGCTGTAGATAGAGGTTGCAGCGTCGAGTCCGTCAGCCAATTCCGCCGAGTAAGAGGACCAGAAGACTCTTCCTTGGCCCAGGGGAATCTCCTTCCAGGTTGAACCATCGCCGAAACGAAGAGCTTCCAGCGAAAATTGCTTCTGCTGATCGAACGACAGCGGAATGGTCTTGCCCTGAAGGAGGATTTCCGCGCTGCGATAGCTTTGTGGCTCGAGTTGCGTGCGCAGCCCAAGGTCGTGCGGACGGTCGCGAAATTGCCAGTGTTCGTTCCGCGAGATGGCACCGGTGATCAGGAGATTTCCTCCGGCTTTCACGTAGGCAAGCAAGGCTTGCCAGGTGTTCTCATTCAAAGATTGCGGCGATGGAAGAATCGCGAGTTGCGGCGCGCCGAGCTTGGCGATTTGGTTTTCGGCGATGACGTAAGGAGTGACGTGCAAGCCGTAGGCGAGCGCGCGAACCGCTTTCTGTTGCGCCTCGAGCTGCAAGTCGGCCAAGACCGAAAACTGCGCGGCCTGCGAGGTGACGACGGCGATGGAGGGTTGACGCGGATTCTGCAAATGGCTGCGCAGAGATCTTGCCAAGCTCGCAAAATCGCGCATCACCGTAGCTTCGGGCTTTTCTGTAGCATCCGCGCGCAAAGCGCCGATGGGCGCTTCGTTGGCTTCGGTCATGTAGGAATTGGTATTCCAGAGCCACTCAATGGCGCCCGAACCCTGCACAAAAGAAAGCGCGACTTTGCGTTCGAACAACAAAGCTTCCTCTTCCGGCGTGAAACGCGCCGTTTCGTCCAAATTGATCTCGCGCTGCAGCCCGGTCTCTTGAATCAGCATGGTCTCGCCCGGCTGCTTGGCGGTGAGCGAATCCCACAGCAAGGAATCGTTCCCCCACCAGGAATGATTGGTGGTGAAATCAACCGCTGAGCCGTAAAAAGCGGGCGACAGGCGATCCCTCACCCCGCCTTCGTCCTGGCCGACGGTGATGAGTTGCTGCGAGCCGGTGCCGCGGATTTTTTCGCGCATGGCGCGGACCCAGTCCAAAAACGTTTCCTGCGCAAATAAGAAATAGTCATAGACGCGAAGCGAGTTGTGGCCCACGTACATGCCGCGCGAGCTGAATTCGAGTTCACCCGGCAGCGAAATGCTCCCTTCGATGGAATCCGGCGGCACGTTCCAGGCGGCTGCGAGCGCAGCTCGGTCGCGGTAGCGTTTCGAGAGCCATTGATTCCAAGCAGCCATCTCGGCGGGGTCGCCATTCGGGCGCGTTTGCCACAAGTGTTGCGAAATGCTGGGTTCGTTGATGAGGTCCCACGCGAGAAAAGGAACATCGTGGAAGCGCTCAACGACCGTGGAAACAAGTGTCTGCTGCTTGCGTAAGGCGTGCGGATCCAGATAAGGGTTTACGCCGCCGAGGACTTCGGGAAGAAACGCAAAGAAATTGAATTGTACCGGCAGGCCGTGTTTGTGCGCGGTCATCAGGTAGGCTTCGAGCGTGCGGAGCGTGCGTTCGTAAGGCTGGCCGTTCTCGTCGCAGAATTTGTCCCAACCGGTCCACCACCCCGTGCGCAGCATGTTGAGGCCAGCGTCTTGAATCTGGGCCATGTCGCGGTCCCAGACGAACACGTTGGGATGGTCGAAATAGAGGCGCTGGACTTCGCTCGACATGTACGTGGTTCCAACGACAGCGAGCGGATGGCCGTCAAGTTCAAAGAAATCGTGATTGACCGTCAGGTGCGGGCCGGAGCGCAGAAACTCGGGGTCGCGAATCCAGAAGCCTGAGCGATAAGTAGCACGGACAGTGTTTCCGTCCAAAAGCTCTGCTTGGACGACGTGAAAGCCCTTTTCCTTGGCGGAGGAAAACAAAATGACTTGCTGTGCTGCCAAATTTGCGGTCTGCGCCTGGCGCTGGGATGGCTGGCCCTCGGGGAATTCGCTGATGCGAAGGGTGAGCGGCCCGGAAGGTTTCTCTGCGGCGTGCCACCGAACTTCCACTTCCACAGGTTCTCCAGGCAAATAAAGAGGAAGCGTGGGGCGCGCGGTGAATTCTTCAGAGCCGCGGCGAGCGCGTTCCGCGAGCGTGCGAATGAGGTTGACGGCATCGTTGTTTGATAGAAATTGCGAATCGAGTTCTGCTGTGAGAAAAATCCACCGGCCGCCGTCAAAAGCGTTTCGCAGATGGTCGATTTCCATCGCCGGAGCAGCCATCTTCCGGCCGCCCTTTACGCCCCAGGCAAGCGGGTCCAGCCGCGCGTCAATCGAGCCGGCCGAGCCGCCTCGATTGTAGAGGTCCACCGCGCTGAGACGAAGGATGGGGCTGAAAGCGCGTTGCCAGGAGAAGCGCGGCAAAGAAATTGTGACGTCCGGATTATTTTGGAATTCCATGTCCGCGGAGCCCGGCGTCGCCTGAAACTGATCCATGGACAATTGCCGGATGAAGCGCACGCTGTAATCACGCAGATGCCAGCCGGAATCGTCGTGATAGGCGGCGCGGGTAAAAGGGCGCCCGCCAAGAACCAGCAAATCTCCTCCATGGTCTACAAATGCATGAATTGCGGACCAGCTCTGTTCGGGAAAAGCGGAACCATAAGGAAGCACAAGCAACCGCGTAGAAGGTTCAGTCAGCAGGGAGCCCAGTTCCTTCGCGGAAACAAAACGAGCTCCGGGGATGGCCTTTTCAAGAAGAGGCCGCGGGAACGCCGGTGAATCTGCGGAGGGCAGGCCCGCTTCGTTGAGAATAACCATGGCGGGCGCCGCTTCTTGCGCGGAGGCGCGTTTCACAGAGGAAAAGGAAGTCACCCTACAAAGGATGAGAGCCAGGACCAGGAACTCGGGCTTGTTCATTTCACACCCGATACCGTTGCAATGTCGTTTCGGGCGACATTTTATAGCAGGTCACCTGCGCTCACCTAACCGGCAAGGTTTTCTCTTCGCGCCAACTGTGTCATCATCCTGCGCGGTCAAAAGCCACATCTTCGGCATAGGCTGCAAGAGAATGGAAGAAGACGACTATGGTTAACGTAAGCGTGAAGAGTGCCGCCGTAGCGAGCGAGCCTTCTCAGAGCTATACGGTGGCGCTGTCGGTTGTCACTACCCTGTTCTTTATGTGGGGGTTTCTTACCTGTCTCAACGATATTCTGGTTCCTCACCTGAAATCGATATTCGACCTGAACTACGCGCAAGTGATGCTGATTCAGTTCGCATTCTTTGGCGCCTATTTCATTTTCTCCATACCCTCGGCCAAAATCATCGACTGGATTGGCTACCAGCGTTCCATGGTCGCCGGCTTGCTGATGATGGGCTTGGGCGCATTCCTTTTCGTTCCCGCAGCAAGTGTCCCGTCCTACCCGCTGTTCCTGGCTGCCCTCATCGTTTTAGCCGCTGGCATCACCTGCTTACAAGTCGCGGCTAATCCCTACGTGACTGTGCTGGGCAAGCCTGAGACCGCTTCCAGTCGCCTGAATCTGACGCAAGCGTTTAATTCACTGGGCACTTTTCTTGCTCCCTTCTTTGGGGGACTGTTGATTCTAAGCGCTGCCCCTAAAACATTGAACGAGGTACGGGCAATGGCGCCGGACGCCTTGCAGGCTTATCGCCTGCAGGAAGCGGCGACGGTCAAGACACCTTATGTGGGCCTTGGGATTGCGTTGGCGCTGCTTGCTATCGCCATCGGCAGTTTCAAGTTGCCGAAAATCGAACATGCGCAACGCAAAGTCGGCGAAAAGGTGAACGACTCGATTTGGAGGCACCCAAACTTGGTGTTCGGCGCGATCGCCATTTTTGTCTATGTCGGCGCCGAAGTCTCTATCGGGAGCTTTTTGGTGAACTACTTCCACGAGTCCGACATTGGCGGGCTAGCAGAAAAGGTCGCGGCGAGCTTTGTGGCCTTTTACTGGGGCGGTGCGATGCTGGGACGATTCATCGGATCGAATTTGCTAAGCGGTGCCAAGTCCACGTACCTGAGCGTGGTAGCCGCGGTCAGCGTCGCGCTGATTTTGCTCTCCTTTCCGATCGAAAGTCGCATGCCGGCCGGATACCAGCCGGGAGTGCCGAATCTCACGTGGCTTGCGTGGCTACTGGTTTCAGGCCGTCCGTTGCTCGCGCTGGTGGCCGTCGCGTCGGCAGTGATTGCTGTCGTCGCTGCGCTTCGTGGCGGTCGAGTGACGGCACACACCGGAAGACTACTCGGTATTTGCGCCATATCCACGACGGCACTCGTAGCGGTCTCCATGCTCAGCACGGGGCATGTTGCCATGTGGAGTATCATCCTGGTCGGCTTTTTCAACTCCATCATGTTCCCGAGCATTTTTACGCTAGGCGTGGCGGAGCTTGGCCCGCTCACCGGCGACGGCTCCGGAATCCTGATCATGGCCATTGTTGGCGGGGCCATTATTCCTGTGACGCAGGGCTGGATCGCAGACCGTATCGGAATTCATCACGCCTTCTTTTTGCCTGTGATCTGCTACCTTTATATCCTCTTCTTCGCGCTGAGCGGCTCGAAACCAATCAGCGAGCGCTATTCCAAAGCGTAGCGGATTGATGCTACAGATGACTACGACCCAAAGGGAAGGCAGGGAGTGGGCCATTGGCGTCGACGTTGGCGGCACAAAAGTGGCTGCCGGATTCGTCGATGCCCGCGGCGAAATCCATCAGCACACGCGCGTGCCGATGAATTCGCATGGTACGGCGGAAGAGGGACTCGCTGCGGTTACAGGTGCTATCGACGAGTTACTCAAACTCGCAAGTGAAACAAACAGTGGCCCGCGCCGCATCGGAATTTGCGCTCCGGGCCCGCTCGATCCACACACGGGCGTGGTGCTGAATCCTCCCAACGTAACTTGCTGGCGAAGCTATCCGCTGGCCGCCGAAATTGCTCGCCGCTACGGCGGCTCCGTGAAACTGGAGAACGACGCCAAGTCCGCAGGCCTTGCCGAGGCGCTCTGGGGAGCCGGCCGCGGTTATCGCAATGTGTTTTACACCTGCATCGGCACAGGCATCGGCGCGGGAATTCTCTTTGACGGCTGCATCTATCACGGACGCACGGGCGCAGCCTCCGAAGCCGGGCACTTGGTCATCGATTACCATGGCCCTCTCTGCGGCTGCGGCAAGCGCGGTTGCATTGAACCGCTGGCGTCCGGCACGGCGATCGGTAAAAAAGCGCGCGCGCGCCTCACGGAAACTCCCACTCGCAAGTCCGTGATGCTCGAACTCGCAGGCGGAAACATCGACGCGGTCACAAGCGAAACGGTCGGCCGCGCCTACGCTGCCGGCGATCCTGTTGCGAAAGAAATTCTGCGGGAGACTGTCCACCTAATCACCATCTGGCTCGGCAACATTGTGGATTTGCTCGAGCCCGACGTCATGGTCATGGGGGGCGGCGTCGCCGCCATGCTGAATCCTTTCTTTGGGACAATTCGCGAGCAACTTCCTGCTTGGAGCCTAAACAAACGCTGCCTTGAAATTCCCATTGTTCCCGCGCGCTACGGTGCCGAAGCGGGCATCGCCGGCGGCGCCGCCCTCTGCACCATCGCTTCTACATGACTCTGCTTCCCGGTCGCAGAGCGGTCCGCAATAAACGCGTGTTGATTCCAAAAGTAGGCCGCCGCGCAGTAGTTTAGTACTTGCAGTACTCCAAATTTTCACCGGCCTTGAAACTATTGCCCCCCCATTCCCCTCCTGCAAAAGCATCCCTTTTCTTTCCAAGCGTTTACAGGCTGCCTCGAAGGCCGCCACGGTGCCTCAAAGTCCCATAGGAGGATCATTATGGTTTGGACCAAACTGGGCTTGACCAAACTCCGCTTGTCCAAGCAGCACCTGAACAAATTAAAAAGGGTGCGCTTGACCAGGCGGCACTACCTCATCGCAGGAGCCGCGGTTCTGGTGGCGGCGCTATGGGCAGTCGGCGCCAAAGCCATGTGGGGCAGCGACTCCGTCACGGTACCGCAGCGGACGAGGATCCATGTGGTTCTCGACCAGGCCGTGACCACTGGCACGAGGCCGGGGCACCACTTTCGTGCCACGGTCTGGCAGCCGGTTGTGATCGAGGGCAAAACGGTCATCCCCAAAGGCGCTCGAGCCGAAGGAGTCGTTGTACAGGCCAAAGAAGCGGGACGATTCAAGGGCCGTCCCCGGTTGCTGCTCGCGCTGCAATCGGTGGACGTGAACGGGCAGAACTATGCCGTTCACACCTATTCTTCCCGCGAAGTGGGCCGCAGCCATAAGAAACACTACCTGTTGTGGATGGGCGGCGGAGCCGGCGGAGGTGTCTTGGTTGGCGCCTTGGCCGGTGGCGCCACGGGAGCAGCCATCGGCGGGCCGGTCGGCCTGGTCGCGGGAACTACCGTGGCGCTCGTCACCGCGAAGCGTGACATCAAGCTTCCTCCGGAGACGCGCCTCACGTTCCGGCTCTCCCAGCCGACGTCGATCAACGTGAAGAGCTGACCCGATCCTTCGACATCGAGCGAAGGACAACCAATAATCAACCAAAAAGGCGGGCGTACCTCGCGCGGAAGCTTGGCGCGAGTGCGTCCGCCTAAATTTTTGGAGCAGCCGCGAGAAACGAACTGGTAGAAAACTCCGCCCGCCAATCCGCCTCGCCCGACGGGCGTGTAAACATTTCCGGCAATTCGAGGCTGAAAGACTTTCCTAGCCGAGTCAGGTTACAAGCCAAATTGGCCAAATTGGAATAAATCATCAGGCCCATCAGTCTTGCATCTGCTCGTTCAGCGCGGCGGGGTTTGCGGGCGGGCTTTACAAAACTTGCCAGCAAGCAAGGCTCTCGGCGGTAAGCGAGGAAGCTCAAGACGGCCCTCGATGCCCTCAACGTCAGTTTCAACGAAGGCTCAGCTGCGGACTGCAGTACCCAATCCCTTCGCGATGACTACCGCGGCGCTCTGGATGGCAGCGACTGGCTGCTCGTCCACGTCGAGGGCAACGCCGACGCGCTCCATCACGACTACCCGAGCGTTCCTTTGGATCAAAAGGTAATCCCCGCCGACAACGCCGAAGCCGCACGCAAAGAGACTTATCCGACCATCTATTCCCAGGACTACGAATCGCAATTCCTCGCTCACGCCACCATGGAGCCGATGAATTGCACCGCGCGCGTCTCCGGCGACACCGTAGAGATTTGGGGACCGACGCAAGGGCAGGAAATCACGCGCATGACGCTCGCCGCGATCTTCAAACTGCCTAAGGAAAACATCAAGTCTTTCGCACGCCGATTGGCGGCGGCTTCGGGCGCAGGCTTTGGACCGACTTCGCCGTGCAAGCCGCGCTGCTCTCGAAAGCCGTTGGCCAACCCGTAAAAGTGATTTGGTCGCGCGAAGAAGACATGCAGCACGACATCTATCGCCCAGCGACTCTCCATCAAATCACGGCCGGAATCGACGAACACGGAGAACTTCGCGCCGTTTCGCACCGTCTGGTTTCTCCTTCCATTCTTCAATTTGTTTTTCCGCCCGCGGTTACTCCCGTTTTCGACCCCAGTTGCGTTGAGGGCCTCATCGAAACGCACTACGGCATTCCCAACATCCGCGTGGATTTCAAGCTTCTGCACGTCCCTGTGCCCACATCCGTGCTTGGGAGAGTTTTGTCGACGAATTGGCCAAGAAAGGAATCGACCCTTATCATTATCGCCGCGCGTTGCTGGCCAAGAGCCCGCGTTCGCTCGCCGTTCTCGATCTTGCCGCGGAAAAATCCAACTGGAGCAATAAGGCAATCCAGTCGATCTTACGCCACGCAGACGTTTCCACAACTCTTGCGTATTACGTCCAGCCAGATCGGGCGGCTGGTGAGCGCGGTTTGCGAAAGTTGAGCGACGTGCTGCAAAAGAAGTATAAGATCAAGGTGTAGCGGCGGCGGCGGACCCGTAGCTCAACGGTTAGAGCGTCCGGCTCATAATCGGCAGGTTCCTGGTTCGAATCCAGGCGGGTCCACCAACTTATGGATTCATGCCGCTGCTCGCTGTGCTTCAATCCACGCGCGCACTTCATTCCACTTGTAGTAGACCACCTTACGACTGACCGGATAATGCGGAATCGGATTATGCTGGCGACGCCGAGTCCACTCCCAAATCGTCGAGACCTTAACGTGAAGACGATCAGCGAGTTGTTTAGGAGTGACGAAGTCGTCGTTGAACGACGACGGCACCTGTAGCTGTGGCGCAATCGGGA
The DNA here is from genome assembly GCA_003224085.1 of Acidobacteriota bacterium. GTDB lineage: Bacteria > Acidobacteriota > Terriglobia > Acidiferrales > UBA7541 > Acidiferrum. The sequence continues at coordinate 56,556 of QHYK01000096.1, read as the reverse complement.
TGGTCGCAGACACGCGCGGCACCGGTGGTGACGAAAGCTTACGGCGAGTAACAGGCATAAACACCAAACCCTTTTGGGTGAGTTTGGGTGTTTGCCCTGGGTGTTGCCCGCCATTGATCGTGCTGCCGGTCCCTTGTCTAACGCCAGCCGCTTGACGCTGCAACTTCGTTGGGACTCGCCATCCTCTAGGCGGCTAGGATGGTCTCCAACGAAGCGCACAATACCAGTGAAGATTTTTAGAAGAGCAACGGAGTTGCACGCACACGGAACCGACGATAAGGACATTCAGCGCGTGATGCGTCATAGCGAACTTCGCACGACGCAGAACATCTACATCAAGGCGGACGAAGAGAAGGCACGCGAAGGAATCAACAAGCTCGACGAATCTTTCCGGTCGCGCAAAGTCGTATCCATCAAAAAGACCGCGTAGGCGTTCAGTAGCCGACTATCGCACCAAACTCTCGGGCGGTTTCACGTCGTATTTCGTCGGCTGAAGGTTCGTGTCAAGCTTGTCGAAAGCTTCTAATTACTTTTTCTTAGTTAAGAACTTGTTGAGCACTGAAGCGACCTGCGCGGCGAGCCTACCTGTTTTGGTGACTGCCTCCAACTGCTTGCAGATGTCTTCGGCATCACCCGCCTTGCGGGGACCAACCGCACAGACAACCACAGTGGGAGGATCAGGATAGATTCTGTAAATCACACGATGATTCGCAAACTCGTGCTTCCAATAGCCTGCGAGTGGGCCGCGCAACGGCAGTCCGTATCCTTCGGGATTGACAGCCAACTTCTTCTCTAGAACGTTTCGAACTTGTTTTTTGATGCTCCCGTCTAGACCTTTGATATCCGCGCCAGCATCCTCCGTATATCGAAGCTCAAAAGAAGACGCCGCCTGGGGTTTTTCGCTCCGGGCGGCGGGTAATGTGGACGAAGGCTGTTTTCGCGCTTTGCTCATTCGCCGAAAACATCGGCTGTGGTGAGCAGACTGCCAGCAGCAAAGTCGCTATCGATGGTCTTAGAAAGATTCAAGAGCCGATCGGTGAGACCACGATCTGCTAGAATCTCAAGAGTCGCGATGATTGAATCACGCTCTTTCACGAGAGTATCGAAGAAGTCTTTATCCACGAGATATTTTGAAGACTGACGCCGATTCTCGATCAGCACAACTTTGTTTGCCCTGGCGTCTTTCAGGCAATTTTTCAGACTGTCCCGCAGATCGGTAGCTGTTACCCTCTTAACGCTGACATTGATGCCGGCAGTAGCCATGTGCGTCCTCCCGATCTCCAATGTACGATTCACTGACCCAAGTGTACGTTTGAAAGGACGTGCTGTCAAGCGGAATATTTTCTGTGTTTTCATAGGGTTAGAGCACCGTCATTGCTTTTCCAACTTTACACGATAAGGCCGGCGGGAAAACGCGGAACTTTAGTTCTTTTGGATGCGGAGAGCGACCATCGGGGTCTGGGGCATCCGGGGCCAGCGTAAAGCCGCCTAATCCTTGCCTTTCTTGGTTTTCTCTGTAAGTTCACTTTTCTTTACTCGAAAGAGCGCGATCATAGTACGCTCGAATTTCTCTTTTGCCTTTGGGCCTTCGTCGTACTTTTTCCCCATGCGATTAGCTTATTCTTATGTAAGACACGGAGCTACCTGAAATTCTATGAGACCGACCCCATGATAGATGAGCCAAAAACAGGCGACAAGAGCGATAAGGCCGAGATAGAAAAATCCAGCCCCTCGCTTATCAGTAGTGCTCTGGCTGGCGATAGTCCAACAACCACCAGCCAGACACAGACAGAAAGCAGCGATAAGAAAAGCAAATATGCCGAGTACATAGTGTGGTCTTTCATAACACTTTGGCGCTTGTGCCGAAGAGGTTTTTTGCTCGCTGACAAGCACAGCGGTGGCATTAGTGCTTTACCCCGTGGCCTCATCGGAAGGAGGGAAATCGATCGCATGCCGCACGATAAACTTCAACGCTCACTTCGCGAGCTAGCCGGGCAGCCCGCCTGATGGACGAAGCGAAATCCTACAAGACACCCGGCGCATTTCATACCGCCCTCGAGACTCGCTTGCAGAGTCGTGCGCGGGAGGAAGGTACGGACCTGCAGCGCCTCCGCCGGCAAGTGGCGTTCGACCGCTTCCTGGCGCGCATTTTTCCAAGAGGACCGGAGGCAACCTATCCATGGGTGCTGAAGGGTGGCTACGCGATGGAGTTGCGGACGCATTCAGCTAGGACGACCAAGGACATCGACCTGACGCTGCACGACGGCACGCGTCTCTCGAAGGACCCGAAAGAGCGGCGTGAACAGGTGCGCTTCATGCTTCAAGAAGCGGCGGCGACGCGCTTCGACGACTACTTCGAATTCCTCGTTTGGGGAAGCGACAGAAGATCTGCACGGCGCTCCGGGAGGCGGCAGCCGGTATCCAGTCCAAGCACGAATGGACGGACGAGACTTTGCGCGTTTCCACGTCGACGTCGGCATTGGGGACGAAGTGCTGGAGCCTCTGGATATCGTGACCGGGGAAGACTGGCTTGGCTTCGGCGGCGTCGCGCCGCCGTCTTTCCCGGTCATTTCGGCCGAACAGCAATTTGCGGAAAAGCTCCATGCGTATACGCCGCCGCGAGGCGAGCGCATGAACACCAGAACGAAAGACCTTCACACTCTTCCCGTCGTTAGCTGTGTTCGTCACCGTTCTGCAGAAGGCCCGTCGGAACAGTCACTGGTTCCGCCGCCTCAATCCGAACCAATTGGATGCCCCCGCCAGGCAACGATTGTCCTAATTCAACATTCCTGCCCTTGGCATAAATTTCCTGGCGACCATGGGTTCTGTGCCATCCGGCCAACTTTGTTGTGCGGCTCTGTTGTTCCACGATCTTTCGCCAGCCGCCGCCGTAGTAAGCGCAGAAGCTGATTTCACCCTGAGTCGTTGCCACGGGCGAAGTGGAATTGCAGATTCCTGAAAAGTCGTAGTTGAAGGCGTCCTGGAACCACATGCCGTTAAAGATCATGACTCTCCAGCGCCCGTCATAGGAATAGGCTCTGTCAGACCAATGATTGCTACTGTCGGCAACGCGATAGAAACAGTCGTCAATGATGCGTCGCAGGTCGGCAAGTCCAAACCGCGACGGTGCCTTTCCCTGATCGAAGTGACGGAGCATCGAAAGCGAGACAAGCGCCTTTGTTGCTACCGGTCCCCTCCCGGAGTCGGTTATCTCTACGACGTCGCGCATGAATTGCTCCAGGTCAAAAAACGCGGGGATCGGGATGGCCTCCTTCCGATTCGTGTCGACCAGCAAGGGGCTGAAGATTCCACGGTTCGGATGCGTCTGCTGGAACAGGCTCCCCAGTTTCGCCTCAGGGTTAAGGACATCGCATAGGTGAGCGAATATCCCAAAGTCCGACAGCGGGAACCAATCCCGCATCGGCTGCCAGTCAATCGAAGTCTGCTCCTGCAGATCGAAGGCCAGCTGCGTGAGAGGGTAGCGTCGGGCGTAACGCTCCTCGGCGCACACGCCCTCGTCCCTGCCGGCAAACATGATTGGCTGAAAAACGACTCCATGGATTTTTTCTATGTTTTGAATCGCTAAACGAACGATGTCTCCAAGTCCGTCGTTGTTCCGGCATTTGTCTACCGTGACTTGAAGCGTAGTTCGCATTCCGGAGGCAGCAATGTTGTCCAAAGCTTGTCGCCTCACCGCCATGTAGTTTCCCAATCCGCGATGTTTGTTTTTTTCTTCGGAAACTCCATCCAATTGGAGGTAGACACCGTGCAAGCCGGCTTCCCTGGCCTGCAAAGCCAAGTCGCTATTCTTAGCGAACTCGATGCCGTTTGTCGCAACGTGAAGCCGATGGAAGCCCACGCTTTTCGCGTGCCGAACGGCATCAAGGAAAATCGGCGATACTGTGGGCTCCCCTCCTGAGAACAGAATGTTGATTTCCCGCTGAGGCTTGAACGAAAGCGCGTTGCTGAAAATGATTTTTATATCTTCCATACTCAATTCGTAAGCGTAGCTCGCGGCGTTCGCATCCATGAAGCACGGGGAACACATCATGTTGCATCGGTTGGTCAAATCGACGATTAGGAAGGTCCCTCTCCCGGAGCTAATGCTGTTCGGACCATGACCGTGGACGTTGCAATCGTCAGTGCATTCGAAGTCTCTGCCGAAGGCAAGCTGTTCCATTCTTCGAAAGAAATCCGGGTGATTGGAGAGTGCATCCTCGAACGGGCCATGCTTCTCGCACACCTTCCGCATGAGGATGCGTCCGCCTTCTTCCAAGATCCCCGCTTCAACGATTCCGGGGTTGTCTCGAAAAGCGGCGACATCCATCTCACCTTTGAGCACCGCCTGCACTACTTCGCGGTTGCAGTCGGGGCATAGCGACAGGGTTTTCCTGGGAACTCCGGTAGCCATCGGGATACGCTCTCGCTGTTTTGGGAGTCGGCCAGGGGCCCAGCTTGGGCTGGGCAAATTACCCTCGTGCAAAACCCGGTTAAGGACCTTAGAAGCGAACCATGCTGCGTTGGATGCCGCGCGAAAAATACCAGCCGTGATCCCAGACATGATTACCTACCTCCAGCATAAGATTTCATGGAAAGGCGGATTGGACTGAAGTCGAACACCCGAGGAACCTCGTCCGAGAGGCAGGAGCATTGTACCCTGCATGTCAATACCGCACCGTAAGAAATGCCGCTCCTGCGTTGCTAAGAAACGGTGAGTTGTAACGGGTCGCGATCTTTTCCGTGATGGGATCAGATTGATGCGGGGGCCGGTTGCTCAGATTCTTTTCCCTGAAAACGGCGGGACAGGGAATCCGCGAGATCCGGCCACATTCCTGATTTTGATTTGCCTGGCGCTGGACAACGTGCTTATCTTGGATTTCGCGAGTGTCCCTCCTTTTTTTTGGCTTTGTCCCGTAGTTCCTTCTAAATTTTCTGTGAATTCGCGAGATCCGCGGCTGCTTTCTTCAGTCCTGGTGCTCACGGAACGGCGGCCATGCCGTCTACGCCAGGCGGGGGGTGTCGCGCCGGGACTCGGCGCCCTCACCAGGTCGTAGCGAATGAGAGAGGATGGTGCGGCTATGCACAGGATGTCGAAGTGTGTTCTGGGCTTTTGTGCAGGATTGGCGGGCTGGAGTCTTCTCGCCAGCAGCGCGGAAGCGCAATTCAAAAACGGCAGCCAGCCAACCGAGCTGAATATCCCGCGCGTCAGCCAGCGGGCCAGCGTGACGCAGCGCATCGGGCTGACGGACGTCACCATTACCTATCACCGGCCGGCGGTGGGCGGTCGCGAAATTTGGGGCAAGACCGTTCCTTACGGGAAAGTGTGGCGCGCTGGTGCGAATGAAAACACCACCATCACGTTCACCGACGAGGTGACCGTGGAGGGGAAGCCTCTCGGGGCGGGCACTTACGGCCTGCACACGATTCCCGACAAAGATCAGTGGGCGATTATCTTTTCGAAGAATTCCACGTCCTGGGGCAGTTTCAGCTATGACGAGAAGGAAGACGCGCTGCGCGTGATCGTGAAACCGCACGCGGCCGAAGCGTTTGAACAGCTGACCTACACTTTTGAAGACGTCAAGCCCGAATCGGCTGTGGCGACGCTGCGCTGGGAAAAGCTGGCGGTGCCGTTCCAGATTGGCGTGGACCTGAAAGCCGTCGTGCTGCGGAGCATCAAGAACGAGCTGCGCAGCGTCGGCGGCTTCACCTGGGCGGGGTACGACGAAGCGGCGCAGTGGTGCCTGGACAACAACTACAATCTCGAAGAAGCGCTGAAGTGGGAAAACACTTCGATTCAAAATGAAGAGCGCTTCGAGAATTGGGAGACCAAGTCGCGCATTCTCACCGCGATGGGCAAGAAAGACGAAGCCGATAAGGCGCTCGCGACGGCGTTGGAGAAGGCCAATGCCATTCAACTGTACGTCTACGCGCGCGGATTCCAGAGGCAAGGGAACGCCAAGCGCGCTTTCGAGCTGTTCCCGCAGGTTCCGAAAAAGGATCCGAATTCCTGGGTCAGCCACTTGGCGCTGGCGCGGATCGACTCGAACAAAGGCGACTTTCCCGCGGCGGCGAAAGAGATGACCCAAGCCATCAGCGGCGCTCCCGACGCCAACAAGCCTTTCCTTGAGCCGCTCCTGAAGCGCCTCGAAGCCAAAGACGACATCAATAAGTAGAAGTGGCGAGGAACCAAAAAAGCAAGAAACACTAAACGTTCGTGGAGTCGACTAACTTTGAGAGACAGGCGAGTCGCCCCCTGGAAACCGGGGGGCTGCTGCCTGACCGCGGCCGGCTGGCAAGACCGGCGTATGGTTTGCTCGACTTGAACAACGAAACAAGATTCAACGGAATGCCCACGCCAAAATAAGTACCCCTGCCATGGTGAGTCACCGTGGGACTTGCCAGAAAGGGCTTCTGTGTCGCTACGCCGTTGGCGTTGTAAATGAAGAGAGGAAATCCATCGCGGTAGCCGCCCCCCACTGCAAATCCATTAATGGTCTGGCGCAGGGGTCCCTTCAAAACTCGGGATAAAACCGAGGCCCTACAAGAGAAAGCGGAGTCAGCGAATTCCTAGGCCACAAAGAACGGGGCATCGGAATGAGGGATTCGCGGCAGGCCGGGTTATCACCCGGGGTCTTACCTCATGGTTGCGGTTTGGGTTGTGAGGATGATTGTTGTTGCGGCGGGCGCGGGCGGCTGGCGGGCGGGATGATGCTGTTCATCCGCAGATACTCGACCATCTGCCCGTAGTGATCCATCGGATGAAAGGTGCCGATGTTGGCGATGGCCAGGCGCGTGGAAAGGAACGGAAAGACCGGCTTGTCGAGTGGCGTGACCTGGTTTCCCGCGGTGATCGTGGCAATGGCCTTATGGCCTAGCGCGAAGGAGTCCTTCAGGTACTGGACAATCTCGGCTTTGGTCTTCAACTCGGCGGGGCCGTTGGATTCTTGCTGGATGTTCTTCGTGTCGATAGTCTCGCCCATGAGCGGACCGAAGAAAAGGTGATTCGCGAAGCCGATGTGCTTCACCTCTTCGGCGAAAGTGCGCACGCCCTTGAACTCGCCGTTGGTGGGCGCGAAGGAGTACTTGTCCTCGGGCATGGCCTCGGCGGCGGAAACCACTTGCTGCTCGACAACGCCGTAAAGCGTGTTGAGGACGGAGGAGACAGTGGGCGGTTGCTCCGGCGGCTTTGAGCCGCCTTGCCCGTGAACAGCTGGGGCAGCGGCAGCTGCGCACAGCAGAACAAAACATGCGGCGAGGTTCTTCATCGGGGTTCTCCTTGTCTTTCCTTTTGTCAGAGGAAACGGGCGGTGGAATCTTACGCTTCGTGGCCTGAGAAGTCATCTCAAGTTTTGGAACAATTGGAACAACGGCCAGGACCGCGATTTGGGGGTGATTTTCGCAAGAGCACAAAGATTTAACGCCGAGGGCCGCGGAGACGCAGCGGACACAGAGGCAGAAAAAGGTGAAAATCGAAAAGAGAAAAGCCGGGCGGAAGCCCGGCCTCTAGAGAGGAATGGGGAGCGAAGAGAGATCTCTCGGCCGCAAAATGCGCGGCCTCGCAATGACAAAAAAGCGGACCGCGCTCCAAAGGAAATCAGACGTGGGAGAGGGCGGCGTGCTTCAGCGCGGCGACGGAAGCAAGCGCGGCTTCGATGACGGCGACGCCTTCATCGAACTGTTGGTCGGTGACGACGAGCGGCACGAGAATGCGGATGACGTTGTTGAACGTGCCCGCCGTAATGGTGATGAGGCCGTGCTCGTAGCAGTAGCGAGCGATTTGCTTGGTTTCCGTGTCGGCGGGCTCGCGCGTGGTGGCGTTGCGAACGAGTTCGATGGCGCACATGCCGCCGAGGCCGCGGACGTCGCCGACCAGATCCCACTTGCTTTGCCAGCTGCGGGCGCGCTTTTCAAACTGCTCGCCGATCGCGAGCGAACGAGCCAGCAAGCCTTCTTTCTCGATGGTTTCGATGGCGGCGAGCGCAGCGGCGCAAGAAAGCGGATGGCCACAGTAAGTTCCGCCGAGAGAGCCGGGGCCGGGCGCGTCCATGATTTCGGCGCGGCCGGTGACAGCGGCGATGGGCATGCCGCCGCCGAGCGATTTGGCGGTGGCGATGAGATCGGGCTCGATGCCGAAATGTTCGGAGGCGAACCATCTTCCGGTGCGGCCAAAGCCGGACTGCACTTCGTCGGCGATGAAAAGGATGCCATGGCCGCGGCAAATCTTCTGCAGGAGCTTGAAGTAGTCGGGCGGCGGGACGACAAAGCCGCCTTCGCCGAGAACGGGCTCGGCGATGACCGCGGCGACAGATTCCGGCGCGACGGAGCGCTGGAAGGCGTCTTCGAGATGGTGGGCAAAATCTCCGGCAGACGTCCCCGGCGCGTGGCGATACGGATAGGCGTAAGGAATGCGATAGATGTCGCTGGCAAAGGGCTGGAAGCCGGCTTTGTAGGGATGCGTTTTGCTGGTGAGGGACATGGTGAGAAGCGTGCGGCCGTGGAAGGCGTCTTCGAAGCAAATGACGGCGGGCCGCTTGGTGTAGGCGCGGGCGATTTTGATGGCGTTTTCGATGGCCTCGGCGCCGGAGTTCACCAGGATGGTTTTTTTCGGGAAATTGCCGGGAGCGAGCGCGTTGAGTTTTTCGGCCACGGCGACGTAGCCTTCGTAGGGAGTGACGGCGAAGCAGAGATGGAGGAATTTGTCGAGCTGCTCGCGGATTGCGGCGGTTACACGCGGCGAACGATGGCCAGCGTTGAGGCAGCCGATGCCGCCGGCAAAATCGAGATAGCGATTGCCGTCGAGGTCTTCGATGACCGCGCCTTCAGCGCGCGCAGCGAAAACGGGCGTGGCGTTGGCGGGGCCGCGGGGAATGGCGGATTCGCGGCGGGTCATGAGCGCGCGGGATTTGGGGCCGGGGATTTCGGTGCGGATTTGGATGGTTTTCATGATTGGTTCTCCGATTCAGAAGAAGAAGGCAAAACCCGCACCCGGAAAGGCGCGGGGTGCGGCACCCGCGCCATCGCTTGAATCGAGGCGTTGCGATCAAACATTTCAGTACCAGCCGATGGGGGTTTCGTCGAGATTGACGAAGACCTGCTTGGTTTCGAGATACTCTTCGAGGCCCCAGGGACCGAGTTCGCGGCCAAAGCCGGATTGCTTGTAGCCGCCCCAGGGCGCTTCGACATACGTCGGCTGCATGTGATTGACCCAAATGATGCCGGCGCGAAGCGATTTCACGACGCGGAAGGCTTTGTAAATGTCGCGCGTCCAAACGGCGGCGGCCAGGCCGTAAGGCGTGTCGTTGGCGATGCGAATGGCTTCGGATTCGCCGTCGAAGGGAATGACGGAAGCGACGGGGCCGAAGATTTCTTCGCGGGCGATGCGCGCGGAGTTTTGGACGTCGTAAAAAATCGTGGGCTCGAGGTAATAGCCTTTGCCGAATTGCTTCGGGCGGCCGCCTCCGATGGCAACTTTCGCTTCCTTCTTGCCGACTTCGAGATAGGAATTGACGCGGTCGTACTGTTCTTTGCTGACGAGCGGGCCCATCTTGGTGTCACGTTCGAGCGGCGGGCCGAGCTTGATGCGCTTGGCTTTTTCGGTCATGGCTTCGACGAACTTCGGATAGATTTTTTTCTCGACGAGAATGCGGCTGCCGGCGGAGCAGACTTCGCCTTGATTGATGAAGACGCCGAAGAGCGCGCCGTCCACGGCGGCTTCCCAATCGGCGTCGGGGAAGAAAATGTTGGGCGATTTGCCGCCGAGTTCGAGAGTAACGCGTTTGAGTGTCTCGGCGGCGCTTTTCACGATGATTTTTCCAACTGCCGCGCTGCCGGTGAAGGCGATTTTATCCACGTTGGGATGCGCGACGATGGCGGCACCGGCGGTTTCGCCGAAACCGTTGACGATGTTGACCACGCCGGGAGGCAAGCCGGTTTCTTCGAACCAATTGGCGAATTCCAGCGCCGTGAGGGGAGTTTGCTCGGCAGGCTTGAGCACGCAGGTGCAGCCTGCAGCGATAGCGGGAGCCAGCTTCCAGGCGGCCATGAGCAGCGGATAGTTCCAGGGAATGATTTGTCCCGCGACGCCCACGGGTTCGCGCATCGTGAAACTCAGCGCGTTAGCGGGAACGGGATTCACCTTGCCGGTGACTTTGTTGGCGAGGCCGCCGTAATACTCGAAGCAGGTGGCGACGTCGGCGATGTCGAATTCCGCTTCGACGATGGGCTTGCCGGTGTTGCGGCACTCGAGTTCGGCGAGCTGCGCGGCGTTTTGGCGGACCTTTTCAGCAAGCTTGAAAAGGATGCGCCCGCGATCCTGGGCAGTGGTTGTGGCCCAGGGGCCGGAATCAAAAGCGGCGCGAGCGGCTTTGACGGCTTTGTCGACGTCCGCGGCGTGCGAGGAAGCGACCTGGGCGATGACTTCTTCGGTCGAAGGATCGTAGACGGGAAAGGCTTCGAGCGAAACGCTGCTGACCCACTGGCCGTTCACGTAGTTAGGATAAGTGCGAACGCTGGTCTTGGCGATGCTGGACATGACTCCTCCAAATTCTTTCAGAGCGCAGGGGCTGCTGGGGCCAGTTTACGCGCGGCCTTGCGCCTGCCGTAAATAAAAAAGAAAAATGCGGCCAGCGCGATGAAAGCCAAACTGCCGCCGAACATCCATAGTTCGTAAGAAAGCAGCGAAGTGATTTGCTGCGCGGGAAAAAACGCCAGAGCGATTCCTAGAGAAGTCGTGAGGAGGCCGCTTAGACCTGCGGCGATGAGAGTGGTTCTACGGTAGCGGCCGCGCGCGAATGAGGAATGCGAAGCGATGCGCAGCAATGCGCCAAACAGGTAGAGGAAAGGAATCAACTGGAGCACGACGGCTAGGGATAGCAACTTTTGGAATGTTTCCTGCACGCCGGTACCGGTGAAAGAGAAATTGACGACCACTAGCATCAGTGAAACGATGGCGTGTACGATCAGCGCGGCGTAGGGCGTCGAGTATTTCGGATGAATTTGGCCGAGCCAATCGGGCAGGTAGGAATCGAGGCCTGCGACGAAGGGGATGCGCGCGGAGCCGCCGAGCCAGGCGGAGCCGATTCCGGCGATGGACAGACTGAGCATGAGGGCGAAGGGCGGGATGATCCAGCCGATGCCCACACGCGTGGACATGTGGCTCACCGCCTGCACGATTCCCTGGAGGACGCTGATTTGGTCTTTGCTGACCGCCACGAGCAAGGTCAGAGTCGTGCCGAGGTAGAGCGCACCGGAAAGAATGCCGCCCCAAGCAACCGCGCCGGGAAGAGTTTTGCGCGGGTTCTCAATTTCGTCGCCCATGACGGAAGCAAGTTCGAGGCCGACGAGGCCGAAACAGATCACGCCGAAGGAGTTGAGAACGAAGCGCGGATTCGCGGGAATGCGGAAATCGGCGGCGGTGATGGAAGTTCCGAAGCGGAGCCAAACAACGAAGCCAAGCGTGATTAAAAGGCCGCCCGCGATGAATGTACCGAAGCCGCCCAGGTTATTGATCCACTTGCCGACACCGAGGCCGACGATGTTGAGGGCCACGAGAATGGTGAGAAGGGCGAGGGACGCGGTGAGGGCAAAAGACTTGCTGTCTGCGAGCCCGGAGTGCGCTGGACCAAGAATAAAGACCGAAACGCCGACGAAGTACAACATGATCGTGGGGACGTACATCATGTTGTTAGTCCAGTAGCACCAGCCGGAGAGAAAACCGTGAAAGTCGCCGAAGACTTCTTTAGCCCAGAGGTAGACGCCGCCTTCGCCGGGGTAACGGTGAGCTAACTCGATGACCGCGATGCCCTGGGGCCAGAAAAAAAGAAGCAGCGAGATGATCCAGAGCCAAATGGTGACGCCGCCGTTGGCGGCGATGGATGGGATGACATTCAGATTGAAAACCGCGACGACGAAGAGCAGAACGAGGTCCCAGCGGCCGAGAACGCGGCGCAGGCGCGGCGTCCCGGCGGCTGCGTTTGCGGTACCTGGTGTGGCGACCGCGTTTTCCAAGAGAGATTCCTCGCTCCGTGGCGGAATGACCGGCGCCTTGGCGTGTTTGCGCCGCCCGTCACGCCAACCGTCCGCCTCCCCGACAAAGTCGGGGCGGGCAGGGGGCGGAAGCTGCCGTTTATAGTTCGCGACGCAACGGGGACGCGCTAAAGCGCGCCCCTAAAAAAGCTGTCACGACGGCTAGTGGCCGGCGGCGCCGACCGAGGCGGCGCCGCGTTCCCGCTGCGCTTTTGCCAGGGCGGGCGCGACCTCCTCGAAGACGGCCAGATGCTTGTCGATGTCCGCTTCGGTGTGCTGCACCGAGATGGTCCATTGCTCGTCCCACCCATATGGCTGTGCGAGGACGCCGCGATTGACCATGCCGAACCAGTAGTGGCGCCACAGATCGACATCCATCTTGGTCCAGTCGCGATAGTTGCGAATTTCCTGCAGGTAGAGCATCAGCGCGCCATTGACGCCGGCGCTGGCGACGTACGCTTGCAAACCGGATTTCTTGATGATGGCGCGATAGCCTTCAGTGAGCTTCTTGCTGAGATTGCCGACGTGCGCGTAGTCTTCGCGGGTGAGGACTTCGCGGAACGTGGCGAGGCCGGCGGCCATGGCGACGCGGTTGGTGTTGTAAGTGCCGCCGTGAAAAACCTTGTGCTGGGAAATAAGACCCATAACGGCCCGGCTCGCGCCAAAAGCGCCGAGCGGCAGACCGCCGCCGATGGATTTGGCCAGACAGATCATGTCCGGCTTCACCCCGAAGAATTCGCTGGCGCCGCCCCAGGCAAGTTTTGCGCCGGTTTTTACCTCATCGAAAATGAGCAGCGCGCCATTTTGGTTGCAAAGGTCGCGCAAGCCTTGGAGAAAGCCCGGCTGCGGGAGACAGAGACCCACGTTCATCATGATAGGCTCGAGAATGATGGCGGCGATTTGACCGGGACATTCCCGGAAGCGGCGCTCGACGCTCGAGAGATTGTTGAAGGCTGCGACGACGACATTGGCGAGCGAACCTTTGGGAATGCCAGCACCGCCGGGCACGCTGGTGGGAGCCTGCGGATCGCCGTAATCTTCGGCCTTGGGCTTGACGCTGACGAGCGCGGTATCGTGCAATCCGTGGTAACCGCCCTCGAATTTCAGAATCTTGTCGCGGCCCGTGGCGGCGCGCGCGATGCGGCAAGCGTGCATAGTGACTTCGGTGCCGCTGGAGCCGAAGCGCACCATCTCGACGGGATAGCGTTTGCAAATTTCCTCGGCAAGCTCCCATTCCTGATCGTGGGGCATGCCGAAGGTGGTGCCGCGATGCAGTTCGTGTTCTACGGCTTTAACCACGGCGGGATGGCAGTGGCCGGCCATCAGCGCACCGAAACACAGGTTGTGGTCGATGTATTCGTTGCCATCGAGGTCGTGAATCCGGCTGCCCTTCCCGTCTTTCACGAAAATCGGGTAAGGCTCGTAATGGCGGTAATTGCTGGCAACGCCCAGGGGAATCCGCTCAAGGGCGCGCTTGTGCGCGGCGGCAGATTTCGCCGTGCGCTTCTCGTAACTGGCGAGTTCCCTTTGTAGTGCTTCGTGCATGACAGCTCCGTGGATGGCAGGTCTGTTCCCTGCGGTCAGTTTGGGGCGGTGGATCGATTGTCTCATGCGCGCGAAGGCGCGGCCTTGCAAGCAGCGCCACGGATCTCGTGGCCGGTTTCCGCATTTGCTTCGAGCAAGTACCTCAGAAGACCAACTTCAAAGCGAATTGGAACAGCCGGGGATCACGCACTTTCTGCGGCTGGCCAAAAGTCGAGCCCTGGTTTCCCGAATTGCCGTCGGTCCCGTAGAATTGCGCATGGTTGAAAATGTTGAAAATCTCCGTCCGAAATTCCAGATTCATCTTTTCCCCCACCGGGGTTTCCTTAAATACGCCGACATCCCAATTGTTGATCGGCGGGTTGCAGCACAGTGTACGAGGCACGTTGCCGAAAGTGCCAGGCGGAATTGCACTGGGATCCCCGGGACAGGTCGAGGTGTTGCAGTTGTCGAACAGATTGGGGTCGAACAGGAAGCCATCCGTCCGAGGATTGTGGGTCTTGAACGGACCGGTGAAGTTGGGCTTGCCGGGGCACTCAAAGCCGAGGGTGCTTCCCTCCAGCTCGGTGTCATTGCAGTTGTTGATGAGAATGGGAAAACCACTCTGGTAGGTGTAGATCCCGGAGACCTGCCATCGGTTCAAGGTTTTGCCCTTGGCGCCCTCAAATTTTCTTATGGGCAAATCCCAGACGTAGTTGAAGACAAAGCGGTGACGCGAATCAAAGAGCGATGGTCCGTAGGTGGCATTGAAATTCGTGGGGTTCAGGATTTCCTCGAAGCTCGATGCGTTGTCCAGAGACTTGCTGTAGGTGTAGGAAGCTTGAAATTGCAAGCCGTGAGAGAAGCGCTTTTCCAAAAGGGCTTGCAGCGAATTGTAATTGGAGTGGGCTACGGTATCTTCGGAAAAGATGCTGCCGAAAATCGGCGTGCCGTCAGCGGGGCACCCATTCGTCAGCGGGTTCGCGTTTGTCGGCTGACAATTCGGAGAAGAATAAGGACGCAGCCCCACCAAAGTTATAGCCGGATTCCCGGGTCCCACAGAAGGCACGTTTCCATACGGCAAGTGGAGCGTGAAACCGGCAGGTACGGAATTCGCCGGCAAACTAAACGCGGAGTCCTCGAAGAACGGGGCACAGCCGTAGGCCGAGGCGAGGGCGTCGTTGCGACGGGGATTCGGCGTAACGCCGTCCGCCAGGAAAGGGCCGTAGAAAGTAGAAATGGCCGCCATATCCAGACAGGTCTGGGGATTGGCGGCGTTCTGATCGTGAATGGCAAGGAGCCGATGGCCCTGGGAACCCACGTAGCCAGCCTGGAGCAGGATTTCACCCGGGAGTTCGCGCTTGATCGTGAGGTTGTACTGGGCAGAGTACTGCGTGCGTAGCTGCGTCGGGAATTGGCCAAACAAAACGATGGGACGATAAAGGGCCCAATCGACGGGCTGGTTTCGCGGGGGGTTCAGGAAGGCGTTCGAGACGTTTGGCTTGGTTGCGCCTTCTTGGGTGACAAAGGGGGTGCTAAAGAGAGGATTGGAGACGCCGTTACTAATCCCGAATGGGGGCTCGGCGCTGAATTGCTCGAGCACGAGTTGCTCAATCGGATTGTAGAAAAGGCCCCAGCCCACGCTGACGGTGGTCTTGCTCGGACCGCCGGTAAGCTTCAAGAGCGCTCCGTTCTTCCAGCCGGGGCTCCAATTCAAGCCCATGCGCGGGGCAAAGGCCTTGTAATAGGTATGGATGAGCCCGCCCGGAACACCTTGGTCACCGGGGAATACCAGGCCGGTTGGCGTGGTTCCCGTGTTGGCGCAGGTGGGAGTTGGGTTGGTGGACGATGCGAAGCTCGAGTCGCTGGGGGCGGGATATCCGGTTGTTAAGTCACAGGGGAAAATCGTGGAAGTTTGCCCGGGATTGAAGCGCTGGACTTTCTGCCCGACGTCTGTCAGCGGCGTGTTCATTTCCCAGCGCAAGCCATAGTTCAGGGTTACGGTGGGCTTGAGCTTCCAACTGTCCTGCGCGAACAGGTAGACCGAAGTGCTGCGAACCAATTCAGTATTGGCGGAACCTTGAGAATAAGAAACGGGGAGACCGAGGAGGTAGTTGGCGTAGGGATCGGTTGCCCCGGTGTCGTTGACGCCGCCTGGTCCAAAAATGTATTCGCCGTTAACGTTGAAATAGAGTTTCTGATCAAATTTCTGGTAACGGACGTCACCGCCAAATTTGTAGCTATGCTTGCCGATGATCTTGCTGAAGTTGTCGTTGAACTGAAAGGTGTTGCCCGTCTGCGGCAACTGGCCTTCGAAGTTGTTGCCGAAAAGGCCGACCGTGCCATTCAAAGTGATGTAGGGAACGCCCTCCAATTTGGAACCAAGTCCCGGGTGAATGCCGCAGCCAAAGCCCGGACAGACGGGCGTGTTGGGATCAGCGGGCGTACCCAGAGGATTGCCGCTTGCATCCACCAGAGGCGTGTCCGAGCTGCCGCCAAAACACTCGGCTGCGGGAACAACGCTGCCGCAAGACGCGGTGACGGCGTTGGTCACGGTAGGCGTGTAGAACTGCGGCTGAGCTTCGCGGAAATAGGTGAAGCGAAACTCGTTCACGGCGGTAGAGCCCATGGTCCAAGAGTGGCTGGCGTTCACTTGCTGGGCATGAGTAATGATGCGGCCCGGGAAATTTCCGAGGGACCCGCCGGCCAACTGAAAGACGGCAAAGGGATCGAGCGTGTTGTCGTTGTCGTAGTAATAGTAGATAGAAAGCTTCTGGTCTTTGTTTAATGTCTGGTCGAAGCGGACCTGAAACTGGTCGCCACGCTCTGTCGAGTTGACCACGTCCTGGGTCTCGCTATTGGCGCCCCCCGAACCAGGCAAATACTTCACCAGGCTCACGGCCACGGGATCAAAGCACTGCGTGGGTACCAGGCCATTCGTAAAAATGGAATCATAAGGCTGGGGAGTGCCTGCGGCGGCGGCATCAAGACCGGCCTGTTGAGAGGCAGAGAGGCTTGCTCGGCAGCCAGCCCGATTCTCGAAGATGTTTGCCACCGTGGGGTCGTTAAGAGTTCCAGAAAATGCCCCTCCAAAGTTTCCCGCTAAGTCGCCCGCGGTAGGAACCGGCACTTGTTGCGAGGCGACGCCGCGGATAATGCGCCGGCCTTCATAGGAACCAAAAATAAAAGTTTTGTCCTTCTTAATGGGACCACCGAGGGTGCCACCAAACTGGTTTTGCTTGAACGGCGGCTTGGGAGTGGGTTGGAACGTAAAACCGTGGGCGTTGAGAACGTCATTGCGCAGAAATTCGTAAGCGCGGCCGTGAAGGTCATTGGTGCCGGATTTTGTGACAACGTTGATCACCGAACCGGAGTTGCGGCCGTATTCTGCGTCGAAGGTGTTGGAGATAACGCGAAATTCCTCGACGCTATCCGGTGAAGGCTGAACCGCAGGGAGGTTCGCGAAGAGATCGTTGCTGTCCCCTCCGTTGACGGAATAGTTGTTGGAGCGGCCACGGCCGCCATTCACGGTGACCACGCCTGCTTTGTCGGAACCGTAAAAGAGATTGTTGCCGATTTGCGACTGGACCCCGGGTTGAAGCTGCAGTAACTGAAAAACGTCGCGCTGGTTCAGGGGCAGTTGCGTGGAAGAACGTTCGTTCACGACGGCGCCCAGCTGGGTCGAGGTCGTGTCAATCACGGGGGGCGCCCCGGTGACTTCGACAACGTCGGTCGAGCCGCCGACCACCAGTGCGATGTCGACGGTGATAATTTCGTTCAAGTTGAGTGGAATTCCTTTGCGCACGTATTTTTTAAAGCCCTGGCTCGCGGTGTCAACTTCGTAGGTGCCCACGGGGACCTCGAGGAAAACATATTCGCCATTAGCGCCGGTTTGCACCTCGCGGGTGGCGTGAGTGGCCTCGTTGACCAGCGTAACGGTGGCGCCGACCACCGCTCCGCCGGTCGGGTCGATAACCGTACCGCGAAGGCGTCCGCCCGTGCTTTGCGCGTTCGTAAACGGAATGAGGAAAACAACCCCGAGAACCACGGCAAGTAGAAACAAAATGTTGCGACGACACAACAGCGAGCCACTGCCCAAGCAGGATGCCCTGACCTTCATCACTTGACCCCTGTCGCGAAGAGGCAACGTGGATTGCTTCTTCGTGGTTGCTGCGCCCCGGAAACCTTACTATAATCCGGCAAACTTAGAGAAAGTTGACGGCGATGTCAAGCAGAAAGAATTCATTGGAAGAATTCAGCGCGCCCGGAGAAAAACGCCTTCTGCGCATCAGCGAGGTGGCTCGGCGCGTAGGCATTTCTTCCTCTGCGTTGCGCGCGTGGGAGGCGCTTGGGCTGGTCACGCCGCAACGGACTCAGAGCCGCTACCGGCTCTACGGCGAATCCGAGGTGCGCCTGCTGCAACGAGCGATTTTTCTGCGCCGCGCCCGCGGGCTCAATCCGCCGGCCATCGTCCATGTGCTCAAGCGCCAAGGCGCGGTGTCGCGGCCCGCGGAAGGCGCGCTCGTTCCCGGGCAGCGCTTCCGCCGTTTGCGGGCTAAACGCGGCCTTTCTCTTGCGCAGGTCGCCAAAGCCACCGGCGTTTCCGTCGGTTTTCTCAGCGCGCTCGAACGCGGCCAAATGCGTTCGTCGGTCGCAACGCTGCGCCGCATCGCGCGATTCTATGGCACCAACATTCTTTCTCTCTTCGAAACTGCCCGCGAGAATACAAGGCTTGTCCGCCCTTCGGAAAGAAAAATTCTGGAAACCACGCCGGACGTCAGGATGGAGTTGCTGGCCTGGGGCAACACGGCAATGGAGCCGCATCTTTTCCGCGTCAAACCGGGCGGCGGGAGCGGCGAATCGTACTCCCATGAAGGGGAAGAATTCCTCCATGTGCTTCGGGGAAATTTCGAAATCTGGCTGGACAAGAGCGAACATTACCGGCTGGAGCCGGGCGACAGCCTTTACTTTGAAAGCTCCACACCGCACCGGTGGAAGAATCCCGGGCGCAAGGAAGCTTGGATCCTGTGGGTCAACACGCCGCCGACATTTTGAAAAAGGAACGCACTTTTGTGAAGAACTGCTTTGGCAAGCTCCCGCTTTTGTCTTTCGCGCTTTTTCTCGGGAATGCCGGGATTGCGAGCGCACAGGGCCTCATCGTGCAGCCGGCCGACGTCATGGTGGTCCACGGCCGCGTGTACACGGAGAATCCCAAGCAGCCCTGGGCGCAAGCCGTCGCCTTTCACGGAGGGAAAATCGTTGCCGTCGGCGACGATACCGCCATCGAAAAATTGCGCGGTATGGGCACGAAGGTTGTTAACGCCGGAGGGAAGCTCGTCCTTCCTGGCTTTACCGATTGTCACATTCATTTTCTGGAAGGTTCGCTCAGCCTGGGCCGCGTGAATCTGGAGGGCGCGAAAGATGTTCCTGACATCCAAAAGAAACTGCGCGAATACGCGGCGGAGCATCCCGGCGACGACTGGATCCTCGGCCGCGGCTGGAACTATGCGATGTTTGGTCCCGAAGCCCTGCCTCACAAGAAATATCTCGACGAGTTGTTCCCGGACCGACCAGCTTTTCTCGAAGGTTACGACGGGCATACCTACTGGGCCAATTCGAAAGCACTCGCACTCGCTGGCATCAAGCGCGAAACGCCAAGTCCGCCGAACGGAATCATTGTGCGCGATCCGCAAACCGGAGAAGCTACGGGCGCTTTGAAAGAGGCAGCTCAAGAGCTAGTTGCGAAAGTAATTCCGAAACCTGCTCGCGCCGAGAAGCTGCTTGCTTTGCGCGCGGGAATGAAATGGGCCAACCAAAACGGCCTCACGCGCGTGCATAGCGCCGGCGGCGATTTCGAAATTCTCGACCTGTACGGCGAAATGCGCCATCGCGGTGACCTTAGCTTGCGCATGTACATCGCCTATTTCTTGAATCCTCCTTCGCTGCGGCCGCAGGACCTCGACGCCATGGAAGGGGCGCGCAAGAAATTCCATGACGAATGGATCGATGCGGGCGCAGCGAAGCTTATGCTAGACGGCGTCGTGGAGTCTCACACCGCGGCCATGCTCGACCCCTATAGCGACGATCCTTCCCTGAAGGGCAAGCCCTTTTGGGAGCCCGCCAACTACAACGCTGCGGTCGCAGAGCTGGACAAACGCGGTTTGCAGCTTTTCACGCACGCCATCGGCGATTACGGCGTTCGAATGGCGCTGGATGGCTATGAGAACGCGGAACAACGAAACCACAAGGACGATCGCCGTCCGCGCATTGAACACATTGAGACGGTCGCGGCGGCGGACATACCGCGCTTCGGGAAGCTTGGGGTGATTGCCAGCATGCAGCCGCTTCATTCTTATCCGGATGCGGATACGCTCGGCGTTTGGGCGCGTAACGCTGGACCCGACCGAGCTTCGCGTGCGTGGGCATGGAAAAGCATCGCGGATGCGGGCGGGCATTTGGGGTTTGGCAGCGATTGGCCGGTGGTGACACTGAATCCCTGGGAAGGGATTCAGACTGCGGTGACGCGGCAAACGGCGGAGGGCACGCCGGCAAACGGCTTCGTGCCGGAACAGCGGCTAACGGTTGCCCAGGCTGTTGACGGATATACGTTGGGCGCGGCCTTCGCGGGACGCCGCGAAAAAACCGAAGGGTCGCTCGAGGTGGGCAAACTCGCCGACTTGATTATCATTTCGCAGAACATTTTTGACATCAATCCGCATAAGATTGGGGCGACGAAAGTGCTCACCACCATCGTGGGCGGCCGCGTGGTCTATCAAGCGGATACCAAGTAGCCGGGAGGAGCGATGAAACCTCGCGCGATTCTTCTGGGGATTCTCGCGGTTTCGTTGGCTTGCGGTGCGTGCAGAAAAAGAGAAGAATCGCTGAGTCTGCTCGTTTGGGAGGGCTATTCGGACGAGTCTGCCGTTCACGACTTTGAGCAGAGCCATCATTGCAGGATTTCTGCTTCCTACATGGGCTCGAGCGATGAATTGGTAGCGAAGCTGCGCGGCGGCAGCGCTTCGAATTATGATGTCATCTCGCCCTCGAGCGACGTCGCCGCTGCGATTGCTCGAACGGGTTTGGCCGCGCCGCTCGATCTTTCGAAACTTCCTTCCTACCCGCAGCTTTCTTCGAAACTTCGCGATTTGCCGTTGGTCAAAGCCAACGGCCAGGTTTACGGAGTGCCGTTCATGTGGGGACCGAACCCGCTGCTGTACGACACGACCGTTTTCGCGAAGGCGCCGGATTCGTGGGCCATTTTTTGGGATCCCAAGTACCAAGGAAAGATTTCCGTGTGGGACGATCTTTCCACGGTCTATATGGCGGCGCAGATTCTAGGCTACGATAAGCCCGATCCCTCGCAGCTCTATAACCTGAATGACCAGCAACTCGGCGCCGTAAAGAAAAAGCTTCTTGGGCTCAAGCCCAACATTCGCAAGATGTGGTCTACCGGCGGGGAGCTCACCAATCTTTTTGAGAATCACGAGGTTGTTCTTGCGATGGGCTGGCCGCTCAACACCAACGACCTTCGCAAAGCAAATTTCCCGATTGGCGAAACCATCCCGAAAGAGAACACCACGGGGTGGATCGATCACTTGATGATTACTGCGGCTGGCACGCACAAAGAGCTCGCTCATCAATTCCTCGAATACATGATTGAAGCCAAGACGCAAAAGCTGGTGACCGACCGGACACATTACACGCCGGCGAATCCTAGTGCGGCCCAATTTCTAACACCGGATGAAATCAAGAGCCTGCATCTCGACAATCCCGACGCCTATATGCAACGAATTTATTTCTGGCAGGACGTCCCGCGCCGCGCCAAATACAACGAGATTTGGAACGAGGTGAAAGCCGCGCAGTGAGCGCCTCTCCAACCAATCCGCCGGAACAAAGCGCGGCCGAGGTCGCAGCGCTGCTCGAAATCCGCAACGCAGCCAAGCGTTTTGGCGCCGTGGATGTTCTTAAAAGCATTTCTTTAAACATCGCTTCCGGAGAATTTCTCACCCTTCTCGGCGAGAGCGGTTCGGGCAAGACGACTTTGCTGCGCTTGATTGCGGGATTCGAACCGCCTACCGCCGGGGAGATCTGGATGGGGGGTGAACGGTTAGATGCTCTTCCTCCCTACAAGCGCCGAGTGAACACTGTTTTTCAGAACTATGCTTTGTTCCCTCATCTGAGCGCGCGCGACAACGTCGCTTACGGCTTGCGGGTGAAAAATACACCAGCGAGTGAAATCAGCGGGCGTGTCGAGGAAGCTCTTCGCATGGTGAAGATGCAGGATTTCGCGACCTACCGCCCTTCCAAATTGAGCGGCGGCCAGCAGCAGCGCGTCGCCCTGGCACGAGCGCTCGTGAATCGCCCTCAACTTCTTTTGCTGGATGAGCCGCTTTCCGCCCTAGATGCAAACCTGCGAAAACAAATGCAGAGCGAGCTGAAATCCCTGCAACGCGAAATCGGCATCACGTTTCTTTTTGTTACGCACGATCAGGAAGAAGCCATGGCGCTCTCTGACCGCATCGCGTTGCTGCGCGACGGGGCGCTTGAGCAAGTCGCTTCGCCGCGCGAAATCTATGCGCATCCCGCGACCGCTTACACCGCGCAATTCATCGGGCAAACCAATCTGCTTCGCGGAGAAATCCGCGGGAGCATGGCCACTTGTGACGCGTTACGCTGGCCTCTGGAAGGAAGCGACGGCCCGGTTACTTTTTCCCTTCGTCCGGAGGCGATTCGCCTTTGCGCCGATGGGAAGCTCGAGACCAATGAGGTGAAGTTTCGAGCCGCCGTCCGCCAACAATTCTATGGAGGATCGAGTGAACTGCTGGAAGTGGAATGCGGAAAAGGTCAGGTGCTGCGAGTACGCATTCCCGCGCGCGGCCCGCTCACAGGCGAACATGACTTTGTTTTCTCCATGGCTGACGCGATTCGCGTCCGCGAGTAAGAGCCTTTAGACCAATGTATTCGCGCGCCTATAAATCGCTCGTTGCCATCCCCCCGCTGGTCTGGGTTGGCGCTTTTCTTCTGCTTCCCTACGCGCTGATGTTTGTTCACAGTCTGTGGGCAGTGCGCGAAAGCGCCATCGTGCACCGCTGGAATCTGGACAATTACAAAACTCTTTTCACGAATCCGCTGTATGCCGAAGTGCTTTTCCGCACCATGCGCATCGCTGCTTCCGTTACGATTTGCTCGATCCTGCTCGGCTATCCGCTCGCGTATTATCTGGCTTTTCATGCCGGCAGGCGCAAGGAGCTTCTCTACCAACTTGTGATTGTGCCTCTGTGGGTAAGCTATCTCGTGCGCGGCTACGCATGGAAAACGATACTCGGCAGCGACGGGGTGCTCAACGGCTTCCTGCAATATCTGCATCTCACCCGCGAACCTGTGGGTTTCTTTCTGTACAGTCCTTTCGCGGTTGTGCTGATGCTCACGCACATCTACACGCCGTTTGTCTTTCTGCCCATTTACGCCGCGCTCGAACACATTCCGCGCCCACTCATCGAAGCCTCGCAGGACTTGGGCGCTGGCTCCCTGCAAACTTTCTGGCGGGTCATTTTTCCCCTTTCCATGCCCGGTTTGCTCGCGGGAGTGACATTTGCGTTCGTTCTCTCGCTTGGTGACTTTCTCGCGCCTCTCCTGGTCGGCGGCCCTTCCGGTACCATGATCGCCAATGTGGTACAGAGTCTGTTTGGCGCTGCCTTTGACTGGCCGCTTGGCGCGGCTATCTCCGTGGGGATTCTTGTCATCACGATTTCCTTGCTTTTCTTGAGTGAATTCCTCGAAAAGCGGTGGGTGTTCAAATGACCGCAAAACCCGCAACCGGCCGCGCGCCGCTTCTAGCGATTTACGCGACACTCGTTTTTGCTTTCATTTATTTGCCGATCGTTGTGCTCATCCTTTATTCCTTCAATCGCGATGGCGTTGGCGGTTTTCCACCGCGTCATTTCACCTGGAACTGGTACTCACAGCTTTTCGCCGATTCTTCCATTTGGGATTCCGTTCTGAGTAGCCTGATCGTCGCTGCCGCAAGCGTCGTGCTGGCCCTCACGTTGGGTTTGCTTGCCGCCCTAGCTCTCGACCGGGCGACATTTCCGGGGAAAATTCTGTTCCGCCGCCTCGTGCTCCTGCCTTTGATTCTTCCGGGCATTATCACGGGGCTCTCGCTGCTGATGTTCGCCGTATTTGCGGGAGTACATCTCAGCTTGCTCACGGTTTTCCTTGGTCATGGAACCGCACTCATTTCCGTTGCTACGACTGAGCTATTTGCCGGCTTGCAGAAAATGGACCGCGCTCAGGAAGAGGCTTCGCTCGATCTGGGTGCGACTCCCTGGCAGACCTTTTGGCGAGTAACGCTTCCCAATCTCCAGCTCTCTCTGATCGCGGCGGGACTGCTTATCTTCACGCTTTCGATGGATGAAATCGCCGTCACATTTTTCCTGATTGGCCGCGATAACACGCTTCCGCTAGAAATTTGGGGCCGCCTTCGCCGCGGCATCACACCGGAAATCAATGCGGTCTCGACGCTAATCTTCGCCGTTTCTGTCGGACTCATCGTGATTTGGTATCATTTGCGCGCCCGGAGCCTTAGCGGCACGTCACAAGAGCCCTTGGAACAACCTGGAGAGTTCCCATGACCCAACCCGCAACGACGCGACGAAGGTTTGTTTTTCTGGCGTTTCTTTCTGCGTTGCTAATCCCACCGCGCATCGGGGCCCAATCCGCGCCCTTCGACATCGTGATCATGCATGGCCGAATCATTGACGGCACAGGCTCGCCCTGGTATTCGGGTGACATCGGCATTCGCGGCGGAAAAATTGCAGCGATAGGCAATCTCGCGAACGCAACTCGCACGCGCACCATGGAAGCGCATGGCCAAATCGTCGCGCCGGGCTTCATTGACATGCTTGGCCAGTCCGAGCTGACGATTCTTGTTGATCCGCGCCTGCCGTCGAAAATCTATCAAGGCATCACAACGGAGATTACCGGGGAGGGCGAATCCGTCGCGCCGCTCAACGACGGGATTCGCCGTGCGGGCAAAAGACAGTTCGCGCTTCTTGGCATTCAACCCGATTGGCAGACGTTCCGCCAATACTTCGCGCGCCTCGAAAAACAGGGAATCGGCATCAACGTCGCCGATTACGTCGGCGCAACTACGGTCCGGCGAATGGTCCTCGGCGATGACGACGTTCAGCCCACACCCGCGCAGCTCGACCAGATGAAGCAACTCGTTCGCCAGGCAATGCTGGACGGCGCGGTGGGCGTGTCCACCTCTCTTGAATATCCGCCCGCGCCCTACGCCAAAACCGAGGAGTTGATCGCGCTCGCCTCGGAGGCGTCACACTACGGCGGCATCTATGCCACGCACATGCGCAGCGAGAGCACCGCCATTCTCCAATCGCTCGACGAAGTGATTCGCATCGCCCGCGAGGCGCAAATCCCGGTGGAAATCTGGCATTTCAAAGTTGCTGGCAAACCGTCGTTCGGGCGCATGCCCGAAGCCGTCGCCAAGATTGAAGCGGCCCGCGCGCAAGGCGTGGACATCGCCGCAGACACTTACGCTTACACGGCGTGGGGCAACGGACTTTCCGCTTTCATTCCGCCCTGGGCGCATGACGGAGGCACCGCGAAGCTGCTCGCGCGCTTGAACGATCCTGCCGCCCGCGAACGCATCCGCAAGGACATGCTCACGGCTTCCGATGATTGGGAAAATGAATGGCAGCAGATCACGGGTCCCGAATCGATCCTCATCGGCTCGGTGCAAAATCTGAAGCTTCTGCCGCTCCAGGGAAAAACGATGGCCGAAGTCGCCAAGCTTTGGAACAAGGATCCCATCGACACGATCTTCGATTTTCTCATCGAAGATGAGGCTGCGACCGGCGTCGCTGTTCAGGGCATGTACGACCCCGATGTGGTCCTAGGGCTTCAACAGCCTTGGGTATCTATTGATAACGATTCTTCGGGCGTTTCGCCAGAAGGAATTCTCGGCAGGGAGCACGCGCATCCTCGCGCCTACGGCACTTTCCCGCGCATCCTGCGCAAGTACGTCCGCGAAGAGCACAAGCTCACTCTGGCGGATGCCATTCGCAAGTTCTCCGCGCTTCCCGCGCAGCGGTTGCGCCTGGAAGGCCGCGGCGTGCTTCGCGTGGGGATGTGGGCGGACGTCACCATCTTCGATCCCGCCACGATCCGCGACCTCGCCACATTCGGCAATCCCAATCAGCTTTCCCAAGGAATGGACTACGTGCTGGTCAACGGCGTTCCCGTCATAGATCAGGGCAAAATGACAGGCGCGAGACCTGGAAGAGTCCTCCGCGGTCCCGGTTACCAAATGGAGCCGTAAAGCCCCCGCCCTTAGGCATGGGGATATAAGGCTCCGGACGAAATTTTGTGATAAGCGCCAGCTCTCGATGGGATCCGCAAAAACCAAGCGGTTCTGTCGGGACGCCGAGGGACGCGCGGTCAGCCTGTGGAGACGCGGTAAGACCTGGACGCGAGTCCAGGCACGCGCCTGCGAAGCAGGAAACATCGTCGTGAGATGTGCGGCTTAGGCTGCATAGTAGCTCCGAAGAATCCCCCGCCGCTTGGGCGTGGGGAGTCGTCAAGGAACCAATGTGAATACCGAGCCAAGGTTCGCGGCGCCGAGGTAAAGCGTTGTACCGTACAGCAGACCGTTCCGGAAGACCACCATGGAGGCATTGGGGCTTTGTCCGCTGTTCGCCAGGCTGGCGAGCACGGTCTCGGTCCAAGAGTTGCCTTTCGAGGGTGGGGCCAGCTTGAACACCGTGCCGCAGCCCTGGTAGCACGACCCGGTGCCGCCGTTCCAGGTCGTAGCGTACAAGTTGCCACTCAGGTCGAAGAGCGGTGTCGACGCCGGACTCGCTCCATCCGTGCCCCCCTAAAAGTGTGAATCACGGCGCATGTCCAAGAGCCGCCTGCAACCGCCGGTGGGGTCAACTGGAACGCCGTGCCCGATTCATTGGCAACCCCGCTATAGGAGGCAGTGCCGTACACATTTCCGTTGGCGCCGACCACCACGCGGAAAGAAGCGTGCGATCCCCTTGGCGGATTTCTCATCTTTGAGAGCACGTCCGGTGGGCTGGCTTGATTGGTTCTCGCTGGCGGGTTATCGAACCGTTCCCAAACGCCTACTTCTTCCGCAACTGGGCGAGCGCCAGCTCTTTGGCTGCCTCAAGGGCGTAGGCAGCCTTGACCTTGACGTCCGGTTCGACGCCGATTTCCGCCCAATCGGTTTTTGAGTAGGGATTAATGGCTTTCGTTTCCGGAATGCCCATTCCGAAGTGATCGTCAATGCGATGCCAAACGCCCGAATGGGCGCCGCCACCGGTCGTCTCACCCACAAGCGTGGCGCGTTTTAACATCTTCAAGTCGTAGCAGAATTGCTCGGCGCCGGAGAAAGTCCTGCTTGAAGTCAACACATATGCCGGCTTATCGGCCAATTTGTTTCCCGGAACAGGCGAGTGCGTCCAAGACTCCTCGGTCGTGTTCTCCCTCGGATTGTACAGATACTCCGGATGGTCAAAGAGGTAGGCGGCCAGGAACGAGACCATGGCCGGCTCGCCGCCGCGGTTGTCCCGCAAATCAAAAATGACGGCCTCTGTATGGTTCAGGGAATCCATCGCCGCCGCGGCCGTCGCCCGGCATAGGGAAACATCCGGGAATGAATTGAGCTTCAGATAGCCGATGCTGTGCGGCAGAATGGCGACCCCTTCAAAAGTGCAGTTTTGGTTCTTCATGGCTTTCCGATAACCTGCAAGGTCTTCTGGCGTTGGTCCTATGGGGTGCTGAGCGAGAGGAGCTTCGCTGTAATCCAGTGTCAGGTGCCTGTCCGGGCTGACCTCGCGCATCTGCGGAGTCAGCAACGCGGCAAAGGCTCGGCCATCGGTCACGGCGTCGTCATCGCCGTTCTTTTCGTGAGCCCGAAGCGCAGCCGCCATCTTCTTTGCATTGTGGTGGTCGAAATAATCTTTCTCCAGGATCGCGGTGGCCGCGTCAATGACGCGCCGGCGCTCGGTCGCATCAAGTTTCGTGTTCACACGTGGCTTCGTGGCCGCGCCATGATTCGGCCGGGAAGAAGTGGCCGCTATTTCCGGCTGCTCTGGCGGTTTTGATCCGATTGTCTCTTGGCCCGTGTTGTTGGCTGTCGGCGGCGCTGAAGAATCGAAAGGCGACGAGCGCGCGCCGGCCGATCTTTGTGTCGGGCGTATCAAAGCGCTCAGCGGAACGTGCCTCACGCCATGGTTGAGCAAGACTGAGAAGGTCACGAGCGCAGCGACCGACAGCACGCCGCCGAACAGGAGCGCGCCGGGGCCGAGGGATTCCTTTGCAAGAACACAGAAGGAAGGGACGCCGTCGGGACGAAGATGAGCGGAAAGGCTTGCGAGCCGGGGTTGAACATGAAAATACTCTCGCGGGACGGACAAGGCTAAATCGCTAAGAAGGTCGAACCAAAGCCGCAGCCGCAGGAGGAATCCTTCTTCCTCCCGGGCGCGGTCGCGGAACAGTTGCAGCGCATCCTCGCCGTAAGCTTCGCGAAAACGCGAAGGATACAAGCGGAGAAGCCAGACGTAAATCTTCTCAGACATACTCCCCCCTTAAGATCCTCTTGGAGCGTGCGACGCGCAACAAACGAGCGAGTCTCTCGGCCTCGGAGCGCGCGAGCTTGCGTCCTGCGGAAGTTAACCGGTAATACCGTCGCCGCTCATTGCCTAGTTTGGCGTCCTCGCGTGCGTCGGTCTCTTCGATCAGTTTTGCTTCGAGCAGCGTCTGGATGGAGCTGTACAGCGTTCCGGGACCGAGCCGCATGCATCCGCCGGTTTGCTCCGCGACCTGGCGCATGATGCCGTAGCCATGCAAGTCTTCTCCGGCCAGGGCCAGAAGGATTTGGAAGGCGGCCGAAGGAAGCGGGTTCAATTTTTGTTTGGGCATAGACGCTCGACCATCGCTATATCGATAATCGACTATACACGAGTGCGCTTCCGCTTGCGAGGCCGGCGGCAGTCTACGAGCTAATCCAAGGTCCCCTACACGGGTGCCTCGGGTGTAACAATTCGTTCATAATAACCAGGGCGGTCGCTCTACACGGCTGCCTATACGATTTCCGGAGGAGCCATGGCCGATCGCCTGGAAGACTTTCAGAAATTTCGTGCCGACTTGAACGAAGAAATTCTTGGCTGCAGCCACCTGGGCATGAAGCGGTTCTTTGCGCTCGACCATCAGGCTTACGAGCCCGGCCCCCTCGGCACCAAAACCAAGGAGTTGCTCGGCCTGGTTGCTTCCGCGGTGCTCCGCTGCGACGACTGCATCACCTACCATCTGGTGCGTTGCGGCGAAGAAGGATGGAAGCGCGACGAGGTCATTGATGCCCTTAATGTCGCGCTCATCGTCGGCGGCTCCATTACCATTCCCCACGTTCGGCGCGCCTTCGCTCGCATGCGCGAAGTTAAGGGCCTAAAAACCTAGCCAAAGATATTTGAAATTTTAAGATCCAGTCTGCTCGACGATGTGCTGTGTTGGGTAGCCAAGGATGGTGCGGACGCGGCCTGAGTTTCGTTCCGAGTAGATGAAGGCTTGGCCATCGATGCAGTAGGTCCCCGTCCAGCCAATGGTGAAGTTCTGGTCCGTCTCCTCGATGTAGACCGGTAAAGGATCTCCATTGCGGGCCACCGGAACAGCAAGGTGATCGGCCGGTTCGAGCAACCAGGCATCGCCCGTTTGGCTCGAGAACAGTAGGCATTGCGGTAGGGTGATCACGCGGCTGTCCTGTTCGGCGGCACGCTCTTGGATATAATGGACCTCAT
Source organism: Acidobacteriota bacterium (assembly GCA_003224085.1). Classification (GTDB taxonomy): domain Bacteria; phylum Acidobacteriota; class Terriglobia; order Acidiferrales; family UBA7541; genus Acidiferrum. The sequence goes on along the minus strand of QHYK01000096.1, from coordinate 27,196 downwards.
CGATCAGACGGAAACTCGCTCCGTCTACCCTCTGTTGCCCCGGGCCACGCTGGATCATTCGCTGCTTCACGGAAGTCCTCCTTCACGGGTAAAGTAACCGGCCAGGAGATCGTCGGATGGAACTGTTCCACCGTCTGTTTGCCGGTTTACTCTTGTTCGTATACCACTGCTTCGACCGTATCGTCATCAACGGCTATTTGTCCGCCCTGACCCGCCCGGAGAATGCCGTCTATTTCTTCCGCGAAGTGCTGGGCGTCGGCGCCATCACCAAGGAAGTGCTGCGACAGCGGACCGACGACTACCACCACTGGGTCGACGCTTACGCCCGCAAGCGCAACATTGCCATGGAGTGGGCCGAGAAGGGCGTACGCAAGGAAGACTACGTCCGTCCCTGGCTCCGCCGCATGGAGCGCCAGAACCAACATGGCGTGTACTTCATTTTCAAAAGCCTGGAGCAGGGCCAGACCTTTCGCTCCGTCCTGCCCAAGTTTCCCACCGCCGATCCCGACTACCGCATCTTGCACAAACAACGCAGCCGCTTTACACACTACTATTTCTACCTGCGCGATGAAGTTCTCGGCCCCATGGTCGTGCGGGTCGCCTCGTTTTTCCCCTTTCACACTACCTACTACATCAATGGTCATGCCTTTATGGAAAAGGAACTTCTCCGCCAAAAGATCTCCTTCCGGAGGAACGACAATGCCTTCCTCGCGGTTTGTGATCCCGCGGCGCTGCAGGCGGCCGCGGATCGTCTGAGTCCAGAAATCATCCGCAAGCGGCTCGAATATTGGACCCTGGTCCTCGGCCCCAAGTTCTCCGAGCGCGAGAGAAAGGCTTCTACTCCATTCAGCAGATTGAATTCTGCCGTAATTTCATCTTCAAACGGCATTTCCCGATTCACAAAATCTTCGAGCGCTCCTGTGAGCTGGGCCTCTGGGAGATAACCGCCCACAAAATCTCCGAGATCTTCGGCTGCCCCGTAACCAAGAAGCTCAAAGGGAAGTTACACACCACCCTCGAACAGATCGAGCATGGACATCACGTCTTCCGGGTGTATTTCAAAAGTGCTTTCCTCCGGCAATACGAGAAGTTCTCGGCCTTCCTTCGAAACGAGCTTTGCTCCAACAACCTGGCAAACTTCGGGCTTAAAAAGGGGCTCGATCATCTGCCAGCGGTGCGCGAGCGCTTCCTGGCTATCACCGATCACTTCGCCGGATACCAGGCCCAATGGTTCAATGTCCACGTGGATTTCCCGCTCTTGCAACGCTTGGCCCTCCCCATGCAGGTAGGCACCGTCAAATTCCCTGGCATCAAGATCCAGGACACCCGCATGATCCGGCTGATGGAGGTTCTCTTGCATGGAGGAACCCGCCTTGCTGGATGGAG
>QHYK01000096.1:0-25693 GCA_003224085.1 Acidobacteriota bacterium | reverse complement strand
TCGTCTTTTTCCATAAGCGCCTCTGCGGACCGCTCGCCAATAGCCTCTTTCACCACCGGCCGTCCTCCAAGGCGCTCCCCAAAATCGCACTCGAGGCCGCTTATCACAAGGCCGATGAGGCCATCCAAGAAATCATTCAGCTACTGAAGGCGGCCTGATGTTACATGCCATGTTACAACTCTTGCTACAAAGCGACATTATTGAACTGTTTTTGTCTAAAACTGAAGAAGTAAGAAACTAACCTGACCTGCCACTTGTGCTCGTTGGTGACACAAAAGTGTCGCGCTTCTGACACACTCCCAACCGTTGCGCCGCCAGCCGCTGATTTTCCAGATAAATTTTTGCGATTCACCGCGCAATCCAGCCCCATGTGTGCGAAACTATAGGTATGGCACGTGGGTGGGAAAGTAAGGACGTAGAATCCCAGGTCGAAGCGACCCAAGCTCCACCGCAGAACGCTCCTCCGGGAACCAAGTCTGCCGAGCAGCTTTACCGCGAACGACAACGTAACGACTTAGAGTTATCCCGCACGCGAATCATGAATGACCTCGCTTCCGCCACTCACCCCAACCACCGCAAATCGCTCGAAGCCGCCCTTGCCCACCTCGATAAGAAGCTCTCCGAACTGAATTAGTCAGGGCCGCCAACCGAAGGAATTCACAGATCCACGGCTATACGGTTTCCTCTGTTCGTTCGTGCGGGAACTTGCAGGACTAAGGTCTTTGCCAAAACAGGCAACGTCCTCTCATGCTTACGCCGCAGGAGCCGCCACGGAAGCTCTCGCCTGAGCGCGGTGCACGGCTCGCTACGGCCGGGCGCCGAAACGTGACCACCACAATGACCGCGGATTCGGTAGCTTGTCCGCCCCGCCTAGCGGGGGCAAATTTCCACTGCTGAGCGGCCCCCACAGTTGGCGCTGTGAGCGACGGAAGGTCGCGCACAACGTGCAGCGACGAGACGCGGCCATCACGGTCCACTATGGCATTCAGTACCACGCTTCCCTCTCCAATGCTATTGGGAGGATATTCGGGCTCTAGCGTGAAGATCGGCAAAGCCGCGCGATCCTTGGAGTCCGTTCCCGTCTCTTTATATTCGTGTACCCGCGCGGTCAGTTTTGGCACATACGGCTGCGCAAACTGAAAGACAATGCCGATTCTCGCCTCCACCGCACGGTCGTCCTGCCGTGCCGGCAGAAATGTCCAGGTTTGCACCGCGCCCAACACTTCTTCAAGAAACGGAGACTGCCCCTGCACCACCCTAACATCGGTAAGCTTTCCGTGAGTATCTACTTTGGCATCGAAGAGGATCTCGCCTCCGAACAGCGCCTGCGGCGGAAAAGGGGCGGCCACCAGCGAGAGCGGAGTCGGGCCGGAGAATCCTTTCACCTTTTCCTTGGGGCTCTCTACAATCTTGGCAGGCTCCAGCGTGGCGTGCCAGGGAATGCCCTGCTGCTGGAGCAGTGAAATTGCGTAATGAATGCTCACCGCCGCTCCCGGCGAAGGGTCCACCTGCTCTGCAGTGGTTACAAAGGGAATCGCCGTGGGGTGCAACCACCGCCCCTCGACGAAGCCAACGACTTCTCCCGTCTCGCCTGAGATAATCGGTGCGCCGCTTTGCCCCGGTATCACCCTCTGGCTGTAAAGCAACAGCTCGATTTCCCGCCCCTTTTCTGATCGCGTGTACTGATAGCTTAAAACCTCCCCTTCCGAGCGGTCTTCGAGCGGCTCGTCGAAGGTGTAGGCCTCCTCTAAGCTGGACGGACGAAAGGAAAACGAGAGCACGCTTTTACCTGGCGCTGGCTGGTCCGTCGCCAAAGGCAGGAACGCCACGCGATAGCCTCCTTCGTCGAACGGATTCGGTGTTACTCGCAAAACGGCCACGTCGTGTTCCCAATCCGTTGCCACTACCTCCGCTTTCAGCAAGCGGCGCTGCCCTGAAGGCAACGCCACCAACACGTGCGGTAGTCCGCCATCCCGAAACGAGTTCAACAGATGAGCCGCGGTTATGAGATAGCCGTCCTCATTGATGAAGAAGGCGTTCCCGTAAAATAGGTAGTGATAACCCTTTTCGGAAGGGTTCTGATCCAGAGGATAAACGACAGGACAAATAGCCGCAGTTGCGCCCGCTTCATCCTTCGGCTTTTCTGAAGCTCTTGCAGCAATCGCACAACAGGCGGCACACAGCCATACGGCAAACCATGTCTTGGCCGCCTTGCGATCACGCACAACGGCGATTTTCGTGGCCACGGAAAACTCCGCCAGGGCTTACTCTAATTGGTTAAAGCCCCCCGTGCAGGGACTAGCCGGGGCAAATCGCTAAGAAAGTGCGGGCTGAATAACTTACGGCGATTCCACACCCATTGTACTTCCGGGAGTCGGCCCAAGTCATCATCTGGCAAGGCACAGAAACGGCTCCTTTTGGCTGCCAAGAAGTTAAATTGTGGCGGGTTAAAAAGCCAGAGTTCTTTGTGGCGCCAGGAGATCTGGGCAAAGCTGGTCTTTGGAGCAGCGCCTTTTGGAGGTGGATCCCTTCTCCCGGCAGAAAACTACAAGCGGCCGAGCCTTCCGCGCCCCGCGTACAAAACAAAACCGTCCGAAGGCTTTCGCTCAGTTCGTAAACACCACTCCCACCGCCACATGCCCCTTTTCCGCCGCGTCGTCAACCCGCACCACATAGCCCTTCAACTGGACGCGCTTCTCGCCGTTGGTTCCCGGGGCCTCCATGGTAACCTGCAGTTCCGATTGCAATTGCGGCAGATGTTTTAGGGTAATCATGGCACCCTGCAACGAGAGGTCGCAGACCACCGTTTCTTCCATGAATTCTTTGCCGCCCTCGGTCAAGCCGCAAACCTCCGCCTGAAATTGCACTTCCCGCCGCAGCGCCGTGCGCGTTCCCGGCATGTGTGCTTGCACGGGTTCTCCGGGGGCTCCCAGCGTAATCACCATCCCTTCGCTTGCCGCAAACACCGAATCAAACTCATCCCGCGCCTGCCGCAGAATCGAATCCACCGTGCGGTCGGCGGAATCCGGGTCATGATGAAACAGCACAAGCGTCTTGGCTCCCGCCTGCCGCGCCGTCTTCACCCCCTCAAGCCACGAGGAATGTCCCCAGCCTTTTCTCGTGGACACCAGCTGTTCGGGGGAGAATTGCGCGTCATTGATGAAAATGTCCGCGCCGGCAGCCAGCTCCCGCAGGCTTTCATCCAGCTTTTCGTTCCCCGGCTCATTGTCCGTGGCGTACGCCACGGTGCCTGCCGTCGTCTCGATGCGAAATCCCAAGCAACCGTGTGGATGGTTCAGCCAGCGCGTGCTGATTTTGTTCTCACCGATCTTGAACGATTCCCCTCCATCTACTTCCTGAAATTTCCTTTTCGCGTTCATCACAGACATGTCCACGGGGAAGTACGGCACGGCCATCTGCGCTTCGAAGACCTGCTTCAGGCTGTCGGCTCCAAGGAACTCTGAACGGAAGCTATAGAATTGAAATTCGTTTTTCTCTATGTACAGCGGTGCGAAAAACGGAACTCCCTGAATATGATCCCAGTGATAGTGCGTGATCAGGATGTGTGTTCCCTGACTTTCTCCTCCGCTCGGGGCGGTCCAGCGGTTGCCCAGCATGCGCAGCCCGGTCCCGCAATCCAATATGAATTGCGTCCCGTCGGGCGCCTCCAATTCCAGGCAAGGCGTATTGCCGCCGTAGCGCCAAGTGGCGGGATCCACCGTCGGGGTTGATCCGCGCACCCCCCAAAAGTTCAATTTCGTGGTCGGAGCCGCCATATTCTGGGCGCAGATTCCTTGCAAAATGGCTCGTCTCGCACCAGCCCGCGCGGTGAGAGGCCTGCTTCATCGTGGCAGCCGTTGGTGAGGCCGTCAATACCATTACCATTCCGGCTTTTGAGTTGTCAAACTGCCTACTAAGGGGGTTCGATGGCTGCGTGCGCCTAACTGAGCGCGTAGAATGGGGGCATGCCCGGGCCTTCCCGCAACCACGGCTCCGCTCAGGACCCCGCTCAGGACCACAGCCATGCAGGTCATTCCGGCGTTCACTGCGGTCACGCTCATCCCCCGCTGCAGCCCTCCGTCCTTGGCTGGGCCATGGTTTTCACGGTAGGGCTGGTCGTCGCCGAAGTTTTCGGTGGCCTTCTTGGCCGCAGCGTCGCGCTCCTCAACGATTCTGTCCATAATCTCTCGGACGTTCCGGCTTTAGGCGTCTGTTATCTGGCAATGCGATGGGCGGAACGCCCCGCCGACAGCGAGAAAACCTACGGCTATCATCGCGCCGGCACGCTGGCCGCGTTCACCAACGCCTTCGTCCTCGTGCTGCTTTCTCTTTGGTTGGGATATGAAGCCATCCAACGCTTCCGCGCGCCCGTCGAAGTCGTCGAGAGCTGGATGATTTGGACCTCGGTCGCCGCTCTGGCCGTGAACGGCGGCATCACTTTGGCCCTGGTCCGAGGGCGCGGCGACCTCAATCTGCGCAGCATCCTGATTCACAATTTCGGCGACGCTCTTTCCAACCTCGCCATCCTCATCGGCGCGCTGGTTATCGGAAGGACCGGGGCCCACTGGATCGATCCTCTTCTTGGATTAGCCATTGGCGCCCTTGTTCTCTGGTCCAGCATTGGCGTCTTGCGCGAATCCTCGCACTTGCTTTTGGAGGGCCGACCGCATGATTTGCACGTCGAACAAGTTGCTCGAGCCATCCTAACCGTGGAAGGCGTCCAAGAGGTTCACGACGTCCATATCTGGTCCCTGGGCGGCGGTTACAATGCGCTCAGTCTTCACGCGCGCATTCCCGACATGCACATGGACGAATGCGAACGCCTTCTCGCCGCCATTAAAGAAGTTGCTGCAAGGCAGTTTCATATCGAACACACCACCGTCCAGCTCGAACGCGCCGGCTTGCCCGCGCAATCCGGTTACGTCATGCCCGAACCCGCTAAGAAATAAGAGGGCTTTGCTCGAGAGCACCACGCCACTCCGTGCGGGCAGGAACCTGACAGGGCGCGTCGGATGGTTAACCGGGAGCGCGGAAAGCGGCGGCCAGACGAAGCTGACGCAGCATCGACCGCTTCTTTTCCTGGTGTGCCTGCATACGCTTGAGAATTTCGGCAAGAGCGCGCACGGTCGCAACCGCGTAGGGCCCTTTGTTCAGCATCACGCATTCGGCCCGCTCGCCCATGGCGGGCATCGGTGATCTCCGAACGCCAAGGCAGGCCCTTTTTCGCCAGGGTTTCAAGAACCTGCGTGGCCCAAGCAACGCATCGGTGTTAGAGCGCGCCGCGGAAATTGGCGAGGCTGGGACTGCAACTTGCGGATGTCGTGCCGCCGAACAGTAAGAAACTCAGACGTCTTTCGCCGGCGCCTTAGCCAATACTTATCAGGACGGATTACATTGCGGCCCTCGGTATCCGGGCTCCGTTTTCTATTCCCTACCCCTATTTCCTTCCGCTGTGTTATAACCGTGCTGCCGTGAATTCCGCCGCGAATCCGGAGGTTGCCCGAGAGTCCGCTCAACCGGCAAAGGGCTGCGATTTGCCCGAAGTGCCTTCGCAAGCCGGCCAGGTCTCGGCTCTTCAAAACGAAGATCCCTCCCGGTATTGCCCGGTTTGCTCGCAGCGGTTGGAATCGCGTCGGTGCAAGTTGATCTGCTCGGTCTGCGGTTATTACATGTCCTGCGCGGACTACTACTAACCTCTCCCGCGGATCCGCGAAATCGGCCGTGGTGGCTCGCGGAGATTTGACCGCCGCGAGGTCTTCGATTACCATTCATCGCTCCCGGTTAACCCTGATTTGATAAGCTTTACGGCTCCGGCACGGTTGCCGCCGGAACCGCTTGCGGATGAGGAGGAAAATAACGTGGCATTAAAGATGACCGAACGCGAAGTGGACGGCGTTTCCGTGGTGGCGCTGGATGGGCGCATTGTGCTGGGGGAAGAAAGCAACGCGTTGCGCGAGAAGGTGAAGAGCCTCATCTCCTCGGGTAAAAAGAAGATTGTCCTCAACATGGACAACATTACGTTTATCGACAGCGCTGGCCTGGGCACCCTGGTTGCCTCCCATCACAGCGCCAAATCGCAAGGCGCCGGGCTGCGCCTCTGCCATCTCGGCAGCAAATTCCAAGAAGTCCTGCAAATCACCAAACTGATGACCGTCTTCGATGTTTACAAAACGGAAGCCGAGGCTGTCGCCAGCTTCTCGAAGTAACTTCTGTTTCGAATTGGAATTCTCTTTAGGAAGCAAGGCATTTTTCCGCGTGCCCTCTTTGTTTCCCTCTCCGCGATTTTCTTAGTTAGGTTTCCTCATGAAGACGAAGCCCAAGACGGTCGAAAAATCCTTCAAAGCCACTCTAGAGCGAATGCCCTCGAATCTCGGTTGGGTTATTATTCGAATTCCCTTTGACGTCTCGAAGGTCTGGGGCGTCCGTGGCCGTCTCCGCGTCAAAGGCGAAATCAACGGCTTCCCGTTTCGCACCTCACTGTTCCCCACGGGCAAAGGCTACCACTTCGTTCTGGTCAACAAAGGCATGCAGGTTGGCGCGAACGTTCGCGCGGGTAACACCGCAGATTTTCGTCTTGAGCCAGACCTTGAAGTCCGCAAGGCCACCGTGCCCTTGGAATTGCAGCGGGCGCTTGCCGAGGATCGCTCCCTCCGCCGCTGGTTCGACGGTCTGAATTACTCGATCCGCAAATGGTTCGGCGACATGGTTGCCCAGCCGAAAAACTCCGAAACTCGTGTGCGGCGCGCCGAGCAAATTGCTGAGCAATTGCTGGCAGCCAGGGAAGCCGAACGGGAGCTGCCTCCCATCCTGCAAGCCGCGTTCGCGCGCGATCCTCGTGCCTGGGAAGGCTGGCAGCTGATGTCTTCCACGCAACGCCGCCACAACTTGCTTAGCATCTTCTACTATCGCCGTCCCGAAGTACGCGACCGCCGCATCGCCAAAATGCTCGAAGAAGCCGCCGCGCGAGCAGGAAGGCGTCGGCAGGAATAAAAGAAAACACAGGGATTTTTGATCAGGGATTCATCGCCGATGGGGGAGAAGAGCGCAACAGAAACCGTCAACAAGAACGAAACGAGGCAACCAGGTCGAGATTCGCTTGCAGCCGGCGCCCCACCTGCACCGCCGCATAGCGGGCGCAAATCAGGCGCTCGCGCTCGCTCCAAGCGGCGAGCATCGGGAGTAGGCCAAGACTTTGAACAAGCCGGTAATATACGCGCACCAGGCCCAGCCCGCCGCTGTTCGGCTGTAGATCGGGTGTCACCTCGTAAAGGCCGGCAAGCGTCTCGAAGTGTTGCGCCAGGAGGCGCCCATCCTCGACATGGGCCGCTACCAGCACGCGTTCCGATACAGGAAGAGCGGCAACCCCTGCCAGTACCGCCCGCCAGTAGTAGACGGCAAACTGTGACAGGGCCACAATCGAGATCGCAAATAGCATGGCGGAGAACATCCCTCAGCCTCGAAGGGATTGTGGCGCCAGAAAAAATACTCGCCAATAGCTCGGGAGTACCAAAGGGATGGAACGATTAGCCGTAGCCGTTGAGGAACAAGAGCGCTGGCCATATTGAGAATCCCGTCTACTTACGAACGCCTTGCTATTCCCCCGCCTAGAGCCTATCCTCCTACCTGTCAATCACTTACAGAGCGGCCGGGTTAGGCAATGCAAAAGGCGCTAGCCATAGAGCGATAGGAGGTTGGCCATGTCTCTCACTCGAACCCCGGCTTTCGCTGTACTTGGAATTGCTTTGCTTGCCTTTTGCTGTTTCCTCGGGCAGCGGCCGCTGCTTGGCAAGCCGGGCGACGCTCGTGATGCCGACCGCACGGCCATCAACGCCGTTTTGAAAGCGCAGCAAGCGGCTTGGAATCGCGGCGATGTGGAGGCCTTTCTGGTCGGCTACTGGCATTCGCCGGAATTAACCTTCTCCGGAAGTAATGGTGTCTCGCGCGGTTGGGACGGCGTGCGGGCGCGCTATAAGAAAAACTATCCGGACCGCACCACGATGGGCGAACTTGATTTTTCAGACTTGGAATTCCGCTTCCTTGGCCCGAGTGCGGCTCTGGTTTTAGGCCAATGGCACTTGAAGCGCGAGACCGCCGGCGACATCGGCGGCGTGTTCACTCTCGTCTGGCAGAAGTTTCCCGATGGCTGGAAAATCATTCACGACCACACCAGCACGGTGGTCTCTCCGTAACCGCATGCACAAAAGTCCCGTTGCATTGCGCTCGCCAGTCTCCGACCAGGGTCTGGGCGGAGGCCGGGGCCTGCGTCTGTGCTTGTGCATTTGACGCAAGGAGTAATGCGGCAAGCATCGAAGAAACCATCCGCCGTGGGTCCCTTGCCGGAACCAGTGCCTGAACAACCTTACAGCCTGTCCGAAAAAACTTGCGCAATTTGCTCCGATGCATGCTTCCCTCCGAGTTCTGGGTTCCGGCAAAAGCAATTTGCAATCCAGATCCAAGCAGGGAGAGGAAGGAAGAAGCGCGGATTGCAGGGAAGCCCCTCAACATTTTCTGCTTGTTCACTGAATGCTGAGAACGGAAGACTGAACTACACCGCAAGATCAGAGGATTTCCAGGATTTCTTCGTAGCGTTTGAACGGCGGAATCAGGTAAGCGCCTGCAAGTTCTGTGCGCGCCCAAGCAAGCATCTGCCGGGCGACTTGGAAGCCGCAGTCGCGTGCGGACGCTCCCGCTCGCTCCATGGACCTCAACAAGGATTCGGGAATCACGATGCCGGGGACTTCATTGTTCAGCCGCAGCGCCTGCTTGTAGCTATTGAGCGGCCACACGCCGATCAAAATCGGTATCCGCGGCTGGCCGCCCCCCAATTTCTTAAGGAATGCGCGCCAGTGCTCTGGATCAAAAAGCGGCTGGGTCATGGCGAAGTGAGCGCCGGCCTCGACCTTTGCATGGAAGCGCGCGATTTCATTGTCCACATCATCGGCCACCGGATTAAGTGCAACGCCAATGGCAAAATTCGTCGCCCCGCCCAGCGTTTTGCCCGCCCAATCGGTTCCCTGATTCAACCGGCCCAGTACTTTCACCAACCCGACTGAGTCCACCTCATAAACGCCGCTGGTCTCCGGGTAGTCGCCTACCGACGGCGGGTCTCCGGTAATCGCCAGCACGTTGCGCACACCGCCGACTGTCCACGCACCTAGCAGTCCGGCTTGCAGTCCGATAATGTTTTGGTCGCGTGTCGTCAAGTGGGGAATGGTTTCCACGCCGCGCCCTTCGAGTGCCCCCGCGACGACGAGCGCGTCCATCCCCACGCGGGCCATCGCTCCGCTGTTGATGTCGATGACGTCCACCTTCCCCGAGGCCATTACCTTGTCCACTTGCTCGAAGATGCGGTCAAGGGAAAGGCCTTTCGGCGGATCGATCTCCACGCACACCGCGAATTCTTTTTTATTTAGCTTCTTCCAGAAATTGCTTTCCGGCTCGCGCTGCGAGATCGGGATCGGCGTGGGTTTGGCCACGGCTTCCACCGTCGGCCCCACCGCATGAGTTTGGGCCGGCCGAAGCGACTTAACTGCTTCCGCCATCGCGCGAATGTGCGCCGGCGTCGTCCCGCAGCACCCCCCCAGAATGCGCACCCCGAGCGCCGCGGCTTCCCGGGCAAACAGCGCGAAATATTCCGGCGAAGATTTGGGATACACGATGCGGTCGCCCTCGCGCTTCGGAAAGCCAGCGTTGGGCATTGCGCTGATTCGAATGTCATCCACCGCCGACAGTTCTTGCAGAATCGGCAGCAGCGCCTGCGGACCCAGCGTGCAATTTGCCCCGATCACTTGAACATTTTTGTTTTTCAGTCGCGATGCCGCGTCCGAGGGGCGAATGTCGCCATGCGTTGTCCCTTCCTCCGAATAGGTAAGCTCGGCCACAATGGGCAAACCGGAAAACGAGCGGATCGCATCCACGGCGAGCAGAATTTCTTCAATATAAGAGAAAGTTTCCAGGATGTAGAAATCGACCCCGCGCTCTTCGAGCGCCAGCGCCTGCTCGTAAAAAACATCCAGAATCTCTTTATCGTCCGGATGGCGCGCCTGCACCCCCAGCCCGAGCGGCCCGAGGGAGCCTGCGATCAGCACTTCGCGGGCGGCAGACTCGCGTGCCTCGCGTGCGATTTTCACACCCCGGCTGTTCAGCCGCTGCACTTTATCGCCAAGCCCCAGCGGCGCCAACTTAAAGCGGTTCGCTCCGAATGTGTTGGTCTCAATAATTTGCGCGCCCGCTTCGATATACGCCTGATGTATGCGAAAAACCGCTTCCGGCTCGGTCGCGTTCAACTCATCGAAGCATCGCTGCGGCCCGACGGCTTCGTGCAGCATCGATCCCATCGCTCCATCGGCGATAAGGATGGCGTCTTTGAGCCGCTCATTGAAATCATGAATCTTCACGCTTGCTTGTCCTGTCGGTGGAAATGAAAGCGGTGCGAATCACGCTTAACGCTTCTGCTCCATGAGCGAGGCCACCGTGCTCATGAGGTCGTACTTGGTGAGAATTTCGAAGTGCGAATTGCCCATGTCAACGAACACCGCGGGATTTTCATGACTCAAGATGTGCGTCACGCGCTCGACCGGCGCGGTCTTGGGCACCTGCGGCAGCGGATTGCTCATCACTTCGCGCACCACCAGCTTGCGCAAATCCTTGCCTTGCAGCGCGAGGTTCAAAATCTGGTCTTCGTAAATGGTCCCGATAGGCGTGTTTTCTTCAAATACGGGGATCTGCGAAATGTCTTGGTCTTGCATCGTTTTCAGGGCGTGGAACACTGTCTGATACGGCCGCGCGATCACAAGTTCCCGCGCTTTGCCTGCGGCGTGCTTGGCCTTGACTACTTCCGCCGCGGTGATGGGCACCGCCGCATCCACGTATCCGCGCTCGCGCATCCATTCGTCGTTGTACACCTTGCTGAGATAACGCATCCCCGTATCCGGCAGCAGCGCGACCAAAAAGTCATTCGGCCCGAGATCTTTCGCCAGCCGCAAAGCAGCTGACAAACATCCGCCTCCCGAACCGCCTGTAAATAGCCCTTCCATCTTGGCCAATCGCCGCGCCACCGCGAAACATTCTTCGTCATTCACCTGAATGATGTCGTCGAGAATCTTCAAATTCATCGTTGTCGGGAAAAAATCCTCGCCGATGCCTTCCACGACATAGGTCTTCGCCTTGATGGTCTTCCCTGTCTTCACGAAGTCGTAGTACAGCGACCCGTACGGATCGACGCCCACAATCTTCACCGCGGGATTCTTTTCCTTAAGATATTTTCCCGCGCCGCTAATTGTTCCGCCCGTTCCGAGGCCGCAAACGAAATGCGTAACCTTCCCTTCACTGTCACCCCAAATCTCCGGCCCAGTGGTGCGATAGTGCGCCTCCGGATTCATGGGGTTGTCGTACTGATTGGGGTAGTAAGAATTCGGAATTTCGCGGGCGAGTTTCTTCGCCACCGAATAGTAGCTACGCGAATCTTCGGGGTCCACCGCCGTCGGACACACAATTACTTCCGCACCCAGCGCTTTCAGCAAATCCACTTTTTCCTTCGATTGCTTGTCGGTGGTGGTGAACACGCATTTGTAGCCGCGCACCGCCGCCACCAGCGCCAGCCCCATTCCTGTATTCCCGGAAGTGCCTTCGATGATCGTGCCGCCCGGCTTGAGCAGGCCGCGCTTCTCTGCATCATCAATCATGGTGATGCCGATGCGGTCCTTCACGGAACCGCCGGGGTTCGTGAATTCCGCCTTCACGTACATCTGCGGCTTGAGGTCTTTGTTAATCCGGTTCAGGCGCACCAGTGGCGTGCGTCCGACGGATTCCAGAATGTTGTTGCACTTCATCCCTTGTCCCGGTCTGTTTCACTTGTATCGAGTTCTCCGCGAAAGTGCATTCAGTTTAGCATCATAGCCAAATCCGCGGGTACTTGCCGCCGGCCCGTGTTGAAATGGCCCCAATTGGATTATGCTTTTGGCGGGACCAAGGAGAAACCGAACATGGACAGGCAAAACGTCTCGAGCGGAGCGCCCTGGGAACCGATTGTGGGCTACTCGCGCGCCGTGCGTATCGGCAACACCATCACCGTTTCCGGAACTACCGCGACCGGCCCCGACGGAAGAATTGTCGGCGTGGGCGACGCTCGCGCGCAAACCATCCAAACCATCCGCAACATCGAAGCGGCGCTTGCAAAAGCTGGCGCCACCTTGCGCGACGTGGTGCGCACGCGCATCTACGTCACCAACATTTCCGAATGGGAAAAGGTCGGCCGCGCCCACGGCGAGTTTTTCGGCGAGATTCGCCCCGCGACCAGTATGGTGGAAGTCAGCAAGCTCATTTCACCCGAGATGCTCGTCGAAATCGAAGCCGACGCGGTCATGGGATAGAGTCTTTCTCTGCGTGCTCTGCCTCCCTGCGTTACGTTATTCTTAGGTTGATTCAGGATCGCCCTTGCCAGCCAACGAAAAAGCCGCGTCGCCCGCTTTATACGACTCGTTCATCGCGGACTACTACGACGAATCGCCGCTCGTGCGCCAGCGCACGCAGGACGTCGCCTTTTATCGCGACGCCGCGCGCGAGTACGGCGATCCCGTACTGGAACTGGGTTGCGGCACCGGCCGCATCACCATGGCGCTCGCGCAAATGGGCAAGCGCGTCACGGGCCTCGACCTTTCCGAGCGCATGCTTGAACGCGCCGGAGGCAAGCGAGCGGCCCTCAACAAAGAAGAACGCGAACGCGTCCACCTCGTTCAGGCCGACATGACCCAGTTTGACTTGGGCGAAAAATTCCAGCTCATCATCATTCCGTTCCGCCCGTTTCAGCACTTGCTCGAAGTGCGCGACCAGATGGCTTGCCTGGAGCGTGTCCGCAAGCATCTGCGTCCGGGTGGCCGGCTCATCCTGGACGTCTTCCAGACCGACGCCGAGCGCATCCACGACCCCATCCACATGCGCGAATCGCCGCTCGTCGAGTACAAGTCCCACGACGGCAAACAGGTTCGCATCAGCGAACGCGTCGCCGCCTTTCACCGCGCCGAACAACGCAACGACGTCGAGATGATCTACAGTGTCGAGCATCCCAACGGACGCAAAGAGCGCCTGGTCTTCGCCTGGCCGCTGCGCTATTTCTTTCGCTACGAAGTCGAGCATTTGCTGGTGCGCTGCGGCTTCCGCATCACCGCGGAGTACGGCGATTTCGACAAAACGCCCATCCGCGACAACTCCCCCGAAATGATCTTCGTCGCCGAACCCGGCTGGTAGCGGCGACTGCACTTCCTCTCACCGGCCTTCTGCCGCGGGAACCGAGTCTGCGGCAGTAGATTTGCTTTTTGCGTGGAAGACGCCGTCGGGCTGGTTAAAAACGGTTTCGCTGACTTTCCCGCTGGCATCCATTTGAAAGTGCGCGCTGAAACCGGGCAGGCCTTTCCCGTCGGACGACAATTCCTTCCGGGGAACCAGTTTTTAGCAAGACGCCCACCCCCATAGCGTCAGAGTCTTAGTTTCAGGGCAAACTGAACGATTCGTGGCGAGACAGCGGTCGTCGTGATGCGGCCGAACCCGGGGTCGTTCTGAGTAATATCCGGATCGCCGAACTGCGGATGGTTGCAGATGTTGAAAAACTCGGAGCGGAATTCCAGATCCGAAGAGTCGCTGATCCGCCGCACGGGAAAATGCTTAATCACGGAGAAATCGAAATTGACCTGGCTAGGTCCCTTTAAAATGCCTACACCAGAGTTTCCAAAGCCCCTGGCTGCTGACGGGCAGTTCCCATCTGGCAAGGGCACAGCGCACGTTCCTGGAGGCTCTTCGTCTCCGATGATGGGAGGCTGAGTGAAGCAACTGGTATGGATATAAGTCCGGCCGGCGCTGGTGTTGAAGCTTACCGAGCCGGGGTTTACATATTGTGCTGCCCCACAAGTCCCGGAGAGCTGAGCCCGATCATTGCTGGTGCCCAGGATATTGGCACCGTTGGAATAAAGAATAGTGAGGAGATGGCCGTCTTGCATTGTCGTTACGCCTACCAGCATCCAGCCGCCTAAGGCTTGGCGAACAAACGCATGCTGCTTGCCGGGACTAGGCAGTTGATAGAGGTAATTCAGAATAAGGCGATGCGGACGAATGAAATTGTCGGGACCATACCGCGACTTGGGATCGTTTTGATTGCCGGCTGATGAGCCGCCGTTCGCTCCGGTGGAAGTGCCAAAGTCAGTTGCAAGGCTCTTGGAGAAAGTATAGGAAGCCTGCAGTTGCAGACCGTGGCTGAACCGTTTGTTCAGGCCAACCAGGAGCGCGTTGTACCAGGTGGCCCCGGAGGACTCGATTTGCTGGAGCAGCGCGGGGCTCCATCCTTCAAAGGGAACCCGCAGAGGAAGATTGGCAAGAGTATTGGTAGTCTGTCCGCGAAGGGGGTGCGACGGACTAGCCATGTCTGCCTGATTGATGGAGCGTTCGCGGATTACATGCAGCCCGCGCGCTCCAGAATAACCAACTTCCAGAACTGTGCTGGGTGTGAGCTGAGTTTCCAGCCCGAGGCTGTACTCCTGGATGTTGGGTGGCCGGTAGTTTGGATCAAATACCGTGATGGTGTTCGATGTCGAAGCGCCTGGCCCATAGGGAATAAAGGTGGGAAAAGGCGGCGGATTCAGAGGAAGCGGCACCTGCTCGCTAGGAGCAGAGACGAACAGGGCCTCACGGATCTGGCCGAAGGGTGGCGCAGTGAGCAATTGGATGAAAGGCTGACCGGTGTCACGAGAGTGAAACACCCCGTAGCCTCCGCGAAGAACCAAGCGATTGGCGACGTGAGGAAGCTGGTAAGCGAAACCGACGCGCGGATTCCAAGTGTTTTGCCCTATGCCGTTCATGCCGTAGTCATTGGCGAGCCGCTTTACGCCTGCAGGAATCGTGCCCTGGAAGTTTGAGGGAACGGTGGTTCCCGCCAGAGTTGGACCAGCTGGATTTCGATCCGCAAGGCTTGAATCGAAAGAGGCGTTCCGGCCAAGGGCATCCCCAAAGTCTCCGATCCGGTCGTAACGCAAGCCAACATTGAAGGTGAGGCGCTTGGTCAGTTTGATATCGTCCTGTGCGAACCCAAAGGCATACCAATCACGATAGGCGCGGTCAAACAGTCCGAGAAGGTCGATCGCCAGGACTACATTACTGAAACCGGAGCCATTTCCACCCGATGCCTGCGGCGCCCCGGACAATCCTAAGAGAAAATCCGCCCACGTCGCGAAGCCTTCTCCCATGAGATAGTGGAAACCGACCTGATTGTTTTGTTCCCTCGAAGCTCCGCCTCCGAACCGGAAACTATGCTTGCCATGGGTCCAGGAGAGGGAATCCTGAAACGTGTAGAAATTCTGTGCGAGCCTGACGGTTTGGCCGTTCCCACCAAGAGACAACCCGCTGGTTCCAAGAACATCAATGGCGATGGCGGGAATGGTGTTATCCGAAGGAACGACCTGGGAGCCGATTTGGGAAAAGCTAAACGACTTGCTCTGGACGAAGGTCGCGAGAATCCTGTGAAAGGCGATCTCCGCTTGATTGACGAGGCCCGGGTTAAAGATATAGTTGTGAGTGAGGGAGAAATTTCTGAAGTTTTGCGTCAGGTTCACAGGGAAGCCCGGAGGTGAACCACCACCGGTAAGGTTAGTGGTCGGCAGGGTGTAAGTGATGCCGCTGTTTGCAAAGAAAAAGCGCGCCATTAGCTTGCTCTTCTCGGACATCAAGTAATCGCCGTTGGTCATGAATTGGTCTTCGGCAAAAGGACAAGCCTGGCTATAGGCGGAAAAACCCTCGGCGTCAAAGCCTCCCGCAGCATTAGGATTGATTTTCTGCGGCGTGGGAACCATGAACTGCCCGTTCGGCAGTTTTATATTTAAGAGCGCCAGCGCCGCAGGATTGATGTTCGAACCGTCGGAAGCTATCGCTTCTCCTCCGAGAAGACCTGTTTGACCCGCGAATAATTGCCCGAGTGCGGCGGCTGAACGATCATTTGTTAGCGGGGCTTCCGTCACGTTCGCGGAGCAGTTGGCGTCCAGTCCATTATGCTGGCGGGTTCCTTGGTAGGAGGTAAAGAAAAACAGCTTGTCTCTTCGTATGGCCCCCCCCCAAGTTCCCGCCAAACCGATTCTGCCTGAGGACCGGCCGAGGTTGGCTTACCGCATTGCGAAAGAAGGTGTTGGCATTCAGATCTTCATTGCGGAAGAATTCAAAAGCCTCCCCATGCAAAGCGTTTGAACCACCTTTGGTAATGACGTCCACGTTGGCGCCAGCATTGCGCCCGTAGCCCGCATCGAACTGGCCCGTCTGAACCTTGAATTCCTCAATCGAGTCGGGGTTAGGAATCGCTACGCCAGCGCTAAAGAAGCCGCTCTGTTGATTGTCATTTACGCCCACACCGTTCATCTGAAAATTGTTATCGGACGCCCAGTTGCCGTTGGAAACGGTGGGAGCTTGATTATTTCCTCCCCCGCCTCGGCCGATCTGACCGGCGTCGGTCACTTCTGTCGCTACGCCGGGATTCAGGCCAATAATCTGCGTAAAATTTCCAACCGCCAGGGGCAGCGTCTGCACCTGGTCACCAGTTGTGATGCGTCCCAGGGAGCTCGATTCTGTTTGCAGTAGCTCGGATTGAGCCTCGACCATGACTCTTTGCGCCATTTCTCCCAGTTCCATGCGCACATTGAAGGTGGTTGTTTCTGTCACGTCTACGCGGAGATGCGAAACCTGCACGAGCTTGAAACTTTGTTTAGAAACCTCCAATCCGTACTGTCCAGGGGGGAGGAGTGTCACAATGTAGTTGCCCGCGGCATTGGAAACGACCGCGCGCACTTCCCCCGTCGCCTCGTTGGTCAGCTTCACTTTGGCGTCCGCGACAGACGCTCCGCTAGGATCCGTTACGGCGCCAGCCAGAGCGCCGGTGCCAGCTGTTTGCCCGAGGAGAGCCGGGGGCAAAAAGAAGCAGGCCGCTCCGAGGAGAAAACAGAAGGCCAGTGGCGGAAGAAGAAGCGAAATCGCGCGGCGGAACGAAGAAAAATCAGGACGCAAAAAACTGCTGCGATTCATGGAAGCCTCCGACCCCGGGTTGGAAGTCTTACTGCATCAATACGGCAAAGTGAGTGTCGCAAACCCAAACAAAGCGAATGCACAAGGGGCCTTGTGCAACAGATGATGCAAGGAAGGCACAGTCCCCGATGCGCGTTACTCTAGGGGCGCCGGTGAGGTCTGTCAAGGAATTTTGTCGGCCAGAACCCGGATGAGAACAAATGAAACAAATGTTGCGCGCTTTATGCCCGGCGATTGCGCGAAGCAGAATGACAGGGCAACGGTCGGAAGACCAGACAAGCGAATTCCCCGAATGGCACGAATGGCACGGCATTTGTTCGCATCGGCAGCGAAAGCAGGGTACCCTTTTCAGGCCATGAGGCTGGTGCAACCCCAACGAATCTAGAGACGCGAAGAAGAATATGAAACTGGCAGCGGGAAAAATTCGGCTGGCGGCGACGGACCTGGGAAATCACTTGGCGTGCCGTCACCTCACGACGCTGGACCTGCAAGTGGCGCAGGGAAAGCGAGCGGAGCCCGAGTGGGCGGCCCCGGACTTGGCTGTTATTCGAGAACGCGGTGAGAGGCACGAGCGTGAGTATCTTGCTCATCTTTGCGCCCAGGGGCTGACCGTCGAGAACCTAAGCAATGTCCCACACAAAGAAGAAAAGCGGCTTCTCGAGCAAACTCTGGCGCTGATGGAGCGCGGCGCGGACGTGATTGCGCAGGGCGCCCTCAGCGACGGGGAATGGTTTGGCCGGCCGGACGTATTGCGGCGCGTGGCGACCCCGAGCAAGCGCTGGGCGTGGTCGTACGAAGTGGCGGACACGAAACTGGCGAAGGAAACGAAAGCCACGACGATTCTGCAACTCTCTTTGTATTCCGAGCTGCTAGGAAAAATTCAGGGGACGATGCCGGAGTTCTTGTGGGTGGTGCCGCCGGGCGGGGGTTTTGAAGGCGAGAAATATCGCGTAGCCGAGTATGCGGCTTATTACCGATACGTGAAGGCGAGATTGATCAAGGTGGTCGCATCGGCTGGCCGCGAGGAAAGCGACAAAGGGATTGGCGCTAGGGCCCGAAACGGCCCACAGCCGAAGGCAGCGCCCTTGAAAACAGGCCAATACGCGCTGACATTTGACCGGGCCATGGAGCCCCTCGAGGCGACTTACCCGGAGCCGGTAGAGCACTGCAACATCTGCAGGTGGTTTCGCCAATGCGATGCGCGAAGGCGTGCGGACGATCATCTGTCACTTGTGGCCGACATTCGTCGGCAGCAGCGCGACCAGTTTGCAGCGTGGGGCGCAGAGACGATGGCGAAGTTGGCGGCGTTGCCGATTCCGCTGAAGGAGCGGCCGAGACACGGGTCAAAGGAAGCGTACCGACGCATGCGCGAGCAGGCGCGGGTGCAGGTCCAAGGGCGGACCAAGCAGCGGCTGGTGCACGAGTTGCTTCAGCCGGTGGCGGAAGGAATGGGTTTCTGCAGGCTGCCAGAGCCTTCTCCGGGCGATGTGTTCATGGATTTCGAAGGCGATCCCTTTGTGGGGGAACAGGGACTGCAATATCTATTTGGATTTGCGGCGCGAGACACGAGCGGCGAACTGCTTTACGAAAAGCGCTGGGCGCTGAACCGGGAGGAGGAGAAGGGGGGCTTCGAATGGCTGGTGGACGAAATCAGGCGTCGGCGCGAGGCCGATCCGAAGATGCACGTGTATCACTTCGGCGCGTACGAACCGGGAACGATGAAGCGCCTGATGGGCATGCACGCGACGCGCGAAGACGAAATCGACCGCATGCTGCGCGCTGGGGTGCTGGTGGATTTGCACCAAGCCTTCAAACAAGGCGTGCGGGCCAGCGTGGAAGAATATTCTCTGAAAAAGATTGAGGCATTTTACGGATTCGAACGCGCGACGCCCTTAGACAGGTCGCGCAGCGCAATGCGTTATGTCGAGCACCGGCTAGAGTTGGGCTGGGGCGGCGAGGTCCTCCCGGACGAAATTCGCGAGGTGATGGAGGGCTACAACCGCGAGGATTGCGTTTCCACCGCAAAGCTGCGCGATTGGCTGGAGGCCGAGCGGCGGAAGCTCGAAGAAGAAGGAAGGAAAGTTCCGCGATTTGTCGACCACGAGGAGGCGCCGTCGGAGGAGCTGGACGAAAGGCAGAAACGTGTTGCAGCGTTGGTAGAGAAATTGACCCGAGGGATACCCGCAGACGCCCAGGCGCGTACCATCGAGCAACATGCGCAGTGGCTGCTGGCGCAGCTGCAGGACTGGCACCGGCGAGAAGACAAGGCAACGTATTGGGAAGGATATCGGCTCGCTGACCTGAACGATGCGGACCTGCTGGAGGAACGAGCGGGATTGGCCGGACTTGAGTTTGTGAAACGCCTGCAAGTGGAACGAAACATTCCCGTGGACCTCTACAGCTTTGAAAAGCAGGAGACGGAAGCGCGTGCCGAGGACGACCTATACTGCAAGGGCGAAAAGTTCGGGGCGGTTCTCGAAATCGACCCGGTCCGGCGCACGATCAACATCAAGAAAACAAAAAAAACTGCGGAACTCCATCCAACCGCTGTTTACCTTTGGGACCGGCCACTAAGCGTGAAGGAGCACGCCGAAGCGCTTTTCCGCATCGGGGAGTGGGTGGCGGCGAACGGTATCGACGCAGCGGGAAAATACCGCGCCGGCCGCGACTTGCTGCTCCGCAAGCGCCCCAGGCTCGAGAAAGGAGAAACGCTGGAACCCCGGGCCGGCGAGAGTCCCAAGTCCACCGCGTGCCGCATCGCGTCGGCTCTGAAAGATTCCGTGTTTGCGATACAAGGGCCGCCGGGTGCCGGAAAGACTTTTACCGGCGCGCGCATGATCTGCGAGTTAGTGAAGCAGGGAAAAAAGATTGGAATCACGGCACTGGGCCACAAGGTGATTCAGAAGCTTCTCGAAGAAGTGATGGACGCAGCGAAAGAAGCGGGCCAGGAAGGCGTGACGTGCATGCAGCGGTCCGACGGCGAACAATGGAGGGAGGAAATTGCCATTGCTAAGAAAAACGAGGATGCTTGGGCGGCTCTGCGGGCGGGCAGAACAAACGTAGTAGGCGGCACCTCGTGGCTTTGGACGCCGGAGGCGGCGTTTGAAGCGGTGGACGTACTGTTCATCGACGAAGCGGGACAAATGGGATTGGCGGATGTGCTGGCGGTGTCGCAAGCGGCCAAGAGCCTGGTGCTGATCGGCGATCCGCAGCAGCTGGAGCGGCCGCTGAAGGGCAGCCACCCCGAGGGGGCCGAGAAATCGGCTCTCGAGCACCTGCTGGGCGACCACAAGACCATTCCGCCGGACAGGGGATTTCTGCTGCCGAGAACTTGGCGGTTGCATCCGAAAATCTGTCAGTTCACTTCCGAACTTTTTTATGAAGAGCGGCTGGAGTCCGAAGTGTTAACCCACAGCCGCGTGCTCGAAGGACATCCCTTGGTGAAAGGGGCCGGGCTGTGGTTTGCGCCGGTGGAACATGAGGGGAACCGCAACTCCAGCGCGGAAGAAGTGGAGGTTGTTGCGCGCATTGTAAAGGGACTGCTGCGGCCAGAAGTGAAATGGTTTTACGGTGCAGGCCATCAGCGGCGGCTGAAGGAAGAGGACATTCTGATTGTCGCGCCGTACAACGCGCAGGTGGCGGATTTGTCGGCGCGGCTGGGGAAGATGAAGATTGGCACGGTGGACAAATTCCAAGGCCAGGAAGAAGCGGTGGTGATTTATTCCATGACGACGTCGTCGCCGGAAGACGCGCCGCGTGGGATGGAGTTTTTGTACAGTCTGAACCGGCTGAATGTGGCCACGTCGCGGGCGAAAACCGCGGTGATTTTGGTGGGGAGCCCGAAATTGTTTGAGCCGGAGTGCCGAACGCCGCGCCAAATGCAACTCGCAAATGCGCTATGCGCTTACCGGGAAATGGCCCTGGTGGTGCATTCGTCGGCGATTTAAGAAAAAGGGGGCACGATGCATCGTGCCCCGGGGTGACCGCAGAAACGCCAGGGGACAGGCAGAAAGCCTGTTCGGCGTAATGGTCCTCAGCCTTTCACCGGCACGGTGACGGGCTTGGACAGCTTGAAGGTTAGCTCCGTCTTTGCCCCGAGCGTGGAGTTGTCCGTCTTCTTTTCTTTGGTCTTTTCCTTGCTCCTGTCGCTCGACTTGGCCGACGCGGTCTTGACCTTGTCGGACGGGCGACGCGTGTTGGTCTGCAGGTCGTAGGACCTTCCACGGAGAGTGACGGAAGCAAGCTGAACCTTTAGCTCATTCTTCTTCACGGTCACGACTTTGCCGGTAACCTGCGCACCCTTGGGCAGCACGGTCTTGCCATTCACTTTGACGGGTGCGGCGAGGCTGGCGGCAAAGGTATCACCCTCGTGAGTCTTGTTGCTGCGCAGCGTCTGGTCCACGATGGCGGTGATCGGCGTGCCCTTCGGCACGGTGATCACGGGCCCGGTCGGCTGCGCCTTGGCGGAAACAGGCATGGCCTTAGGCGTTTCCACATTGGGGGCCGCGGCCTTGGGAGCGGCGGCCTTGGCTGCCCGCTTCGCAGGCTGGTTGGTACCTTCGTGGCTCGAGCAGCCTGCGGAAGCGATGAGGCCCACTGCTGTCAGGGCAAGGCAGAGCTTGCGAGAAAGCTGCGATGGGAACATTTTTTACACCTCCTGAAGATAGCCCAACGGAATCGGAGGAGGTGGCCGGGTCGACCCCTTCGCCGAATCAAACTGCGAACAACGCTCGGAACGGTGGGTATCCCTTGAGCTTGAAGCAATTGTACTAGATTGCGCAAGCGAATTCGCCGGCAACAAGAGTGCGTGTCGTTCCCGGTACCGGCCTATCAGGCAGGCCGTGCAGGCAAACCAATGCCCGGCCCATTTCCCACTTCAGGGGTTATCTGGAGGGCAGGCCAGTTTGCGGATGCGCCGGGAATCATCGGCGATGTCGAGACGATTTTCACAGGTGGGCGGGGGTCTGAGGAAAAAATAATTGCCTTGAGGGCTTGACGAAATAAGAAAAGCTGGTATGATTACGAATGGTCTGAGGGCACGCCTGAGAGCCTGGGACCGCACAGGGGCATCACAGTCGGATCGAAGAAGTCTTCCGAGAAAAAAAACGAAGGCGAGAAGTTAGATCCAATAGTGGGGTTCTTTACGAGTACAGGGTAGAAAGAAGTCGAGCAACGCGTGGAGCCACTCAGGTGTGGGTGGCTGCACCCGGCGCTCGACGCCGGGTTTTTTATTTTGCGGCAAAGATTTAGGGGCGGTGACGAGTGGGAAGAAGTTCCGCAAGGGATTTTCGAACCGCGTCGCTGGGCAACTAAAACACCAAGCAAAATCCCAGAAACTGGGGCAGAGCTGGAAGGCAAGTTCGCGCAAAGCGAGCCGGTAAGTCCCGCCAGACGCGTCCTGAGGCATTCAGGGCATTCCGAAAATCTCGGAACAAAGGTTCTTTGACAACAGAAAGGCTGGCAAGCCCACGCCGATAACTTTGCCCGGATTACGGTCCGCGCGAGGGAGTGAAGGTGTGGGTTATTACAAGTTTGCTCGAGATTGAGCATAACTGTGGAACAAGGCGGCTTATTCAGATCAGGAGCTTGGGAATAGGGATTAAAAGCCCTTGCCTCTGGCTGCTGAATCCGAAGACTGTGGAGTCGAAAGCCTGCGTTAGTTTCTTAGCCGCTTCGCAAGAAGCGGCTGGACAAATCCGCGAGCCCATGCCCGGGTGAGTGGAGAACGGACGCGAGGAGGTAGGGAGCTGCAGGAATCGGAACGTCTAAGGTTTTGTCAAGGCCGGGCTTTGGCCCGGCCGTTCAAAGCCACAGACGGATTGAGTAAGTTTTATGATTAAGCTACTAAGGGCGTACGGTGGATGCCTTGGCGCCAGAAGGCGATGAAGGACGTGGCAAGCTGCGATAAGCCCCGGGAAGCCGCAAGCAGGCTTTGATCCGAGGATGTCCGAATGGGGAAACCCGGCGGGATGAACTCCCGTTACAGCCCGCTGAATACATAGGCGGGTATGAGCCAACCCAGGGAAGTGAACCATCTCAGTACCTGGTGGAAAATAAATCACAGAGATTCCGAAAGTAGCGGCGAGCGAAATCGGAACAGCCCAAACCCAATTGTTTACAATTGGGGGTTGTAGGACCGCGTGAGTAGAGTTACCAATCCGACGGCTAGGTGAGCCCGCTGGAAAGCGGGGCCATAGAAGGTGAAAGCCCTGTAACCGAAAGCTGATCGGACTCGAAGCGGAATCCTGAGTACCACCGGACACGTGTAATCCGGTGGGAAGCTGGGGAGACCACTCTCCAAGGCTAAATACTCTCTGGCGACCGATAGTGAACCAGTACCGCGAGGGAAAGGCGAAAAGCACCCCTGCGAGGGGAGTGAAATAGAACCTGAAACCGTATGCTTACAAGCAGTCGGAGGGCTATGTAGGGACTTCGGTCCGTACACGCCTGACGGCGTGCCTCTTGCTTAATGAGCCGGCTAGTTATTCTTACGTGCAAGGTTAAGCGCAAGCGAGCCGTAGCGAAAGCGAGTCCGAACAGGGCGACAAGTACGTAGGAATAGACGCGAAGCGGGATGATCTACCCTTGGCCAGGTTGAAGGCCGCTTAACCGCGGCTGGAGGACCGAACCGGTGTGAGTTGAAAATCGCTCGGATGAGCTGAGGGTAGGGGTGAAAGGCTAATCAAATTCCGTGATAGCTCGTTCTCCCCGAAATGTCTTTAGGGACAGCCTTGTGTGAATTGCCGCGGTGGTAGAGCACTGAATGGACTAGGGACCAACTCAGGTTACCGAATCCAATCAAACTTCGAATGCCGCGGACAACTGCACGGGAGTGAGACTACGAGGGATAAGCTTCGTGGTCAAAAGGGAAACAGCCCAGATCGCCAGCTAAGGTCCCTAACTGTGTGCTAAGTGGGAAAGGAAGTGTATTCGCTCGGACAGCCAGGAGGTTGGCTTAGAAGCAGCCATCCTTTAAAGAAAGCGTAACAGCTCACTGGTCAAGCGGATATGCACCAACAATCCAACGGGGCTCAAGCACACGACCGAAGCTGCGAAATGACATTTCTTCGGAAATGTTTTTGGTAGGGGAGCATTGTGTGTGGTCTTAAGGCAGACCGAGAGGACTGCTGAACTCCACACAAGAGACCCTGCCGGCATAAGTAGCGATAAACACGATGAGAACTCGTGTCGCCGAAAGTCTAAGGTTTCCTGAGGAAGGTTAATCCGCTCAGGGTTAGGCGGGTCCTAAGGTGAGGCCGAAAGGCGTAGCTGATGGACAACAGGTCAATATTCCTGTCCCGCCTGGCGACGTTATCACGATGGGGTGACGCAGAAGGATAGGAGATCCACCTGATGGATGGTGGTTGGCGAGTGTAAGCCGGATCCCGGAGGAAAATCCCCGGGGTCATTCAACGGTCAGACTCGACACGTGGCCGTATGGCCGGGAAGTCTCTGATTCTACGCTGCCGGGAAAAACCTCTAAGGAGTCCGCCAGGTGCCCGTACCACAAACCGACACAGGTAGACAAGGTGAATATCCACAGGCGCTCGAGAGAACGCTCGCTCAGGAACTAGGCACATTAGCCCCGTAACCTCGGGAGAAGGGGCACCGCACTAGGGTTTATCGCCCGAAGCGGTCGCAGTGAAATGCGCTCTGCAACTGTTTAACAAAAACACAGCTCTCTGCTAAGTCGAATACGACGTATAGGGGGTGACACCTGCCCGGTGCCGGAAGGTTAAAGCAAGGGCTCAGCCGCAAGGCGAAGGCCTGAACTGAAGCCCCGGTGAACGGCGGCCGTAACTATAACGGTGATCCTGCTACCAAGGATGGCCGTTGCAAAATCTGGCTATATGCTGGAACAGTTGGAGTATGTCGTGGTACCGAGAAGGTGACAATCCATGACTGCAACCAATCAGCAGGAAAGCCTGTCCATCACTGAGCAACAAAAGTGGTTCCTCGCCGGGTTTATCGAAGGCGAGGGTTCCGTCTGCGTCTCCATCAAGGAACATCCCACGGCGCGGTTTGGGTATTACGTGGACCCCGAGTTTTTTCTGTATCAGCATCGGGCCTACCCGCAAATGCTGGAACTGACCAAGAGGATGTTCGGGAGCGGTCGCATTTTTCCAAAACAGGGAAATCCGACAGTTTTGGTTTATGCGATTGCAAGCCGGAGAACGCTGGCGGAAAGAGTGGTTCCGTACCTTCGTGACTACATGAATTTCGCGCCTCGCAAACCCGTGTATCAAGGATTTTGCGAGATCGTGGAAGCCATGGAGCGCAAGGAACACCAAACACCACAGGGAATGGTGCGCATCGTTCAGAAAGCATACGCGCTAAACCCGGTTGCGAAAGGCAAGGCCCGAAAGCGATCCTTGCAAGAAGTGATTGGCAGAATCCTCAGAGACTACACGCCGGACTCCGGGAAGTTGCTGGAGAAGATATAGTCCGTACTGCATGGCGACATGCAGATTAACAATTAGCCTAAGGTAGCGAAATTCCTTGTCGGGTAAGTTCCGACCTGCACGAATGGTGGAATGATAGAGCGACTGTCTTGGCGAACGGCTCGGCGAATTTGTGGTTCCGGTGAAGACGCCGGATGCCCGCATCTAGACGGAAAGACCCCGTGCACCTTTACTGCACTCTG